>NZ_JBYOKO010000001.1:0-759474 GCF_057799275.1 Chryseobacterium sp. 14P4.3.2
CTTTCGCGTAATATTAAACCTTAAACGACTGGAAGGCAGGGAGAAAAATTTTAAACAAAAGTTTAATAAATGAAAAAGCAATGGGTAAAGCTGGAAAATTAGCAATAAAGGGTACACGTTATTATATATAGTAAAACAGATTTTTGATATGCATTTAGATTTTAGAAAGGTCTGAAAGGAGTCAGAAAGTATTATGATGTCGTCCTAAAACCCAACCTATTGAATGGTTATAGGTTTCACAAATATTGTTCCTTATACTATATAATATAGATTACATTTCAGAAAAGATGATTTAATCAAACAGTCTTAGCTGCTGGTCACGGCTTCCTGTAAAGTTTGCAATAGAAAGCTTAGGAAATTCTTTTTCGCTAAAAAACTTCTTTCTCCCTATTTTAAAAGTAGTATGAATCATTTCAGCAATATTCCCTTCTCCTCTTTGTCTTTCAAAATATCTTTTATCTCCGAGCTTCCCACCCCTCATGGAACGGATCAGGTTCAGAACTTTCTGTGCTCTGTCTGGAAAATGCGCTTCAATCCAATTTACAAAAACCGGCTCCACAGTATCATTCAACCGAACGAGAGTATATCCAAACCCTAAAGCACCGGCATCTGAGACTGATTTTAATATATTCAAAGGTTCATCACTATTTAGCCCGGGAATTACAGGAGCTACCATGACATGAACAGGTATTTTATTTTCAGATAGTATTTCTATAGCTTTTAACTTATTCTTTGCCGAACTTGTTCTAGGTTCCATCTTTATCCTAAGTTCTTCATTAATGGTAGGAATACTTAATGAAACTGAAACTAAATTTTGTTCTGCCATTGGCTTCAAAATATCAAGATCTCTTAATACCAAAGCATTTTTTGTCAGCACATTCACGGGATGTCTATAATCAAGACACATCTGAAGCAATTTTCGGGTAATTTCAAATTTTCGTTCTGCGGGCTGATAACAGTCTGTATTTCCTGACAGCAAAATTGGAGCAGCCTGATATCCACGTTTTTGAAAAAATTTCTCTAAAAGTTCCGGAGCATTCTTTTTTATCATGATCTTCCTTTCAAAATCAATTCCTGCACTATATCCCCAATATTCATGGGTGGGTCTTGCAAAGCAATAAGAACATCCATGTTCGCATCCCTGATAGGGGTTCATAGAATATTCCATCGGGAGATCTTCGCTTTTAACCTGATTGACAATTGTTTTTGGAAAAACTTCAGTAAATGAAGTCTTCACTGTTTCGAAATCTTCATCGTCAGGCTCATAGGTATATCTTTCGAAACGATTGGTAACGTTCCGCTGAGCTCCCTGACCTTTTATGAAATTTTTGTTTTGCATTCTGCTGTAAAATTATAATGGAATTTTTATAAAATAATGAGTTTTAACATTAAAGTTTTTCCAAAAAAAAATCCAACACTTAAAAAGTGTTGGATTAAACATAATTAATATATTTTTTTACTACTTCAGCGCATAGAATTCAACTCCATGAGTTTCATCTTCCTGGTTTTTTTCATCAAAGTGTCTGTGATAATCCGAATAGGAATCACTATATTTTTTGTCTTTTTTAGTCAAAATTTTTTTAATACTTATTAAACTTAATACCGCCAAAAGACCTACTCCTCCTGCCAGTAAAACTCCAACTTCTTTTTTCATATTTTCTTTGATTTATTGTTGTAGGTATTGCAAAAAGTGTACCTATTTTCGATTCCTGAATTATAAATTTTGTTAACATTAAACTTTATTTTTAAGAAAGTTACAATTCATTATTTTTCTTAGGTTTACAAAAGCAATGGTTTAATTATTGTACTCATCACCAAAAATAGTATTATGGAAAATCCCGGAAACTTTGACCAAATGACCACTTTAAGCCAAGTAATGAAAACGCTTTCTGAGAGAGGAATACACAGGGAGTTCAGAATGAACAAAGACTGTGAAATGAAGTTTGAAAATTCTGAGAAAATTTATCAGCCTTCTGAATTGACAATATTGAAGACTTATCGCTTTGAAGGAGATAGTAATCCCGATGACAACGCTGTTCTGTACGTTGTAAAGGACAATGAGGGAAATCGTGGGATGATTATAGATTCTTATGGAGCTGACAGCAATTATCCGGGAGAGCAATTCGATGAATTTTTAAGAAAAATTCAGGTTTTGGAAAGTGATGAATTCAAATTTTAAACCATCAACAGCTATGTTAATTTTTTAAACCATTGGGCTTGTTTTAATAAAATAAAATCTTGCCTACGCTGGCTAAGATTATTCATTTCATCACTTCTTAATGGTTTAAAAGATTATTCATTTTGTGGGGTTTCTTTATGTTTAAAGATATTATTCAAAAATCCTTTCTTTTCTTTTTTCTCTTCTCCAGGTTTTGAGTCGGCTTTTTTATTTTTAATTTCCTGTTTGATTTCTTTGACAGACTGTTTCATTTCTTTTACAGAAGAGACCACATTTTTTACTTTCTTCTCTGTTTTTTCAACATTTATTCCAATAAGCGTTTTCTTTAACCCTTGTTCTATTCCTTTCCAGAAAAGGTTAAAGAATGATTTAGTGGGATCACGTTCTACATTTTCTACATCAACGGCCTCAGGAAAATTCCCCGAATTTGATTTTATAAAAACATTGACTACAGCGGTTAACAGTCCTTTCTTTTCATGGTTATGTTTATTTAAAACTGCAATTTTCAAATCTTTATGTTTGAGATTGAATGTTCCATGTAATCCTGCCGGATTTCCTTTAAAATTAAAAAGCATTTCCTGGATGGTCCCAGAAGTGGCTGTCACGTGAAGATAGGGCCTGATAAAAGGGTTAATGCCGCCAGCAGGGAGATTGGACGTCTTCCCAGAAATGGCAAAGTTATCATTATGATCTGCAACATCAAAGCTCCAGTTTACAGCAAGAGGCGACAGGTTCATAAATGAGCAATTGATTCTAATATCAACCTTTGTAGGCTTTCCTTTTGTTTTGGCAGAATTAAGGTTTTTGACATTCATATTAAATTTACTGAACGTCAGTTTGCCGGGTCCCATACTTTCAGGAGTATCTTCTTCATATACTAAAACTGAATTTTTAAGATCCAGATTGTGAACCGTCATTGGAACTTTCACGGAACGAAGCATTTTTGAATAAAGCGGCTTTATTTTAGGGTCATCTTTTGGAATTTTACTTCTGAAAATATTGGCATCTGCAGATTGTATCGTGACATTTGAAGCATTAATAAATTTATGGTGAGAAAACAGATCCCAATTTCCTTCCGCAGTGATTTCTCCAGCCTTCAAATCATAGAGATCCCTTTCTACAGGTATCATTTTGATAAATTCTGCTCTCGAAACGGTAGGCTTCATCGTAAAATTATTGATCTGAACTTTATTTTTATTCAACTTTAAAAGTCCAACACTCATATTATAAAACTGTGTTTTGTAAGCAAAGTTGCGTGTTGTCAGAAAATAGTCTTTGATTTTGAAGGAAATCCCTTGATTATTAGGTTTTGGAGTAGCTTCAATTTGATTAAATGTAGCATTCAGATCATGAAAAGCAAGGGGCTCCTTTTCTTTATCGTAAGTAATATTTGAATTTTTCAATGAAAGTTTCCTGATGATCAAAGAGTTTATAAATCCTGCCTGAGGCTTTTTATTCTGCTTTTCCGGCCCTGCTTTGATTGTTCCGTTTACATTTTCCACGAGAACGTCTTTAATATCCAGATTGAGTTTTTTATCAATAAACTCTAATTTATTAATATTAAATGCAATATGACCGGTTCTAAGACCTATTGATCTTTTTTCTTCTCCGGAAGAGCCCGGAGTCAGCATAATATCACGAATTTCTCCATTTGTCGGCTTTAGAGCAATGCTTCCCACAGATATATTCTGGCGTCCTGCATATTCTATATTCTTTCCGGAAAATGTAAAGTCCTTATATTCAATGGGAACTATTTTTTCTGAGGTTTCTTTATTAAATATCAGCTGATTGATATTCAAATTAAGATTTCCCGCGGATAAAAGTTTGCTTCCGTCCTGTTTATTGATTTGAACAACCGCATTATTAAGCTTAATATTTTTTAGATCAACTTCAAAATCTGATTTTTTGCCAGAATTTTTAATTTTGACATCTGTTTTGTATAATGTAAAAACAGGGTTTTTAAATTCGGCATTGGTTAGTGAAATTTTATTTTTATTCAATATCACATCTTTGAAATCCATTTTAGGAATTGTGAATTGAAACAACTGCGTTTTTTGAGGGTAAAACTTTTTGAATTGGGCAAAAGACAAAAGCGGAATCAGTTTAAAATTATCCACAGACATCTGCCCGTCTTCTGTGGTGATGGTACTGATTGTAACCGCATAAATGCCGTTCGGTCTAAAGAAGAAGCTTTTCCCTTTAATACTATAACTGTCAAAAATGACCGGTAGTTTATTCTCTACAGATTCTTCTGTCATCTGCAGATTTTCTACAAAGAGATCTAGCTGCTGTACCGACAGAAATTTTTGTTTTGTATGCCTGAAAAGAGCAATCTTCCCATCACTGATTCTTATATTTTCAAATAAAAATGGGCTTTTTTTCTTTCCGGTCTTATGATCTGCGGGTCTTGGAAGGATAATGTTTAAGTTAGGTTTTGCCAGCAAAAGATCAGAAGAGCTTATTCTTTTATTAAAAACAGCATCATAAATACCAATACGGCTGATTTTTAGGGTATCAATAGTTCCCTGCAGTCCAACGACATCAATATTTTTAGGGTCTTTACTATTAATAGATATCCCTGCGGATAAGATATTTCCTGTTGTGAGGTCTACATCAAGCGTTTTATAGGATACTTTATAATCTGTATTATTCTTGATATATTCAGGAAGCTGGGTTTTAAGCCATATATTCAGTCCAAAATTCAAAGTGAGAAGAATTCCCGCTAAGATTCCAAAACTTATCAATAGTCTTTTAGCCCATTTTTTCATATTATGTGATTTGGTTTGCCACCTGATCAAGGTGATACTAATTTTTTGTCTCCAGTTCGACTAAATATCCTTCGTGTCCTCTTATATTAATAAAGTTTCCGCCTTCAAATCCGAGATACTGTCCTTTTATCCCAACTAATTTTCCTGTAAATTCAGGTTTTTTGTCTAAGGTAAATGAAGTTACTTTTTCCGGTTTTTGAAAAGGGTAATCAAACTTCCACAATTCTTCTCCTTCACTATAGAATTTCTGAAAATCTCCAGGGAAGTATTCTTTTATTTTCTGTCTGAAATCTGCAAGATCAATTTCTCCTTCGAAATCATCCTGTAACATCTTTCTCCAGTTGGTTTTATCTGCTAAATGTTCTTTTAAGGCAACTTCTATCATTCCTGCTTCATAACGGTTTTCTGTTCTTGCAATAGGCAATGCAAAAGTCGCACCCTGATCAATCCATCTTGTAGGAATCTGTGTATTTCTGGTCACTCCCACTTTAACGTCTCCTGTATAAGCCAGATAAACGGTATGAGGCTGGAGCTGGATTTGTTTTTCAATCTCCAAATCGCGTTCTGCTACTCCTAAATGTGCTGTAGAAAGCTCCGGACGGATAATGGTATCACTGGCATAAGGACTTTCAAAAAAACAATTTTTACAAAATCCCATTCTGTAGATTGGCTTATTTTCGCCACAGTTTACACATTGGAAACCCGTATGTTTTATACTTAGCTCCTTCCCTATCAGCTCGTTCATATGGATAAGGTCACCTGACAGATTGAGATAATATTGAATTGGCTTAGCATCGTAGCTTGTCATTTTTAAAATTTGCCCTTGAAACTGCATATTATAATTTATATTACTTTTTTAAGTAAATTTAATGATTATATTTTCAAAACGTAAAATTTATATTTTTGCACTAATAAAAAATCACAGATGACTTACCTTGTAACAGGAGGCAGTGGGTTCATTGGTTCTCATTTAATTGAACAATTATTAAGAAATGGACATTCTGTCATAAACATTGACAATTTTGATAATTTTTACGGCTATCAGGTAAAAATTAAAAATACTTTAGAGTCAATTGGCAAAATTTCGGATTTTGAATTCTCTGATAAAGAGACTGATATCCAACATTTAATTTCCCTCTCCCACTCCGATCAATATTCCCTTCATTATCAGGATATCCGAGATAAAAAAGGATTAGAAAATATATTTAAAAGCCATACTATAGATATGGTTATTCATCTGGCAGCACTGGCCGGCGTTCGTCCTTCTATTGAAAGGCCTTTAGAATATGAAGAAGTTAATGTAAGAGGTACGATGAACCTTTGGGAACTTTGTAAAGATTTTAATATCAAAAAATTTATTTGCGCTTCTTCTTCAAGTGTTTATGGAAATAACGAAAATACCCCTTTTGTAGAAACAGATAATGTAGACAATCCTATTTCACCTTATGCGGCCACTAAAAAAAGCGGAGAGATACTGGGTCACGTTTATCATAAGCTTTATGATATAGATATGATCCAACTTCGGTTCTTTACCGTGTATGGTCCAAGGCAGAGACCAGATCTTGCGATCCATAAATTTACGAGGCTTATTTCAGAAGGCCGGGAGATTCCTTTCTATGGTGACGGAAATACTGCCAGAGATTATACTTATATAGATGACATTATTGATGGAATTACGAAATCTATAGTGTATCTGGAAAATAATTCCGGGGTGTACGAGATTCTTAATCTGGGTGAAAACCAGGTGATCACTTTATGTGAAATGGTATCGGCCATTGAAGAGGCCCTGAAAAAAACTGCCACAAAAAAAATTCTGCCAATGCAGCCGGGAGATGTCACAAAAACCAATGCAGATATTACAAAAGCAAAGGTTTTAATAGGGTATCAACCCCACACAGACTTCCAAAATGGCATAAAAAAATTTGTGGAATGGTTTTTGAGAAAACGACAATAAGTAAATTACTGACATAGCTGTCATGCAGTTGATGAAAGTCATTTATAAGAAAAGATTATAAAAAGAATTGAAAATCAAGTATAAAAAAGTTTATTATACAACCTATTTTTATACTTTTGCAAAAAATTAGAAAATTATGTACTGGACATTAGAATTAGCTTCATATCTAAGTGACGCACCTTGGCCAATGACAAAAGCAGAGCTTATTGACTACGCAATCCGAACTGGTGCACCTATGGAAGTAGTTGAAAACCTTCAGGCAATCGAAGATGAAGGAGAAATTTATGAATCTATTGAGGAAGTATGGAGTGACTATCCTACCGATGAGGACTTCCTTTGGAACGAGGACGAATATTAATAAAGCGATAAGCTTTAGGCTGTGTGCTTAGAGCTTTTTTGCACTTTTATATATTAATTTACACGATAAGCGTGTCATTTAAAACGCTTAAAGCATCTTGCATTAAGCATAAAGCAAAAAATTTATGAGTTTTTTAAACAAAGTTCTTAAAGGGTTTTTGGGAGACAAAAAAGCGCAGGACCTAAAAGAAGTAAAAAAAGTTGTAACAAAAATCAAAGCTGTAGAACCCAACATCCAACAATTGTCGGATGATGGTTTGAGACAAAAAACTGCTGAGTTTAAAGAGAATATAAAATCTGCAACAAGCAATATCACAGCTCAAATAGAACAGATAAAAGAGCAGATAAAAAACTCAACCAATGTTGACGAAAAAGAAGCTCTTTTTTCAAAAATTGAGTCTTTAAAGAAAGAGTCGTACGAAATTGAAGAGAAAGTTCTGATTCAGGTTCTTCCCGAAGCTTTTGCATTGATAAAAGAAACGGCAAGAAGATGGGCTCAGAATGGTGAAATCCGTGTAACAGCAAGTGACTGGGATAGAGAACTGGCTGCTATGGGGAAAGATTTCGTTGAAATTCAGGGAGACACAGCTGTTTGGAAAAACTCATGGGATGCTGCCGGAACTCCTGTAGTTTGGGATATGGTCCATTATGATGTTCAGTTTATCGGAGGTATTATTCTTCACAGTGGTAAAATTGCCGAAATGGCAACCGGTGAAGGTAAAACCTTAGTGGGAACATTACCTATTTATTTAAATTCACTTCCGGAAAGAGGAGTACACGTTGTAACGGTAAACGACTACCTTGCTAAAAGAGACTCCGCATGGATGGGACCTCTTTATCAGTTCCACGGTATGTCTATCGATTGTATTGATAACCACCAGCCGAACTCAGATGGAAGAAGAAAAGCATATAACTCAGATATTACCTATGGAACGAATAATGAATTCGGTTTCGATTATCTGAGAGATAACATGGTAACTTCACCTTCAGAATTGGTACAAAGAGAATTGAACTTTGCTATCGTGGATGAAGTTGACTCCGTATTGGTAGATGATGCAAGAACTCCATTAATTATTTCAGGTCCGGTTCCTCAGGGTGACAGACAGGAATTTGATGTTCTTAAACCTTCTATTGATAGAATTGTTGAAGTACAGAAGAAAACTGTTTCTGCTATTTTCAATGAAGCCAAGAAATTAATCGCTGCCGGAAATAACAAAGAAGGAGGGTTTAAATTACTTCAGGCTTACAGAGGTCTTCCAAAAAACAGACAATTAATCAAATTCCTATCGGAAAGCGGAAACCGTGCATTGCTTCAGAAAACTGAAGCCCAGTATATGCAGGATAACAACCGTGATATGCCGATTGTAGATAAAGATCTTTACTTTGTAATCGAAGAAAAAAACAATCAGGTAGATCTTACAGACAAAGGTGTTGAATATATGTCTCAGGGTAACTCTGATGCGAACTTCTTTGTACTTCCTGATATCGGAACTGAAATTGCTGAAGTAGAAGCTAAAAATTTATCTAAGGAAGAAGAATTTGAAGCTAAAGAAAGACTTTTCTCTGACTTTGCTGAAAAATCTGAGCGTGTTCACACAATGAGCCAGCTATTGAAAGCATATACATTATTTGAAAAAGACGATGAATATGTGGTGATTGATGGTGAAGTAAAAATTGTTGATGAGCAGACGGGACGTATCATGGAGGGACGTCGTTATTCTGACGGTCTTCATCAGGCGATCGAAGCAAAAGAGAATGTAAAAATTGAGGCAGCAACTCAAACTTTTGCAACAGTTACGCTTCAGAACTATTTCCGTATGTACAACAAGCTTGCGGGGATGACCGGTACTGCAGAAACAGAGGCTGGGGAACTTTGGGAAATCTACAAATTAGATGTTGTGGTAATTCCAACCAACCGTCCTATCTTAAGAAATGACAAACAAGATTTGGTTTTCAAAACCAATAGAGAAAAATACAATGCTGTAATTGAAGAGATCGAAAGATTAACAGCACAAAAAAGACCGGTACTTGTAGGTACTACGTCAGTTGAAATCTCTCAATTGCTTTCAAAAGCACTTCAATTAAGAAAAATCCCGCACCAGGTATTGAACGCAAAACTTCACAAGAAGGAAGCTGAAATTGTTGCAGGAGCAGGACAGCCGGGAGTTGTAACCATTGCAACCAACATGGCAGGTCGTGGTACGGATATTAAGCTTTCTAAAGAAGTAAAAGAAGCAGGAGGTTTAGCAATTATCGGTACTGAAAGACACGATTCCAGACGTGTTGACAGACAGCTAAGAGGTAGAGCGGGACGTCAGGGAGATCCGGGAAGTTCTCAGTTCTATGTGTCTCTTGAAGATAACCTGATGCGTTTGTTCGGTTCTGAAAGAATTGCTAAAATGATGGACAGAATGGGTCACAAGGATGGTGAAGTAATTCAGCACTCTATGATCAGTAAATCTATTGAGAGAGCTCAGAAAAAAGTAGAAGAAAATAACTTCGGAACAAGAAAGAGACTGCTTGAGTATGATGACGTAATGAACAAGCAGCGTGACGTAATCTATAAGAGAAGAAAGAATGCTCTATTTGGAGATCACCTGAAGTATGATATTACAAATATGATTTTCGATGTTTCCAATTCTATCGTTACGAAAGGAAAGGCAACTGGAAATTATAAAGATTTCGAATACGAGATCATCAAGACGTTCACAATGGAATCTCCGGTTTCTGAAAGTGAATTTGGAAATAAAACGGTTCAGGACTTAACGAATATTCTATTCAAAGCTGCACAGGAAGATTATCAAATGAAGCTGAACCTATTGAAAGAAAAATCATTCCCAATCATTGAGAATGTTTACCAAAATCAAGGTTCAATGTTCAAAATGATTCAGGTTCCTTTCACAGACGGACACAAAACAATGACTATTGTAGCTGACTTAAAAGAAGCTTACGATACGAAGTGTGAAAGCCTGGTGAACGATTTTGAAAAAAATATCACCTTATCAATCATCGATGAAAACTGGAAACTTCACCTTCGTGAAATGGATGACTTGAGAAGATCTTCTCAGGGGGCTGTTTACGAACAGAAAGACCCACTTGTCATTTACAAGCAGGAATCTTTCCACTTATTCAGTGAAATGATGGATAAATTGAACAAAGAGATTATCTCTTTCTTATACAAAGGAGAAATTCCGGCATAAGAAAAATTTAATATAATCATACAAAACCCGCTTCAGCATTGACTGGAGCGGGTTTTTGTTATCCAGTGTATAACAATTTTATGATAAATATCAATTTAATTATTTATTTAGAATAGTTAAAAATAATATATTTGCAGAAAATTTGACTTTCATGAAAAATGTACTGATCTGTGCTTCTATGCTGGGCTCAATTTTGGCCTTTGCTCAAGAGAAAGACTCAATCAAGACTAAAGGCATTGATGAAGTAATTATCATTAACTCTTATATAAAAAAAGACAGTGAATATTCAAATAAAATGCCCCTAAAGGCTATTGAAAATCCACAAGTTTATTCAAGTATTGACAAGACCATTTTAGAAAATCAAGGAATTTATACTGCGGATGATGCTTTCAAAAATATTCCCGGTCTGCAGACCATGTGGACTTCTAATGGAAGAGCCGGTGACGGCGGAGCTTATGTAAGTTTAAGAGGTTTTGTATCTGCCAACTCTTTAAGGAATGGAGTTTTAGGAGCTGTAACAGGAACTATAGATGCCATTAATCTTGAAAAAATAGAAGTTCTTAAAGGGCCATCAGGAACATTATTCGGGAGTTTGCTTTCAAGCTATGGAGGAGTCATCAACAGGGTAACCAAAAAGCCTTATGAGACCTTCGGAGGAAATGTAAGCTTATCTGGAGGGAGCTATGACACCTACAGAGCAGCAGTAGATATCAACACCCCTCTTACACAGGATAAAAAACTGTTATTCCGCCTGAATTCTGCCTATACAAACGAAGGCACTTTCCAGACAGAAGGATTCAGACGAAACTTAGCTATTGCTCCAAGTTTAAGCTATAAACCAACTGACAGATTAAGCATCAACCTTGATATGGAGTTGTTTCAAATGAAGAACATGAGTGATCAGACCTTTTTCTTTTATTCAGGGAATTACCTGCAGAAGGTTAACAATATCAAAGATCTAAATTTAGATTATAAAAACTCCTATTTAGGAAAAGACCTTACCAATACCGGAAGAAGCATCAACTTCTTTGGCCAGGTCAACTATAAGATTTCAAATTCTATTACTTCCTCTACTAATTTCAGTACATCGTCCAGCTATTCTAACGGATTTATGCCCTATTTATATTTTATGGGAGATGATGCCAGCAGCATGTATAGAAGTGATCAATCTACACGAGACAGCAGAAAAAAATCTCTCAATTTTCAACAAAACTTCAATGGAGATTTTCACATTGGAAGCCTAAGAAACAGAGTAGTTGTAGGGTTTGATTATTTAAGGGTAAATAATAATCAGAATTTCTATGATGTGAATGGTTTTGACAGAGATGCCAGTGGAAATTCTATTCCTGTTCCTTTGCATCAAGCTGGTTTTGATTATACCAATTTCAATGGCACGGCTCTTCAGGAAAAATATAACGCCATGGCAGGAAATGAAAGTCCTTATCTTATAAAAGGGATTCAGGAAAACTATGCAGTTTATATTTCCAATGTACTAAATATCACTAATAATCTTAATGTACTAATGGCATTAAGAGTGGATAATTTCACAAACAAACCAGGAATTACTGGTGCTTCAGATTCTGAAGAAAGAAAAAAACTGAATCAGACGTTTTTCTCTCCAAAATTAGGAATTGTGTATGAAGTGGTAAAAGACAAGTTTTCCATTTTTGGAAATTACCAGAACAGTTTCAAAAACCTTGATTATTATGTGGATGCATCAGGAACTACGAGAACTCCGGTTCCTGAGCAGGCTAATCAAGTGGAAGGAGGGATCAAAACAAGCCTGTTTAACGGAAAATTATCCTCTACCTTAAGTTATTATAACATTCAGGTAAAAGATGTTCTAAGAAGTACGCCTTCTGATAACCCTCGTGCACAAATACAGGACGGTACTATTGTAAGCAAAGGTGTTGAACTTGAATTAAATGCTTATCTGGTAAAAGGATTTACAGTAATTGCCGGATTCAGTTATAACGACTCAAAATATACCAAAGCTGACCAGGCTGTGCTGGATAGAAGACCTAATACTTCGGGATCTCCTTATTTAGCAAATTTATATGCAAGCTATCAGTTTCTGGACGGAAATCTTAAAGGATTAGGTTTTGGAATTGGTGGAAATTATGCCAGCGAAAATAAAATCTATAACTCTGCAGACGGTATTTTCTCTTTACCATCCTATGTCGTTCTGAATGCCAGCGCATATTATGATGCTAAAAAATTCAGAATTGGGGTAAAAGTGGACAACTTTACCAATCAGCATTACTGGATAGGATACACCACTGCAAATCCTCAAAGGCTTATCAATGCAGTAGGTACTCTTACCTATAAGTTTTAAGCATAAAAAATAAATCAAAACTTGACTCTATAAACAATGAAAAAAATAACGATAGGAGCTGCATTATTAACCACTATGTTAACTTTTGCGCAAGAAAAAAAAGATACTATCAAATCTAATGATATCGAAGAAGTTATTGTCAACGGAAGGTATTATAAAAAATATGTAGAAAAGGAAGGATCATCTTCTCTTCGTCTGGACGAAGCTTTGATTAAGATTCCACAAAACATCTCCATCATTACCAATAGAGCACTGGAAGACCAGCAGGTAACTACCCTAAGTGATGGTGTTTTAAGAAATGTTGCCGGAGCACAAAGGCTGGAGCACTGGGGAGACATGTATACCAGAGTCAACATGAGAGGCTCCAGAGCTGCTGCTTTTATGAATGGAGTAAACGTAACTTCAAATTGGGGCCCGTTAAGTGAAGATATGAGCTTTGTAGACCATATAGAATTCATCAAAGGTCCATCCGGGTTCTTAATGTCTAATGGAGAGCCTAGCGGAATTTATAATATCGTGACTAAAAAACCTACCGGAAATTCTTTGAACGGTTCAGCAAAAATTACACTGGGAAGTTACAATATGTACAGAGGAGAGGCTGATATTGATACTAAAATAACGGATAAAGTTGCTTTCAGACTAAATTTGATGGCGCAAAACAGAAAGAGCTTCAGAGATTATGAATTCAATGATCGTTATATCATTAATCCTTCATTAAAAGTAAAACTTACAGATAAGACTACTTTAGTTGCTGAGTATATTTATCAGAAAGCTAAAATGTCTGAAGTAGGATCGGCCTATGTTTACAGCTTTGAAGGCTATGGGAAAAAACCTGCTGAATATACAGTAACTGATCCAGGTATTGACCCAACTAATGTGACCAATAATACCATTAATGTAAATTTACAGCATAAATTTAATGAAAACTGGAAGCTGACTTCTCAGCTTACTTATGTAAACGAATATACAATGGGAAGCGATATCTGGCCAGGAAAATTCATTTCAGAAACACAGTTTATCAGAACATTAAATTATTGGGAAGCCAGTAATATTATGAAATTCGGACAGGTATTTTTAAATGGATACTTCAAAACAGGGCCGGTATCACACAAAATATTAACGGGTCTTGACTTGGGATCAAAAAAATATCTGGCTGATTGGTCAAAAAGCGGACCCTTGGATACTGAGAAAAATCCATTCGACCTGAATGCTACTTCTTATACACCTCCTAGTGCAGGATATCCAAAATTTGATACTGAAGGAAAATCTTTATTACAGAGAGCCACTCCTTATGGTACTATTGAACAGGAATACACAGGATTATATTTACAGGATGAATTAGGATTCTTAAATGATGCTTTAAGATTAACCGTTGCGGCACGTTATACAAACGTAAAAGAAAACAGCTACGGAACGAAAACAGAAGCCAACAGAATAACACCACGCGTTGGGCTTAGCTATTCTATTGATGACAATACTTCTGCTTATGCATTATATGACCAGGCCTTTTCTCCTCAGTCAGGACTATTCAGAGATGGAACTACTGCTAAACCAATTACGGGGAACAGCATGGAGATTGGGTTCAAAAGAGACTGGTTCAATGGGAAATGGAATACGACTTTATCCCTTTATAACATTAATAAGAATAATGCGATTACCAACGACCCAAGTGATCCAACCGGCGTTTTCTCTATTTTCTTAGGTAAAACTAGAGTACAGGGAGTAGAATTTGACCTTAAAGGAGAAATTACCAGAGGGTTCAATGCGATCTTCAATTACGCTTTTACAGAAAACAAATTTACGGAGACCACACCTAAAGCAACAAAGGGAGAACTGGTTCCCGGATATGCTAAACATACTATCAACGGTTGGTTAAATTATACATTCACACAAGGTGAACTGGAGGGTTTCGGACTAAGTTTCGGAGGAACTTTCCTAGGTGGAAGAAGCAGCTGGAACTGGGGAAGTACCAATGCGCCGTTGCAAATGAACGACTATTTGAAGTTTGATGCCGGATTATCATGGGAAAATGCCAAGTTCAGAGTAGGATTAAATGTCTTCAATGTCTTTAACAGGTATTTGTATAGTGGAAGTAGTATTAATTTCACTATGGCTGATAACACTCAAAGAGGAGGATATTACTATCAGGCTGAAGCACCTAGGAATTTCAGGTTATCATTAGCTTATAAATTTTAAAAATCAAAGGTTAGCCCCACAAGGGGTTAACTTTTTGCTATGAGAAAAAAGCATCATAAAAAGAAAGTTTCTTTTACAAAGAAATGGTCTGCCAAACTACATCTGTGGTTTGGCTTGTCCGTTGGTATTATTGTTTTTATAGTCTCTCTTACAGGGACTTTATATGTTTTTAAGGATGAAGTACAGAATAGCTTACGTAAGGAGGCTATTTATGTAAAGCAGGGAGACCCCGGAGCAAAACCTTTATCAATTAATCTGCTTCGGGAGAAAGTAAGTCTGGAGCTTAATGAAAAGTATCCTTTAACCTCCGTTGAAATTCCTTTAGACAAAAGTAAATCCTATCGTTTCCTATATTATGAAAAAAATAAAAAGGGATGGAATTACTTTCAGGAAGTACTCATCAACAAACAGGTTTATGTCAATCAGTACACCGGAGAGGTTCTTGGTATTTACAATGAGAAATATGATTTTTTTAATATCTTAAAATACATTCATTGGGGTCTTCTCCTGAATTCCGACTGGGGCAAATATGTTGTAGGAATTCCAACCGTACTTTTTATTTTCATGCTCATTACAGGAATCATTTTGTGGTGGCCTAAAAATAAAAATGCCAGAAAAGGAAGATTTTGGTTCTCCTGGGAAAATGTGAAAACCTGGAAACGTAAAAACTACGATCTTCACAACGTACTGGGGTTCTATGCCTCATTTATTGCCTTACTGCTGAGCGTTACCGGAATCTATTTCGCTTATCCTTATGTGAAAAATACGTTCAACGTTGTATTATCCGGTTCTCTGGATCTTCCTAAGGAAAAAGAGCTCAAATCACCGGACTCATTAATGGTGAAGAATGAAGCCATTTTTGATATTGCCGCTTCCCAGACTGAAAAATTATATGCAGGTTCATCAAGTTTCAGAATATCTTTAAACGGAAAAACTAAAAAAGGGAAGGAACTTAAAAACCTCCCTGTTTCCATTTATGGGCAAGACGGAAGATTCAGTGAGAGAAACCTGCTGACTTTTGATAAATACTCAGGAAAACTACTAGCCAATAAACCTCATCAGCAACTGAACAACGCAGAAAAATACGCCAATGCCAATTATGATATTCATACAGGCTCCTACTTTGGACTGTTTGGAAAAATCATCTGGTTCATTGCCGGCCTCATCTGCACATCACTCCCTGTCACCGGATTTTTGATCTGGTGGGGAAAAAGAAAGAAACAAGGAAAGAAAATATAATGAAAAAAGTGCTTTTATCAGCTGCCTGCTTAGGAACTACTACCGTTTTCGCTCAGGTTAAAGATACATTACAGACCAAAAATGTTGAAGAAGTAGTTATGACCGCCTCAAGGAAAAAGGAAAATATAAAAGAAGTTCCAAGTTCCATCACAATTGTAGGGGAAAAACAGATTCAGTCTCAGCTGACGGTCAACTCAGATATTACGAGTATTCTGCAATATACTGTTCCCAGTTTAGGAACCAATTCCGGGCAGACTTCGAACACGGGGCAGACTTTACGAGGGCGTCAGGTTTTGGTTTTGATTGACGGTATTCCTCAGTCTACTCCACTTCGAAACGGAGCAAGAGACGTAAGAGTCATTGATCCATCAGCCATTGAAAGAATTGAAGTAATAAAAGGAGCATCATCTATCTATGGAAACGGAGCAGATGGTGGTATTATCAATTATATTACAAAAAGAAGTAAAACGGATAAGAAAATATCAGGAATTTCACAGATTGGTCTTACCGGGCAGCCTTATGGTGGTACTTTAGGAGTAAGAGCCAGCCAGCTTTTGTCAGGAAAGGTCAATAAATTTGACTATACCCTTTCCTTAGCTTATGAAAGGACGGGTTATATGAAAGACGCGGATGGTATCATGCTGAGCCCTACTTACAGTACTGCAAAAATGGATAATTACAACGGAATGTTGAAATTAGGGTATGATATCAATGATAACCAAAGAATTGAAGCTTCCTATATCGGCTATTCTTCAAAATCAAACCTGAATTTAGGATTAAAAACAGGGAGATACGGCATCACCCCTACCATAGGAGAAGGACTAGGAAAAGGATTGGAAACAACTCCTCAGGGAACACCAAAAAACCACAACGTCAGAGTAAGTTACGACAATAAAAATCTATTTGCCGGAACTTCTTTAAATATTAACCTTTATTATCAGGATTTTAAAACGGTTTACGGGTATAGTGATACCTTTTTTAATGGCGGGCAGTCTAATGTTCTTTCCAAAAAGATGGGAGCAAGGTTTAATTTTGACACCCAGCTTTGGAATACTCACAATTCACAGGCCGAAATTATTTACGGAGCAGATATCCTGAATGACAATACTGTACAGAAGCTGGAAGATGGTAGGTTCTGGACTCCGAACATGACTATGACCAACGTAGCGCCTTTCTTACTGGCAAAAATTGACCTGTTCAAGAAGCTGACCATTAAAGGAGGTCTTCGTTATGAAAATATTAAAGTCAACGTAGATGATTTCAATACCCTTTCTGTAGTTAAAAGTGACGGAACATTTACAAAAAGTATTCCTGTAGCAGGAGGAAATTTGAGCTACAATGCCCTTGTAGGAAACATTGGAGTGCGTTACAATATTGAGCCATATATTAATCTGTTCGGAAGCTTTTCACAGGCCTACTCTATCAATGAGCTGGGAAGAATCTTAAGAACCTCAACTTCTGAAACTATTAAGAATCTTGAAACAAAGCCAATCATTGTCAACAACTATGAATTTGGGGCAACAGGACAGCTTGCAAGCTGGTTAAATTATGAATTAACTTCTTATGTGAGTACTTCTAAACTGGGGGCATCATTCGTACAGAGTCCGGACCGTGCATTAATGATTCAGAGATCACCGGAAATCGTATATGGAGTTGAAGGCTTCTTACATTTTACTCCGGTAAGGTGGGTTCAGTTCGGTGGAAGTTACAGCTGGATGGAAGGAATCACTTCTGTAAAAGATGACGGAGATTACTCTACGAAAATCAATAACAGCAGAATTTCAGCTCCTAAAGTGCTTGCTTATATTCAGGGGAAACCAATTCCTGCCTTATCAATCGGGCTTGACATGCTTCATTCTTTTAAACAAAACAGATTTGACCCGAATGCAAAAACAGGCCTTTATGCCTATGGTGAAGGATATGTTCCAGACTATACTGTTTTTAATTTTAAATCAAGCTATGAAGTAAACCATAACTGGAGAGTTTCTTTGGGTATTGAAAACATATTCAATAAAGTGTATCAGCCTTCCATTGCATGGTGGTCAGCAAGAGACAGCGACTATATTAATGCTCTGGGAATGAGAGGAACATTTATGATTGAATATAAATTTTAATTAAACTAAATAAAGAGTAAAGTTTATCTTTGCTTAAGATTCAATTTGAATATGAAGAAAAATCATCATCATAAAAAGAAACCGGGATTCTTTAAAAAATGGTCGGCCAAACTACATTTATGGCTTGGACTGAGCATCGGATTCCTCATCTTTATTATCTCTATTACGGGAGCATTGTATGTATTTAAAGATGAAGTAGAAAATATTACCCGTAAAGATGTCATTTATCATCAGGAACAGAACATTGACCAGAAGCAGATTCTTCCTATCAGAGTTATGGAAAAAGCTGTTGCAGAACAGGTAAAAGAAAAATACCCTATTCACTGGGTAAATATTCCTATAGATAAGAAAATGTCTTATATGTTCTTCTGGTATGAGCACAATACGGATTCCTGGAATTATTTTGATGAATTTCCTATCTACAAACAGGCCTATGTAAATCCTTATACAGGAAAAGTACTTCGGGTGTATGATGAGAAAAACGGATTCTTCAATATTGTAAAAATGATCCACTGGAGCTTCCTTCTCAAGCAGGACTGGGGAACTTATGTAGTGGGAATACCGGTTATTATCTTCGTTATTATGCTTATCACAGGAATTGTTTTATGGTGGCCAAAAAATAAAGCAGCCAGAAAGCAGCGTTTCGGATTCAAATGGAAAAATATCAAAAGCTGGAAAAGAAAGAACTATGACCTTCATAATGTACTGGGTTTTTATGCGTCTATCTTTGCCCTAATCTTTTCTGTTACCGGCCTATTCTATGCGTTCTTTGTGGTTCAGGCAATGATATATGTAGTCTTCTCAGGCGGAGAAACAAAATATCCTGATTATTCTCACATTAAAACAAAGGCACCTATTGAGCTAAGAACGGAAGGAACACTAGACAAGATCATCAACACTGTAAAGGAAAAGTATCCGGATTCCTACGGTTTTGCCATAGATTTAGGCCACGAGCATATGGACGATCATGAGCACCCGAACTTTGAGGTATATGTAAAGCATCTCTCCTACTCTTATCATAAAAGCAGCAGCCTTATTTTTGATGAAAACTCCGGAGAACTGCTTCACACCCATGATCCCAAAGACAAAAACTTTGGAGAAAAGGTAGTAAATGCCAATTATGATATTCACGTAGGAGCTATTCTGGGGCTTCCTACCAAGATTATTGCTTTCATTGTAAGTCTTATTTGTGCCACACTTCCGGTAACCGGATTTTTGATCTGGTGGGGAAGAAAAAAGAAAAAAAAGGTAAAAACGGCTTAATCTTTTAAATAAAACCTAGTTAATAATCCATTAATACAATCTTTTTTATAATTTTAGAGCTTAGAATTTAATAATAGAAATGTCATTAATAGATTTATCAAAACAAGTTGCCCTTGGAGTTGACATCGGCGGGACCAATACCAAGTTCGGAATCGTAAACCACCGTGGAGAAGTTCTGGATAAAGGAAACCTCAAAACCGATGCTTATGATAAAGTAGAAGATTTTATCGATGCTTTATATGATCATGTATTTCCTTTGATGGAAAAGCATGGATCTGAAAAAAACTTTGACGGAATTGGAGTAGGGGCACCCAATGCAAACTATTATAAGGGAACTATAGAGCTGGCTCCCAATCTACCCTGGAAAGGTGTGATTCCTTTTGCCGAACTGATGACGGCAAAATTCGGTCTGCCTTGTACAGTTACCAATGATGCTAATGCAGCAGCCTTGGGAGAAATGCTTTTCGGAGCAGCACGAGGAATGAAAGACTTCATCATGATCACTTTAGGAACAGGGGTAGGCAGCGGAATCATTGCCAACGGAAGTTTAATCTACGGGCATGACGGTTTTGCAGGAGAACTGGGACACACCATCGTGAAGCCAGGTGGAAGAAAACACTGGAGTACGGGTTCTGAAGGAAGCCTGGAAGCCTACGCTTCGGCAACAGGAATTACAATTACAGCAAAGAAAATGAGGGCAGAATTCCCTGAATCTATGCTGAACCAATATCCTGAGGACGAAATCAATTCTAAGACAGTATATGAATGTGCTCTAAAAGAAGACCCAATTGCCATTGAAGTTTTCAGATATACAGGCCAAAAACTGGGTGAAGCATTAGCTAATTTTGTAATGTTCTCATCTCCGCAAGCGATCCTTTTATTCGGAGGAGTAATCAAAGCCGGAGATTTTATTTTAAAGCCTGCGAAGCTTCATATGGAAAGAAACCTTCTTCCTATTTTCAGAAATAAAGTAAAACTGGTATTCAGTGAGCTTGACGAAGCAGATGCTGCTATTCTTGGAGCAAGTGCTTTAGTTTGGGAAAAATAACTGATCCGACATAATACACAAGGAAGGCTTTCTCGTAATGGGAAAGCCTCTTTTTTATTTCAGCCATGGCTCTATAAATCCTTTTACCGGTCTCTATCTATAAGACATCACTTGAGTTCACGTTTGGCACTGTTTTTCTATTTTCATTGATCCGTTATCATTTGTCTTATCTATGAGAACAATTCGTAAGATTCGTATGAAAATCCATCAGGTTTTTCTTACTTTTGATCTGTTTTTCCGGATCATCTTCTGATGCTGAAAAAAATAATAAAACAATATATTACCAAAAATGGACAACAATAATTTAGAGCAAATCACTTTCGGTGGCGGATGTTTCTGGTGTGTAGAAAGCTGCTTTAACCTGCTGAAAGGTGTAAAGTCTGCAGTCTCCGGATATTCGGGAGGGCATAAAGACAATCCTACTTATCAGGAAGTCTGCACCGGCGAAACAGGACATGCAGAAGTAGTACAGATCACTTATGATCCGGCTATTATTTCCTATGAGCAATTGATGGATGTATTCTTCTTCCTTCATGATCCTACTCAGCTGAACAGACAGGGTAATGATATCGGAACGCAATACCGCTCCGTTATTTATTATAAAGATGATGCGGAGAAAGCAAAAGCAGAACAAGCTGTAAAAGTATCTCAGGATTCAGGAAGATGGCCCGGAACCTATGTAACAGAATTAGCACCGTTTGAAAAATTCTGGCCCGCAGAGCAATATCATCAGGGATATTACAATGAAAATCCTACACAACCTTATTGCAGCGCTGTAGTAGGCCCTAAAATCCAGAAGTTTAAAAAATATTACGGAGAACTGGGAATGCTGAATGCTGAATAGTTCAGTATTATTACCATTAAAACGTATAAGAATAACAAAAGCGAGGAGAAAAATCTCTTCGCTTTTGTCTGCGCAAAAAATAATCGTTTTATATGAAGATAACTAGTATCCCGGGTTTTGTGTGAAATCTTTTGAGGCATCAATCGCTGACTGAGGAATCGGGAAGATTCTTCTGTAAGGCTGAGAAGCTGATTTGGCAGTTCCGGCCAAATCAAATTTCCCAAATCTGATCATCGCCTTTCTTCTGTACATTTCCCAATACAGCTCATATCCTGATTCTTTAAACAAAGTATTAGCATCCAGAGAGGCAATGGCAACACCGGGAGCACTGTTGTATAATGCTTCACGTGTTCTGCTTGTCCTCAGTTTATTTACATCTGCCAATGCTGCTGCTACATTTCCATTTCTGAAAAATGCTTCTGCTCTCATCATGTAGATTGTTCCTAATCTGTACAGAGGGACATCCATTCCGCTTGTTCCGTTATTAGCATATCCGGGGTCAAATTCAAATTTGAAGTTTCTTACCCCTCTGTTGATCTGAGCCTGTGTAAATACGGCTTCCGAAGGATTATCAAAATTCAGTTCTGGAGTAAAATCGGCAGCAAGTGTCGGTGTTTTTTCCGTAAACAGTTTATATACTTTAATTCTTCCGTCTGATGTCATATCAAAACTTCCGCTTGAAAGAATTTTGGGACCGTATTGCTGCCCAACCTGCAATCCTCTGTTAAAATGGAACCAGGGCTTTCCTGTACCTTCCACTTTGCTTGTTGAAGGTACGCTTACATCCGTACCATCATTTTTGAACCATGTACCATCATCATATTGGTAGTGTCTCTGAAAACGTGGGTCATTAAAATTCCCATTCCAGGAATTATAGAACTCAGGAGTAATGCAAGATGCATTTGTTCCCCTGTTATCAGGAGATGGTTTCTGGCTTCTTTCCATAGACATATAGGCCAGGTCATTATCTGCATTTCTATTTGAATTTTTCTTCTGAACGATCGTAAAGATCAATTCTTTACTTGTATCATTATTGATGTCAAAATTGTGGAAATAATTAGATTCCAAACTAAACATTCCAGCATTAATCAATAAGTCAGAATACTTAATTACTTTATCCATATCATTACCTCCTCCACTCACGGCCTGCTCTGTAAAATTGAACGTACCCGCAGTTTTATTCTTTAAAACGGCTCTGTTCAGGTACATATCTGCCAATAATGCATAGGCCGCCTGTTTTGTAAATCTTCCGGCATGGGTATTCTGGGTTTTCAGATCTGCTAAATTGGGAATAAGCCCTTCTACTTCCGTAATCAGTCCATCAATTGCTGTGTCTGCTTTTCTAATTTCGATGGGAGCATTTGCATTATCCGGGTTCTTGTAAGGAGCCTGCCCAAAAAGATCCAAAGTAGTGTAAGTGTACAATGCCAATAACCCTTTCGCTTCTGCCAGAAACAAAGGTTTGTTATTCATATTACTTTTATTGATACTTCCAATGGCATATAAAGATTTTGCCATCCCAAAGTTCAGCTGATTCCACGTTGTTTTTATAACATCATTATTAGAATCCCAGGTAAACTCGTGCATCGCTCTCCATTTTCCTCCATCTCCCCAGTCACTCCCTCTTGTTGGAAGCAATGCTTCATCAGTAGAATATTCCTGCAAGGCAAAAACACTCCCGTGATCTACAAAGGTTCCGTCACCAAGCTGTCCATAGGCTGCAGCCAGAGAAGCTTCAGGATCTGCATTTTCAGAACCCAGTACCTCATCAATCACTTTCTCGTCCAGATTTGTACACCCTATTAAAGCAAGTACTGCAAGAGATAATACAATTTTATTAATATTTAGAAAATTAGATTTCATGATTTTTTTAAATTAAAATTTAATAGTTGCTCCCAAAATAAAAGTTTTAGCAGAAGGATATGTTGTATAATCAATTCCTAAAGACTGATTCCCTCCTACCTGCTTGTTGGTATCCACCAGCGGATCATAACCTGTGTAACTCGTAATGGTGAACAGATTCTGTGCACTTACATAAAGGTTTATACTTCGCAGGAATTTTAGCTGGCTTATGTCAAAAGTATATCCCAGTCTCACATTATTCAGACGGATAAAGTCTGATTTTTCAAGATATAAAGAAGACAGCTGCGGCTGGTTTGTAAAGCTTGCTCCTGAATCATAAAAATTCTTCAAAACGTTTCTGTCTGAAGCCAGACTATTGATATTTAAATCTAACGCTGTATTATTTACTAAATACCCCCCCGTTTGCCCAATGAATGAAAATGCAAAATCAAACTTCTTGTACTTCATATAAGAATTGATTCCGAACGTAAAGTTGGGTATGGCCCCTTCAAAGATTTTTTTATCATTCTGACCTATTACTCCGTCTCCGTCTACATCCTCGTAAATATATTTTCCGTTAGCATCTATTCCCAAATAGTGATACATATAGAAAGATCCCGCTTCATAGCCATTTTTGTAGATATTGGCAGTTACTCCGGAAAATCCCGGACCTGAAATCTCCCCTGATAACACTTGTGAAACCGGAAGATTTTTAACAACATTATTTACAGTTGCTCCGTTAACATCAAAGTTCCATGTGAAATTTTCGTTTTTGATAATCTCTGCTCCTAAGGAGAATTCAAAACCTTTATTAACGATCTGTGCATTGACGTTCTTCCAGACAGTTGGTGTTAAACTTAATGGCCCTGAGGGAATATTCAGAATCGGATCTTTTGTTGTCTTATTATAATATTCCAATGATCCGTAAAGTTTATTTTTCCATAAGCTGAAATCTACACCAATATTGGTTTGTTCTACCACTTCCCATTTCAGATCAGGGTTGGGTGTTCTGTACACCTCCACTCCGTTGACCAGATTGAGATTATCATATAAATAATATCCTGCAGCCTGAGATAAAGCAGAACTTGCCTGAGTAATTTTATTAGGAACTTCCTGATTACCGGTCTGCCCCCAGCTTCCTCTTAATTTTAATTCATTGATCATCTGGATCCCTTTCATGAAGTTTTCATTAGAAATTGTCCAGCCCACAGCCACAGAAGGAAAGTATCCGTATTTATTATTTTTACCGAATCTTGTAGAACCGTCAGCTCTTATAGAAGCAGTTAATAAATATTTTTTGTCAAAATTGTAATTCACCCTTCCGAAATACGATTGTAGTTCATTTTCCTGAGCGTATCCTGGTGCCGGAATAATTGGATCTCCTGAAGACCCTGGATTAATATCCGGTGGAACTCCTACCCCCTGTTTGGCAATGTTTTTTACGCCATAATAAGTTCCGGTAGCCTTAAATTTCTGATATGAGAATCCCCCAAGAAGACTGAAATTATGTTTATTTAAGCTAAGATCATAAGTCAGATAATGCTCTAAAAGGACGTTATAAGACTGAAAATTAGCCTGAACAAATAGCCCTGCCGGTGTTCTGTCAGTTAAATTCGGGTACATGGTGGTCTTTCTTTCTGACATTGATTTATCAATACCCAAATTGAATTTATAATTCAACCCAGGTAAAATTCTCAGCGTAGCCTCTGTATTTCCCAGTACTCTGAATGTATTGGTCTTGTCGTTATAAACACTCAATAAATACAACGGATTGTAGTGTGCGGGCATATTAAAGTTCGTGAAATTTCCACTCTGATCATACACAGAACGTGTTGGGTTCGCCATTAAAGCGTGAATAATGACCTGACCATCGGAACCTGCATTAGCTCCATTGGGAATTCCCGTTTCATGGATGTCACTCGCCGTAAGATTAAGTTTGATTTTTAATCGTTTATTATCAAAGAAAGATTCTTCCGCATTCAAACGCGCGGTTGTTCTTTTAAAATTACTGTTCAGAACGATACCATCCTGATCCATATGTGAAAGAGAGGCAAAATAATTCCCTGTATCTGTAGATTTTGAAAATGATACCGAGTGATTTGATGAAACTGCATTTCTGTAAATTTCATCCTGCCAGTCAGTATTCCCACCGTGATCATACAGTTTGTCAATACCCGCTGCTCTGTATTCATTAGCCGTCAATAAATCCAATTTCTTGATTACAGAAGAAAATCCTAAATACGTATCATAGGTAAACAGGGGCTCTCCCTTCTTCCCTCTTTTTGTAGTCACCAGAACAACACCGTTTGAACCTCTTGCTCCATAAATTGCTGCTGCTGAAGCATCTTTCAAAACAGTGATAGATTCAATATCACTTGTATTCAGAAAGTTTAACGGGTTCTTGGCCTGTGCATTTCCTAAGCCGATATTCGGACCTGTGGCACTTACTGCATCGTTACTCAAAGGAACACCATCTACAACGAATAGAGGGGTACTTCCGCTCCTGATGGAACCGATACCTCTGATGGAAACATTCACTCCTGCTCCCGGTTCACCGCTAGACTGAACGATACGGACACCTGCGATTTTCCCCTGCATCAGGTTATCAACAGAAATATTCATTCCCTCTTTGAAATTCTCAGCCTTCAATTGGCTTACTGCTCCCGTAAGGTCAGATTTTTTCTGGGTACCATAGCCCACTAACGTTACCTCTTCAATGGAAGTTGCCGCTTTTTTAGACTGTAGCTTTACAGAAACCGAAGTCCCCGAGATTTTCACCATCTGTAGTACATATCCGTCATAAGAAATGGATAGCGTCTGGCCGATATTTGCCAAAATTGCAAAGTTTCCGGATCCGTCAGTAGCAGCGGTAGCTCCCGTTTCTACAACGGTAATTTTCGCCCCTTCTATTGGAGATCCTTCCTGATCCGTTACATTCCCGGAAATGGTTTCATTCACCTGCGAAAAAACAGGATAGCTTACTGTAAATCCTTTGGCATCAGCTTGGTTGGAAACCAGAAAAATGAGTGCAATCGGAATTAGCTTTTTAAACTTAAAAAAATTAATTTTGTGGTACATATCAATAAGTAAAGTAATTGCAAGATGTTACATTGCTTATTCCAAAAGCCGCTGTTGTTCCCGCAACAGTGGTTTTCTTTTCAGGCAATCGTTAGTTTTTATTTCGGCATACAAAGTAAAAGGATATGCTTCAAATCTATTTTAACATAATATTATCTTAAAATCAATAAAATATAAATATCTTAAAATGAGACAATAAAATACAACTGATTAGTAGACACTTATAATGCTGTATTTTTCTTCATTTACAAAATATTAAAAAATACTTAACATAATATATAATCCATCGAAAAGTAAGAGTCAGTAATTTCGCATCTATAAAATCTGATGTAATGAAAAAGGCAGCTTTCCTGGGTATCTATTTATCTTCATTAAACCTTCTCTGGTCACAATCTCAAAACCTTAACAATGTAAAGCTTAATGAAATTCAGGTAATTGGTTCACACAATTCTTATAAGAAAGCCATTCTTCCGGAGGTTTACAGCTATTTATCAAAGAAAGATTCTCTAAACTCTTTACCGAAGATTCAATACGAACATATGCCTATTCCCCAACAATTGGACCTGGGGTTGAGAAATCTGGAAATTGACGTTTATGCTGACAGTAGAGGGGGGAAATATGCCCATCCGAAAATCCTGGATCTGGTAAAAACGACTGAACCTTTTGATCCTGAAAATAAAATGACAAAGCCAGGCTATAAAATGATCCATATTACAGATATAGACTATCAAACCTGGTATTATACATTAGAAGACTGCTTGAAAGATCTGAAGGAATGGTCTGATAAGCATCCTGATCATACGCCTGTTTTCATTACCCTTGAACCGAAAGACGGAAAAGCAAATATATTTGGAACAGAGCCTGAACATTATACCTCAAAACTTTTCGACGAGCTGGATAATGAACTGGCAGAATATTTAGGAAAAGATAAAATAATCACTCCGGATGACATTAGAGGGTCTTACAAAACACTGAACCAAGCTATTTTAAACAAGAACTGGCCAAAATTGAAAGATGTGAAAGGTAAATTCCTTTTCGTATTGGATAATAACAGCGAGAACAGAGATTTGTACATCAAAGGGCATCCATCATTAAAAGGAAGAGTGATTTTTACCAATTCTACTCCCGGCACATCCGAATCTGCTGTACTATTCATGAACGAACCGAAAAAAGATATTACTGAAATAAAAAAGCTTGTAAAACAAGGTTATATTGTCCGTACAAGAGCTGATGCTGATACGATGGAAGCCCGAAACAAAGATTATTCAAGATTTGAAAAAGCAAAGGAAAGCGGTGCACAAATAATTACCACAGACTATTATCAACCCAGCCAACTTTTTAAATCGGATTATAAAATCAGTTTTGAGAATAACACCTATGAAAGAAAGAATCCTGTCACTGGGAAATAATTGCACAATACCTTTAATCTTAATCATCTCGTACGCCTTCAAAAATAAACCTGATAATATTACAGCCTTTTTATTTCTTGTTTTTTAAAGTCAATTTCAAAATGATCTGAGGGATCTCCACTGGAGAGCAAAGAAAGAATCCTGAAAACAGATTTTAATTGAATGATGAAAGGGTCTTTAGATTCATTTTGTTCAAAAAGCCTAATCAGGATTTGGTACTGCTGCCATCTTTTTGCCGGAATATCTTTCTTTGCCAGTTCATCTGCAGATTGGAATTTATATAGATCAAACAACAGATCATCAAACGTCCAGTCGCGGAATTCATCAGCATTTATTGAAGAATTTGAGTCCTGAACAAGCAAAAGCAGATCTTTACCGTTTAGTTGTCTTCCTTTTTTGATAAAATCTTCAGGCCAGTCATCAGGAATCATTCTCAACCGGACAAGTTCCTGCAAATGAAACAGCATAAACTCGTGATAGGATTTCGCTTTAAGTATCTCTCTGTTCCATAGAATATTTCTGCCCTCCTTTTCTAAAGCAAGATATTCCTTCTCATATAAAGGAAAAAGGTCATCGAAGTGTGGAACATTATATAAAACTTCGGTTTGAACCTCCATCTTATCAGGAGATGTAAGTGTAAGAATTTTATAGCCTGGTAAATAGGCAGCCAGCGACGGAACCTGAACATTTACTAAGAAATGATCTCCAAATCTCCTTATTCCAGTATCGTTAATATGCATATGTCCGGCAAAATGAATCTGCAGACCGGCTTCGGCAAATACTTTTGCAACATCTTCCTGAGGTACACGTTCCAACTGCCATTTTTTCTCACCCAATACATTTTTAATATCATGGCCGGCTCCGTCATTAAAATCTATCATCGGATAATGGGTAAAGGCAATCAGTGTTTTGTTGTTTCTTTTAGCTTCATCAGCAAGTTTTTTTACCCACTGGATCAAATGCTTTTTGTTCGTCAGAACATTATTATAACCGATGGCTGCACCTTTATAATTGGAAGTGTTTTGAGGACTTTCATTTATGTTTTTGGGAAGGTAAGTATTCCCATCAATAGCAATCATCCATACTCCTTTCACTGGTTCAGCTACATAACTTAAATCCGGAACAGAAAAACCTTTTGCAACTTCATACATTCTTCTGGAATATGCAGCAGACTGTAAAGCTTTTGTATATGAATAATCTTTCAATGATACATGATCGAACGGAGTACTCCAAAACAAATCCTCTTTCTGGGGATAGAATCCAAATCCTTTCAATTCATTCAAAATTTCAAGATAACCGGATTCTGTAATATCTTTTGTAATGATCTTATCGATCGATTTTCCGATATGTTCTTTACTGTAAATTCCTAAAGGTCTTCCCTCTTTTCCAAGAAAATCATCTTTCCCTCCATCATTTCTGAATGGACCAACAGGGTCATGGTTTCCGGGTGTTAAATAGAAATTCATCCCATGCTTCCGGTGGTATTGATCCAATACTTTATGAAGACCACGAAGGTTATAAGCCTGCCCGTCATCCGAAAAATCCCCTGGCATTGCAACAATTTTTATTCCTTTTGCCGCAATATCATCTAATGCTTTTAGAAAAGCAAAATAGTTCTCATTGAAAATCCTTGTGGAGCGCAGCTGAGAATCCATTGTCCTTAAAATAGTTGATTTTCCGGTTTTAGGATTTACAATTCCTTTAAAATCATGATCCAAAAAGCTTCCATATAAGTCCTGAAAATGCACATCGGAAAGAAAGGCAATCTGTACAGGTTTTTGCTGGCCAGCCAATAGAGAGAAACTGAAAAGTAAAAATGATAATATTCCCTTATTCATCTTAAAATAAAACGAAATTAAGGGAATCGATGCAGAGTTGTTTTAAGTGAGTTTTAAATTATTGTGAAGGAAAGTTATTCTTTTGCGTCTACTGTGTCTTTAGGTTTTCCAGCATATTTATAAAGAATGAGAGAAGTTGATTTTCTTAATTCTCTGCCGTTATTAGGGTCAGTACCATCATCCGTAAAAAACTCCACATTCCCATTGTATTTTGAATACCATGTTTTTCCGAGAGAGTTCGCAACAGTCATTGTGTCTTTTCTTGTTATTCTCTTAAAATACTTGAGTTTATGTTCATTCTTGGCAACTACTTCAAATTCAGGCTTTATAAAACTATTTTCTGTTTCAATAAATTGTTCCCCGTCCCAATACATATAATTTTTATTTGTACTCATAAATGACATAAAGCCTAATTGATTTTCATTTCTATTCTTATCAGCAGAATTATTTGAAAAAACAACACCTCCGGTAACCATCATAGCAACTAAAACAAATTCCAATACACCCAGTCCGTTCTTCTTCATAAAATCCGGAACATTAAAATTAGGATTATTGGATATTTTAATAATGATATTGAAAATTTTCTCAGGTACAGAAACTTCCTCACCATCTAATAGAAATTTCACCGATGTAGTACTTTCTCCTTCGTTTTCGATCTTTTTTTCAAACGTGCAATTAAAATCTTTAAAACTTTCATATCCAATATACTGACTTAATTTATCAAGCCTATCTGGATTTATATTTACTTCTTTATTATTTTCTAAAAAAGTCTCATAATACCTAATGAATGTTTTGTCTGAAATAATATAATTCAGATGCTCTTCAAAGTAAGTCCACAAGTAAGATGCTATACCGCTTTTTGTATCTCTTCCAGACTCTTTTTTAGCTTGTTCGAATACTTCATGAATCAGTAGTTTTCTTTTGGACATAATTAGTTTTTAAAAGCAATTACAAAATAGGTGATTTTCTACCGTGTCGCATTACGGGATTCCGTAACAACTTCCTGTCCATTTCTTGTCCATCGATGTCCATACTTTGTCTAACACTTACTTTCCTTTCTTCCCCATCTTTGCCATAACAAAATCAGTGATAAACAAAACATTAGAAAACAAATTTACAAAACTGATTTTAAAATTACCAGATAAAACGGAGGAAAACTCCGGGTTGGGAAGCAGATGTTTCTCCTCCGTTTTTGAAGGTTCACTTCCCAAAATTTAGAAGCGCTTCAAATTTTTTATTCGTGTAGCTCTACCTGTGATCGGTTTCACTGGCAACTACAGAAATGCTCAAATTTTAAATTTTAAAGAAGATGATCCAGTTTATATTAATGCTATTCAGCTTAGCATTCTCAAATAATAATGCCAATACAGTAACAACAAATGATAACAATCCTATAACGATAACAGCGCAAACGCAAAGCGGGCCGACAGATCCAACGGATGATACGGGAGGAGAGACCACTCAAACCCCTCCAAAAAAATAATTACTTCAGCAAAAAATTAAATTAATAAACTCAGTAAGAACAGGCATAGAATGTCTGTTCTTTTTTTTAAATTTATGCTAAACTTTTTACATGAAAAAAATTCTAGCTATTCTTCTTCTATTACTTTTCTCCTGCCAAAAAAATAAAATCGTAGCAAAAACCAACTTATTCTATGATAAGGCATACGAGCTGAATAGTGGAGGAAAAACAGATAGTGCATATGTATACTATGATAAAGCTGAAGATGTCTTCAGGCTTCATAAAGATAGTGTAGGAATGGGAAAATGCATTGTCAATAAGGCTATTATTTTAACAGACAAAGGAGATTATTATGCTGGTCAGGAATTATCACTTAAAGCACAACAATTTTTTGATAAAAATGATAAAGACCAATATGCCTACATTTGTGCAAACTATAATAACTTAGGAATAGCAAGTAATAATGTAAAAGACTTTCCTAATGCTATAAAATATTATGACCTAGCAGTAAAATATGCTGACTCTATAGATAATAAGCTAACATATCTAAAGAATAAGGCCAATACCTATAAAGACGAAAAAAAATATTCGGAAGCCATTAAAATTTATGAAAGTATTCTTCCACAAATAAAGAATACTAATAAAAAATTATATGCAAGGCTCCTTTCAAATCTTGAAAATGTAAAGTCTTTAAATAATCCCAATTATAATCCAGAGCCTCAGTTACTACAGGCCATTGAAATTGAAAAACAGATTAATGATAAATGGGCTCAAAATGCCGGATACGCACACCTTTCTGATTATTATATAATTAATGACCGAAAAAAGGCTTTACTCTATGCGGAAAACATGTATCAAATAGCAAGGGAAATAAAGAGCCCTACTGATCGTTTAGAAGCATTACAAAAGCTTGTTTTATTAGATCCTGAGAAAAGTGTCAAAAATTTTCAAACATATCTGTCGTTGAATGATAGTATTCAAAGAGAAAAAGATAAAAACGACAGCAAATTTGCCTTCATAAGATTTGATGTCGAAAAGATTAAAAGGCAAAATGCAGAAAAAGAAGTAGAATTACTTTATAAAAATGCAGGTATTGGGGCTTTAATCTTAGTTTTAGTTGGGGGTATTTTTTGGTTTAGAAAAAGACAAAAAAGACTTCAGCAGGAAAAAGAGCTCGAAGTAAAAAATACCCAGCTGAAAATGTCCAAAAAAGTTCATGATGTTGTAGCCAACGGCATTTATCAGGTCATGACAAAAATTGAAAATCAACCTGATTTTGATAAAGAAGGAGCTCTGGATGAACTTGAGTTTGTTTATGAAAAGTCAAGAGATATTTCATATGAAAAAGAATACTCCAGCGATATCTTGGAGTTTGATAAAAAAATATCCAACCTTATTGGTTCTTTCAAAAATGATGAAGTAAATACGTTTCTGGCAGGAAATGGCCAGAATATTTGGGCCAATGTTTCCCATACAACCAAAGATGAGGTTTATCAGGTCCTCCGTGAGCTTTTGGTGAATATGAAAAAACACAGTCAGGCCACTCTCGTTGCTTTTAAATTTGAAAGAGATAACAACCTGATACAAATACATTATACAGACAATGGAATTGGTGTTCCAGGAGATATTTCTTATAACAATGGCTTAACTAATACGGTTTCCCGTATTGAAAAAATCCATGGAGAAATTACTTTTGATACCCAAACCGAAAAGGGATTGAAAATTCACATTTCGTTCCCAGCATTTTAAAAAAAGAAAAAGAATGTTTAAAAAAATTTTAATAGCCGAAGACCACGAAAGTATCAGTATCTCTGTACAAAAAACATTAGAAGAGCTAAATATTCCACAATCTGACTATGTATCTTATTGTGATGATGCGTTAGCTAAGATTCAAAAATCTCATAGAGAAGGAGACCATTATGACCTGTTAATTACTGACCTTTATTATGAAGAAGACCATCGTGAACAGGACCTCAAAGACGGTAAGGAGCTCATTCAGGCAATAAAAAAAATACAGCCCTCTCTTAAAACCATTGTGTTTTCTGCAGAACATCGTTCCGGTGTCATCGATTCTCTTTTTAAAGAAAATGGGATCAATGGGTTCGTTCGTAAAGCCAGAAATGACTCTAAGGAATTAAAAAAGGCCATTGCCTCAGTCTACGATAATAAAAATTATCTTTCTCTCGATCTGAAACAGGATGTAAAACAGCTAAACAGCTATGAATTCTCCGATTATGATATTACCCTGGTATCTCTTCTTTCACAAGGAGTTCTGCAAAAAAACATTCCGGTATATCTTCAGAATAATAACATCAGGCCCAATAGCTTAAGCAGCGTTGAAAAAAAACTGAATAGCCTGAAAGAAGAGCTTCAGATCAACAGTAATGAACAGCTTGTTGCTTTTTGTAAAGACATCGGAATTATTTAAAGAAATTCTAACCCCGTTATACAGCCTTCCAATTTTTTGGAAGGTTTTTCTTTTACGGGAAACCGTAAGGGTTGAGTTTTTAATCTATCTACTTTTGGAGTATTAAAACATTAAAAGAATAATATGAAAAAGTATTACGTAAACAAAAGAGCACAAAGTAATGGAGACCATGAAGAGTGCAGGTATATACCAGATCCCGCTAACAGGAAATATCTGGGAGAATATTCTTCTTGTAATAATACAGTAAGAGAATCTAAGAAAACGGATTCTCAATCAAACGGATGTAAAACATGTTCACACGAATGTCACACTAGCTAAGTAATTATTATGGAAAAATTTGTCATTACAAAAAGAGTTAACAGCGAGTATCAATTTAATCTAAAAGCCGGAAATGGCGAAATTATTTTAACCAGTGAAGGCTATGTTCAGAAAGCATCTTGCCTAAAAGGAATTGAATCTGTGAAGATTAATTCTCAGGACGAAGCAAGATACGACAGAAGGATGGCCGTGAACGGAAAAGATTATTTTGTTTTGAAAGCCAGAAATGGAGAAATTATTGGTAAAAGCCAATATTACAGTTCTAAATTTTCAATGGAAATTGGGATTTCATCTGTAAAGAAAAATGCACCTACTTCCCAAATCGTTGATGAAACTCTTTAAAAAAATAACCTAATGGACTTTAAAATAAAACTTGAACAGCTGCATCAAAAAGCAACAAAGAAGAACTCCATAAAACCTTAGAGATCTACAACTAACAAAAACTAATAACCATGAAAACTCTTTTACTTTTTGTGAGAATTTTAAGATGGAGCTTTGGTATTGTATTTCTTATAATCTCCGTAGGCTTATTGACCGAACAGAACTTTATTGCCTCATTAATTATGTTTGTTCTGGGATTATTTTCAATTCCTTTTACCTGTACGTTTATCCTTACCAAAGTGGCTAGTATAGATATTGATGGCACTAATAAACTTTTAAAAACCATAGATTATTCAAACCTTCAGACCATTTTACCTATTTATGAACAAAATGTGATAAACAGCCCCAAACCGGTAAGTGATCAGCAAAAAAGTAAAGCAGGAAGAAGAATTTATTATAAGACTTTATGTAAAGCTGTTTCAGATTTTCATGTCACACAGAGTGAAATCCTGGCCCTGAATCAAATTAAACTCTTTTTCAGTTTATCTGATGAACAAATCTCAGCTGAAAAAAAGAAAATTGCAGAAAGAACAGTCAGTGCTCTAATCCAGAAATGTTATGAAAATAATGTACTGACAGATGCCGAGAATCAGCAGATTACGACTATCGCAGCTTTCCTTCAGTTTCCATTGCCTCAAACCGAGGCCATTAAACAGAAAACTGCTGTATTAATATTTAATAAAATATTGGATGAAAAAGTTTCAGACAGCCGTCTTTCTCCCTCGAAGGAAACCCAACTGGTACAAACTACCCGTGATTTGAAAATTGACCATCAGAATATCAAAACATTTCTCTCTGATAAAAAAATCAGAAAGCTTGAACGTTCCAAATTATTATGGAATTTAGATCATGGGATTTTTCCTGTTCTTTATAATCCTCCTATCACATTAATTAGAGATGAAACAGGCTATTTGCAGTTTAGTGCCACTTTGATTGAAAACAAAATAGTTCATGCAGGATATTCCCGCTCCAGTTCCAGTATTTCTTTCAGAATAACAAAAGGAGTGAATGCCAGAGTGGGTGGCGGCAGATATCGTCCCGTAAAAGAGGAAGTAAGAAAAACATACTCTGGTACTTTATTCTTAACCAGTTCAAGAATCATTTTCAACGCAGGAGGGAAAAGCTTTCAAATACCATTTAATAAGCTAATCTCTCACGAATTTCAGCGGGGAAACCTCGAATTAATAGTCCAAAATAAAAGTTACTTATTACGTCTGAGCAAAAGTGAAGCAGAAGTACTGACAACAGGGCTATCCAGCTCTATAAGACAATACGGAAAGGTGAATGATCACATAAAAGTACAGGCAATGAAAGAGATTTCTATGAATTACAATTTTATCAGCATCTCATAAAGAAGGTATCCAGGTAAAAACACCGGTTGAAAACTAATATATAACTAAATTTAAATAACCATGAAAACGTTCATTTCTATACTCATTTTATGCATTGGTACACTTACTGCCGGATCTTTCAGTATTTCCGGATCCGAAAGCCCTGATCACGGTGGAAGGTGTACCGGTTCTTCATCGTGCCGTGCCTGTTCCAACTGCTCGGGTTGTGCGCATTGCTCTTCCGGTGGGAGCTGCGGTGTTTGCAAAGGTGATTCTTCCGGCAATAAATCATCCTCAAAGAAAAGTAAATCTACAACTAACAATGGTTCACACTCTACTAAAAAAAAACAATCGTATGGTTCTCCGAAAATTCGGATTGATGAAATCAACATCAATACCAACAACCGCTATTTTGCAGGAGCAGCAATTACCTATATCTATGAAAAGCCTTCTCTAAGTTCTAAAATCATAGAAAAAGTTCCAAAAAACACAGAACTAAAGCAATTATCCAAACAAGACTCCTGGTATAAAGTACAGGCAGGAAAAAACGGAAAAGTAGGTTATGTATATTATAAAGATTTGAAATAACTCAAAAACAGAATATTATGAACTCAGGTCTATTTTTAAATGAACAATTCTCACCATGAAACCTTTTCTTACCTTATGTGCTATCAGCTGTTTCGTGGCTATTTTCAGACTTCCCATAGAATACTATACTATTTTGAGAATTCTTATCTCGATGGGGGCATTACTCATTTTATACAATGCTGTACGATTTAAACAATATTATTTCAGCTTAATTTTCTTATTCATTCTCATTCTTTTCAACCCTGTTTTTCCTATTTATCTTTATAGAAAAAGCATATGGATTCCCATTGATATCATAACCGGGATTCTTTTTCTGCTGATAGCTTTTGCCGAAAAATCAGAGGAAAAAAAAGAAGAAGAAGTCATAGAAACTCCAGAGGAAACTTCAGCCTACCCTGCTCAGCCGAGATTTCATTCCCGGGATATTATTATTAATCCTAAAAAACCAAAAGAAAACGAATCCAACCATGGAAAACATTCAAATCACTGAAAATCTTAAAGCGCATTTTTTGAGGCTTTACCAAATGGCCATATGTGATGACGACTTCAGCCCTCTGGAGTTAAAGATGCTCTATAAACTGGCAGAAGAAAAAGGGATCTCTTCTAAAAATCTTGATGAAATCCTTATGAATCCAATCAATTTAAAATCTTTGCTTCCCACAACTATTGAAGAAAAGATTGACTATTTATATGATCTTACAGTAATGGTGTGGGCAGACGGAATTGTTGCTCCTAACGAATATTCAGCAATGGAAAAATATGTCCTGATGTTTGGTTTTATGGAAGAAAATGTAACGGCCATTGTAGATTATCTCATCGAATCCGTACAAATCGGAAAGAACAAGAACGAAATCTTATATGAACTAAAAAATTAACTCATCATGGATACCATCAGTATAAAAAATTTATTCAAATTAAAATCCGCTCCCATAGAACCCAAGCAGGAACAGCTTCCTAAAAATGAAGTTATTCCGAACGATGATTCTTTAGAAGAAAGCCGGAAAAGAACCTATCACGAATCTGGATACAGAGACAGTTCACGAACCAGCGGAAACCATTCTACCCTATCCATCTGCCTGGATGCCGTTTATTCAAAATTCCAAAATGAAGAAAAGGAAATGGTTGAAAAGCAGACAAAGCTTAAAGAAGCATATGTGAATGAACAGAAAAATCGGGAAACGGAGATCAAAGCTTTCATTGTTTCCCAGGAAACCAAAGATGAGCAATTAAAAACCAAGAATAAAGAAATTGAAAACCATCAACGCATTATTGAAGCTTTAAAAGCTGAGATCATTGATCTTCCAAGAAACCCGGAAAAATATAATGTAAAAGCTTCACGAGGAGCATCTGCAAAATTCTGGATTGGCGCTCTTCTTCTGCTTCCAATAAGTCTGTATCTCCTCACATTCTATATCTCAACATCCTATTCCGCTTTTTTTAAAAGTTTTGATGCAAAAAGCACCGTCATTCAAAGTGTTTTGGATGCACAAGCTCTCAGCAAAGCTTGGAACGAGGGAGCTATTGAAGGCGCCTTTGTGACCTTGATTCCGTTTGTATTTCTTGGATTAGGCTATTTGATTCACATGTTTTGGGAGAATAAAACGAGGGCAAATTACATCAAGCTCGGTTTATTATTTATTGTGACTTTTATTTTCGACTGTATTTTGGCTTATGAAATTGAGTCAAAATTATATGAACTAAATAAAACTTTTGAATCTCTGCCATTTAATCTTAAAATAGCTTTTACCCAAATACAGTTTTGGGGAATTATTTTCGCAGGATTCATTGTCTATATCATTTGGGGGCTTGTTTTCGATTTTGTGATGAAAGAACACCGTGAAAAAGATAAGATCAAAAACGAACAGGAAATCAGACAGAAAAAAGCTGAGTTCTTTCAGGAAAAGATCAATGTCCTTAAAAAAGAAATCGAAGAAATCATCGCCAGTATAGGAAACACAAAAGAATTGATGATTAAAACCCGGGGAAGAATAGAAGAGCTTCAGAATATTATAGACGGAGTCATCATTCCTACCAAAGATTACAAATTGTATGCTTCGGAATATGTTCAGGGCTGGGTTACTTTTATCGGAGAGAAAATTGCGGTTTCAAAAACGGAAAAACAAACCATGATTGACGACTGCATTTCAACATACAATACCAACCTGGAAGCTGTAGGAGCCAACTCTGACAATCAAAATCTAGTGTACTTATCATCATTATAACTTATATTATGAAAAAGATATTCTATTTATTAATGATTATTTCGTTGGCTTCGTGCTGCAAAAACAAAAATGAAGGGACCCATGAAGAAAAAAAAGACTCAATCGTTGTTGACCCAAACAACCTTAATGTCAGTATTTTAATTGATTTATCAGACAGAATTGATCCTGGAACGAATCCAAACCCTACCATGCAGTATTTCCAACGGGACACAGAGTATATCAAAGCCATTGAAAAAGGATTTTCAAGTCATATCAAATCAAAGAAAATCATCACTTATGACGATCAGATGCAGGTTTTCTTCAATCCTGAGCCCTCTGATCCCAAAATAAATGATTTCACGAAAAGCCTTAAAGTTTCTTTTAATAAAAATACTCCAAGAGATTATTTTGATTCCGTGGATAAAAAATATTCACAATTACCTTTAAATATTTATCAGTCTGCCATCAAAGACGGAAAGTATGTAGGTTCTGATATTTGGGAGTTTTTTAAAAATAAAGTCAATGATTATTGTATAAAACAAGATAAAAGAAATATTCTGTTCATTCTGACAGACGGATATATGTATCATGAAAATACCAGGTTTGAAGAAAAAAAAGATAACAAACAAAGAACATCTTATTTAACAACCAAACTCATAAAAGCCAATAATCTGACTGCTTCCGATTTTAAAGAAGTCATTGAAAAAAATGGCTATGGTTTTGTAAAGGCGGATGAAGACTTAAGTAACCTTGAAGTCATCGTACTCGGAATTAATCCTGAAAAAGGCAATCCTTTTGAAGAAGGGGTCATCAAAGAATATTGGGAAAACTGGTTTAAAGAAATGAAGATAAAGAAATATCAGATAAAATCAGCTGACCTTCCATCCAATCTGGAGCCTGTTATACTTAAAATAATCACTGGAAAATAAAAAACACACTCCATATATACTATCATTAAAGGTGAAGAAAAATTCTTCACCTTTTCTTTTTGGGTGTTTTCACTACGTTTGCTTTCCGGTAGATATAAAAAAGGTATCCCATATGAGATACCTTTTATTTATTTTCTGATCATTTCCGTATGCGGAATATTATCTTCCAGATATTTTTTACCCGTATCTTCAAAGCCAAAACCTCCATAAAATCTCAACAGATAATCCTGTGCTGAAATTCTGACTTCAGAAGTATGAAAACGGTTTTCTATTGTTTCCACCGCATATTGTATCAATTGTTTCCCTATGCTTTTTCCTCTTCCCTGTTCTGTCGTAAGGACTCTCCCTATTGAAGTTTCATCAAATTTTATTCCCTTGTCAAAAACACGGCAGTAGGCAAGAACCTCTCCATTTTCTTCTGCCCAGATATGCACCGCTTTCTGATCATAATTATCCAGATCGGGATATGGGCAGTTCTGTTCGATAACGAAAACATCTATACGAGCCTTCAATACTGAATACAGTTCAGGAACCGTAAACTCATCAAAAGTTTTGATTTTCCATATCATATTACTCATCGAAACTTACATTATTATTGATTAAAAAATCGTTTGTTTTTTGTATAAAATTCAGAATTTCATCTCCTCCTTCTTTCTTTTCTGCTGAGGTAACATAAAGCTCCGGCAGGTCTTCCCAGCTCTTGTGAAGTTCTGTCTTATAATCCTCAACATTTTTGATCACTACATTTGGCTTTAGCTTATCTGCTTTAGTAAAAACAATTGAAAACGGAACTCCGCTTTCTCCGCACCACTGAATAAATTCCAGATCAATCTTCTGCGGATTATGTCTTGAATCTACCAAAACAAAAAGGTTCACCAGATTTCTTCTGTTCAGAATATAATTGGTGATCAGTTTTTCAAAATCTTTACGCTGAACTTTGGAAACCTTTGCATATCCATATCCCGGTAAGTCAGTAAGATACCAGTTTTCATTCACTAAAAAATGATTGATCAGCTGGGTTTTTCCTGGGGTTTGCGAAGTTTTAGCCAGGTCTTTATGATTCATCATAGCATTAATCAGTGATGACTTTCCTACGTTAGACCTTCCAATAAAAGCATATTCGGGAATATTAGGTTCCGGGCATTCTTGCCATTTTCCACTACTCTTTACAAACTCTGCTGTCTTAATAATCATTTTGAATGTATTTTAGAAAAATAAACCATTAAGAAAAGCTCCTAATGGTTATTTATTATGTATTTAAACTTTATCTTTTATCCAGTTATACAGAATTTCATTGAATTCATCTGGTTTCTCCATCATGGCTGCATGCCCACAGTGCTCAATCCAGAATAAATCTGAATTTGGAATAAACTTGTGCATATCTTCTGCCACCTCCGGAGGAGTTACATTATCCTGTTTTCCCCAGATCAGACAGGTAGGTGTCACTATCTTTGGAAGATCGTTCAACATGTTGTGTTTGATGGCACTTCTGGCCAGCATCACCGTTTTTATTCCTTTCATTCTGTCATTCACCACTCCAAAAACTTCATCTACAAGGTCTTCTGTCGCAATCTTTGGATCATAGAAAACCTCTTCTGTTTTCTTTCTGATATAAGATCGGTCATTTTTCCTTGGAAAACTGTCTCCGAAAGTTCTTTCATATAATCCAGAGCTCCCTGTCAAGACAAGATTTTTCACCAAATCCGGTCTTGCCAAAGTTAGAATAAGTCCTACATGACCTCCCATTGAGTTCCCTACAATGCTCACAGGACCTGAAATATGACTTTCTATAAACTTGATTATATATTTTGCGATAGTGGTAAGATTCGTATTGAGTACCGGCAGATCATAGATCGGCAATTGAGGAACATATACTTTGAAACCTCTATCCGAAAAAAAATCTACCATTTTATCGAAATTACTCAAACCACCCATTAACCCGTGCAATAGCACTAATGGATGTCCTTCTCCCGCCTCTACATAGGAATATTTCTTTTCTTTTTTTGTACTAAATATCATAAAACGCCTTAATAAAGCTCTGCAAAAATACAAATTAAACCTCAAAAAAATTTTGATTATCCTAATTTAAGATAAAAATAATATAATATTCCCCTTTTTAACTTTTTTTTTCAAAACGACTTTATTATGCCTCAAATACCACTTTTAACAAGTCTCTACATACCAGTATTTTACATTATTTAAATTCAATCTTTAATAAAACTTATTAACATTGAGTCAAAAAGTGGGAAAAAGTGGGAAATTTTGGAAATTATTATATAAATTTGTCCCAAATGAAAAATTTCATTGGAACATATGAGTGCAAAATTGACGACAAAGGCCGCTTAAAAGTTCCCTCATCTTTAATCAAACAGATGGAGAACTTCGAAGACAAGGCATTTGTAGTCAAAAGAGCTGTGTTCCAACCTTGTCTGGAAGTCTATCCTATGAATGCGTGGGATAAACTGATGGGCAAAATTAATAAACTGAACAGATTCATAAAAAAGAATGCTGATTTCATACGAATGTTTACGGCAGGAGTAAAAATTGTTGAATTGGATAATGCAGGAAGATTACAGATTTCCAAAGACCTGACGAATTTCGCAAATCTTCAGAAGGATATTGTGATCACCAGCGCAGGAGAACTCTTTGAAATTTGGGATAAAGAAGCCTACGAAGAGGTAATATCCACCAATGAGACTGATTTTGCAAGCCTGGCTGAAGATGTAATGGGATCTTTCGATGAAGAATAACTGTATTGGTTATTAATAATTTTATTAAATAAAAAACACAATTAAGCATGTATCATAACCCCGTTTTGTTGAAGCAGAGTGTAGATGATTTGGTGACGAATCCTGACGGAATATATGTGGACTGCACTTTTGGAGGTGGAGGACACTCAAAGGAAATTTTGAGCAGACTTTCAGACAAAGGAAGACTGTTCAGCTTTGATCAGGATCTGGATGCACTTAAAAATACAATTGATGATCCCAGATTTACATTAGTTAATCAGAATTTCAGATTTCTTGAAAACTCATTACTGATGTATGGAATTTCGCAGGTTGACGGTGTTTTGGCTGATCTGGGAGTTTCTTCTCACCAGTTTGATGAAGCAGACAGAGGATTTTCTACAAGAAGCAATGCTCCTTTAGATATGAGGATGAACGTTATGCAGGGACTGGATGCCAAAAGAGTAATTAATGAGTATGGAGAAGAAGAACTGGCTGATATTTTTTACCACTACGGAGAATTAAGAGAAGCAAGAAAACTGGCAAGAGAGATTGTACATCACAGGAAAACAAAAACCATAGAAACCACAGAGGATTTGAAAAAGCTTTTCAGCTATATTCCTCCTCATAAGGTTAATAAATTCTATGCGCAGCTTTTTCAGGCAGTAAGGATTGAAGTGAATCAGGAACTTGAAGTATTAAAAGAAATGCTTGTTCAGGCTTACAATGTTCTAAGACCGGAAGGAAGATTAGTAGTAATCTCTTACCACTCTCTGGAAGATCGCCTGGTAAAAAGATTCCTGAAAAATGGCATGTTTGAAGGAGAACCGGCAAGAGACATCTATGGTAACTATAAAAAGGCATTCGAATTGGTAAAGAGTAAAGCGATCATTCCTGATGACCAGGAAATCGAGGAAAACTCAAGAGCAAGAAGTGCTAAAATGAGAACAGGAATAAAAATATAAATGGTAAACGATATTTGATAAATGATATGAACTATCAACCGTCAACTGTCGATCCCTTACAATAACTTGGCAAAAAGAACAACAAATCGCCCCCAGAAGAGACTCACTTTTATAGACATTATAAAAGGAAATTTTCTGAATCGTGATGAGATCAAAATACATTACAGGTATTTTCTCTTGTTGTTTGTGTTGATGATGGCTATGATATATACGAACCATCTCGTCAATAAAAAAATCAGAATTGTAAACGCCTTAAAAGAAGAGACGGAAGAATACAAATCACGAAACGCTTACGCCCAAAGTAAGCTGATAAAAGTAAAAATGGAATCAGAGTTGGGGAAAGAGGTAGCACGGGATTCATTAATGACCCTGGAAAACCACCCTCATAAATTGCTAATAAAACTGGACAGTACAGATGCAAAAGCAAAATGAATACGACAATAAACGTAAAAAAACGTTAAGATGGGGCTACCTCTTCGCAGTGGTAGCTTTGTGCGTGTTTGTAATGTTCTTGGCAAGGATTGTAATCCTTCAGAACACCAATGTCCAGGAAATCAAAGATGATTACATTAATAAAAATTACCGGGAAGCCACTTTAAAGGCTGCCAGAGGTAATCTTTTTGCTTCAGATGGTTCTATTCTGGCTACCACTGTAATGCGTTACGACATCTACCTTGACTTCAAAACTATGAAGGACACGGTCTACAGTAATAATATTGGTGCCCTGACAGATTCTTTGAGCAAAATGTTCGGAAAATCAAGAGGAGAATTCAGACAGAAGTTCGACGAACAGAAGAAAAAGAAAAACCAATATTACACCCTTGTAAAAGGACTTGATTTTGACGAATACGACAGAATCAGAAAGTTCCCGATCTTCAAAAGAGGAAAAAACAAAGGAGGGTTTATTGTTGACAGAAACTACAAAAGAGAGCTTGCTACTTCAGAAATCGGAGCCGGTACAATCGGTATTGATAATGGAGAACTTAAATCCGGACTGGAAGGAGCTTTTTCAAAATATCTGACAGGTACTGACGGCAAAAGACTGGAGCAAAGAATCAATTCTTCCCAGTGGAAGCCAATCGACTTCTGGAAAGTTAAGGAACCTGTGGACGGAGAAGATGTTTACACCACATTAGACCTTAGAATTCAGGACATTGCACATTCTGCTTTGGAGAAACAGCTTATTAATTTTGAAGCAAAACACGGCACTGTAATCGTAATGGAGGTTGAAACCGGAAAAGTACGTGCTCTGGTTAATTTAAGAAGAACAGAATCCGGAGATTACGAAGACTCTTACAATTATGCCTTAAAAGATAATATCGAACCGGGATCTACTTTTAAAACCATTTCGCTTTTAGCGGCAATGGATGATGGATTTATTGATGAGAATACAACGGTAAATGTAGGAAACGGAGTTTGGGTATATGCCAAACAGAGAATTTCCGACGGACACGGTGGAGGAATCTATGACATCAGTGATGTACTGGCCAAATCCAGTAACGTAGGAACCTCAAAGCTGATCACAAAATATTATGCTGAAAAGCCACAGATTTTCCTTGATCACCTGAAACGATGGAAATTATTCGATAAGATGGATATCGAGCTTCCCGGAATTACAAAACCGAAGATCGTAACGCCACAAAACAAAAGATGGAATGCAGCAACATTGGCTTCTATTTCTTATGGATATTCTTCCAATATAAACCTATTACAGCTGACCACTTTCTATAACGGAGTTGCCAACGGAGGAAAAATGCTTAAGCCTTTATTCATAGATAAAATCATGAAAGACGGAAAAGTAATGTATACCGCTAAACCAGAAGTAATGGTTAATAAAATGGCATCAGAAAAAGCCATTAAAATGATGACAAGTGCTCTGACTAAAGCTGTAGAAAAAGGAACGGGACGAAGTATTTTTACTCCGAACCTTAAAATGGCAGGAAAAACAGGAACCGCAAGATTCGAATATTGGCTGCCTGGTCCTATGAAATACAGAGCTTCATTCGCAGGATTTTATCCGGCAGATGCGCCCAAATATACCTGCTATGTAATGGTGAGTGAGCCCAATACAGCAATAGGATTTTATGGAGGTCCCGTATCAGCACCGGTATTTAAAGAAATTGCAGGAAAAACATTCCTGAAAACGCCTCAAAACATTGAGAAAGAAATGCTCGTAGACAAAAAGGTAAACCTGAGCAAAATGGTAGAACCTAATGTAAAAGTAGCAGTAAACGATAAGCAGATGCCAAACGTAGTAGGATTAATCGGTAAAAATGTAATCCCGCAATTGGAAAACTTGGGATACCGTGTCGACTATAAAGGAGTAGGAAGAATCAAAGAGCAATTCCCATTAGAAGGCACAACAATAAGTAAAAACCAGAGAATTTATTTATCTCTGCAGAATTAAAACATAGTCCCTGAGGGACGATTAAAAAAAGATAGAACAAGGTTCTATTGATAAAAATGATAATAACAGAATTAGTAAACAGAATCCCAGTAATAGAAATCCACGGTGATACAAACCGTGAGGTTGCTGAGCTGGTGATTGACAGCAGAAAAGTTACAGAGAACTCTCTTTACATCGCTATGAGAGGAACAGTTGTGGATGGTCACTCATTCATCACTTCGGCTATTGAAAAAGGAGCAACTACCATTGTTGGTGAAGAATTTCCCGAAACTTTTGCTGAACATGTAACTTATATAAAAGTAAAAGATTCATCTAAATCTTTAGGTCACTTAGCGTCCAACTTCTATGGAAATCCTTCTCAGAAATTGAAACTGATAGGCGTTACAGGAACTAATGGAAAGACTTCTGTGGCTACCCTGCTTTTTGATGTCTTCAAAAACTTAGGTTATGACTCTGCTTTACTTTCAACTGTTGAAATAAGAATAGGAGAAGAAATCATTCCCGCTACTCACACTACCCCTGATGTTATCACTATCAACAGGATTTTAGCAGAAGCTGTAGAGAAAGGATGTGAATTTGCTTTCATGGAAGTAAGTTCTCACGGAATCGCTCAAAACAGAATCGAGGGGTTACATTTCCAGATAGCAGGTTTCACTAATCTTACTCACGATCATTTAGACTATCATAAAACATTTGAAGAATACTTAAAAGCAAAGAAAAGATTCTTCGATCAATTAGATGATACTGCCATCGCCATCACGAATGTAGACGATAAAAACGGTAACGTAATGCTTCAGAATACCAAAGCAAAAAAGAAATCATATGCTTTGAAAACAATAGCAGATTACCACGGCAAACTTTTAGAAGTAGATTTCAACGGAATGCTGCTGAACTTCAACGGAAAAGAGTTCTGGACTACTCTGACAGGTAAGTTCAATGCATATAACTTATTACTGGTATTCGGAATTGCTACTGAACTTGGTTTCCAACAGGATGAAATTCTTCAGGCTATGAGTAAGCTGAAGAGAGTTTCAGGAAGATTTGAGACCATGAAATCTGATGGAGGAATTTTCTTTATCGTTGATTATGCACACACTCCAGATGCATTAGAAAATATACTGGACAGCATCAATGATATCAGAACAAAAAATGAAAGACTGATCACTGTTTTTGGATGTGGAGGCGACAGAGATCACTCCAAAAGACCTGAAATGGGGAATATTGCCACTAAAAAGTCAACATTGGCAATCATCACTTCAGACAATCCCAGAACAGAAGATCCGGCACAGATTATTAAAGAAATTGAAGCAGGCGTTGAACCTCAAAACTTCAGCAAATACACTTCAATTCCGGACAGAAAAGAAGCCATTAAAATGGCGATAAAGTTTGCAGAACCTAAAGATATTGTTTTAGTTGCCGGAAAAGGCCACGAAAACTATCAGGAGATAAATGGTGTGAAACATCATTTTGATGACAAAGAAGTAATTAATGAGCTTTGGAAATTAATGAGTAAGTAAAATAAAACTATCACTGATCATTATTAACAATTGAAACTATGCTATACTATCTATACGAATATCTAACTAACCATGGAATTCATGTTCCGGGACTGGGAATGCTTAAATATATTTCCTTTCGTGCCGGAATGGCTGTACTGTTTTCACTCATTATTGCTCTTGTTTTCGGAAAAAGAGTCATCAATTATCTGAGAACAAAACAAATGGGAGAATTGGTACGTGACCTTGGACTGGATGGTCAAAAGCAGAAAGAAGGAACTCCTACTATGGGAGGTCTTATTATTATTCTGGCAACCATTATTCCGGTATTGTTATTTACCAGGATCACCAATGTGTATATCGTTTTACTTGTGGTTTCGATGCTATGGATGGGGGCTATTGGTTTTGTAGACGATTATCTGAAAAAAGTTAAGAAAAATAAAGACGGTCTCAGCGGGAAGTTCAAAGTTGTAGGACAAGTTGGTCTAGGATTAATTGTCGGAATTACAATGTATTTCCATCCCGATATCACTGTAAAAAGAAAATATGCAGATGCAAAAGTAGTGAACAGGAACAATGTAGAGCAGAACTTTATGCCTACTGAAAAAATTACCGTTTCCACGGTCCCTTTTGCAAAGAATAACGAATTCGATTACAGCGGAATTTTGTTTTGGATGAATGATAAAGATGCCCACGAATGGGCATGGATTGTCTTTATCCCTATTGTTATTTTCATTGTGACAGCCGTTTCAAACGGAGCGAATATAGCCGATGGAATAGACGGGCTGGCAGCCGGAACCAGTACAGTCATCCTGCTCACACTGGCCCTCTTTGCCTACATTTCCGGAAACATCATCTTTGCAGACTACCTCAATATTATGTTCCTCCCGAATATGGGCGAAACCACCATTTTTGCAGTAGCAATGGTAGGAGCAGTTATCGGATTCTTCTGGTACAACACTTATCCGGCTCAGGTTTTCATGGGAGACACAGGAAGCTTAATGCTGGGAGGTGTCATTGCTGTTTTAGCAATTATTTTAAGAAAAGAATTACTAATTCCTGTACTGTGCGGAGTCTTCTTAATTGAACTTGTCTCTGTGATCCTGCAGGTTTGGGTATTCAAATACAGAAAAAGAAAATACGGGTTAGAATATGCCCAGAACAATAGACTATTCAAAATGTCACCATTACACCATCATTATCAGAAAGAAGGGTTCCACGAAAGTAAAATCGTGAACAGAATGATCATCATTGGCGTAATACTGGCAATTGTATGTCTGATCACACTGAAAATGAGATAATTTTTGTGAAAAGTAAAAAATATTAATGTAAAAAGACACCAATACATTATATGTTTTACATTTTACATTTTACAAAAAAGATTAAATATGAAATTAGTTGTTTTAGGAGGTGGAGAAAGCGGATGCGGCGCTGCTTATTTGGCTAAAAAGAAAGGTCTGGAAGTATTTCTTTCAGATAAAGGAGCCATTAAGGATGACTATAAGCAGTTCCTTACTGATCATGAAATTGAATTTGAAGAAGGAAACCATACCGAAGAAAGAATTTTAAATGCCGACTGGATTGTAAAAAGCCCGGGAATTCCTAAAAAGGCAGAAATTATCCATAAAATTCATGAGAAAGGAATACGGCTTTCTTCTGAAATTGAATTTGCTTCTGAATTTACAGACGCAAAGATTATCGCTATTACAGGAAGTAACGGTAAAACAACAACCACTTCCCTGATCTACTATATCCTGAAAAATGACGGATTAAACGTAGGCCTGGGTGGAAATATCGGATACAGCTTTGCAAAACAGGTTGCTGATGAAAACCATGAATATTATGTCCTGGAAGTAAGCTCTTTCCAGCTGGATGACATTCAGAATTTCAGACCTTATATTTCTTTATTGTTGAATCTGTCAAAAGATCATCTGGATCAGTATAACTACAACTATGAAGAATATGCATTAGCAAAATTCAGAATCACTGAAAATCAGGAAAATGACAATTTCTTCATCTATAACAAGGATGATGAAATGAGTAAAAATCTTCTTGAAAAACTTGAAATAAAGGCTAAAATGGTTCCTTTCTCTACAAAAGAGAAACTACCTGAAGGAGGTTTTGTGAATGATGATCAGATTGTGGTAAAAATGAAAGATGAATTCTCAATGAAAGTTGAAGAATTATCTCTCCTTGGAAACCACAATGTAGCCAATAGCTTAGCTGCATCTATTGCCGGTAAGATATTAAAAATAAATAATGAGAGCATCAGACATTCATTAATGACCTTCCAGGCTGTTGAACACAGATTGGAATTGGTTACTGAAATTGACAGTGTAAGATACATCAATGACAGTAAAGCAACCAATGTCAACGCAACGTACTATGCTCTGGAAAGTATGAAAACCCCTACCGTATGGATTGTGGGTGGGTTGGATAAAGGGAATGACTATACCGAGATTGAAGATTTAGTCAAAAGAAAAGTAAAGGCAATTGTTTGTCTGGGAATTGACAACAAGAAGATAATAGATTTCTTTAAAGACAAGAAAGAATTTATATATGATACCTCAAGCATGGAAGAAGCAGTGAAAATTTCAAAATCACTCGCTAAAAAAGGAGATACAGTTCTTCTCTCTCCATGCTGTGCAAGCTTTGATTTATTCAAAAGCTATGAAGACAGAGGGCGTCAGTTTAAAGAACAAGTATTAAAATAAATGTAAAAAGTACTAATGTATTAATGAGCGTGTAACTCATGAATTCATTTTACATCGGTACATGAATACAATATTATGGACGAACAGAACACAGAAAGCAGATTTGAGTTTCTAAAGGGCGATAAAGTACTTTGGATGGTCATCCTTGTGATTTCCATCTTCTCTATTTTCCCTGTATATTCTGCAAGTTCAAATCTGGAATATATTGTCAATAACGGGACCACTACCGGTCACGTTATCAAGCATATGTTCTTTGTAGTCCTGGGTCTTGGAATCATGAGACTGGTAGGGACTGTAAAATATGAATACATAGGAAAGCTCAGCAGTATTCTGCTCGGGCTGATGATTGTTCTATTGATAGTCACCATGTTTACCGGACAAACCATTGACGGAGCCAGTGCTTCCAGATGGCTTAAAATTCCGGGTACACCAATTTCATTCCAGCCTTCATCATTTGCATTCTTAATGTTGATCATTTATCTGTGCAGATATTTGACCAAAAAGATAACAAGAGAGAGGCTTCCGATAGAGAACATCATGTATATCTTCGGGCCTATCCTGCTTGTTTTCGTATTGGTAGCAAAAGACAACGGGTCAACCGCCTTAATGATTTTGCTGGTTTCAGTCATTGTTCTGATTATAGGACAGCTACACTGGAAGTATATTGCAGGATTTATTTCCGCATCATTTGTGGCCATCGTATTCTTCCTGTTAATTGCTTTAAACACCAATATGATCGGAGGGAACCGTGTACATACATGGATGAGCCGTATCGAAACATTTACATCAAGTAAAGCAAAAACAACGGATAGCGATGACGAAAGCATCAAAGCCAAAAATTATCAGGTAATGCAGGCCAAAGCCGCAATTGTACATGGTGGAATTACAGGAATGGGACCCGGAAAAAGTGCCTTAAAGCAAATGCTTCCACAGTCTGCCTCCGACTTTATTTTCGCTGTAATTGTAGAAGAATACGGAGTAATTGGTGCCACTTTTCTGATCAGTTTGTACCTGATCATGATGATACGGATTGTAATGATTGCCAGTAAAATGCCGGCATTCTTCGGCTCACTCCTCGTGCTCAGTCTCGGGGTAATGATTTTTATACAGCTTTCCGTAAACATTGCCGTTGCAGTGAATCTTATCCCGGTAACCGGACAGCCACTGCCATTGATAAGCTACGGAGGAACCTCCATGCTGGTGACCTATTTACAGTTAGGAATTATCTTAAATATAAGTTCCAGAATTCAGATTTATGATGAAGAAGGAATGGGAAAAAAACAAAGTATAGCAGAGATAAACGATATCGCATAATATCAAAGAGTCCCAAAAAGAAGATTTAACAAAAAATCGGACGCAGTCCTATTAAGAAAATGAACAAAAAGTTAAAAATAATACTATCAGGCGGAGGAACAGGAGGACATATCTTCCCTGCCATTGCCATTGCAGACGAAATCAAGCAAAGATTTCCTGATGCAGAGTTTTTGTTCATCGGAGCCAACGGAAAAATGGAAATGGAAAAAGTTCCTCAGGCTGGCTACAAAATAGAAGGAATTGATATCGCCGGAATCAACAGAGGAAACTTGTTATCCAACTTAGGATTACCTTTCAAAATTCTGAAAAGTTTATCTAAGTCAAAAAGAATCATTAAAAGTTTTGCTCCCGATTTTGCAGTTGGAACAGGAGGTTTTGCAAGCGGACCTGCTCTTTATGAAGCAAGCAAAATGGGAATTCCGATTTTCATACAGGAACAAAATGCCTACGCAGGGGTAACTAATAAAATTTTAAGCAAGAAAGCAAAAGCTGTTTTTACAGCCTACCCAAAAGTAGAAGGCTTTCCGGCTGAAAAAATAAAATTTCTGGGAAATCCGATCCGTTCAGTTATTGTTTCGGGAATGCAGGAAACTGCTCTGGCAAAAGAAAAAATGGGACTCAGTAAAGACAAGCTTACCATTTTATCCGTAGGTGGTTCTTTAGGATCCAGAACATTAAATAATGCCTGGAAAACCCATTTAAAGGAAATTGCAGATAAAGATTATCAGCTGATCTGGCAGACAGGAAAGCTTGATTATAAAAATATTTTAGACGAAACAAAAGACATTGACACCACCAATATTCAGATCCGTGAATTCATCAAAGACATGGAGCTGGCTTATTCTGCTGCCGATGTGATTGTTTCAAGAGCTGGAGCCATTGCCATTTCAGAGTTGGCAGTAGCAAAGAAACCGGTTCTGCTGGTGCCATTCCCTTTTGCAGCGGAAGACCATCAGACTAAAAATGCCATGAACCTTGTAGACAAAAATGCAGCGAGAATGGTAAAAGACTCTGAAATGCAGGAAAAATTCTGGAATACATTATCAGATATCTGCGAAAACGAAAGTGTAAGAAAAGAAATGTCCGACAATCTGAAGTATTTTGCCAAGCCTGATGCTGCAAAAGAGATTGTGGACGAAATTTTTAAATTAATGTAAAAAGTATCATCGTAAAATGAGGTAACGAAAAATCATCAGTACATTTTAAATGAATACAATAATACAAAAGAAATAAATGAATATTTTACAGACATATCAGACTTTTTACTTCGTTGGAATCGGAGGTATCGGAATGAGTGCATTGGCACGCTATTTCAATGCATCCGGGAAAAAAGTATTGGGATACGATAAAACCAATACTAAACTCACTCAGAATCTGATGAAGGAGGGTATTGATATTGTTTTTGAAGATCATATTGATGAAAGAATCACGTCTCTTCAGAAAGAAGATACATTGATCATCTACACCCCCGCTATCAAAGTGCTGAGTATATTAGATTATTTCAATGAAAATCAGTTTGAAGTATTGAAACGTGCTAAAGTTTTAGGATTAATTACAGAAAATACAGACTGTATTGCAATAGCAGGAACTCACGGAAAGACAACAACGTCTACCCTTGTGGCTCATTTATGTAAAGAAGTCAATCTTCCTTTCTCATGCTTTTTAGGAGGTATTTCTGAGAATTTTAAATCCAACTTTCTGTATAATGGTTCCAATTATTCTGTGGTAGAAGCTGATGAATATGACAGAAGCTTTTTAAGCCTTTCCCCGGATTGGGCCGTAGTGACTTCTATAGATGCGGACCATTTGGATATTTATGGAGATAAAAGTCATATAGAAGAAGGATTCAGAGAGTTTGTAGCATTGGTCCCGCAAGATCAGCAGCTATTTGTAAGAAAAGGAATTGATATAGGCAGACCTCATAGAACTTATGCAGTGAATGAGCCTGCTGACTACTATTCTGACAACCTGCGTATGGACCATGATAAAATTTATTTTGACTTCCATACCCCGACAGAAACAATAAAAGATTTCATATGGGAGATCCCTGGAATCCACAATGTTGAAAATGCTACGGTAGCACTGGCTATTCTTCGCAATTTGGGCGCAGATTTTGATACGCTGAAAAAAGCAATTGCCAATTTTAAAGGAATTAAAAGAAGATATACCAAACATATTTATCAAAACGGTAAAATTTATATTGATGATTATGCTCATCATCCAACAGAAATCAATGCCGTAATGGGTTCAATTAAAACATTTTACCCTGATAAAAAACTATTGGTAGCTTTCCAGCCACACCTGTTCAGCAGAACAAGAGATTTCGCAGACGGATTTGCAGAAAGCTTAAGTAAAGCTGATGAATTGATTTTACTAGATATTTATCCTGCAAGAGAACTTCAGGAGAATTTTGAAGGAATCACTTCAAACTGGCTTTTAGAAAAAGTAACATTAGAGAAAAAGGAAGTATCCAATTTATCAGATGCTTTTGAAAAAATAAAAGAAAAAGATTTTGATATCCTCCTTACAGTAGGTGCGGGGAATATAGACACCCTGTATGACCCTATCTGTGAGTGGATAAGTGAATTGTAAAAAGTAATAATGTATTAACGTATTCATGAATACATTTTACATCAATACATGAATACAAAAAAGTATGAAAAATAAATACAGAATATTAAAAATTGTTGTCACTGTAATCATCCTTGGATTATTACTGAGTTTCTCGTTGAAGAGATTCAGCAATGAGCAGATTACAGACAATAAAATTTCTGTAAAAATGAGCGAGAGAACTCCGGTTTATTTTGTGGATGAAAAAGACATTCGAGAGATCGTCCGAAGAGAAAACCCTTCGGGAAAAGTAGGAGAACTGAATATCCCTGCCTTAGAAAAAAAGATCAATTCTTTGCCGGCAGTTGATAGTGCCAATGTCTATCTGAACTTAAACGGAAAACTGAATCTGGATATCAAACAGAGAGTTCCTGTTTTCAGGCTCAATAAAGATGGAAAAGATTTTTATGTAGATGAAAGAGGAACTGAGTTTCCCATTTCAAGGACCTATTCTCACCCTTGTATGCTGGTAACAGGAAATGTACAGCCTGAAGAATATAAAAAACTGGCAGAGCTGGTAGAAAAGATCGATAAAGATGATTTCAGCAAAAAATACTTTATTGGAATTTCAAAAAGCAAAGACAGTTACAGCCTTCTGACAAGCGAAGGGAATTACAGAGTAGAAATTGGAGATCTGGAAAACATTGATTTTAAAGTAAAAGGATTTAAAACTTTTGTAGAAAAATACCTGGTCTATCAGGATCCTCAAAAATACAGTATGGTTTCTGTAAAATATCAGAACCAGATTGTAACGACTTTAAACCCTTATTTTAAGGAAAACGACAGTATTTTAAAAGCTGGAAAGCTGGAACTGGCGAAGATACCTGCTCAGGGAATGAAGAGAACAGAAACTAAGCTAAAGATAGCTGAAGAAAAAAAAGTAAATTCCTCATCAGCAAAACCCAAGGAAAGTACAAAACAAAAAACGCATACTAAGGAAACAAAAAAAACAGAGAAAAAAACAAAGGCCCCGGCACCGTCCAAACCAAAGCCGAAAGCCAAGGTTAAAATAGAATAAAAGAGTCTCTAAAAGACAATTTAATATAAAACAGGACCGGTCCTGATAATGGAAAAAGTAGAAAAAATCAAATCGATATAAAAAATGGAAAATCAAGAGTATTCAGTAGGTCTGGACATCGGGACAACGAAGATAGTCGCGATTGTCGGAAGAAGGAATGCACACGGGAAGATAGAAGTTCTCGGTGTAGGAAAAGCTAAAAGTCTTGGTGTTCATAAAGGGATTGTGAATAATATTTCGCAAACCATTAATTCAATCAAGGCTGCAGTATCCGAAGCACAATCCAGTGCTGGAGTTCCTATCCGCAAGGTTACGGTAGGTATTGCAGGAAAACACATACGTTCTCTGCAGCACTCCGATTATATTATGCGTGAACATCCGGATAAATTTATTACAGACGATGACATTGAAGCGTTAAAAGACCAGGTCAAGAAGCTGGTCATGCTTCCTGGAGAAGAAATTATCCATGTACTTCCTCAAGAATATAAAGTGGATTCCGAAGGTGAAATTCAGGAACCTGTCGGGATGCACGGAAAACGTTTAGAAGCTAATTTCCATGTTGTAGTAGGCCAAATGGGCAGCATCAGAAACATTGCTAGATGTGTTCGCGAAGCCGGGCTGGAAATGGAGGCCCTTACCCTGGAGCCATTGGCATCTTCAGAAGCTGTTCTTACAAAAGAAGAAAAAGAAGCCGGTGTAGCCATTGTTGACATTGGTGGCGGTACTACTGATATTGCTATCTTTAAAGATAATATCATCCGTCATACCTGTGTTATTCCTTACGGAGGCGGGATTATTACCGAAGATATAAAAGAAGGCTGTTCCATTATTGAGAAACATGCTGAACAATTGAAAGTAAAATTTGGTTCGGCTGTTCCCGAATTGGAAAAAGACAGTACTTTTGTAACAATTCCCGGACTTCACGGAAGACCAGACAAGGAAATTTCTTTAAAAACTCTGGCACAGATCATCAATGCAAGAGTAGAAGAAATTCTGGAAATGGTAAATACCGAGCTGAAAGCGTATGGCGCCTTTGAACAAAAGAAAAAGCTGATTGCCGGAATTGTTCTGACAGGAGGTGGTTCAAATCTGAAACACCTGCGTCAGCTGGCGAATTATACCACAGGTTTTGACAGCAGAATCGGTTTTGCTAATGAATATATCGCCAACGATAAAAATCAGTACCTGAAAGGCCCTGAATTTGCTACCTCTATTGGGTTACTGATGGAGAGTTTAAAGATCAGAGATAAAAAGCAGAATGCTGATGACGTGGAAGAAGTTGAGATTGAGCAGCCTAAGCCGGAAGTAGTTCCTTCACAGGCGGAAACTACCCAAACGGTTCAACAGACAGCACCCGTTCAGGAGCAGCAGCCTGTTGAAAAGGAAAAGCAGCAAAACAGAAAAGCTAAACTGACATTCGGGCAGTCGCTTATGGAAAAAGTAAAAAAATTCTTTGAAGAAGTAGAGTAAATTATAAATGAGAATGATAAGCGATAAATGATCTTTTCCTTATCAATGATCATTAATCAATTATCAATTATAATTATAAAAAGTATAGTTATGGAAAATATAGGTACACAAGGATTTTCATTTGATTTACCAAAAGGAAATTCATCCATCATAAAAGTAATCGGTGTAGGGGGCGGTGGTAACAACGCTCTGAAGCACATGTACGAAAAAGGTATCCACGGGGTAGACTTCGTGGTTTGTAACACAGATGCTCAGACACTTGACAATAACCCCGTTGCCAATAAAGTTCAGCTAGGAACTTCCATTACGGAAGGTCTGGGGGCTGGCGCAGACCCTGAAGTGGGGGAAAAATCAGCTATTGAAAGTATTGAAGATATCAAAGCAGCCATGGGCCAGAACACCAAGATGGTGTTTATCACTGCCGGAATGGGTGGTGGTACCGGTACCGGAGCGGCTCCCGTGATTGCTAAAGTAGCAAAAGACATGGGGATTTTAACCGTAGGTATTGTGACTGTCCCTTTCAGCTTCGAAGGAAAAAGAAGACTGGAGCAAGCTGAAAACGGTCTTGAAAAATTAAAAAATAATGTTGACTCATTAATTGTTATCAACAATGATAAATTGAGACAGCAGTTCGGAAACCTTGGATTCAAACAGGGCTTCTCAAAAGCCGATGAAGTTTTAGCAAATGCCGCGAAAGGTATGGCAGAAGTTATTACAGGTTACTTTGATGTAAACATTGACTTTAGAGATGCTAAATCTGTACTTCAGAATTCAGGAACTGCTCTGATGTCTACAGGAACTGCTTCAGGTGAAAATAAGGCTGAAGAAGCAGTAAGAAAAGCTCTTGATTCTCCATTATTAAATGATAATAAGATTACAGGTGCCAAAAATGTCCTGTTACTGATCAGAAGTGGTGCTGAAGAAGTTACCATGGACGAAATCGGTATCATCATGGATCATATCCAGAAAGAGGCAGGAAATACAGCCGATATTATTTTTGGGGTAGGTGCTGATGAAGAACTAGGGGATGCTGTAAGTGTTCTTGTTATCGCAACAGGATTCTCTAATGACAACAAAAAGTTTTCAGGTCCTACAGAAAAAATAAGAATCAGTCTTAATGACAGCTTTGAGTCTCCAAAATCTTCTCCTTTTAAAACAAGAGAAGAAAGAGAGATTGCTCCGGAAACAATCTACGATACCAATAGAATCAATCATTTCAGATTAGATGATGAAGACCATGATACTCAACAGTTCAAGGTGACCTCTATTGAAAAAAAAATGATTATTGAGGAAGAGGAGATCAAAAGAGAAATAAAATTCTCTGATAAAGAGGATAATACACTAAACACCCCTGAGCAGAGCTGGAGAAATGAAGAAGAAAGCGAGCAGGATGCGTACAGTTTATTCTCTGTTGATGAAGAAAATGAAGATCCAAATGATCTTGAAATTCAGTCTTTCAAATTTGATTTTGACAATAAGAAAGATGAACCTCAGTCTGGAAGCACTTTCAACAATTCTTTCTCAGAACAGAAACCTGTTGAATTCAGCTTTTTTGTCAATGAGCCAACCAGAAATGAGCCTAAAACTGATTTTGGACAGCCAAAGGCAGAGTTTAATGCACCAACAAGCGCTGTAGCTGAACCTGCTCAAAAGATTGAAACTTTCTATCAGAAACAGGAGGAACCCAAAGTTGAAACAAAACCCGCTTTTGAAAGCAGAACAGAAATTGAGACTCCAAAAACTGAAGAATCAGAATTCACTTTCGTGAACAAAACGATTGATCAGGACAGAGTTATTGAAAGAAGAAATAAACTAAAAGAATTCAATTCACGTTATCAGAGCTTTGACAGTACGAGTGAGTTTGAATCTATTCCTGCTTTCAAAAGAAAAAATATTTCAATTGACGGAAACAATGCTTCAGACCAGAATATCAACACTTATCTGTCTGACAACAATGGATCCATGCAAATCAGAGAAAACAGATTTTTAAATAAAGATGTAGACTAAAATAAGTGTATTAATGTATTGATGTAAAATGTATTAATGATTTTACATCAATACATTAATCTTTTTTTAAGCTAATACTAATAAAGACAACATGAGTTTAGAAAATATAATCAGTGAAGCTATAAAAACAGCTATGAGAGAGAAAGACAGGGTAGCTCTGGATTCTCTTCGTGCCGTAAAATCTCAAATTCTTCTTTTAAAAACTGAAGCCAGAGGCGCTGAAGTTTCCGCAGAACAGGAAATTGCCATTCTTCAGAGAATGATCAAGCAGCGTAAGGACTCTTTCGAGCAGTTTACTGCACAAGGAAGACAAGATCTTGCTGAAGTAGAAGATGCACAAATGAAAGTGATTGAGAAGTTTTTACCAAAACAGCTTTCTGCAGAAGAATTAGAAACAGAAATTAAAAATATTATTTCTGAAACCGGAGCTGAATCTATCAAAGATTTAGGAAAGGTAATGGGAGCAGCGTCAAAAGCGCTGGCCGGAAAATCTGACGGAAAAAGTATTTCCGAGATGGCTAAAAAGCTCCTTTCATAATGGGATCTGGGCCTCAGGAGTAATCTTGCGCCCGAAGATAAAGATCTCATACCATTCGTTAAGGATATTCAACCTTTGCATATCGATTTGATTAGAAGCCCGGAACTTTTCAGTTCCGGGCTTCGCTTTTTTTGGATATTAAAATTTGTTATTCAGTTTGATTCAAAACTGAAAAAAAGAATAAATTTACTTCATTTTTCAAACAGCATTTAAGTGATTGATTGCTCGAGGGAAAGCCTTAAATGTTTTTTTCATGGTCGTTTGTTTTTCAGAATCATTTCAAATTTAATAAATATATTTCATTATTCCTAATCTTAATTCACATTTTTATGAATATTGTTGAACTATTAACATTTGGTTAATTTTATATGACTAAACCGTTGATAGTTATTATATATTGACTAAACGTAAAGAATTGTGTAACTTTGTACAGATAAAAAAAACAAAATATATGTATCCAACAGATTTAGTAATGCCAATGAAGGCAGAGCTTACAGATAAAGGTTTCCAGGACTTAACAAGCCCTGCTCAGGTAGAAGATGCTTTAAAACAGTCTGGCACAACATTATTAGTGATCAACTCCGTATGCGGATGTGCTGCGGGAGCTGCAAGACCGGGAGTAGTGTATTCTTTAACCGGAGACAAGAAGCCTGATCATTTAACAACTGTTTTTGCAGGATTTGATACTGAGGCAGTAGTTGAAGCAAGAAAACACCTTGCTCCATTCCCTCCAAGTTCTCCATGTGTGGCACTCTTCAAAGACGGAGAATTGGTTCACATGCTGGAAAGACACCACATTGAAGGAAACCCTGCAGGAGCTATTGCAGCAAACCTTCAAGCTGCTTACGACGAGTATTGTTAATAAACAACACCTTAGATATCAAACCGTTACTTATTTTGTAACGGTTTTTTTATTTAATCCCAGAAAAAATTCTCAGAAAATTCAAATATCATTATATTTGTTGGAATGGCAACCAAAGCACTTTTCAATACCGTAGTCAACTGGTTCATCCGTCAAAGGATTGATCAGATACAGAATTTCATGGATCATCCTATTGAAACACAGAAAGGAATCTTATTTTCACAATTGTTTCATGCGGAAGACACAGAATATGGCAAACAGTACGGATTCAACTCTATTTCAAGCTATCAGGACTTTAAAAATAAAGTTCCGATAGTCACTTATGAAGATTTTGAACCTTATATTGAAAGAGCAAGGCAGGGATATAAAGATGTAAGCTGGCCGGGACTTATTAAACATTTTGCCAAGTCATCAGGAACTACTAATGCTAAAAGTAAGTTTATTCCTATTTCAGCAGAAAGCCTCGAGTATTGTCATATGAAAGCCGGAAAGGATATGGTATCCATCTATGCCAACAATCATCCCGAAAATCAGCTTTTCACCAATAAAAATCTCCGCCTGGGAGGAAGTTCAGAACTGTATGCAGATTTCAATACCAAATTTGGGGATCTGTCTGCCATTTTAATTGATAATCTTCCTTTCTGGGTAGAAATTACCACCACCCCGAGTAAAAAGGTTTCCCTGATGTCTGAATGGGAAAGTAAGCTAAAAGCCATCACTTCAGAAGTAAAGAATGAAGATGTGGGAAGCATTCTTGGAGTTCCAAGCTGGATGCTGGTTCTTCTGCAAAGAGTTTTAAAAGAAACCAACGTAGGAAGTATTTCTGAGCTATGGCCGAATTTAGAGGTGTTTTTTCACGGTGGAATCAGTTTCAAGCCCTACAGGGAGCAATACAGACAGATCATCGGAAAAAACATCAATTACTACGAAATTTACAATGCATCTGAAGGGTTCTTTGGTATACAGGACAGATCCAATAGTGATGAAATGCTCCTGATGCTGGATTACGGTATATTCTATGAGTTTATTCCAATGGATCAGTTTCATCATTCCAATCCAAAAGTGGTAAGCCTTGAGGATGTGGAAACGGGAAAAAACTACGCTATGGTGATCACTACCAATGGCGGATTATGGAGATACCTCATTGGAGATACAGTAGTATTTACCTCCACCAATCCTTTCAGAATAAAAATCACAGGGAGAACGAAGCATTATATTAATGCTTTCGGAGAAGAACTGATGATCACCAATGTAGAATCTGCACTTTCTAAGGCTTGTGAAGCTACTGGTGCACTTGTTACAGAGTTTACGGGAGCTCCGGTTTTCATGAAAGAAAATGAAGGAGGTGCCCATGAATGGATCTTTGAGTTCAGCCAGCATCCGGATAGCCTGGAAAGCTTTGTTGATTGTTTTGATCAGCATCTGAAAACCATCAATTCTGATTACGAAGCAAAAAGATATAATAATATGACGCTCAGAAGGCCTATTGTTCACATTGCAAGGCAGAATTTATTCTACAACTGGCTGGAGTCCAAAGGAAAGCTTGGCGGCCAGAATAAGGTTCCAAGGTTAAGCAACGACAGAGAATATATTGATCCTTTACTGGAATTAAATAAAGGGACCGTGGATATTGAAATATATAAAAATCAGAATGGCTAAAATCCGTCATTTCCAAAATGTCGGATTATCCACCACTACATAAAAACAAAAACCGCAGAATTACTGCGGTTTTCTTTTATTTACTTAAATCTTCTTTTACTTTTTTAGCCGCATCTTCTATCTTTGAAGCTCCTTTCCTAGCCGCTTCCTTTGCGTCTTTCCCTGCTTTGTCAGCTTCTGTTTTGATGTCTTGCCCGGCCTTATGAAGATCCTGTTTGGTCTTATCTGCTGTAGCATCAATCTTATCTTTCGCTTTCTGAGCCGCATCGTCAATTTTGTTACCGGCTTCATCTACTTTTGTTTTAACATCTTCTTTTGCTTTATTCACTTTAGAAGAATCAACCAAATTAGAAGGAGTTTCCGTAACAGTAGTGGTAGTAGTGGTCACCGAACCGTCAGCATTTTCTATCTGCTCTGACTTTGTTGTGGATTTTGTGCATGCAACGGTGAATACAGAGATCACTAAAGCTGCGATAATTTGCTTTTTCATATTTTATATTTTAAAAATGTTTGGTTTATTCTGTTTTGGTTTCTTTTTGAACAGGCGTTTCCGAAGTCTTTTGTTTCTTTTCAGCCTCTGTTTTTTTCTTTTCCTCTTCCAACTTGGCTTTATTTTCCTTTTCAAGTTCTGCCTTTAGCTTTTTTTCTTCCTCCTGAACCTTTTTAGCCTGTTTTAAAGAATCCTGATATTGTGGTGATGACATTCTTATCTTGCGGGCAATATCTACCGTAATAGCTCCCGTAGAAAAAGAATCAACAGCCATCGTATCATAATAAATTTTGACGTCCTGTTCAGCACTAAAACCCGGTGACTCTTTCTTTGAGCAGGCAGAAAAAAGGATTGTAAAAATAAAAATCGCAGACAGTAAATTTTTCATGGAACTAATTTAGCAGAAATTCTGCAATTACAGGATAGTGATCCGATAATTCCACAGAATGATCTACTTTATAGCTTAAGGGGATGATTGATTTTGAAGTAAAAATATAATCAATTCTCAACGGCACTTTATAATCATGAAAACTGCTTGCACTCCCTTTTCCTGCAACCAAAAAGGCGTCCTGAAGGTCTTTCCCAAGGTTGTAATACTCATAAGAATTGGGAACGGAATTGAAGTCGCCGGCCAAAATAACGGGATAAGGTGAAAGGTCTACTATTTTTCTGATTCTTTTTACCTGCTCTTCATGAGCCTGAAAAGTGGGAGTCATATGTGAAAGCAAAGTAGAAACATTACCAAAACCTAAAGCGTCCAGTTTTGTAAACATTGATTTATGAAGCCTGAAAGGCTCCAGGTACACATTTACAATTCTGATAATCTTCCCATTGATATCCACATCAGCATAGAAGGAATTCCCTCTTGCTTTCTCATCAATCAGCTGGGCCTGTCTTACAATTTTATGTTTTGTTTTAAGAATGACAGAAGGATATTTTACAAGGTCCTGCTTTAAAGCACGATTGGTATCTTTTTCCTGAACCAGGATAATATCAGCATTTTGCTCTTTGATATAGTTCTTTACTTTATCCCAGCCATATTCTCCATATTTCACATTAAAAGTAAGTACTTTTATATCTCGTATTGTCTTTTCATTATCTGTTTTGGGAGAAAAGTTGATCCATCGACGGATTGGATTGTAGAATATAAAGGTCCCCAGGACAAAAGCAATAGCTATTTTCTGTCTTTTAATGATCCAAACTACGGTAAGAATCAAGTGTGCCGCCATCAGATAGGGAAAGCCTAGAGAAAGCAGGTTAAGGCTACCCAAAAGGTTAGGCGGAACCCATGCATTCCCGAGTGTGCACAACAGCAAAACACCCACAGCGATATGTATAAATAGTAATATCTGATTCGACTTCATGAAAAAACGGTCTTGGTACGGATATTTTTAAGCAAAAACCCTACCAAGGAGTTAAAATTTAACTCTTTTTGTGATTATTTATTCTCTATTGAAAATTTTGCAATGACCGGATAATGGTCTGAAAGACTGACAGAGCGGTCTACTTCATAGGAAACAGCACGCAATGCTTTTGAAGAAAATACATAATCAATCCTGATTGGAAATTTATAATCATGAAAACTGGTAGCACTTCCTTTTCCAGAAGTCAGAAATGCATCTTCAAGCCCTTCGGATAAGTGGTAATATTCATAAGAATTCGGAACTGAGTTGAAATCACCGGCTAAAATAACAGGATAGGGAGAGTCATCTACCAATTGTCTGATCAGTGTGACCTGATCCTGATGTTTTTTAAAGGTAGGAATAAGCTTTTTCACAATATCTTTTACCTTTTCTTCATCAGCATCAGTATTTCCGTCAAGCTTTATCATTTCTTTTTCAAACCGGAACGGCTCAAGATAAACGTCAATAAACCGATACACTATACCATTTATCTGGATGTCCGCCTGTAAAGCAGGAGATCCTAAACCATCCACCTGCGGATCTATAATTTTTTTACTGATGATTTTATGCCTTGTAAGAATCGTAAGACCTACCGGGGTGCTTATTTTATCATAACCTTCAAACTCATATCCGTTTCCGGAATCTTCCTGCAAAAGAACAACATCTGCTTTATGAGATTTCAGATAATCAGCAACTTCCTGCCTCTTATACACTCCCGTTCTGGTATTGAAAGACAACACTTTAAGATCTGATCTCTTTTTTATATCAGAGGAATAATTAACCCAGCGTTTTACAGGATTTAAAAACAACAAACCCACAAACATGAATACAAAGGCTCTTTTTTTCCAGCTTAACACCCAAAATACCGTTAAGACAATATATAGAGTAATAAGAATCGGGAAGCCTAAAGAAAGCAGATTAAACCACGGAAAAATTTTAGGTGGAATGTAAGCATTCAATAAAGTACACAGTACCAGAAACAGAATTCCCAGATGCAGGATCAGTAGTATGAGCCGAAAAATCTTCACAATATACTCTTAATTGAATCTGTAAAGGTGTTTTTTCCATATTCTTGCCAGCAGCCAGCCGACCAGAGCCCCACCTACGTGAGCGAGATGAGCAATTCCCCCTCCGTTTCCGGAAACGCCCAGGTATACGGAAACCACAACAATAATGGGTAACAGATATTTTACTTTGATAGGAACCGGAATAAACATAATTCCGATTTTAGAATCCGGATATAGGGTTGCAAATGCTGCTACAATTCCGAAAATAGCTCCTGAAGCCCCCACCATAGGTGTTGCCACAATATCTTTTAAGTTTCCTAATAGCTCTTTTTGCCTAAGAACAGAATCAGCACTTCCAGAAAACTCTACACTTGCACCGGACAGGTATGCACTCACATTTAAACCCAACTGTTGTAATTCATTGGAAATATTCTGAACTTCTACAAAATTCCATAGATTGAAAAGGAAAAAGGCTCCTAAACCACTTGCAAAGTAAAGTATCAAATATTTTCTATCTCCCAATGTCTGTTCCAGAATAGGACCAAAACTGAAGAGCGTCAACATATTAAATAAAATATGCATAATACTCCCATGCATAAACATATGGGTTATAATCTGCCATGAGTGGAAGAATGGTGAAAAAGGATAAAAACCAGCAAGATAACCAATAACCTGATTTCCAAGTAAAGAGGTAACAATGAATACTATTACATTAATAATGATAATATTTCGTGTAATCGGCGGTATATTGTTAAACATATTTTTTAAAATTTGTTTTTAAAATCATTAAACGGAACTTCATAGAAGCATCTTTTACCATCCGGCAGAAATTCCGGAAAGCCTAATGCTGTAAAGTCTTTGATAACTTGTTCCGCATCTTTTTTATAAATAAAGTCAAATCTTGATTTAGACTGCATTTTATTCCATTGATTATGGTAATAATGCATAAACTCGTCCTCGGTTTTATATTCCAGGATCTCAAAAAGGTTCTCCAGAAACTTCATTGCCTGTGTTTCTTTCAATCCTTCAGGAAGCGAATCTATTCTCAATACACTTTCATGAGCAATTTTCATGTCAAACCCAAGCTCCGGAAGATATTTTTTGATCGAATTGTATTTATTTTTTTCGATCTCATTCATATGATACTCCAGAGAGAAAAGAAGTGCATGACTGTTGGTGCTTGATTTTCTGGTAGATTTATTGTTTTCTGCCACCAGTAATCTGTGCATTCTTCCAAGATCCAGCATTAGCGTCATATCACCCTTATTGAAAAGCCAGTATCCGTTGGGAAGTCTCATCAGATCTTCATCAAAATCTTCATCTTCAAACAAGTTAATTTTTGAAGGTTCTGCTGTAATATTCTGATGGTACATTTCTGTAAGGTTCTGAATTTCTTCAGGACGCACATTTTTTTCTTCCAGAAACGGATTATAATCTTTGTCTACGATGATTTCAGGCATTTTGATAATACCGCTTCCACCTCCGTTTCCTTTACTAGGAATAGGCTTGTTCATCATCTCGTCCAATTCAGGATCTCTGTCAAAATCAAGACTTGGAGATACATTATAGATTCCCAGTGATCTTTTGATAGTAGAGCGAAGCAATGCAAAAATAAGATGCTCATCTTCAAACTTTACTTCTGTTTTCTGGGGATGAATATTAACGTCAATTTTCTCCGGATCAAGTTCCAGAAAAAGAAAAAACGAAGGCACATACCCGGGCTGAAGCAGCCCCTCAAAAGCTTCCTGTACTGCTTTATTGAAATATGGGCTTTTAAAATATCTTCCGTTTACGAAAAGAAACTGCTCTCCTCTTGATTTTTTGGCTCCTTCAGGTTTTGCAACAAAGCCATGAAGTTTACACCAGATAATATCTTCTTTGATAGGAATCAGAAGCGGCTGCAGTTTTCTTCCAAAAACATCCACAATACGCTGCATCTGACTTCCTTTTCTCAGTCTGAAAACAGGCTCATCATCATGGAATAATGAAAACTCCAGTCCTTCGTGCGCAAGTGCAACACGCTGAAATTCATCAATTACATGTCTGAATTCTACATTATTATTTTTCAAAAACTTCCTTCTTGCAGGAACGTTGTAGAAAAGATTTTTAACCAAAAAGTTTGACCCTTCTGCTGTCTGAATTGGGTCCTGAAACTGAAAAACCCCGCCTTCGATATAAATATTGGTTCCTATGGACGCTGCTGTCTGCTTCGTTCTCAGTTCAACCTGAGAGACTGCTGCAATAGAAGCCAAGGCCTCCCCGCGAAACCCTTTTGTTGCAATTTTAAAGATATCTTCCGTTCCTTTAATCTTGGATGTGGCATGTCTTTCAAATGCCATTCTTGCATCTGTTTCAGACATCCCTTTCCCGTCATCCACCACCTGTATAAGGTTTTTTCCGGAATCCCTGATGATCAATTCAATTCTTGTAGCATCTGCATCTATAGCGTTTTCCAAAAGTTCCTTCACGATGGATGCAGGTCTCTGCACCACCTCTCCCGCTGCAATTTGGTTAGCTACATGATCCGGTAAAAGCTGAATAATATCTGACATAAAAACGTAAATCAACTTACAAAAATAGTCAATGAAAACGGGAATTAAAATATTAAAACCGGGTTTTAATATTTAATTATCAACAATTTCACCCTATTTATCCCCATCAGGTTTTTTTAATGTTTGTAATGAAGGGCTTTAACAACAATCTTTATTTAATTCCGAGGCAGGCTTTTTTGCCTACCTGAAAAGGAGATAAAATAATAACAGTTCAGGGATCCGGGAGTTAATTTTCAAAAAAAACACCCCTATTCCATCATAAAATAAGGGTGCTCACAGCTAGTTTATACAAAAATTATAGTGATTTACTCTTATTTAATCACTCATCAAAAACAAGTTTTCTTTTCTTTTCTCTTTTAGGTATTCCATGGATCTTTTCATAGAGGTAAGCAAAAAGGTTTGGCTTTCTATAAATCCTGTTGTACCTGTATTTTGTGTTGAAGTGCCGTATATGAATTTTATAAGCATCATATCCGATCACGATCAGAAGACAGATACTGATAACATAAAAGACTCTGAATTCCAGATAGTAATAGGTCAATCCTGAAAATACAGCACCTAATACATAGGAAATCATAATGCTCAGCAATAGTTTTGCTCTTCCAATCAGCTCTCCGTTTTTTCTATATCTCTTCTGGGTAAACATAGACACCAGAATTCCCAGATCGGTTGTAGTTCCGGTAAGGTGGGTTGTTTTTACAGAAAAGTTTGATATACTTGCCGTTAATCCATTCTGAAGTCCTGTTGCAAATAGCATAAGGGCTACCAGGTACTCGGTTTCTGCCAATGTTTTCTGGTAATAAAGCTGTCCGTATACTCCTACAAAAAGAAGACATATGATCTCCAGTACAAGGGGCATCGAATGGGCAAAATATTTACTTTTCTTATTAAAATTGATAACAATAAAGTTGGACAGGAAGCTTCCGAAGAAGAATAAAAATATCCATACTCCCACTACTCCAACCTGTGCCCAGTTTCCTTTGCTGATCTCAGCGGCCAAAATAGCGTAATGTCCTGTTACATTTGACGTAAATGAGAGAAATATCAATAAGGATGCTATATTTATAGTACCTGCAGTAAATGCAGTCAGCGTCCCCAATCTTATATTGTCTCCCAGTGTCCTGCTGTTACTATAATTTCTTAACATTTTTAATCTTTTTAAATTATATTCACTTTTAGACCTCTACAAAGATCTCTGCCAGCCTTCCTCTTTCCGGAAGCTTTTCTCTTGCTTCTACTGTGATGTCATGAGACTGCAGTTCTTTGCTTTTTTTGATATAAGGAATAAGGTCAAACTTTCCTTTTCCTTTGCTTTTAATAGATGAAGAATAATAGGCTTCTTCTATATTTTCAGCTTTTACATACTGATTGAATGTTCTTTGAAAGCTTCCTGTGAAAACATCGCAGGTGATTTTGTTAATCAGGTGGGGATATTTATTTTTAATAATTCCATACGCATCACAGAATTCTGCCGGTCTGATCTTGTTGAAAACTGATGTTTTGGTATTGAATAAAAGATCTCTGATAGAATCTCCCGAATCATATCCTGAAGTAAGAAGGATGTTATATTGATTCTGATCTCCTGATGCATCTTTTCCTTTAAGCACTTTTTTCAATATATTCAATGACTCAAGAGAATAATCTGTTGCAATTAAAATTGTTTTAGCCATATTCTTTATTATTTTGTATTGTGTTGATCTTTTTTGATGATACAAAACTAGAACGACCAGATTAGAGGATCTTTGGAATGGAATTAAAATGTGATTAAAGAGATTAAAATGAGATTAGAAAATTGTTAAGAGGACTTAATATGTGTAAAAAAGGAAAAGGAACAAATGGATGAATCTGCTCCATAAGATTTTTATGTAAGTCCTATTGTATTAATGAAATGTATCCTGTTTGAGAATAAAGGAAAAGCAAAAAAAAGCCAGTGTTCATTTAAGACAAATAAATAACCAAAATGATTAAATAAAACGGTGTTTTTACCCATTAAACATTCTCCCTCTGGGTACTATAGAAATTTGGGAAGCGCATCTGTACGGTGGTACCGAGGTTTTGGTTTGAACTCACGATCAATTCGCCATGATGCATTCTTACGATGTTCCTTGCCAATGGAAGCCCAATTCCATAACCTTCATAATTGTTTGTATTGGATGCCCTGAAGAACGGATCGTAGATTTTATTCATCTCTACTTCCGGAATTCCGATTCCATTATCTTTTACAATAATATAGACATCTGTATCGGTAGCTCCGAGAGAAACTTTAACCTGCTGGAAATTAGAATATTTACAGCCATTACTGATGATATTGGCAACTGCCAGATGCAGAAGCTGCTCATTACCCTGCACTTTCAGTTTTTTAGGATTATCAGGCAGCATACTGATATCCAGATAAATATTATTCCTGGAATCGATTTTTCTAAGTGTTTCAATAACATCCCACAGTAACTGATCAATCCTTACTTTATCCATTTTCTGGATTTTCCCGTCGAATCCGGTTTGCGCAATCATTAATAAAGCCTTGATCTTTTTGTCTAACTTTTCAGCCTCATCCAGAATGATTTCCAGGGTTTCTTTATATTCATCTGCAGTTCTGCTGATAGAAAGTGCCACATCAGCCTCTCCCATAATGGACGTTAACGGGGTTCTCAATTCATGCGATACATTTCCGATCAGGTGATTCTGGGTTTCAAAAGAGGTTTCTATACGGTTTAGCATATCATTGAAAGTATCCACCAGTTCATTCAGCTCTTTATTGTCCGGCTGGGATTCCAATCTCAGGTGAAGGTTTTCTGAGCTTATCTCCTTTACTTTTCCTGTAATTTTCAAGATGGGTCTAAATAATGTTTTAGAGAGATAAAAAGAAAAGATCATACTGAAGAACAGGGAAAGCACAATACAGGTGATGAGCGTTCTTTTCAAAAACCCCAGATAATAGACTACATAATGGTTTTTGGCAGAAGCAATCGCTATATAGTCTTTGTCATCATATTTAAAACTCTGTCCTATATAATAGAATTCTTTGTCATTGTAATTGGATTCGCCTTCTTTGATGATCTTTTTAAAGAAATAATCGGGAATATGAACTTCCTGGGATATTTTTTTAAAATTGGAATCTGTAGGAACGGCAAAAACATAATCTTTTTCCATGGGAAGTTCCTCATCATTCAGGCTGCTGAGAATATAGTTTTCCGGAAGGTCCAGATGGTCTTTGCTTTTTTCGATCTGAACAATGGTTGCTGTCCGGATCTTTAGAAGTTCATAAAACCTCTGATGTGAGAAATTAACGATTGAAAAATAGACCAACCCACTGAAAAGGAGAATAATGGCGGTGAAAACCAACATTAAAAGCACCATCGTTTTGGTCTGATTTGTAATCACTTTATTAAACATCCATTAACTCTTTTTCAGAACATACCCCATTCCTATCACGGTATGAATCAATTTATTATCATCCTGATGATCCAGTTTTTTTCTTAAATAATTGACATAAACATCCACCACATTGGTTCCCAATTCATAGTTTACTCCCCAAACAGCATCTAAAATTTCGGCTCTGGAGATTACTTTTTCCGGATTATTGAGAAAATATAACAGCAGTTTATATTCTGTAGAAGTAAGCGTAATATCTTCTCCGGCGCGGGTTACTTTCTTAGTATAGTCATTAACTGTCAGATCCGAAAACTGAAAGACATATTCATTATCCGGTTCAGGTTCTACAATTTCCTGCGGATTACTTCCGAGACTTCTTCTCAACAGTGATTTTACACGGGCTACCAATTCAATAAATTTGAATGGCTTTACCAGGTAATCATCACCACCACTTTCCAGCCCAAGCACAATATTCTCAGAGGATCCCAGGGCTGTCAGAAATAAAATAGGAACACTCTCATTGGTTTTCCTGATTTCTTTACAGACGTCCAGCCCATTCATTTCCGGCAGCATAATATCCAAAATTACCATATCGAAATCATTAGCCTGTACCAGCTGTACACCTGTACGCCCATCAAAAGCCACAGATACTTCATAGCCATTTTCCTGAAGGCCCTTTTTAATAAAAGAAACTACACTGGTTTCATCTTCGATAAGAATAATTTTTTTCATAAATGAAATAAGGAGTTTCACAAAAATAGGAAAATTTTTCTTGGAGAGAGGAAAGCTGAAAAAGACAGCTAAGAACCACAAAAAAGAAACCGGCTAATGGATTGTTCGCGTTTTCAAAATTTAAAGTCCCTACTTGAAACCAATCATCGATCTAACGAATCGAAAACACAAAAACACAACTGAAAATCAATAAACTAACACACATATTTTATCTGAAATAAAACTTATATTATAAAGGCAAGGAATGCACTAATAAAATAATTTGTGTATTCCCTGCCTTTTAAAATCCTATTATTGCGCTTAAAAAAAGCATTTTTTCAACTTATTACAAATCCAACTGCATCTGTACATCTACCCTATCATATCCGGCATCAGTAATCGGAATATGCTTAAATCCTAACTTTTCATACAATTTAATTGCAGGAACTAATATAGAATTGGTTTCTAAAAATACTTTTTGCGCATTGAGCTCTTTCGCTTTCCCTATTAATGCATTTCCCAGCAGATATCCAATTTTTTTTCCCTGCGCTTTGGGGCTTACTGCCATCTTTGAGAGTTCGAAAGTAAGAGGTTTATCACCAGCCTTCACCAATGCACATGTTCCCACGGGTTCATTATTTAATAATGCGAAAGCAATATATCCTCCTTTTTCTAAAATTTGCTCTTCAGGATGATCCAGCAATTTATAATCACCTGCTTCCATTACAAAAAAAGTTTTGATCCATTCTTCATTTAACGTCTTGAAAGCTTCTTTATACTGATGTTCATACGCTATAATTTTCACTTCATTATTGATATCATTCATTGTCCTTAAGGTTTATTAAATTTTGTTTTTTATCATTTTTCCCAGTTTCTCCAAGTCACTTTCTACACGATCTGTCCATTCCAGCGCATAGTTCAGACGCATACAGTTCTGGTACTGATTATATTGTGAAAACATTCTTCCGGGTGCAAAGTTTACTTTCTGGCTTACTGCTTCATCATACAGGTCTTCCGTACAAATTCTCTTGTCCAGCTCCAGCCAAAGCATAAATCCTCCTTTTGGTTCAGAAATCTTAGTATTATCCGGAAAATACAGGTTTACAGACTTCTGAATCTGAAGATAATTGGCATACAGCTTTTTTCTGAACATTCTCAGATGATGATCATATCTTCCATGGGCAAGAAAGTCAGCAATTACATCTGAAAACAAAGACGGGCTGGAAACCGTCTGAACCAGCTTCTGACGGATAATTTTCTCTTTAAACTTTCCCGCAGCCACCCAGCCCACACGAAATCCGGGAGCCAGGGTCTTGGAGACTGAGCCTACCCACATTACAATACCTGCTTCGTCGTAAAATTTACAAGGTTTTGGTCTTCCCGCACCGAAATAAATATTTCCGTAGACATCATCTTCAACCAGAGGGACATTATGCTCGGTAAGCATTTTCACGAGTTCTTTCTTGTTTTCATCAGGCATCTGGAACCCTAATGGATTGTTATAATTCACTACAAAACAACATGCAGAAAGCTTCGGAAGCACTTTTTTCAAACTATCCAGATCTACTCCCGTAATAGGATGGGTGGGAATTTCCACAGCTTTCAATCCTAATAAATGGATAGCCTGAAGGATCCCGAAATAAACGGGACTTTCTACCGCCACAGAATCTCCGGGCTGGGTAACTGCCATCAGGCAATTGTATACCCCATTCATTGCCCCGGAAGTAATCACCAGGTCATCTTCTGTAATCTTTCCTTCCATCACCATTGCCCACTTGGCAATTTCGCGGCGAAGCTGTTCACTTCCCTGTACGGGCTCATAGTTGGTTCCGCTATCATTTTTCCTTTTCACCACATCAATCATACATTTTTTCATCTTCGCCACAGGAAGGAGGCTTTTTCCGGGAATTCCCAATGCAAATTGGGTAACATCCGTTCCGTCAATTGTACCAAATACTTTTCCTATAAGGTCTTCAGGTGTATTTTCACCTTCTGAAACTTTCATTTGGGCTATAGAAGGCAGTGCTAGTTTCCTCTGAGAGGTCTGGCTTACGTAATATCCATATTTGGGACGTGACTCTACAAGGGAACGGCTTTCCAGCTCCATATAGGCCTGTTTTACTGTATTAAGACTTACATTGTACAGCTTCTGGGCGCTTCTGAGTGAAGGCAGCCTGTCTCCAAACTGTAATGTTTCGTTTTTAATCTGCTCTGTGACAGAGTTTGCTATTTTAAGGTACAGGACATCCTTAGACATTAAATGATGGTTTTAAGTAAATGTACAACTTTCATCCCTGTTTTATTCAAGGTTCAGCCAGCTTACCATTCTGCTGATACTGCTTTTCAACTGTTCCGGATTTCGGAAATTCGGGCTATTATTCTTTTTAAAACAAACTTCGGTATGGGCAAAAAAAATTTCCATCTCTGTATCCGTCATTTCCATTTTGTTATAAATCTTAAAAGTGATCAAACCTTTCCCATTCATGACAAGACTCGCAAATGCAATGGTCTTATTTTCCTTTTTAGCCAAGAGAAAAGGAAGTCCGAAATTCTGATTTATTTTCTTCCCATCGTGAGTTTGCAGGAAAATATTTTTCAGCATCAATATGTCTGAAATATAGGCTTCAGAATATTGAAGAATCTCCTGATGTTGTGCAACTGTTTCCATATTATTTCTTCTTTAGCTAAACAAAATTATGAAGTATCCTCATTAAGACACAGATACAGAAGTATACAATATTATGGTTACAGAAATTATTTGATCGGCTGGAAACAACTCGTCTTTCATTAAAATAGAAAACAGGCTGCTCCCTAGTATGAAGCAGCCTGTTTGAAGTGTTTTAAAATATTGATATTATTTACATTAAATAAAAAAAGAACATTATTTTTTAAGAAACTTTGAATTATAAATCTGTTTTTCTTTAGACTCTAATTTGATCAGGTAAGTTCCGGTAGTAAGACTTGAAATATTGACAGACTTTGCATACACACTTTGTGATAGCACCAGTTTTCCACTCATATCGTAAATAGTAACTTTTTCAATTGAAATATTTTGTGCCCATGAAATTTGATCAAAAGCAGGGTTTGGATATAAAATAATATCAGATAACTCATATGCCGATTCTGAAGTAGAAGCTCTGGGACACTGAAAAATAAGGAGGGGCTGTGCCGATGAAGTAGCTGCTCCGTTATTCCAAATGTATCCATACCCGCCCCATGCCCAAACAGAACCATCTGATTTCTGAGCAATTGAAACACAATGCCCCGCATATACTTTTTCCCAATCAAAATCATTACCCACTTGTACCGGAGAAAGAGAACTGGTTGGGACTATTACGTTGATAGTGCTGTCCCAGCATCCTTCTCCCCATTGCCATAAGGTTCCGTCACTTTTAACACCAACAGAATAGGTCTGTCCGGTTGCGATCTCCTTCCAGGTATCTGTGCCTATCTGTACAGGGGTTTGCACAAGCACACTTGTACCACTTCCTACTCCACCCGCTATATTGTCACCCCATCCCCATAAAGTATTATTAGTTTTTAAAGCAAGGGTAAAATCACCTAAAGAAGAGGTCACCACTTTTTTCCAGTTTGTATCTGTTCCCACCTGAGACAAGTTTGTAACACACACATTTTCAGCATATTGAATACCTAGACTATTAAGTACGTTTCTACCTCTTGCCCACAAAGTCCCATTACTTTTGATCGCAAAAGTTCTGCTCCCTCCTGCGGTTATATCTATCCAATTGTTGTCTGTACTGATCTGGACGGGCTGAGAAAAGTACTGATTAGGATATGGATTGGGAGAGGTTATACTGAGCTCACAGGCAGAATTATTTCCCCATCCCCAAAGCGTTCCATTATTTTTTAGCGCAATAGTATGGGCGAGGCCTGCTACCATTTTTTTCCAGTCTGTATCAGAACCAATCTGTACAGGGGTATAAATATCTGTAATTGTTCCATTTCCTACCTGCCCCCTCGTATTTCTACCCCACCCATATATCTTCCCATTATCAGTTAATCCTAATGTATGGCTTAATGAATGATAAATAGAACCAAAATTTGGTGTTACAGGACGTAGATACGGAGAACTTTGCAGCTGCGTGCTTCCTGTACCTACCTGTCCATAATCATTAACACCCCAGGTATAAACTTCTCCGTTAGTAGTGAAAATTGAAATTGTACTGTTAGTGATAGAAATATCTTTTACACAATAGTTAGCTTGTGAATATGCAGGCTGTAAGGCACCCAGCAACAGCAAGAAAAAATAAATTTTCCTCATGATTATATGATTTTACATGGTTATATTAATCAAATATATGAAAAACGGTTGTTTAAATTAACAATTAATAAATATTTGTATTATTTTATTTATAATTTTTTAATTTTTAGTGTAAAGTATTCCAATAAATTTATTTTATACAATTTGTTTATTATCAAATAAGGGGGAGCCTGTTTCCACATCCCTTATATCAGCCGATCCCATGGATATAAGACATGATTTGAAATAGAAAACAGGCTGCCTCTAGTATGAAGCAGCCTGTTTGAAAGTATTTATATGATATTAAAAGTATTATTCTACTCTTTTTAAAGCTTCTTTAATACCTTCCAGCCCATCACCGAACTGTGCAAGTAAAGCTACAATCTGAGACATTCTGTCATTTTCTCCTAAACCTTTTAAGGTTTTATTTTTCAGAAATGCTTTTTTGATTTCATTCCAGCGTTCTGTTTCTTCTTCGGAAAGTGTACCAAAGAGCTCTTTAAGCTTCAGCATATTTGCCTCGGCTCCCGTTGTAAGGGTTTGAGACTCATTCTGGTAATGGTTTAATACAATCTGTATTACCTCATCTTTTTTCAGAATAGGCTGAATCTGTGTGATAAGTTTATTCATATTACGGTAAGACCCCTGCAGCTTGAATGATGGTTCATTTCTATAATCATCGGACATCGCTGCGGAAGAAATATATTCTTTATTCACCTTCAAAACCATATCTCTTACTTTAATGGTATTTTTCAATACTGCTCTGAAGTCTGATATTTCGTTTGAACTGAAATTCCCCTTCAGATGATCTGCCGGATTATCTGTTACAACACACTCATAGAGTTCATATAGATTTTCCATTCCCGGGTGGGTCAGTCTGGTCAGATACTCATTAGACATCAGGGCATTCTCGATAAGACTCAGGTCAAAAAGGTCGGTTTTTGATCCTGATATCTCTCCCAGATTATAAGTATCTGAACGGTTAGCCAGCATATCCGGTATTTTAAACTTTTCTCCGTTTTCTGTGTAAGGATTTCCAGCCATCACCAGACAGAATCTTTTGGAACGTAAATCATAGGTTTTACTTTCTCCATTGTAAATTCCCTCTATTTTTCTCTGCCCATCGGCAAGAGATATGAATTTCTGGAGGAATTCCGGGTTACAATGCTGAATATCATCCAGGTACAGCATTACATTGTCGCCCATTTCCAGTGCGAGGTTCAATTTTTCAAGTTCCTGTTTCGCCCCTGCATTTTTAGCTTCTGAAGGATCTGTGGAAACAATATCATACCCTAGTGAAGGGCCGTTGATTTTCATGAAAACCAGCCCCATGCGTTCTGCCATATACTCCATCAAGGTAGTTTTTCCATATCCCGGAGGAGATACCAGAAGAAGCATTCCCATCCTGTCTGTTCTTTTATCTGAACCCGCTGTTCCCAGCTGTTTTGAAAGATTAGCCCCTATTAAAGGAAAGTAAACATCGTTGATCAGTTTGTTTCGGACAAACGAACTTAATATCTGCGGCTTGAAAGTATCCAGCTTCAATGCTTTTTTCTTTTCGTCTACCCAGCTGTATTTCAATTCCTGAAGACGTTTATATTTTGGAACTATAACGGTATTAAAATGACTCAGCCTTGATACAAATTCGAAATAGTTAAGATGGTATTCTGTGTCCTTTTCAAGTGATTTCAATTCTTTTAGTATCACTTCATAAGAGGTTCGTTTGATATTTTTGGGATCAAACTTCTGGGTAATAATGAATCCTGCAGTTTCCTGTATGACATTCCTTTCAGCTTCAGCGTCAAATGCCTGTAATGCACTTTCAGCAATATAATAGCACGCAGAAGGAAATTGATACATAGCCTGCAACTGGGTAATAAATTCAAGATCTTTACCTTTTTCTTTCAGCTCTTTCAAAAATAAACCATATAAAGTGGCCGCTTTTTCTGAAATCAGGAAGTTTTCTTTGTCCTCCTGTTTCAGATATAGAGCAGCATTGATACAATCTACTTCGGTAAAAAAAGCATGTGCCGACACAAAAGCCTTCATATCGTTTGCCAATTCCCTGCTTAAATATTCAAATCCTTCTTTCGAAGCAAACGATTGGGAAATAATAGCAGCAGCTTCAAACTGTCTGTTATAATATTCTTTTCTTTCATTCTCCATAAAGAACCAGAAAAGCTGTCCCAATGACCTTTCTTGTGCTGTAAACCTCATCAGTCCAAGCTCATTGTACATTTGCTGAAGCTTTGTTACAATAGTCTGTGCATCCTGATCATGAATTCCCTTTACAAGTCCTTCTCCAAAATGCTTTGCGGTAAATTCCTGTACAGCCTTTTCGTTCTGCTGTTCTGTAGCATTTTCTTTATGAGATGAAAACACATTCCAGGCGAGGTATTCAAACCTTTTCACCTTTATGTTTTCTGAAACAAACTCCTGATTCCAGACTTCTTTGAACTCGTCTGCTGTATTGAAGTTCAAAGGTTCATAGAAGCTTGTTCCTGTAAGATGATAGTAATACTGTGCATTTCTCAGCACAAGGGTAAGATCCAGCTTCTGCTGATTGACAGCAAATTTATAATCTCCTAAAGCAATGATGTTTTCCCCATCAATATAGATCTCTTTTTTATCTTTTAGTTTTCTTACGGCTTCCTGCTGGGAGGTTTTAAGAAGGGTCTGAATTTCTTCAGATTTGGCAGAATCTTCAAGTTCTGCAAGCTGTCTTGAAAAGTCTCTTACTTTTTCTACCATCAGATCTGATGCAAAATAGCCATTGATCTCATTTTCAGAGTCAAAAGATTCTGCTTTGGTCTGTATGGATTTCAGGATTCTCTGTGCAGCATCAAAAAGAGTCTGGGTTCTTTTGTTTCTTGATTCTGTAAGCTGTACTCTCTTATTCTGAAAATGCCCGTAAACCTCTTCTCTTTTATTCCCAATCTGTTGGATAAATTCTTCGAAATCGATAAATTTTGTTTCCATTTCTTCCAACTGAATGGAAAGTTTGGTGAGGTATTCATCACACTTCTCAGGGGTCTGGGAAAGTTCCAGGAAATTGATAACAGACTGATCGAATAAGGTGATCTGTGCCTGAAAATCTGAGGCGAGTTCTTTTCCGGAGATCTCTCTTTTCCTTTTGCCAAGCTCAAGTCTTTCCTGATTAAGCCTCGCAAAGATCAGGGAAATGTTTTCAATGATCTGGGTAGACTGGGAAGTATCCTCTATTTTAAGATTATTAACAATATCTACTAACAGCTCCAGCTGCCCGGACAATATATTAATATTCTCCTCAATGATTTTCGCATCAACTGCTTTTTGCAAAGCAATGATCTCTTCTGATATTTTCTTTGCTCTTTCTTCATAAGGAAGCAGTGCCTGATCCTGCAAAAGAAAATCTACACAGGCATTCGAAAGTTCTGTATAGCGCTCTGCAAGGGATTTTTCCAGTGTATCCAGCAATACAGCATCAGCATATTTAAGCTCTCTGCCTCCTGTAACTTCTCCTCTTAAAGCTCTGATCTGCGAAAGGGCATCAATATATTCTGTAAGCTGAGAATAATGAAGCCTTTTAGTATCATCCAGAATTTTCTCACAGGCATGCTTGATTTTTTCTAAGGCTTCTTCTGTATTTCTTCTCTGTTCAGTAACCTTTTCATATTCATTGATCGCAGAATGGGCAATCCCTCTTATCTCCTTCAATGGCTGATCCAGCTTCTCAACTTCTTCTTCGCCCAGGAAGTAATAAGTATCGAGAATAAAGGTGGCAAGCTTTACAATATCACTATACAGCCCGCTGTAGGAATCTTTTTTACTCAACAGCGTTATAAGCTCCTGGCTTTCAGCCATCACCCTTACAATATCTTTGTTCCCTATTTTATAAAGTAAGCTGTCTGTTTTTTCAGCATTGGGCAGCAATTCTTTGGAAAAAGGGGTCTGCCAGATCTGTGCAAGGTGATTTTTCGTCGTTTCAATACTCTCACGAAGGTAGATCAGTTTACCATTATCCAAAAAGGTAAACCCACTGCACCGAATCGGTGTTTCTATGGTCTGAGTAATGATATTATAAGAAATCAGCTGATAATTATTCGTTTTATCATCATAGAAAACGTATAAAAAATTCTCGCCATTCGGCTCTATAACTGTTTTTAAGTAGTAGAGTCTGTTCTGATCCTGAGAAATAACTTTCAAGCCACCCGTCTGCAGAGCATATCCGTTGGAGAATAATACTCCCTGGCTTTCCGGCAGCAGCAATCCTGAATATTTCAGTGCATCCGCTCTGGAAACAGTCTTTTCTTTATGGTTATAAATGAAGTAGCGTTCTGTTTCCTGATAAGGTTTTATTTTAAACAAGACCAGATTATCCAGATCGCAGAAGTAGATTTCCGCATCATCCAGGTTCTGATCTTTATGAATAACATCTTCGGAATAAATTCCTTTTCCTGTATCGGTATTATCTTCTACTTTAATGGTTATATCTCCACCTATACTTTCTACAAAGACTTTATCTGCCAGAGAAATATGGGGATGTTTTCCTGAGCGCTGCATATCTCTTGTAGCTCTTGTCCATACGAAGGCATGCTGCTGGGGATATGAGGTTTCTGAAGCGCTTCTGGAATCTACATAGATGAGCTGATTTTCTTTAATGAGCCATTTGAATGCCTTGATATCGGTGGTACTTTCTGAAAGCTGAAAAACCATATACAGATAGTTTTCTGTAAAGGTAAATCTGGCAAAGAAGGTGTTTCTGTAATATTTGTAGAGGTTTTTAAATTCATCAATGAAAACCTCATCATTAATCAATGCATAGTCCTGAGGTTCAAACCTGTTGTTATTGATTTTATATATTGAAAAAACATCCGAGATATTAATTTCAGTCTGAAGGCCAAGGTGAGCATTAGAACCCAATATAAGTTGATTACCCAGAGAATAAATATCCTTGGCAATACAGCTGTGGTCTGTGGAAATTCTTTCGTTGGCAATAAGAGAGAAGTCTACGCCTCCAAATATATTTTTACGGCTTTCATTAAGCTGCTGAAGTCTTTGGATAAGGTCATTCTTCTGCTCATTCAGACGATTTTGAATAATCTCGTAAGTTCCTGAATTAAGTTGTTCTGACATCGTTTTTATTTAAGTTGTCATTATCTGCCGTATGACAGCAGATCTTTGTGTAAAACCTGAGTGAGTCCGATGGTTTTTTGTTATTGTGATGTAAACCTTACAGATTTTTAGGATCTATAAGGTTTCTCATATTATTGATAATAAATCTGCTGCTTATTAATTATAAAATAAGTCCTGATCCTCATCAAAGTATTGTCCCGTTAAACGTGATTGTTATTCACCGGTTTGTTCTCCACTCCCAGGTGTCTGGCCATATCCATAGCTTTTTCCAGAATTCCTTTTTCCTGCTGACTGGCTACTCCGTTCAATTTAAATATCAGAGATGCGATGCTCATATTTTTGATATCTTCTGAAGAGATTTTGTATTTATCTACCATTCCCATCACTTTTCCAATGATGTTTTCACCATTGCCCAGAAGGTTTTCTTTTACAAGCTGTGCATTTTCGCTGTGGCCGATAAATTTGTCTAATCCTTTTCCTGCAGAAACCTGACGTATTACATTATCAAAGAAGGTATTGTCACCTCCTACGATATCAATTTTTGCAGTTTTGAAGGCTTCAGCCAATACCATAGACTGGGCTTCTGCGATATCTTTCTGGATAGCGATCTGCGCAAGTTCCACATCTTTTTCTTTTGCCAGCTGAAGACGGAATTCTTCGTGGTCTTTTCCGGCTTCGTTCAGTTTCTTCATTGCTTCGGCTTTTTCAGTGATTCCGGCTGCTTCTGCCAATGCTTTTTCTTTGATTACTTCTGCCTGGGCAATCCCTTCTTTTTTATTGGCATCAGCTTTTTTCTCAATCACACTTGCTTCTGCAATACCCTGTCTTTCTGCAGCATCTGCTTTAGCATGCATTACCTGCGCTTCAGACAATCCTACAGTAGCTTCTTCTTTCGCCTTAGCATCTGCTATAATCTTACGTGCTTCAGCTTCTTTTTCAGCAGCATCTCTTTTTGCCTGTGCTTCAATCACATATTTCTGTGCATCTTTTTCAGCGGCCAATCTTCTTGACTCTGCGGCTCTTGTTTCTTCAATCAGTTTTTTCTCTGCTTCCTGAGTGGCTATGGTAATTTCTACCTGCTTGTTTCTATCTGCTGTTTTGAAAGCTTCAAGATCTTTGATTCCCTGCTGCTCTTCTACCACTGTTTTTTCCATCGTCAGGCGCTCACGGATCGCATCCTGAATACTTTTCTTCTCCAGCTCTATTGCCTTTTCTTTTTCAATCTGTGCCAGAGAGACAATTCTTTCTCTTTCTGTAGCTTCAAGAGCTTTGTCTTTTAATACTCTTTCCGTTTCTACAAGATCAGCACGTTCTTTATTTTTAGCGGCAATGACTACCTGACGGAGTTTATTTTCTTCTGCAATCTGTAGCTTTTCTTCTGTAGCAATACGAACAGTCTCATATCTCAGACGCTCTTCTTCTTCTACTTTTAAAATTTCGGCATTCTCACGTGCTTTAATATTGGCAACTTCTCTTTTTTGAGATTCCTGTTTTTCTGCTAACTGTTTTTCAAGCTCCAGAATGGCTTCACGGGCTTCTACGTTCTGCTTCGTAATCGTTTTTTCTTCATCACGACGAACCTGATTGGCTTTAATATTCTGTGTTGCAGTAAGTTCGGTTATTTTCTTAATCCCCTCAGAATCAAGAATATTATCTTTATCCAGCTTATCAATAGAGGTCTGCTCAAGGTAATCTATTGCACAGTCATCCAGCACATATCCGTTCAGGTCCGTCCCTATGATATCAAGGATTTCCTGGCGAAATTCGCTTCTTGCTTCATACAGTTCTGTGAAATCAAATTTCTTTCCTACCGTTTTAAGAGCTTCAGAAAATTTCGCTTCAAAAAGTTCTCTTAAAGTTTGGGCATCAGAAGCTCTCTGGCATCCGATTGTCTGGGCAACATTGATGATATCGTCCACCGATTTGTTGACACGGATAAAGAAGGCTACCTGAATATCAGCCCTCATATTGTCTTTACAGATCAGCCCTGCTCTTCCTTCTCTTGATATTTCCAGTTTTTTCACCGAAATATCCATAGATTCCATACGGTGAATGATGGGAATTACAATTCCGGCATTAAAGAATACTTTTGTACCCCCATATCCTGTTCTTAAGATAACAATTCCCTGAACGGTCTTTTTATACATCGATAAGATCCAGAAAATCAATCCGATTGATGCTACTGCTATAATTATAATTCCTGCAATTAATGGTAAGTTCATAGTTTTATAAGTTTATTGATATATGAATGTGTTTTTTTATTTTAAAAATATTGGAAAAAAATTTCCAAAATATAGTTCAGCATGATTAAAAATAAAGAAAGCATGGTTAAAAGTTTTTAATATCTCATCGACTGCTGAACGTAGTAAATTCTCTTTTCGGGTTCTTCATCTACGATCATTACACGGGTTCCGTGTTCCAGTTTTGTTCCGTCTTTACTTCTCACCATCAGCGTCATAGGATCGCTTCCGATAAAGACTTCCATCATTCCTATTTTATCATCCTGGATACTTGATTTCAATCGCCCTTCTCTTCCCAGAAAAGCATATGACAACTCTCCTTTATGATTAATCTCTTTAAAAAATGGATTTAGGGGTTTCAAAACCATTTTCGTAATCAGCATTCCGGCAATCATCATTGGAAACAGAGCCAATAACCCTGCCCATGTAGGAAGCGGAATGAAATAATTCAGATAAAATGAGGCCAGCCATGTCACCAGTAACGACAACGTAAGGAAGTAAGTTACCGGAACAATGTCAAGATTAAGAAACTTCAGGAAGTGCATCCATGCAGCAGGATCATGTTCCGGAGCATGAAAATGCCCTTCCGGAGTGTGAACATCTGCACCGCCATCCAGATCAGAATGAATACCCACATCAATATCCAATCCTGTAAGTATGGTAAATAACCAATAGATCACCGAGAGTCCAAGAAGAACACTCAATATGGTGTTCACCGGAGAAAATGCTACATTCAAAAATTCCTGAAAGGTCATATATTAGCCTTTTTTAAGTGTTTCTTTTAATCTGTTTAAAGCTTCTTCAGCTGCGGAGTCGTTGTTGTTTACAATGGCATCTATCTCTTCATCAATACTCTTTCCTGATTTTGAAAGATCAGAATAGGCTTCCGCTAAGGCTTCCTGTTGTACAACTCTGTCTTTTAGTTTCTCAAGCATGCTCACTGCGCTTCCGGTATCCATCTGGGTCATTTGCTGATTGATATCTTTCGTTGCTTCGCTCACCTGAACTCTTGCCTTAAGGGTTTTCAGCTCATTTTCCCATTTGGTAATGCCTGATTTCAGTTGATTAATGTTTCCCTGCATCTTTTCACATTCGCCATGAAGTTTTTCGTGTTCTTTTCGCAGTTCAGAGGTTCTTTCCTGTGAAGCCGTCTGCCTTTTCAGCGCTTCTTTGGCAAGGCGGTCTGCTTCCTGAGATTCTACCTCACCTTTTTCTGCTTTCTGAATGATTACAATGGCCTTATTGTAATAGTCATCAGCGGTTTGCTCTTCTGTTTCGGCTTCATTCTTTTTACGAATGGCCAATGCTTTAAGCTGAGCAAGGGCTTCAATGCTTTTTGAAAGCTGTTCTTTCATTTCACGGATTCCCTGTTCTGTTAAATTGATGGGGTCCTCAAAGTTGTCTATCACAGAATGGACCTCTGCTTTTCCGATTGTTAATAATCTTTTAAAAATGTTCATTTTAAATATCTTTTGTGAATTACTTACTCATTTCAAGCATTTCATTGGTAAACTCTCCTACCAGAATTCCCAGTGAATTGATGGATGCCATCACCTCATTCTGTGCCATATTATCGGTTGGAAGGGTATCTCTGAAAATAACCCGCCTTCCGGTAATATCCAAAACAAATGCTCCGTGTACAATATCTCTGTTTTTCTGAAGCAGTCTGAGGAATGTTTTTTCGGATGGATTTTTTATTTCGAAAAGAAACTGCTCCATGATTAGAATGGAATCTGATATGATAAGGATCATATTTTTTATCCCGTTGGATTCTTTTTCAATAATTAAGATTCTCTGAGCTTCGTCTTCCAACGTGATGTTAAATTCATAATCTAAGAGCCACTCTTTGACCGTTCTAAATAGTTGATTTTTCATGATGGCTGGTTTTTGTGTTCAATTTTCTTCTACACAAATATAGCATAAAATTCTCAAATTGCAAATATTATTAGCAATAATTTGTTTCAGATTCTCTATATTTGCAAAAACGATTAGACAAGATGAGCTTCTTTGGAACTAATATTAAGAAAATAAGACAGGTTAAAGGGCTGAGCCAAAAGGCATTTGCTGACTTGTTTGATCTCAACAGAGGTGTAATAAGCTCTTATGAAGAAGGGCGTGCCGAACCAAAAATCGAAACTATATTAAAGGTAGCTAATCATTTCAACCTTAATCTTGATAAGTTACTGACTGAAACGCTTCAGGTAAACCAGTTAGTAAGTGTTTCTGATATTGATCAGCTTATGCTGTTCCCGGAATTAGCCATTCAAAACAGCAAGGCAACTCAAGATAAATTAGAAAAAGATACTCCAGGCGCGGCAATTGTGCAAAAAATATTAGCATCCGTGGATATGGTGTATGAATTTACTCCGGAAGCAAAACTTTTGCCTCAGTATCAATATGGAGATATTTTGTTCCTGAACAAAACAGATCTGAAAAAAGACCCTGTCAATAATGTTTTGGTCTATATTCAAGGGCAATTGCAATATGCTTCTGAGCTTCAGAATCTGACAGCTAATGAAAAGGATCTTTATAAAATTGTAGGATATGTTTCTACGGCCGAAAAGAATATTTTTGCAGATATTTTTGAGCGTCTGAAATATCTGGAGAGCAAAATCAAAAAAGACTAGATTTTTTGATCATTATAAATGAATAAAGACCTCTCAGTTATCGATAACTGAGAGGTCTTTTATAGTTGTTATCTGTTTTCACAACCTGTCTGTTCTGACTACGCTAACAAAACATAATCCATTGAAATAAAAACACTTAACTAAATTAACAATTCTATATAAGGAACAGAAAAGGAACCGTTCACAAAAGCTTTAAATCAGGAACTTAAAATAAGGTCAGGTTCCTTTCTTCTTTTTCTTAAACCACCATACCATAAAACCGGTAATGGGAAGAGAAGCCCCTATAATGGTGATGAAAAAGTATAAAATTCTTCCCCAAATTCCCCCAAGCGCTGATCCTACATGAAGGTCATAATTAAGTTTCTGAACCTTTGTAGCAAAATCTGCCTTTTCAAATGGAGCGGCATATGCGGAATTATTAATAAGCCTCACCCCCGTATTTCTGTCATAACTGAAACTCTGCAGATCGTAAAACTTACGGTGTGAAGGATATAAGTAAATACCTATTGTTTCTGCAGAATCTTTAGGAACAGAAAGGTAATATCCTTTTGCTTCTACTCTTCCTATGGCATCTTCCCAGGCCAGCAATATGGATTCCGGTAATTTTTCCGGTTGATAGGAAGTGATATTTTTTAATTCTTTACGTTCTTTATCTGCCGTTTTGCCCAGAGAAGTTGTAAAATAAAGAAACTTATTAAACCAGGGTAACCCATAATACATTCCTGTCATAGAGACTACCAAAAGAATGATGAGGGTATAAAATCCAAAAACATTATGAAGGTCGTAGTTCAGTCTTTTGATCTTGGCGTCCCATTTTACAGAGAAGCTCTGCTTTCGCATTGCTTTTGTCCATTTCTTTGGCCACCATAAGACTAATCCGCTCAGCAAGGTGATAAAAAATATAAAGGTGGAATAATTGATCACCGGCCTGCCAATTTCGGAAGGCAGCCACAAGAAGCGATGCCCCCTTAAAGTCCATTCAAAGAAATCAAATTCTTCTTTAAAGCTTGGTTTGCGGATCACCTCGGCGGTATAAGGATCCAAATGAAGGACATAGCCGGGATTTCTTTTGCCAAACCCTACCATAGCTGCTTTTCCTGTAGGACGCCATATAAACGAGATCTCCTGATCAGGGTAAAGTTTTTTAGCAGTGAGGTAAAGTTCAGCAGGATTAGCCATTGGTTTTCCCGGAGCAGCTTCAATTTTCAAGTCAGGATTGAGCCAGTCTTTGATCTCATCCCGAAAGGACCATGTAACTCCTGTAATACAAATGATAACAATAATAATTCCGGAAAACAGCCCCAGCCATAAATGCAGCCAGGCCGATATTCTGTAGAACAAACTACGGTTATTTTTCTTTTTGGGTTTGGATTTTCCGGTACTCATTTAAAAATTATATGAAAGATTCAGTCTGAAGTTAATCGGATTGGTAGCACGCCATCCGTAGTGGGTATATCCCCATGCTCCAGGATAAAATCCAACATAATTATAACGGTCTGTAAGGTTGTTCACGAGGAATGAAATCTGATAACTGTCTCTTTTATAAGAAACTCCCAAATCCAGGGTAAAGTAATCATCCGGCAGATAAGGGTGATCTGTCACTACCGGCCATGCTGCTCTTTTGGCCTGATATTCATAACCGAAAGAGAAGCCAAGCCCCTCCAGATCTCCTTTAGCAATTGTATATTTGATCCACGCGTTGGTAATATGCTTTGCTGTTCCATAAAGCATCCCTCCTATTTTTTTAGGGTCATTATCTTCTGTCACTTTAGCATCTGTATAAGCATAATTAAGCAGGATACTCCAATTTTTGCTGATATTCCCATTCAGGTCAAATTCAATTCCTTTAGAGACGCTTTTTCCGGATTGTTCAAAAAGCCCCGGATTGTCAACTCCGGCAGAGGTAAGCATATTGGTTTTAGTAAGATGATAGAAGGTAAGATTGGTCATCAGCTGTCCGTTGAACCAGGTTTTCTTTACTCCAACTTCTGTATTCTTCCCAAAAGAAGGATCTGCCGTACTTCCATTAAGAAGTTTTCCTGTTTGTTCCTGAAAGCTTTCATCGTACAATCCATATAGAGTAAATGTTGGGGTTATCAGCCCTGTAATGCTTACTCTTGGTGTAACCGCTGTATTTTTAACTTCTGCTCCTTTGTCAGCAGCACTGGTTTTTGAAGTAGAAGTATAGCGGAATCCTGCGGCGACTCTTAGTTTATCTTCCAGAAAACGGGCTTCATCCTGCAAATGAAATGAAGTATAAGAATAATCTGTAATATAATTGGCCCCTCGCTCACGAAGTGATTGAGAACGGTCATACACAGGAAGATCAGATTTTTTCAGATTACCGTAAACCGGATTATAAATATTAAATACAGGTCCTACATTCTGTGGAAGCGCAGACCAGTCAGCTACATAGAATTTTTTGCCCATATCTATCCCCGCAAGGATATTATGGTTGATATTTCCTGTTGAAAATTTTCCACGGGTAAATACCTGACCTATGGTGGAGGTGTTCAAAGCATCATTAACGCTGATCCCACGGTCTACATCACCTTTTTTCCTTCCTGTTACAGGATTATCAGCCAGAGCAATAGTGTTGTATTTTGCATATAGTGATTCTCCCTGCATCTGGGAACGAACATACCCAAACTGACCCGTGATCAGCCAGTTATCATTAAAGTTATGATTAATCGTTCCGTAGATATTATGCTCCCATGAACGGGTAGGGTCCATAATGGGATCTGAGAATGAAAATGATCTTTTCAATTCTTTGAAACCCTCTATTCCATATACATATTTGGAGAACCCTCCCTGAAAATTATTCTGGGATAATATATATTCCAGCGTCACATTGGTATTTTCTGAGGCAATGTATTTAAAGGACGGATTGATCACATATTGTTCGTGCTCCACATATTGCTGGAATGACCCCTTCTTGGTTCCCATAACGTTAAGTCTTCCCCAGAATTTACCATCTTTACTCAGTTTTTTTTCGATATCTGCTGCGGCACGGAAAAGACTGTTGCTGCCCAATGTGAGCTGAACGTTTCCTTTTTCTCTTCCTACCGGTTTCTTGGTAACAATGTTATAGAACCCTCCCGGCTGGGTATTTCCCATCATAAAACCTGCAGGACCTTTTACAAATTCTACACGGTCTACGAAGGCCATATCTTCACGAAGCGGCCCGAAGCTTCCGCTCACATCCATTCCGTTCCGAAGATTGGAAGCCGAAAAACCTCTAACTGCTATCCCTACACTTCCTTCTTCCTGATGGGTAATGGTACGGACTCCGCTTACATTACGGCTAAGTCCTTCTGCTGTTGTCAGAATCTGCTGATCATTCAGTAGACGCTGATCAATCACCTGAATATTTTGAGGTGTAACGAGCAGGTTTTCTCCCAATCTTAAAGTAGAAGAAGGTATGGTTTTTCTATTTGCAATAACATTTACCCCAACAATCTGATAAGTATCTGTAGTTTGTGTAAAATCATGGCTAATATTTTCATTTTCTTTCAGGGTAAAAGAATAGGTTTTCGCCACATCCGGATCATCTACCTGAAGAATATAATTTCCAGCAGGCATATTATTGAATTTGTAGATCCCGTTCTCATCAGTATAGGTTTCTGCTTCTCCGTTATTCAGAATGACTTTCACAGACGCTACGGGCTGCTTTTGTGAATTAAAAACTTTCCCGGTAATCTGTGTTGTACTTTGTGCCCACATGGCAGCTGGAAATAATAATGCTGAGAAAAGAAGCCTGTTCTTCTTCATAAATTGTTATTTAGAATTAGTTTAATTAAATTTACGGTGGCAAAATTAAGTGTTGTTATCAGGAAACACTTTTGAGCTTGGGATTAATACTTTAGAATTTGGGAGAGATCGTACCGGACCATGCAATAGCGAGGCAAATTTTAGACTTCTTTGGTGAAGATCACAGAAATGGAGTGCCTGAAATCTTCACTAATGATGTAGGAACATTCGAAACTCTTACATTATATAAGGGAGATGAGTTTCTGGTAAAAGAGTATAAATCTACGTATGATGAAGACTATACAATGAAATTCTGTACTGATGAGTCAAAATATATAGAACTCGCATTTTTTCTTGACGGCTCAGAGGTTATCAGAGATTCTGTAAATGGACGAATTGGAGAATATAAGCTGTTTCACCATTATATTTACTTTACCCAGGGGAATTCTGATGTTGAAATTTATTTTCAAAAAGAAATCTGTTATAAAAACCTGGATATCTATGTGGCCAAGGATTATTTTCATCAGTTAGCAGAGAATAGTGATGCATTAAAAGATTTTATCAGGAAAATAGACCGGGAGAAATCTGCCAGCCTTTTCCCTGAAGGACTTCCAATAACTCCACAGATGATGAGCATCTTGCTGGAGATAAAAAAATGTACTTTGGAGGGCTTTTACCGGGATTATTATATCAAAAGCAGGATATTAAACCTATTACTACTCATTTTCGAATTTGCAAAAAGTGAAGAAGAGGCGACCTCACCGAAAAGCAAAACGTCTATAAGTACTACGGAGATCCACAAACTGATGGAAGTAAAAGAGTTTGTAGAAGGAAATCTGAAATCATTTTATACAATAGAACAGCTTTCTTTGAAATTTGGGATTAATGAGTTTAAATTAAAAACCGGATTTAAGGAATTGTTCGGAGAGGGTGTTTTCCATTATGCTTCCAAACTCAGAATGAAAGAAGCTCTCTATTTACTGAAAAATGCTGACTTTTCGATCAAAGAAATTGCCTATCATCTTGGTTATGCTTCTCCATCTTCCTTTAGTGTCGCTTTTAAAAACGAAATGGGAGTAGGCCCTAGTTATTATCGTAAGAAAAATTTATTGTAAGAATTCCTTTTTTTAGTTCCTGAGGAAAACTTCAAGTGTTAAAAGCAGTTACTTTTCTTTTATTTTGCTATTCCATCATAAAAACTAAACTTTTGTGTAGTCCCAATTATGGAGCATCCTTCTATTTTTGTAATAAATTAAAAATAATGGAAGAGCAATATTCCCGAAACAGGCTGTATGTAAAAGAAGAAGAACAGAATATTATTAAAAATTTTTCTATTTTACTAGCCGGATGCGGTATTGGCAGTAATATTGCAGAATGCGCCTTACGTTTTGGCTTTGAGAACATTACACTGATAGATGGGGATACTATTGAACAGTCTAATCTTAACAGGCAAAATTATACGTATCAGGATATCTCTTCTTATAAAGCAGAAACTTTATACCACCGGCTGAAAAGCATTAATCCAAATGCCAATATAAAGTACCACAGCGAATTCATCAATCAGGATAATGTGTCGGGGATTATTGGAGAGCATGACATTGCTATCAATGCTCTGGACTTCTCCACAGATATTCCGATTATTTTCGACAAAATATGCCAGGAAAGGAATATTCCTGTTCTACACCCTTATAATCTGGGCTGGGGCGCACTGGTTATGGTAATCTCTGAAAGCATGGGATTAGAATCTTTAAAGAAAGATGAGGAAGTTTTTAATGAGGTGAGTGTTGTACAATATGTATCCAGCCACATGAGATACTGGGGGCATCCTCAGAAATGGCTGGAAGATATCGTTGATGAGTATCTCAACGAAAATAAACGGCTTCCGCCACCTCAGCTGGCTATTGCTTCTTCTCTGGGTGCTGCAAGCTGTGTAAAGATAGCGTTCAATATTGCTACCAATAAGCCTATAAGAAAGTTCCCGGAATTTTATTTAACAACTATTGATTAAAATAGTTTATCAGCTTTTTAAAACCTTTTCATTATACTTCGTCACCAGCATATAGCCTCCCTCTTGGGAGGCTATATCAATAAGATCTGTTTCGCAAAGGGATTCTATTCTCGCAATTTGATCTTTATCTGATTTTATAGGGCCCAATTCATCATCGAAGCGGGCAATGGTTTCAATGGCATTTTTAATAGTGTCTGTCAGCTTTTGGAAATCATCTTCATGTATCTGTATATTTTTAAGGTAATTCTCTAATCTTGCTCCTTCTCTATAGTGAGGATAGTTTTCCAGGCCCATGAATGCAAGCATCCATTCTTTGTTGTATCTTCCAAAAGCTTTGCATATTCCGATATAATCGGCTATAATCTCATCATGTAGATTATTGGAAGCTGACCCGTATCTTTTTAAGGTATACAGATGTGTACATTCATGTTCCAGTCTTATGGTGTAGGAACAGGCCGTCCATTTCTCCTGCAAAAGGCCTAATTGATCTGCGGGAACATTGCTGTAGGGTTTTGTACTTAATACGATGATTTTATCTTTGTACATTTCCGGATTGGGCAGAATATTTTCAGAGAATTCACTGTTCCAGTTTCCCAGAGGGTTATTTACGATCCACTTTTCTTTTAAATTATGAATTCTGGCCCAATTATTTATTCCACTGGCCAGAAAAGCCCCCATAGACTGGGGTATTGGCGCTGGGTTATTTTTATGGAGAAAACTCTGTACGAGGGTGGTAAAATCGTCATTGTCATTTATTGAAACTACAGGGATTGTTCCTGCAATACTATTATGTATTTTGATTTTTAAGCCAGCCGCATCGTTCAGTTCCAATTTTTCTTCCAGAGTTCTGTATGAATCTTTTCCTTTCAAAACAGCATTGATATAGTCTCCTGTCTTATGTATGTCTGTTTGTATGGGAAAGCATAATTGAGGATAAAAGTTTTTTAGAATCTGAAATGCGCTAAAGTTTCCAGTTTCCAGGTAGTTTTCCCAAAACTTTACACAAGAATTTTCTTCAGAGGATATGGTACTGATATCTTCTGAAGAAAATTTATTTTGAAAATACGTTTCAAGTTCATTGTCCTGTTTCAATGCGTCCATCTTTTTCATATTAGCACTAAGCAATCTGTCTTTTTGCCAATTGAGAGAAAAGACCATCCAGCTCCATCAGCTCTTCATAAGTGCCTGTTTCTACGATGGTTCCTTTATCCATCACATAGATACGGTCTGCATTTTTAATGGTGCTTAATCTGTGAGCAATGATAATACGGGTTGCCTGCAGTTTATCCAAACTTTCTGAAACGATATTCTGGGTTCTGTTATCTAATGCACTGGTTGCCTCATCCATAAACAGTAATCTTGGTTTATGAACAATGGCACGGGCGATCATCAGACGCTGTCTCTGCCCTCCTGAAAATGTTCCTGCGCCTTCACTTACTACCGTGTGCATTTCCATAGGCATTTGTTTAATATCGTCTTCCATACCTGCCATTCTGGCGGCATCCCAGGCATCATCTAACGTCAATTCTGAATTTCCTACAATATTCTGGTAAATACTTCCTGACATCAGTGATCCGTTTTGCAATACTACTCCTATCTGCCTTCTTACCAATTCTTTGTTCATAGAGTCAAAAGAGTCGCCATCGAAATAAATAGATCCCAGCTCGGGATATTCAAATCCTAAAAGCAGTCTCATAATGGTAGATTTCCCTGATCCGGAAGCACCTACAAAAGCAACCATTTCGCCGGGCTTAATTTTAAAGGTAACATTATTCAGGACTAAAGGCTGGTCTTCGTTGTATCTGAATGAAACAGAATTCATTTCGATATCTCCTGCGAGTTCTCCCGGATCTACGCTCTGGTCTGCAGATTCTGTTTCTTCTTCTAAAATAGGTTTTACTCTTTCATATAAAGTGATCACATTCAGTGAAGTAATCAAAGCCATGCTTAATCGTAAACTGTCACCCAAAAATTGGTTGAACGCCGTAATGAATGCCATAAATGCTCCTACCGTCAGCATTGTTGTAGCTGTATCGGAATTAAGTACGGTATAATAAAGAAAAGAAAAAAAGAATATACTTGTCAAAAGAGGATAGGAAGCATTAAATGTTTCAACAAAGTTCTGATAGCTTCCTGAGACAAATCCTAATTTTTTTAACTTAGAAAATTTGTCAGCCCAAAGGGTAAAGATTCTTCTTTCTCCTCCTGTTATTCTTATTTTGGAAATCCCCGATAAAAATTCAAACAGAAACCCCTGTATTTCTCCCTGATATTTAGATACTTCTCTATCATACTTCAGCTTAAGCCAGCCAATCGTAATCATAAAAACAACAGCAATAAGTCCTAAACATACTCCAATCCATGCCAATTTAGAGTCATAATAAAAGAGAAGGCCAAGGTTTACAAAAGAAAATGCTCCACTCAGTACTGCCGTCATCAAGGTGCTGGAAACAATCTGACGTATTGTATTTATGCTTAACACCCTGTTTGTAAGGTCTCCTGCACTAAATTTTTTGTAGAAAGTAACTGGCAGTCTCAGCATATGATCCATAACGCCGGCCTGAAGATTGATACTGGACTTGGTTTCTACTCTTAATTGTAATACTCCCTGAGCGAGATGTAATCCCGCTGTGACAAGACCGATCATTACCATAATGGTAAAAACCTCTGTATGAAGTGACTTGTCTGCTGTAGGAATAACGTCATCATACATCATTCCCGACAATATAGGGACCAGCAAACCGATCACACTTCCTGCCAAAGCAGCTAGTATAAGCACTTTTGCGTCTTTCTTTACTCCCTTTATGGCAAAGTTTGCTACTTTTTTTACGGAAGTCATCTTCCCGTCAAATCCTGAGAAAAACATGTAGCCTATAGGTTCCAATGTTTCTGCGATCTCATTATTGATGATTGTTTCTATTCCGGTTGACAGGTCTTTTAATATATAACTGCTGGAGGTCGCCTGTAATAAAGCAACAGGAGTTTTATCTTTTTTGGTGAATGCCAGTAGATGTCCGTTTTCTTCTTTCCACCAGGTTCCTCTCAGAATTATTTTACGAATTCGTATTCTGGAACTTTTTGCGATGGCATAAAGCTGATTGGTAACGCTATTTTCGTAGGATTCTATGTGTTTAGGCTCGTCCATTTTAAAGCCGGACTGCTCTCCTATTAACTGACAGGTTGAAAAAAGAACATTCTTCCTATTGGAGATTTGTGATGCTTTAGCATATGTGTTCTCATTATTGCCTGCTACAATGGATCTTATTTTCTGTAAAGTACTTCTAATACTCTCTTCTTCTATTACCCGCTTTTCCTGGAAATGCTTACTTTCTTCCAGTTTCTGAGTATCTATAATCGCATTGAGCTGAGTGTAAAAATGTTCTTCCAGCTTCGTTAATGAAAGTAAAAAATAGATCTCATCCTGAAGAACCTCTCTTGTACTCAATACTTTTATCTCGGTATCATTACTTAATGATTTTATCCATAGTTTGTTTGATACAGGGGTAAGAAAGCCGGGAAGTTTATCATAGCTGATATTAGTACTTTCCGCATAAATATTGACTTCTCCTTTCAGGATATGCACCCAGTTGATCCCACTGGAAGGGAAAGCAATGCTGTTTTTTTCTAACAGGGTCACTTTATACTCATCCAAAGCTTTATAAACTCTTGGGCTGTTGCCATTGCATACTACAGAAGTGGTTTTGGAAATCCACTGATTCATCATATTCTTCAGAAAGAAATGATCCATCTCAAGGAGTTTGCTTTTATCAATAGGCAATAGTTTTGCATCATTTGAAAACGCAATAAGTCTTGTGTTATTTTCTGTAGCGGTTTCTGTCAGCAAGCTAAATAAGATCTCTCCTTTCTGCACGGTATAAAAGTGCTTTAAGGGAATCAAATAGTTACCGCTTTCGTCTATTTTAGTGTAAAATACATTTACCTCACCGGAAAGTACCATCCAAAACTTGTCAGTATCATTCAGGGTAAAAGGATTTTCAACATTTATATATATCTTTTCTTTTACAGGCATGGCATTTTATTTTGTTTCAATTAATTTGGAGTAGACCCCATTTTGTTTCATCAGTTCATGATGGGTTCCCCTTTCCACTATTTTTCCGTATTCCATTACAATGATTTCATCACAGTCTATAATGGTACTTAGTCTGTGGGCTACAATCAGGCAGGTACAGCCTCTTTTTTTGACATTGTCCATCACCGTCTTTTCAGCAGTAGGGTCTAGTGCGCTGGTTGCCTCATCCATTATTAAGATTGAAGGGTTGGTTGCCAATGCTCTTGCGATCTCCAGACGCTGGCGCTGCCCACCGCTAAAGTTAGACCCTCCTTCCAGAACAGTACTGTCATATGCATCATTCCTAGCGGCAATCACATCATGAATGGCGGCATCTCTTGCAGACTGTATGATACTTTTGTCTGATATGGTAGCATCCCAAAAGGATATATTTTCTTTGATGGTCCCATTGAAAATAAGAACTTCCTGATCAATCACTGCTAATGACTCAGTAATTACATTTCTTGGGATTTCTTCTTTATTTTTTCCGTCGAGCAGGATCTCTCCTTTCCAGGGTTTGTATAAGCCTGAAGCTATTTTAGCGACTGTTGACTTTCCACTTCCCGATCCTCCCACGAGAGCTACTCTGCTCCCTGGCTTCAGTTTTAAGTTGAAATTTTCTATAAGGGCTGGCGTTGTAGTATTGTATCCAAATGTAACATCCCGCATTTCAAAATAGCCTACCAACTTACTATTCATCTCTTCTCTAACTACGGATTCACCTTCCTGATTTTCTTTAAACTGATCATCTACTTCATAGTTTATTACATCATCTATTCTGTTCATATCACTTTCAGTTTCATGCAGCATGGTCCCCACAGAAATCAATTGGTTAACAGGTGATATGAAGTTACTCATCAGATAGGTAAAAGCTACAAGAGCCCCAAGAGTCATTTCTCCATCCATAATTCTTAATGCTCCTACTCCTAAAATCAATGTTGTTGTAAGGGAAGTAACAAGTGGCGGGATTGCGTTCAGCTTAATCGTTAACCAGCCTAACTCCTGCTGAGCATTCATTACTTTTGACAGATATCCTATCCAGTTGGTAAAGAAATCATTTTCTCTTCCGGAAGCTTTCAGGGTTTCTATCATACTAATCCCTGATGTGGTGGTTCCCAGCAATTTACCATTTTCGTTACTTAAGCGTCTGTTACCATCTTTTCTTGCTGTGGAAACGTATCTTAAAACGGCCACATTAATGCCAGCCATAAATATTCCTATTAAGGTCAGAGGAATGTCATAGGAGAACATTAAAATAGCATAAAAAATAACAACAATAATGTTGAGGGCTGCATTGGCAAGATCTCCACTTAAGAGCTTGGCAACTTTATCATTCAGAGAAACCCTATTTCCTATTTCACCACTATACCGTTGGGTAAAAAAGGCAATGGGCAGATGAAATACATGCCAGAGAAATTTACTGGAGGTTGTAAGTGCCAATTTTGTTTCCAATTTCAGAAGATAGTACTGCTGGATATAAACCAAAGCAGAATTAACTATCAGAACGGCTCCCATAATCAGCAATAAAGGCATCACAAAACCTGAATAGCCGTTGATCAAATATTTATCTATAAAGATTTTGATGAATGACGGAATGACCAATCCCGGAATAACCAAAAAAAGGCTGGCCAATATAAGATAGATGATACTCAACTTGGAATTGGATACCCTTGACGCCAAAGAAGACATCAGTCCTCTTTTTTCATTCCCTTTTTCAAAGTTTTCACCAGGCTCGAAAGTAAGTACAACACCTGTATAGGCATCATCAAATTCTTCATGGGTAACCTGATATCTTCCCTGAGCCGGATCACTCAGATATACTTTATTTTTTGTAAAGCCTTCTAAAACCAAAAAGTGATTAAAATTCCAGAAAATAATAGCCGGAGTCTTGACCTGCATTACTTTTTCTATAGATTTGGCATATCCTTTTGCTTCCAGCCCATATTCTTTTGCTGCTTTTATGACATTGGTTGCTTTTAACCCATCTCTGGAAACTCCACAGGCAATTCTCAACTTCTCTAAGGGAACGAATTTACCGAAATAGCCTAAGATAATACTCAATGCCGCGGCTCCGCATTCTACACTCTCCATCTGCAAAACTGTAGGAACTTTTACAGGTCTTGCTTGTTTTTCTATCACAAAGTTTGTTTTGTTACCCATCTTTTACATTCAATTTTAGTACAGATCAAAGAATTTTTTAAATGCTGGAACTACAATGGTAGCAGGCGGTTCCTGATTTATTGTAATCTTACCATTGCAGGAAGTTCCTTCTTTTATGGAAACATTGGGCCCTTTGGCGGAAGTCCATTTATAACCACTATAGGAATTAGGATCTTTTTCAAATTCTACATGAACTTCAAACAGAGGTCCTGAAGCTAATAATCCTTTGGCCAACTGATCATTTTTCACAGAAGTCATCATTCCCTGCTGGGTAATGGGGAAATCTGAGACATAGGTAACTTTTCCTTCAATAAATCCATATTCCTGGGGCTGTACCGTGGAAGGAACCACAAAAGCTTCCATTCCTTTTTTAATTTTTTTACCATCCTGAGAAGGGATATAAAGTACTCCCTTCAGGGTTGCCAATTTTTCTGTACCTATGTTTTTTAATTTGAATAATGGTGTCCCCGCACCTACCACTCCTCCGGCATCAGTCAGTACTTCTACTACTTCACCATCGTAAGGACTTTTTATTTTATTTTGGGTTTCATATCTTTCTGATAAAAACTGGAGGTTTCTTTCGGCTTCGGAAATACGCTGATTTTGAAGGGTTATTTTTTGCTGTAAATCAAATCCGATATTATGCTGCTGGCTTGACGTTTCTGCCATCTGCCCTTTAAGCCTTTCAATCGTATTTTTTGATGCGTCTATCTGCTGTTTGGTTCCAGCGACCTGAGATTTGATGATGAGTCCTTTATTCAATAGATTGTTTTCAGATTCTAATTGATTGTAAAGAAATGCAAGCTTCTTCTTTTCTGCTTCTATTTCTCCCTGAATGCTAACTCTGTTTTGGCTGATCAACTGGCCTTCCAGATGGCTTCCCTGATTTCCATAGGCCATTAATTTTCCCATCTCAAATTTCCTGTCTGACAGAACTGCTTTTGCATCCTCAATCTGCTGATAAAGATCGGGCTGCTGGATGGTCGCGATCACATCTCCCTTTTTCACATGGTCTCCAATGCCAACGTGTAATTTTACAAGCTGCCCCTGGGAGGTGGCAACTACTTCGTGAACTTCTCCACCAAGTACCACACCTATTGCGTTCAGCTTTGTTTTCACTGTACCGAATACTGCCCAGCAAATCCCCGTTCCCAATGCGATGAAGACGGTAACAAGGGCAATCCAGGCTTTTGGACCTGTAACTTTTATTAACTGATCTAATTTTTCGGGAGTAGATAGTTTTTCTAATGCTGACTTTCTAAAAAAACCTGCTGACATAGTTTTAGTGTTTAATAATTAGCTGTGTTTGGAATGGTATAGAAGACTTCCTGATTTAAAGTAAATCCTTTGTCTCCCTGTGAAATCAGTGTTCCTGTTTCATGTCTCAAATTGATGATAGCATTGGCAAACTGTTGGTAAGCCTGTAGATATTGCAGTTCTGAAGAGGTAAGCCGTTCCTGAAATAGAATTACATTAAGTATCGTTGTTAATCCTGCCTGAAGCTTTACCTGTTCATTATTAAAGGCTTCTTTATAGGAATCCAGAGCTTCTTTTGCTCTTTCTAAGACGACCACACTGTTATCCAGAGTATTGATGGCGTTACTGATATTCAGTTCTATATTTCGCTCTAAATTTTCATTTGATATTTTCTGATCATTTAAAGCGATCATACTTTTGGCATAATTCCCTTTGGCCAAATTGTTATTGACCGGGAGAGTAAATGTCAGTTTAGCTCCTGCGCCTAAATTCCTTCCTTCGTTATTGGTAAATGAAGAGAATGCTTTATCTACTCCGTTTCCTGCAATTGCTCCTCCATAGAAAACAAAACCCGTCAGATCTAATTGAGGTTTTTTGTTATTTTCTGCCAGTTTATACTGTATTTCCAATGCATCGGAAATTTTTTCAACGGCTTTCAGGTCTCCTCTTTTTTCTTTGGCAACTTTAATTAAAGAATTTCGGTCAAGATTTGTTGTGTACTGCGATTCTTTGATAGCAGGAAATTCATTGACGGGGATGTCCAGCTGGAGACTTTCCTCGTTACTGAGTCCTATTACTCTTCCCAGGTTAATTCTTGCTTCATACAAGCCCTGTTGTGCCACAGCAGTCAGCTTTTCCTGATTATAAAGGTCTGCATTCACCTGAGCGATGTCTCCTGCAGGTTTTTTATCTGCTTTTATAAGTTCTTTGGTAACATCCATTACATTCCTTACCCGGCCTTCGTTTTCTTTATAGATTTCTAAACTTTTATAGGCCAGATAGTAACTCCAGTAAGCCTGGCCTATCTGTAGAATGGTATATGAATTGGTAAATTCATTATTGCTCCTGGTATTTTCTATATAAAGTTGTGAAACTCTTTCAGAAATTGTTGTTACCTCTCTTCCTCTTCCCTTTAATAGGGGTTGTGTCAATGAAAAATTGACAGACCCAAGATGATTTCCCCAGAAAGCCCCAACATATTGGTTAAAGCTGTCATAAGGAAAGTTATTATTATTAAAACCATATTTTAGACTTATATCTGTTATCTGTCCTGATCTGAGCTTCTTTTGGAGCCCTGCTGAAAAGTCCAGTGTATTGGTTTTTAGAAATTTATCCATATACTGATTTCTAGGATCTGCGTCAAAAAGTGTATATTTATTGTGTTTGACCGCTACCTCCGAAAACAGGTTAACATCAAATACGCTTCTTTGGATCTGAAAGTCACCTTCAGCATCTTTTATGGTATAACCACTCCTTATTATGCTGGGATTCTTTTCAAATGCGATATTTGAAATTTCTACCAGATCACAGTTTATTTTAGACTGTCCATAAAGGCCTGTAATCCCTAAACCCGTAAATAGTACATAGATAAATTTGTAAAACCTCATTTTGGAAATGAATTATTTTTAAAGTTAAACCTCTGAAAACCGGTGCAGTATCTGCCCAAAACGGGAACCTGCCTGAGCTACACCATCTAATATATTGGTGTCTATAAGATCTTCTTCTTCCGGATTGCCATATCCCAGCTGATCTGTTGTTTTTCTCAATCTGTTTGACAGGAACAGGGCTAAGGCATAGTAGAAATTTGATCTAAATTCAGGGTTTGTTGCCATCCTTGTACTTATTGTATCACGGGAGATCTGATAGACTACTGACGATTTTGTAACGACCACAGAAACTGATGGCGGCCTTGATTCCAGAAAGGACATCTCTCCAACGATTTCTCCTGCCTCCAGTTTGGCAACGCTCTCTCCGTGGCTGTTATCTGCATATACAGATAACTGGCCTGATAGAACGATGAATAAACTGTCAATAGACTCTCCTTTTTTGATAAGGGTATATCCTACCGGTAATTCTAATTTACTTCCGTTATGGATCATCCATTCTACATCTCTGTCATTTAATTGACCTAAGAAAAAAAGTACTCTTTTCATAATTATATCTTTTTAATAAGGTTATGCTAAAATATTTTGTTTTACGCTGATAATTACGCCAAAAAAACTGCTATTCCTGACGCTTGTTTATTTCTTTATTTTTTGCAGAGAATTATATAATCCTTTATAATCTGTCATAATCCGCCCGCTTTTATTACTGCTGGCTGTTTTGTCTGATTTATTACCATAATCCTGATTCCCATTGTCTGGTTTTACAGGAATATTGATGTATAAATACTCCGGATCCGACTGATCTGTTATTTTAATTTTCTTGTCAATCGGCAGTTTTCTTCCAAAGAATTTTTCTAAAGCTTCTTCAGGATTTTCAAGCAAATAGTTTTTGAAATCCTCATTTTCCCAAGCTTCTGAGATAATTCTAAAGAATACTTCCTGCCCTTTTTTTTGTTCTTCTGTTAGGTTCATATTTTTATTTTATATCTATTATTCCAAAGAGTTGATGAGTTCTTTAGGGGTAATATCATATTGATCTGCAAATAGTCTTGAAAAATAATGCACATCATTATAACCGACTGCATATGCAATTTGTGAGATAGATTTTTGTATGTAATTATCTATCATCTGTTTTGCTTTATGAAGGCGCAATACTCTTATATATTTATTGGGAGTCAGGTAGACTAGATTACCCACTTTTCTGTGCAGCTGTCTTTCACTCACCGCCATTTTATATGAAAGCTCGTAAAGGTTTAACTCATTCTGAGTAAGCGAGCCATAAATTTCTTTTTCTAAGTTAATCAGCCAGTCCTGATCAATTTTTGCAATTTTATGAGGGTTTATGTGTTCAGAGCACAAATCCCGAACATTTCCGTTGGATTCGTATATATCAAAAATTTCCGGACGGCTTCGAAAGGTCAAATTCAATGTTTTAGCTTTTGTTTTCAACATGACCTCTTCGATGATGTCACTTATTTCTTTACTACTGGAAAATATTATTTCGTCTTTTTTATCTTTGTGGTGTAAAGCCGTACTCTTGCTTACGGTGATGATATTTTCCAAGGGATTTTTAATATTTTGAATAATTTGTTCCAAAATATCAGGAGAACTCCAATCTATACTTTTTGCTGTATTCATCTTAGTGGGGATTTGATTAATAAGAATCTGATTATTAGCTTACTAAATATCTATTAGCTTCATAAAAACCTTTTAGACCTTCATAGTCCATTGATACCGGAATCGTTTCGGAACCTAAATAGTTAATTGAATCACCTATAACATCTGTTTTTATTCCCATTAGATTCATTACCCTTAAAAGTTTGCTGTCACATTCTGCGAAAGCAACACTATTCTCATCTTTGCAAATGGGAGTAATTGCACATACCATCAACTTTTTAAATAATGTTCGGTCTTGGTTGGTTTTATGGGTGGCAAATCTTCCAATATGCCATATTGATGATATATTCTGAGAATTACTAATATCTAAAGGATTGATATTAAATAGCTTTTGTATAGGAAGTTTTGTTTGATAGTCCCATTTAATGACCCGAATAGAACCTTGGATATTTCCTGTAGTGTCTTTTACAACAAAAATCTCAGAATTTTTAAAATAGCTTAACTCTTCATTATATACTTCTTTCACATCATTCTGCAGCTCCATAGCCGGCATGGTACTTTCGGAATGATGATTAAAGTTTTCCTGTACTACAAATTTGGCCAGCTCTGTCAACTGTTCCAATTCTAATTGGTTTAAATAACTTTGTGTGATTCTCATGGTGGTTATGTTTTTAACAAATCTACTTGGCATAAATGTCAATCCCACTACACCAAATTGTAGTATTACCCTGATTATCAAATTACTACACAAAAGTGTAGTTTAATTCTTTATTGTATCAAAATGATAAATACATTTAAAAAAAAACATTAAGAAACAGATTTTGATATGAAAAAAATAAATTTAAATCCAAAAAACAACTAACATTATTGATTTTATGCTATTTTTGTATAAAACTGATAAAATGAATGCAAATGAAACGAATTCTTTCTTTAATCATAGGAATACAATTAGTAGTGTAACAGAGGAAGAGAAGGAGCAGCAATTCAGCTATCTTGAGTCTATTAAAGCATTTGCGAGAGCTACCTATACCAGTATATATGTGATTGATTATATGAAACAAGGATTTGAATATGTTTCAGACAATCCTTTGTTCCTTTGTGGTAACACTCCCCAGCAGGTACTAGAAATGGGATATGCTTTTTATTTCAAATATGTTCCTAAAACGGATCTGGAGCTATTACTAAAAATCAATTCTGTAGGATTTGATTTTTATGACAACATTTCCTTGGAAAGCAGATTGGATTATACGATCTCTTACGATTTTCATATCATCAATAAGGAAGATAAAAAGATATTAGTCAATCAAAAATTAACCCCTTTATTTTTAAACAAGGACGGAAAAATATGGAAAGCAATATGTATTATTTCTATTTCTTCCGAAAGAGATTCTGGAAATATTAAGATCTATCAAAACGGAGAAAATAAAGTTTATCATTACCGTCTTGACAGGGGTGTCTGGGAAACGGAGAAAAAAGCTGTTTTATCTAAAAGAGAACAAGAAATCCTACAACTTTGTGCACGAGGATTTACCATTAATGACATAGCTGAAGCTATATTTGTTTCTCCAGATACGGTAAAGTTTCATAGAAGAAAATTATTTGAAAAATTAGAAGTGAGCAATATCACGGAGGCTATTGCGTATGCCACAAATAATAAATTGATTTAATGGATAGTATTGGTACTGCCAATGTATTTTTATAGGTATCAGGCTTTTTTATAAAACCTAGTTGGAAAGTCATATAAAATATATTCCTGCTTTCTTTGCTCTACTCTTGTCTTTATGAGTCTACTTCTACTAAGTTCTTTATACCGGATAAAGAATATATATATATAAGTTGATTTTCTATCAATTAATTTAATGAAAATAGGCTAGTCCTATTTTATTCACAACCTGAGCTATTAATTTTGTAATTAATAAAATAATAAAGACCATGGTAATGCACCTTACGAGAAGATTCACTTTCCCATAACTTGTTGAAAAGTACTGGTAATAGAACCAAAAAATATAGCAAATTTTCGCAATCGTCATAAGACCAAGAGCCCCCTTTAATACCATTCCACTGGCAAATGGAAGTATTGTAACAGAAAATATTCCTTCTATCACAAGAATTCCTACAATCATATACATATTCAGTATTAAATTTTCGGAATAATTTTGCTTACTTTTTTTAAATAGAAGGTAGCTCATGAGTGCATAAAACGGAACCCATGATAAAGCAATTAATTTTGCATAGTGTTTAGTAACTCTTGAAAATCCTTCAAAGTCTTTATCAGTTTGGGATAAGTCAATAGTTTTACCCTTTGCAAATTCTCCAAGAAAGTATCCTACCCCGATAATGATGATGATTGCAGTGAATGCATTGAAATATTTCACTCTCTTACCTTGTACGTATTCTCTTACGCTGTGTCCTGGTCTTGTAAAAAGTTCTTTTAAAGTAAAAAAGAAGCCTTTATCTAGATGAAATACTCCGTGTATAAGATCATGCACTATGAAATGTTCCAGGGAGAAACGATGGGTAGAATTTTTTTGCCCACAGATAGAACAAAAATTATCTTTAGTAGCTGCATTACAATTTAAGCATTTTTCGCTCATAAATTTTTCGCTTATTTTAATTCAAAAACAAAACGAGAATAGTAAATTCCTGTGTAAATATAAGTTTTTAAATATTTAGAATGAATAGCTATAAAACAGTCTATCAAAAATTTAATATTATTCTCAATTAATTATAGATATCCACTATATTTATTCATAACAACAACACCTCATTAAATAATTAATTATCAACATAGTAACAAACAAGCCTTTTTTATTCTATATCATAAGATATTGTTGACTATAGAAACTTTTTGTTATATTTTTTAATAAATTAATTTGATATACTTTTTCTAATCAAATCCTTTTGGATCTCTAAATCCTTAAGGGATAGTTTTTTTAATTTTCTCTGAAGATTTTCTGTGGCACTGTATTCAAAAAAGTCTTTTATTATTCCAAAATCAGTTTCCAAATCTCTAGAAGAGGTATTAACTTCAAAAAACGGAATATCACCTTCTAGCATTTGAGCCACTTCATGTTTGTGGATCAACATCAAATCAGAATCTTTAGGAACATTTTTGAAAGCTGCAGCCAAATAATCATGAATTTTCTGTTCATAATGTTGAAAACTGACTAAGCTCTTAGGTAGCTTCAATTGGTTGTTAATTTTTGTATATAAACTAGTATTTCTCCATATATATCTTACTGTACTATTATTAAATGCAGATAAAGGAGAAGCTTGATCTTCAAGTAAAAAGCCAACATGATCCAAAAACAAATGATAGCTTTTCTCGAAGCCCTTCAAAAAATCTTCCAGATAGTATACGGGATATACCGCTTCTCCATTGAGTGTGGGTATATTCTGTTTTTGAAAATTTTCTTCCACAAACCTGATCACAAAGCGCCAGTTATCCGTATAACGATCGACACTTTCATTTGCTAAATTCTGGATACTTTTTTGTTTATGATAACCATAACCACAAGTACCAATAGGCATACCAGTGCCCGATTCATAATGATTAGGCAACAGCATGGTCAATAACACAGAATCATCAATCTCACCGGTAGTAAATTTTTTGAAAAACTTTTGATTTTCCGGATGAATTTTGGGCTGTATAATGGTTTCATGATCAATGATAACCGGAGTTGTACCTCTGGCAATAACATTTTCATAATGAAAATCTACTGCATTCAAAACATATAAAATCCCCAGCATAAACCCTGCACGCTCATAATATAAGTGAAGTTCATCCTTAGATTTGCAAGAGATCGGGTTTACGAATTCTAACCAGTGATATTCTTTATCTCCAGCTATTTGATAAAAACAATCTCCTAATGAATAATATTGATTAACCCAATTCAACAATTTAAAAAAAGCTTCTGTAATATTAGCTTTTGTAGGTTTAAAAACAATTTTCCTATTGTTCCCAAGATCAAGAATTGCAGTGGACATCCCTTTATGAAAATCACCAACTCCTATTTTAATATCTTCTATTTTTGAAGAGTCCTTACCAATCAGTTGATGTTGATATAAAGTGTCTATATCCCGAATGAATCCTTCTGAAATAGTTGAAAACAAATTAGTTTTCTTCCACTCGTATTTATTCAATAATTTCTCTGCAACAGGGTATTTGTTAAAAATCAACTGAAGGTTGCTTGCTTCTAATTCTCTCTTATACCCATCAAATGTCCGGGATAAATCAGCCTTTTTAAAGTCCTCAAAAAATGACAACAAAACTCCCTCTATAAAAAGGAGTGCTGGATCTTGAATATTGTTATATGATGACCGGGTAACCAAAATAGTAAAGGTTATTTAAAAAAGACATTTATAATTAAGTGATATAAAATAACACCTGCAAAGAATGATAATCCTAATTGAATAGTACTGTATTTTTTTTTCTCTTGATTATTTTCCATAACATTATTGCTTTTACTATAAAAAGTTATTTTTTTCTTAATATATGAATGACTATCTTATATATTAAAATTCCCAATGTGAAATAAAGTATATATTTAATATCCATTAATTGAAATTTATTTAAATAATTGATGAATATAAAAAAACATGATGTCTATTTTGTACAGTGACAAAAAACATCATGTTTTTATTTATTAGCTGGAAATATTAGTTTCTAATACCATCTACGACTCCACATCCAAAGTCATAAATTGCACAAGCAAGGATACCCAAACCAACTATTGCCGGAGTACCACCACCTGCTACTTTCTCTAGTTCTTCGTCAGTTAATTCCACTTCGTTAAGATCTGGCTTACGAGGAATATTAATGAAAATCTTATTTTCGTCAGATTGGTCTTCAACAACTAATTTAACGTTGTCATATACTTTAAATTCATAAGAGTCTTCAATTACCTTTTTAGGATTGTTAATAAATTCTGCTTTGAATTTAGAATCATTTGTTGATTTGATGATTAAATCATTAATAATATTTAATTGTTGTTCGTTTGCTAGTTTCATGTTATTATATTTTATTCGTTAGTAATTTTTTGTAAAGTAAAATTGATTGGTAAAATTTCTATAGTAATTATGTTTACAGTAATTTTCAGAAAATTGATTAGCTCGTTGCCCAGTTATAGAAATCTTTAATCTGATGTCCAACCCATACCCCTGCATCATATAATGGACCACCTGCCCCTCCTGATACCTGCTCTAATTCTTCTTCTTTTAGTTCCACATCTATTTGTGGCTGAGATGGAATATTTAAGTAAAACGTACTATCGTCAGTTTGATCTACGACTACAAGTTTTTTTCCATTTGGCATAGTAGCTCCCAAATCTTTCCCAACAATACTACCTATTGTTTCAGCAGGATTATTAACTAATTGTTTTTTGAATTCTGGATTTGCCCAAGCTTTTTCAATTAAAGTTTTTATTAGGTCTTCTCCTTTTTGTTGTTCTAATGTTGTCATAATGTTAATTGTGAAATGTTAATATGTTTTTATTTTTTAAATAATGTGGCTAGTACTCTATAGGTAAAGTTGGTACTATCCATGGTGGAAGCCCCGTACTAGTTGGCCACATGATACCTCCTGAAACAGCCTCTAACTGCTCTTCATTCAGTTCAGCGTCTATCTGTACTTTTGCAGGGATATTGATATATATAGTAGATTCGTCGGTCTGATCTCTTACTACTAAAGTTTTCCCTTCCGGTAAGTTTAGTTTTTTACCTGTCAGCTTCTCAATAGCAGAAATAGGATCTGCTAGTAATTCTTTTTTAAACTCAGCATCATCCCATACTTTTTGTACGATTTCTGCGTATATTTTTCCGTCCTGTGTAAACTCCATGGTTATATAGCTATTATGATAATGCTGTTAAGAATGGGCCAGGAGACAATGGTTTAGGAGGAAAAGTAGGTATGCAACCTCCGCCGTCTGGACCAATCCAAACACCTCCGGCTACCGCTTCCAGCTGCTCTTCGTTCAATTCAGCATCTACCTCTACTTTTGCAGGAATATTGATATATACAGAAGATCCGTCGGACTGATCTCTTACCACTAATGTTTTTCCTTCAGGTAAGTTTAGCTTTTTTCCTATAAATTTTTCAATAGTTGCAACGGGATTTGCTATTAATTCTTTTTTAAATTCAGCATCATCCCATGCTTTTTGCACGATTTCTACGTACACTTTTTCTTCTTGTGTAAATTCCATGGTTATATAGTTATTTGTTATTGATTACAATGTTGTTAAAATTGGAGGGAATCCAGGAAATGGAAATACTCCTGTACAACCACCTCCTGTTCCTGTAGGATCCCAAACACCTCCAGCAACAGCTTCTAACTGCTCTTCATTCAATTCTGCATCTATCTGTACTTTTGCAGGAATGTTGATATACATAGTAGATTCATCAGACTGATCTCTCACTACGATAGTCTTTCCTTCAGGAAGGCTAACTTTTTTTCCTGTAAATTCTTCAATAACAGCTACGGGATTAGCCATTAGTTCTTTTTTAAACTCAGCATCATTCCATGCTTTCTGTACGATTTCTGCGTACATTTGTTGTTCTTGTGTAAATTCCATGATAATTATATATTTAATATTTATTTAACGAAGAATTGGAGGAGTACTCATATAGCTTAAAAAATCTAGAACACCGGAAACAACATCTTTAACAGTACCTCCTCCTGCGACCATCTCTAGTTGATCCTCATTTAGTTCCATATCCATTTTTGGCCTTGCAGGAATGTTGATGTAGACATTTGAATCATCAGTCTGATCTCTTACTACCAAAGTTTTACCTTCTGGTAAATTCAACTTTTTACCTGTCAGTTTTTCGATAGTTTCTACAGGATTGGCCATTAGCTCTTTTTTAAACTCAACATCATCCCATACTTTTTGAATGATCTCTGCGTATAATTTTTGTTCTTGTGTAAATTCCATGATAATTATGTTTTTATTTATAATTAGTTATGTATTGAGAGATTGCTAAATCAGAAAGATCAACAACAGGATTCTTAATCTCTCCGTTCAGTTTTTAAATTTTTATGCAATCTTTTAATGCGGGAAACATTGCGTCTGCCAAATCTTTCCATATCATTTGTCCTCCTCCTGCTATAGCTTCCAGTTGATCTTCCGTAAGTTCTATATTATCCATTTCCGGTTCTGCAGGGATATTTACATATACTTTAGATTTATCCGTCTGGTCAACAATTATCAACTCTTTCCCTTCCGGCAAAATCACCTCTACTCCCGTTAATCTTTCTATAGCAGCTACAGGGTTTGCCAGTAAATCTTTTCTAAAATCCACATCTTCCCATGCCTTAGAAATAACCGTTTGTATAATTTGTTCTTTTTTGTCTTCCATAACACTTCTGTTTTGTATGAGATAAAGGTAAAATGCTTTTCTTGTATAGATTTGCCAAGTTTTACTTCAAAACTGTCAGTCCTATTTTCTTTCTAATTATCTTTTATCTCTTCTGCTCTTGGACAATTGTCATTTTCAATATTGTAAAGATATGTGGCTATTTTTGTATAAAATTGTCAATTTATACTTGAAAATTGCCAATTATTAGCTTTTATTCATTTTTTTCATAAAGTAGCCTCTACAAAATACATTTTCAGCTCTCCTTTTCCTTTTGCCTGAATATTTCCACGGTATTCAAAGCTAAAACAGTCTTCATTTTTTATAAGGAGATAAAGTGATTCGCTAATGTTTACTTTCCCTACCATACCGTTGCTTTCTATTCGGCTGGCAGTGTTTACAGTGTCTCCCCATACATCATACTGGAATTTTTTAACCCCTACAATTCCTGCGACAATGGGCCCCGCATGAATTCCTAGCCGCATTTCAAAAGCAGGTCTATTGGTTTGCATATTTTCATTTTTCCTTTCCGCCATAAAATCCTGCATTTCCAGCCCGGCTAAAACAATATTCTTCAATGAATTTTGATCAGGTTTCGGAATTCCTCCTGCAGCCATATAGGAATCACCTATTGTTTTTATTTTTTCAATCTTATATTTTTCGGAGATGAGATCAAAAGCTTTAAAGCAAACGTTAATTTCTTCAACCAAACTCTGAGGAGACATTTTTTCAGCAGTTTGTGTGAAGGATTTAAAATCGGTAAAGAGAATGGATACCAGATTGAAATCCCTGGCATTGACACTTCCTTTTTGCTTTAGTTCTTCAGCAATTTCTTCCGGAAGGATATTCAGCAGTAGTTCTTCTGAGCGATCTTTCTCTATTCTTAGTGCTTCTCTAGACTTTTTGACAAAGTTGAGCCTGTTCCATAAGCCTCCAGCTAAAACAAGAATGAAACCTAAAGAAATAATAATGGCATTTCTTTGTTTTTCCTTTTTCTGTACCTCTTCTTTATGTTTGATCTGAATAGTATGTTCTTTCTTTACATAGGCAATACTGTCCGTCAGCTGCTGTTTCTGGAACTCCATGTTCATCATCCTGTTAGATGTCTCTTTGGAGTTTAAGCTATCTTCAAAAATGTTTGATTTCTCATAGTAGGTAAGAGCTTTCTTATCATCTCCAAGTGTTTTATATGAATGATAAAGACAGTCGCAAGCATCTTTTTTCAAACTTAGAGATCCTATTTTTTGAGCAATGGTAAATCCTTCGCTGCATTTTTTTACCGCTTCCTTGTTTTTACCCTGCCCTGCATAGATGTTCCCTATAGCAATCTGAGAATCTCCAATGTACTGCTGGCTATTCATTTCTTTTGCGAGCTGCAATGTATTATTAAAATATCCTAAGGCCTTAGAATAATCTGATTGTTCATAAAACAGCGTTCCTAAGTTATTCAGGACTTCAATTCTAATCTGCTTATCATTCTGTTCATTAGCAACCTGAAGCGCTTTGCTCAGATTTTCATAGGCAAGATCAAAGTCTTTCAGCCTTACCTGTATAGACCCTGTAGAATTTAAATTCTGAGCGATTGCCTTTACATCATTCAGCTTTGTATATACATTGTATGCTTTTCTATAATACTTTAAGGCACTTGTATAATCTTCCAGCTTAGAATAGATCCCACCGATATTTTGAGTGGTTATAGCGATCGTTTTAGGATCCTTAATTTCTGTTTGAATTTCTAAAACTTTTTGATAACAGCTGAGAGCCTGAGAAAATTTACCTAAATAGTAGTAGGTTCCCCCCATATTGTTGGTTACTGATGAGATTCCTAATTTGTATCTCACCTTTTTGTATTCAGAAATACTTTTTTCAAAATAAGAAAGAGATTGAATATAGTTTCCCTGAAGAGAGTAAGAAATAGCCAGATAGCTATAGCAGTCTCCTGCTTTTTTAAAATCTTTATGTTCATAATAGCTTACTAAGCTTTTATTAAAGTACAGCACAGATTCTGCAAAATTTCCCGACTCCTGCTGCTTTATACCAATATTCAGCAGGCTGTCTGCAGTGCTTTTAGAACCCATTGACTGGCTCTCTATTTTTTTATTGGTTTGAGAAAACGTTCCAGGATAATTTCCGATATATAAAAAACAAAAAAACAATATGTATTTATAATTTATCATAACGAAAAGGCTTTTATTGCGTTGCATATTAATTAAATAGTATAAAATATATAAAATGAGCCTTAAAGACCGTTTTATCATTCATACTTTTTTAATAAAAAATCGCATATAATTCTTAAAATCAGGAATTATATACGATTCATAGAATTTTCTACATCTACTTTCCGCCAAAAATGCGGCCCTCAGAGTTAACTGGTTTTATGTAGATAGGTGGGTCTCCATCATTTCCTCCAGATATCACGTCCAGCTGTTCCTCATCTAATTCCATATCATCCATATCCAGCTCTGCCGGAATGTTTACAAAGATGGTAGTAGAGTCAGTTTGATCTACGAACGCCAGATTTTTCCCTGCAGGCAGATTAATAGGACTTCCCAAAAAATTCTCCATAGTAGCTACCGGATTCTGGATTAAACTGTTTTTAAATACAGGATCTTTCCAGGCTTTTTTTACAACAGACTGTAAAATTTCTTCGTCTTTGGTTAAATTCATAAATTATTTTTTTATTGTTAAACGGTATCTGTTCTAATATGGCATGGTAAATTTATTTTGTTTATACCTGACAGAACTGACAAAAAAACTGACAAATGGAAGACAATAAACCTTAAGCATAAAAATACCCACGGTAATAAGTATTATAAACAAAAAAAGCCCTGTGTAATTGAATTACACAGGGCTTTCTGTCAGTAGACAACCTTTAAGGTTATTATTTTTCATTATTTAAAATCTTTATCCTTAATCTCTTTATTGTAATATAAATCTACAAGAATGGCTATCTGGTCTCCGTCTTCGGATACAAATGTAGATTTTGTAGCATACAAAAGATCGCCGAATTTTTTATAATCGCTCATCAAAATGGTTGAAAATGCACTTTTATTACTGTTCTCGACAGTTTCTTCCTTGTTTAGTAAATAAGTTTTTAGATCATAATAAAGGTAAGCTACTTTGCCCGCGACATAAGTGGCCTTTATTTTATAATAAGCTTTTTCAGTATTAGTCTCTACAAGCTCAATCGTATACAGTGCAGGATCTATATAAGCCAATTCATTTATGATGTACTTTCTATTGACTTTATCCTTAAACTCTGCCTGATCTGCCAGTTTTCTTTCTCCATTTACCAATTCATACCCCGTTTTCCCGTCAAACCAGGATTTATAAACAATTCTTCCCTGATATTCAATTTCAAAACTGCCTTTATTGGGTGCCATTTCCTTGGTGATCCAATTCACATTTCTCCCGTCCATCACTGTCTCGGACTTAGAATAAAGAGTTTTTATACTGTTCAAAAGCTTTTTTCCGCCAGTAGCCTGAATAGCTTTTTCTATAATATCATGGGCTTTTATTTGGCTCGATTCCTGAGAGAATAAATGATTGGAAGCTGTAATCGCACTGACTACTAAAATGAGGTTGAATAGTTTCATGGTTTTGTTTTATAAAGACAAATTTACCAAAAGACCTGTCAAGTCACATCTTTTACTTCATTAAATTGTAAAATTAAATCGATATCACAAAAAAAGCCCTCCGTAATCAAATTACAGAGGGCTTTGTACCCCAGGCGGGACTTGAACCCGCACACCCAAAGGTACAGGATTTTAAGTCCTGCGTGTCTACCAGTTCCACCACCAGGGCGGGTGTATGGCGAAAAAAAAGATTCGAACCGAAGTACCAATCTTATAAAAGATATCCCGACAAGATATGCTTTTTTCGCTTAGTGCGGATGAAGGGACTCGAACCCCCACGCCTCACGGCACCAGATCCTAAGTCTGGCATGGCTACCAATTACACCACATCCGCTAACTTTGCTGATTTGCTTTTGCAAATACAACTCTATTTCTTACAAATATAAGACTTTTTATTTAAATAACAGCCTCTATTAAAACAAAAAGCCCTCCGTAAGCTGTACAGAAGGCTTTGTACCCCAGGCGGGACTTGAACCCGCACACCCAAAGGTACAGGATTTTAAGTCCTGCGTGTCTACCAGTTCCACCACCAGGGCAGGTGTGGAGCGAAAAACGGGATTCGAACCCGCGACCCCAACCTTGGCAAGGTTGTGCTCTACCAGCTGAGCTATTTTCGCATAGTGCGGATGAAGGGACTCGAACCCCCACGCCTCACGGCACCAGATCCTAAGTCTGGCATGGCTACCAATTACACCACATCCGCTGGTTTTTTTATATTGTAAGTTTTAAAGAGCTTGCTTCGTTTTTGTGAGTGCAAATATAGGACATTTTCCTTTATCTCCAAACTTTTCCAGAAAAAAAATTAAAATTTCTACATTTTTTTTTCACGGCACCTTTTATTACATTTCATTTTCTTATTTTTACATCGTTAATATTTACGATATGGAATTACAAGGAACGGTAAAGAAACTTTTTGATGCTCAAACATTTGCGAGCGGGTTTCAAAAAAGAGAAATGGTTATTTTGACCCAGGAACAGTATCCACAGCCGATAAACATAGAATTTTTATCTGATAAAATCAATTTATTAGATAACCTTAAAGAAGGAGAGAATGTAAAGGTTGGAATCAACATCAGAGGAAGAGAATGGGTTTCTCCTCAAGGTGAAACCAAATACTTCAACTCTATTACAGGTTGGAGAGTAGAGAAAGTTTCTGATATTTCATCAGAGCCTACTCAGGCTATGCCTCAGCATTCAGCTTCTCCAGCTTCTAATGAGAATCCGTTTGCCGGAGATGACGATGATGATTTACCTTTTTAATTAAAGAATAAAGATCAAATATAAATCCTGCTTTTTAAAGTAGGATTTTTTTTCTAAAAAATGGTCCGACTAGACGAAAACGAGATTTCATTCCCCGACCCTGAGCTTTATGATGGTCACGAGGGATTGATTGCCTTTGGTGGTGATCTGTCCGTAGAGCGCATCTGGTTCGCCTATCAATTAGGGATTTTCCCCTGGTATAATCCTGATGAAGAAATTCTGTGGTGGTGCCCGGATCCGAGATTTGTTCTGTACCCTGAAGAGATAAAAGTTTCAAAATCTATGAGAAAGATATTAAACAAAGATGTATTTACTTTCTCCGAGAATCAGAATTTCAGGGAAGTAATCAAAAACTGCCAGCAGGCAAACAGAAAGGGGCAGACAGGAACCTGGCTTTCTGATGAACTGATGAATTCCTTTATCAAGCTGCATCAATATGGTTTAGCCAAAAGTATTGAAGTATGGCAGAATGGTGAATTGGTGGGTGGTTTTTATGGACTTCAAATTGGAAATGTCTTCTGTGGCGAAAGTATGTTTGCAAAGGTAAGTAATGCCTCAAAAGCAGGTTTCATTCAATTTGTAGAACGTAATAAAAATAATATTGAATTAATTGATTGCCAGTCTCATACTGATCATCTTGAAAGCTTAGGAGCGAAAATGATTTCTAAAAAAGAATTTCTAAAAATCTTACACGAAAATAATGAACGCAGATAAAGAAAAGTGGGTTCTTCTGGCGGTCCTGAGTATTATTTGGGGCTCCTCATTTATTTTAATCAAGAAATCACTGGAACATTTTAATCCGTTTCAGGTAGGATCTTTAAGGGTTCTTATTGCCGGGATTATTTTACTTCCTATTGCCATTTCCAACTACAAACTGTTTCCGAAAAAGCATTTGAAATGGCTTATTCTGGCTGCTTTTACGGGAAATTTTATCCCTATGTTTCTTTTTCCAATTGCTGAAACTGAGATAAGCAGCAGTATTGCGGGGATTATCAATTCTATGATGCCTATTTTTGTCATTATTGTAGGAGCATTAGTCTGGAAATTCGAAACTACAAAAAAACAAATTACAGGAACGATAATAAGCTTTGCCGGAGTATGTATTCTTGCATTCGGCGGTAGTGGCAGCGGAGAATTCAAATTGATTCCTATTTTACTTTTACTATTGGCAACGTTATGCTATGCACTAAGTACAACGACTGTAAAATCAAAATTGATGACCGTTTCCTCCTCTGTTTTATCTGCTTTTGTTTTCTCTTTTATTTTATTTTTACCCTCTCTTCTGGCCTTGACAAGTACTGGATTTTTTTCTGAATTCAGCTTTTCAAAAGATAATATGACTGGACTAATGTTTGTCAGTCTGCTATCTATTTTCGGGACAGGCCTGGCTATGATGATGAATTATCGTCTGCTGAAGGTTTCCACTCCCCTTTTTGCTTCAACCGTCACTTTGGTGATGCCTATTGTAGCAATTATCTGGGGAATTATTGACGGTGAAAAGCTGACCTATCTTCAGTTTATAGGGGCAGGAATTATCATTGCCGGATTGATATTTTTACGAACAAATCCAAAGAAATAAAAGCACGTTATATATTAAAAAAACCTGCATCTCTGCAGGTTTTTATTTATTTTAGATTAATCTAGCTCTTTTTCTTCACCTTACTGGCTTTCACTTTTTTCACCTCATCTTTAATGAATGGATATTTTTTCTGCATATCTTTAACCAAAGACGGATCCAGCTCCAAAGCTTTCTGAAGAGATTCTATTCCTTTATCCTGTTCTTTCAGGTTAAAATAGCAATTACTCAGCTGATAAAACAGTTCTGCTCTATAATGATTTTTTATTGCGCTATTCAATACTGTTACTGCATCTTCATATTCACCTACCAGCATCAACACTTCTGAATAAGCATACCAGTTGTAGAATCTTGTAGGTTCTGCATCAACCAATATTTTAAGACAGGAAAGACTTTCTTCAAATTTTCCTGAATCAATGAATAGGAAAGCCAATCTTTTCTGATAGTCAAGATTACTTTCATTCAGCTGGGTAGCTTCTTTAGCATAATGCAATGCTTCAGACATTCCGCCCATTTCTTCGTACAGATAAGACTGCTCCATCATTGCAAGATAAAACTGAGGATCTTCTCTCAGTGATTTCTGGAATGAGTTTAAAGCTAAAATTGGCTGTTTTAAGGCTTTATTACATAAGCCGATCTTATAGAAAGTAAATGCCTTCGTATATTCCAGCTCAAGCATTTCCTCATAAGTCTCAATGGCTTTCTGATATTGTCCTAAAGCTTCATAACAGGCCGCTTTATTAGCATATACTCCAACAGAGCTGGAGTTGATTGCCAACAGATAATCATAGCCTTTTATTGCTTCATCATAATTTTTCCTGTTGAAATAGAATTGTCCATACTCAAACCATGCGGTTTCAGAATACGAGAATTCATCTAAATATTCATTTAGAAAGGCAATAGCCTCCTCACTCTTATTCAGGTCACTGAAACACACCATACAGTTTTCCAGCGAGTATTCATCCGTTGGATCTTCCTTCAGTGCTTTTCTGTAATGTTTAAGAGCGTTAAAAGGATCCCCGAGATTCACATATTCATCTGCAATAAAGTTGTGAAGGAAGTTTTCTTCCTCCTCTAATGTTAAAGCTTTTTTGCAGATCTCAATGGATTTTCTAGGATTTCCTAAACTCGAATAATACTTGGCGTAGCAAACCAAAAAGTCTGTATTTTCCATAGAGGAACCTTTCAGCTCATTGATAAGGCTTTTCGCAGTATTATATTCTTCCCACTCCAAAAGAATTTCAAGTTTTTTGATCTTGATATCCAATGAATTGGGATGAAGCTTCAATCCATAATTAACAGCCCTATCGGCGTAATTAAAATCTCCAAGCTCCAAATAATAAACAATGATATCTTCCAGTTCTTCGGTATCGAAGTAGAATTCGTCATTGTTTTCCATCATTTCCTCGAACTTTTTTACAAGTTCATTTCCAAAATACTCTTCCAATAGTGTCGTCTTTGTCGGCCCGATGTCTGAATTAGCTTACAAACCTCGGCAAACTTTTAATTAATAATACATCTGAAACTGATATTCAAATATTTATGCAAAGTTGCAACTTTTTTTTGAATTTACCATTTCATAAATTTCTATTATAAAAATAGTAAAAAAAGAAAACCAGTAAAAGGATTGTGGATAAAAAAATGAAAATTGTGGTTAAATTCTTACCACCAGCCTTTTTCCGCCTGGTATCTCAGCGTTCCATGCTGATTCGATCTCTTTGATATCAACCTCTTTTGTTTCTATTTTAATTTTCCCATCCGCAGCTGCCTGAAACATTTCCGGAATAATTTCCGAAAATAAAAGAGCAGACTCCTCTCTTGTCCAGCTTCCCAGGCCAGATCCTGAAATCTGAATATCGGTACCTCTAAGAATTTGGGAAGAAAGCTGAATGGTATCACCGCTCATTCCTCCTATTGTAATCAGCTTTGTTTTATGGGAAAATGTTCCGTCTCCTTTGAAGGCAGCCAGGATCATCTCCACAGAATGCCCCCATAGATAGTCCAGAATGATATCAACAGGTATTTCAGAATGACTTTTTTTAATTGCTTTTTTAAAGTCATCATCATTCAGCTGGAGGGAAATTATTTCATCTGCTCCCAATGCAAGGAGAGACTTCAGGGATTCTTCATTTCTTCCGGTAACAATTATTTTTTGAGCGCCATAAATTCTGGCTATCTGAACTGCTATCTTGCCTGTAATTCCTGTTGCTCCGTTAATAAGTACTGTATTTCCGGGCTGTATCCCTGCTCTGAATTTTAATGCCATTGCAGATCCCATTACTGCGTTGGGTAATGCTGCTGCGATAGAAAAATCAAGTCCCTGAGGGATCTCAACCATCATTTTTTTATCTGCTACTGCTTTTTCGGCTACTGTTCCTTTCTTACTGAAGAAATAAACACTGTCACCGTTGTCGAGGTGGCCTACCCCATCCGAGCCAATAACAGTGGGCTTATGTTCTTCGTGGCCTGTAGAATAATGGTTTCCTCCCGCCCTTGCTCTGTCAAGATTTTTAATAGAAGCTGCTTTTACATGAACCAGGACTTCGTTTTCTTTTGTTAGTTCCGGCTCCGGAAAATCTGCATATTGAGGGATAGCACCTTTTTCAAATACGACTGCTGCTTTCATTGTTTTAAATTTTACACAAAATTATTGCAGGGCATTTTCCGGAGCAATAACATTTGTTATCAGTTTAAAATAATTGATAAAATGTATCGAGAATTGAATTTTCAGAGGGATGTTTCTTTCAGGATTTTGCTTTTTATCCTGCTGAGATGGACGGTTGTAACGCCCAGATATGATGCAATATAATGCTGGGGAACCCTTTTAATGATCTCAGGTTTTTGCTGAGCCAGATTAATATAGCGCTGCTGAGGAGTATCTTTTATGAATGAAAAGAAGTGTTTCATGTAATCGAATATCCTTTCAAAAAGGGCATCCATAAACAGCGTTCGAAGGTCTTTATTTTCATAAACATCTTCCAGAAATGCTTCTACATCAGGTTTATTTATTTTATACAAGATACAAGGCTCTATTGTTTCGAAAGAAACCATGCTTGGCAATCCTTTTTTAAAGCTTTCCAGCGATGAGAACATTGTGTTTTCAAGAAAAAACTGAAAGGTTACATCCTTTCCGTCGTTGTTATACCAGGCTCTTACAATTCCTTTTTTAATGTAGTAAGCATGATATGAAACTTCTCCTTCTTTTAAAAGCAGGGTTTTGGCAGGAATCTCCATCCGCTCAAAGCAGCCTAGGAACTTCCTCCATTTTTCTTTCGGAAAAGGGAATCTGTTTTTAATATGCTCAAACATTTCAGTATAAAAAAGAACGGAACAAAAGGAGTTCCGTTCTTTTTATTTATTTAGATTAAACTTTTAATTTTGGCAATGATATCATCTCCTAATTTATCTGCTTCTTCCTGAGATTTAGCTTCTGTATAAATTCTGATGATAGGTTCCGTATTGGATTTTCTTAGGTGAACCCAATTGTTTTCAAAATCTATTTTCACTCCGTCTACCGTAGAAACTTCTTCATTCTGATATTCCTTCTCCATTTTTCCTAAAATAGCATCTACATCTATTTCCGGGGTAAGTTCTATTTTCTTTTTACCCATGAAATAGCTTGGATATCCTGCTCTTAATTCTGAAACGGTCTTATTTTCTTTTGCCAGATGCGTTAAAAATAAGGCTACTCCTACTAAAGAGTCTCTTCCATAATGCAGCTCCGGATAAATGATTCCTCCGTTTCCTTCTCCACCAATCACAGCATTTTTCTCCTTCATCAGAGTCACTACATTCACTTCTCCTACTGCACTGGCAAAGTATTCTGAATTATGGGTATGTGCTACATCTCTCAGAGCACGGCTGGAAGAAAGGTTGGAGATTGCCGCACCGTTTTTATGTTTCAACAGGTAATCAGCAACGGCTACTAATGTATATTCTTCACCAAACATTTCGCCTTTTTCATCGATTAAAGCAAGTCTGTCTACATCCGGATCTACTACAACTCCTAAATCTGCTTTTTCTTTTTTTACCAATTCACAGATGTCCCCCAAATGTTCTTTCAAAGGTTCCGGGTTATGTGGAAAGTGACCTGTTGGATCACAATACAGCTTGATGGTTTCACATCCCAGTTTATCTAAAAGCATTGGAATTGCAATCCCTCCTGTAGAGTTTACTGCATCCAGTACTACTTTGAATTTTTTTGCTTTAATAGCTTCCACATCTACCATTGGAAGGTCAAGAATCTGCTGGATGTGAATATCAAATGCATCATCTCTGGTTTCATATTTCCCTAGATTATCTACTTCTGCATAGTTGAAGTCTTCACTTTCTGCCAGCGCCAATACATCGGCTCCGTTTTCACCGGTGATGAATTCTCCTTTTTCATTTAATAATTTAAGGGCATTCCATTGTTTTGGATTGTGAGAAGCCGTAAGGATAATTCCTCCGTCTGCATTAAGCTCAGGAACCATTATCTCCACTGTGGGTGTTGTAGAAAGACCTAAATCAATCACATTTATACCCAACCCCTGTAATGTTGCTGTAACCAGAGAAGAGACCATCTGACCTGATATTCTCGCATCTCTACCGATAATAAGAGTCAGATCTTTTTTATTTTTATTATTCTGAAGCCAGGTCCCGAATGCGGAAGCGAATTTCACCACATCAAGTGGGGTAAGGTTATCATTTACTTTTCCGCCTATGGTTCCGCGAATCCCTGAAATAGATTTTATTAACGACATTATGTTTTTATTATTTTATTATTTTCTGTCTAACTTTTCCAACGCAAAGATACTTAAAAGACCTTTCAACTTATAGAACCGGGATTTTTTTTTGGATTTTATCGTAGGTGTTTTTTACAACTTTCGGAGGAGCAAAACGATAGCCTATGTATAAGAGTCCGTAGAGGTTACTGTTTTCTACTGTTTGGTTCTTTTTCTGATCGTAAGCATAAGCGCTAAAATTCATTTTTCCTCCGAATAAAAAACGATCGGTATTGTAGCCGATGTGGAGCCCTCCTTCCATTCTTATGGTTAGATATTGGGCGTTTTCCTTTACACCTCCATTCTCAATATTACGGTAGCTGGAGAATTTCCCTCCGAGTCCCAATGCCAGAAAAGGTGAAATATTAATATTTTTACCAAGTACCCAATTGTAGAAGTATCCGATGTTACCCCCAATTTTATATTGAAATTCTTTACTTTTTATTCCTTCGGTTTTATTTCTGAAAATCGTAAGATCATAATCCAGAAACGGGACCCAGCTTCCACTGCTGTTTTTCTGCCATTCTCCCTGGGTATAAATGCTTTTTGCGGAAAAATTTTTATTAAGAATATAGGATGTAGATCCTCCGAAACTCTGCACCCGCAGATCAGGAAACTGAAGGTAAGGGTCTCTTCCTTCCTGCCATTGAGGGAAAAGGTCTTTCATATTTTCAAGATAAAATCCACGTACATTTTTGTAATAAAAAGTCTGGATAAATCTTTTTGGAAAAAGCCTGAAGCTGAAGTCTGTATAAGAACTGCTGCCTTTCAAAGCCTCGCTGTCATTTCCCTGTAAAAACTTAGGGGCAAATGATAGCGTAGCACTTATGATTTTATAATCGACTGAAAGGGATGTTTTAACCTTGTTATTGATTGAGAAGACTGTTTTCTCTGCATCTTTATATTCTCCTTCTGAAAAGGTATAGCTTTCAATATTGGTATCGAGATTGACACGGATCATAACCTGCTCCGCATAAGATTTAATATTGGCAGTATCGCTTTGTGCTTTCGTACGGAAGGCAAATGATAAAAATAATAAAACGAATATCGCTTTTGGAATACTCAACCCGGATATTTTAAATTAAAAAATGAAAATACTACATTTTTTTCAATTATCCATTGATATCCCTATTTAAGAGCAGCCGCAGTCTTTATCGCAGTTTGTTCTTTTGGAGCTGAATTTTTTCGGTGCAAAATTCTTTCTAAGTACTTTAAATAAAGAGTAGCAGGCAAATGCTACAATTATGAAAATAAGTACATACTGAAAAATTAATGATGAGTCCATTACTTTAAAATCTGATATGCTATCATCGACACAAAATATGCCAAACCTGTCATCATGACTACCTGAAAGCCGGTCCATTTCCAACTTTTGGTCTCTCTGTAGACTACTGCAAGTGTAGAAACACACTGCATTGCAAATGCGTAAAACAGAAGAACGGAAATTCCTGTAGCAAAGCTGAATACTTTTTCTCCATTCGGTTTTACATCTCTTCTCATTTTATCAATTACCTTTACCTCCGGAGCGTCATCTTCCAGACTGTATAAAGTAGACATTGTTCCCACAAAAACCTCTCTTGCTACGAAGCTGGTAAGGATTCCTACCCCCATTTTCCAGTCGTAACCCAAAGGAGCGATAACAGGCTCTATTCCTTTACCCATTTTTGCCAGATAAGAGTGATCAAGGTGAACGTCTGCCGCTACTAGCTCATCTGCTTTTTGCTTGGGCCCAAAATAGCTAAGGAACCAGATAATGATACTTACAATGAAAATGATCTTACCAGCACCGGTGATGAAGTCCCATACTTTACCCAAAACCATTTTAAAGTCATATCCGAAAAGTGGTTTTTTATAGGCAGGAAGGTCCATTACCAGATAGGTTTTCCCTTGATTTTTAATAAATCCTTTAAGAATTGCAGCTGATAATAATGCGACTAAAAAGCCGAGAAGGTACATTGCCATCAGGACCAGAGCTTTGTACTTTATTCCCAAAAATGATCCTTCAGAAATTATCAGACCGATAACGATACTGTATACCGGAAGTCTTGCTGAACACGTCATAAATGGTGTTACGAGAATAGTCAGCAATCTTTCTTTAACGTTTTCAATATTTCTAGTGGAAATTACCGCGGGAATAGCGCATGCAGTTCCCGACACAAGGGGAACAATACTTTTACCGTTAAGCCCAAAGGGACGGAGTAATCTATCCATGAGGAATACTACTCTTGCCATATATCCTGAATCTTCTAACAGATAAAGGAAATATAAAAGAATTCCGATCTGTGGTGCAAATACCACAATTCCTCCGATTCCCGGAACGATACCGTTCGAGATCAGGGAATTAACAGGCCCTGCCGGAAGGTGCTCTCCTGTAAAAGCAGCCAACCATGAAAAGAAGCTTTCAATCCAGTTCATCGGATATTCTGCCAGAAAGAATACACTCTGGAAAATAACCAATAGAATTAGAAGGAAAACTACATAACCCCAGAATTTATGAACTAAAACTTTATCCAGTTTTTCTGTCAGTAATTCTTTAAACTGTGCTTTTTTAGAGATTACATCTTCTAAGATTTTATCTACATATTGATATCTTCTAACAGTTTCCTGAACCTGCAGTCTTTTAGGAACCAGGCTTTTAGTCTCAGAAGCATTGATCTGTTCTGCTACGGATCCTATTCTTCCGAGATCTGTGCCCAGTGAAAGGCTCATCCAGGCTTTATATTCATTATCAAAACCTTTGTGTGATGCCAGTTTCTGAATGAAATCTTTATGTTCGCTTGGCGTTTCGAAAGAGATTTTATCTGCTTTTAAAAACTCATTGTTATAAACGGCTTCTCTTACCTCATCAATACCAATCTGCTCTTTGGCGTTGGTCTGAATAATTTTAATGCCCAGGGCTTCAGAAAATTTCTTGACATCTATGGTTACCCCTCTTCTTTCTGCCTGGTCAATCTGATTGACAATCAGTATCATCGGAATACCTAGATCCTGAATCTGCTGAAAAAGTAAAAGTCCTCTTTTTAAGCTTAATGCTTCAAGAATATAAACAACTCCTGCATAGTTTTTCTGCTCATCAATCAGATATTTTGAAAAAATAGCTTCATCTTCAGAACTTGGATACACACTGTAAGAACCAGGAAGATCAACTACTTCAACTTCCTCATTTTCATACACGTATTTCCCTGAATGGCTTGCTACGGTAACACCTGCATAGTTTCCTGTTTTCTGCTTTTTGTTGCAAAGCGTATTGAAAACGGTAGATTTTCCTACATTGGGATTTCCGACTAAAAGTATCTGTTTTTTCTTGTTTTTCTGCATTAATTCAATTCTTCAACAATGATATAATCTCCTTCTTCCTCACGAAGAGCAATCCGGCTTTTCTCTGCTCCAAATTCTACATACATCGGTCCATTGAAAGGAGCCTGGTACAAAATCCTGAAAATGGTCTCCGGAAGAAGCCCCATTTCAATAATTTTATTGGGCATTTTCAGATGGTCATTATCATACCCCAATATCTTCCCCATTTTATTCTTAGGGAATCCACTTAATTTATGTAATCCTTTCACTTCCAAAGCCTAATTTTTAGTGATGCAAATATACGCTATTTAAATTTAATCTAAATAACAAGGTTCAGAAAGAAAACTTCCTGAACCTTATAATTTTTAAATATTTAGTTAATTAAAAAACTCCAAAACTAGCCATACAGCTACCTGTTGCCACTGCCTCAGCAAAGCCTTCAGCAGTAGGAATCCCCATGGATAGATACATTAAGGAAATAGACATTGAATTGTTGAAAACACATTCCTGAAAAGGATTCATTATCTTTGCTTTTGCAATTTTTATTACCACTTTTTCTTCTTGCTGAATTGTTTTTTTTGCAATTAAAACTTTTCGTTCTTGTTTGGGAAAAATTGTTTTAACTTTTGGCTCTTCAGCTTTTGCAAATGACATTGCAGATGTTGTTAATAACAACGTGAAAATGATTTTTTTCATTATAATAATATTTTAATTTGTTATAAAACAAACATATAATGAAAAGTAACAGAATCAAATTTTTGTTATTTAAATTTAAAAAACAAGTGCTTAATCTAAAATATCATTTCAAATTAGAGTTTATTTTCAACACTTTCTAGTTATTAAAAGAACATTTTTAACAAAAAGAAATCAACCCAAACACATTACTGTATCTGGGTTGATTCAAAATATAATTTAGTTGATATGAATGTTTATTTTTTCTTTTTGTCCGTATTCTGATCTTTCTCAATCGGATTATCGTTAGAACCAAAGAAGTCTTTTACCTGTTTTTCCAGTCTTTTCATAAAGTCCCCCACTGTTCCGTCTGTTCCAGGCATAGGTCTGCTCATGTTTTCTGCTGTCATATAAGGTCTGGATTCTGCAAAAGGATCTGCTTTGTATCCCTCATAAGACTTTAAAAACTTTTCCTTTGTTGTTGGTGTTATTGTTGTACTCATCATTCCCATTTTGGCATTGATTTTATCAGCATAAGATAATTCGTCATAATTTTCGATTTTCTTATTCCCACTTAACTGCCATGAGTAATTTTTATCAGCATCTTCAATTTTTACGATTAGCCCTGGAAGCCCTTTGAATTTATAAGGACCATCCTGAAATGGAATGTCTGAACTGAACCATGCTGTCCATTTTCTTCCTCCAAATTCGGTAGTTGCTTTCTGAGCGTTGTATTCTCCAATTTTTTGCTTTTCCGGCAAAATGCTCCACTGCAGTTTCGGATCATCTTCATAAGAGAATAGGTTTCTGCTGATTCTATCTACATATTGAACTTTCATGTCCGGATAAGTTTTGATAATTTTATATGAAAACTTCGGCCATCTAATCAGCTTGCTCATATCTTTAAAAGTCTTTGTCTTCTCCATTTCATCTATCTGAATTTTAATGATAGAATCCTGAGCAGGCATTGTATAGTCCTGATAAATTGATTTTTTTGGAGTTATGTCCAAAATAGTGATAATCTTATCCAGCTTTGCAGAATCTTTCTTCGGCTTGAAAGTCAATTCATAAAAGAAACGGTTTGCGGTTTCTTTGGATTCCTGAGCTCCTGCAAATGCAAAAAGAGCGATAAGAAATACTGAGAATAGCTTTTTCATTGTATCAAAGTTTACATAATAAGTAATCATATTTGTTATTTTGTTACAATAATTTTTATTTTTTGTAGATTTTTTTTCATCAGTATTTAAATAATAATGTATCCTTCAAAAAATTATGATTTCGTTAAGCCATTTTCGAATCTAAAACGCTTACCTTTAGCTTTTTAAAAACAAAATATTATGGATACTTTATCTCAATTAAAATCCGAACTGGAGGGAGAATTCCAAACCACAAAAAAATTTATTGATCTTTACCCTGAAGGAAAAAATGATTACGCCCCTCATGAAAAGAGCATGAAAATGATGCCGCTTGCCACCCATCTTGTAGAAGTTTTTGAATGGCCCAATACCATTTTGAATACCTCGGAACTGGATTTTGCCATAGGAGGCTACAAACCTACAGTTCTTTCAACAAGGGAGGATCTGATTAAAAAACTGGATGACAGTTATCAGGCCGGTAAAGCTGCTTTAGAAAAGGCTACAGAAGATGAGCTGAACCCAAGCTGGACGATTAAAAATGATGGGCACGCACTGGCCAGCTGGAGTAAATACGGAGCGATCAGACATGCTTTAAATCAAATTACCCACCACAGAGCTCAGCTTGGAGTATATTACAGACTGAACAATATTCCTTTACCGGGAAGTTACGGTCCTTCTGCTGACCAGCAAAGCTTTTAATACATCATTATATCTCAACAAAAAACCAATCCCGAGGGATTGGTTTTTATTTTATTTAAAGTTGAATTTTACGGTAAACATTACCTGGCTTGGGCGGAGCTGGATTTTGGTGTATGTATTGGCTGTAGCGCTCACATCATACGTTTCAAAAACTTTTCTGTTCGCAATATTCATCCATTTTATTTCAAAATCGACTTTTTTCTTTGCCCATGAAAACTGATATGAAATATCGTAGAATGCATTATTATAACTTTGGTTTATATTACTGCTGTTCACCTGATCCCAGTTAAAACCTATTGTGTGGTTCTCTATCGGATAGAAATAGGCTGCAAGGTTGTGGGTATATCCGTTTCTTTTGCTTTTACCATTAAGCTCAGGAAGCAAACTGGTATTGGTTTGTTTGGTAAGTGAAATACTTGCATTATAATCAATACTCATCCAGCTGAAATAAGTATTATTCAGCTTAAACCCGTAAGACTGGGCATTATTTTCTCCTTCATAGGCTCCATCATTCTGATAAGCATCTGATCTTGAAGTATTATTACTATAGCTTACTGAAGCATTTGTTTTAAATTTTGGGAAATATTTTCCTACTTCTGCACTGTATACATTGCTTACAGCATGGTTGTCCTGTTCTATATAGCTTCCGATCATAAACCCGGAAGAATTCCTTGTAGGGTTGGACATTAGGTTTCTTTTGATGTCACTGAAGCGATAATTAACGTTAAAAAACAAATTATTAAGTGGATTTCTATATTCAAGCCTGACTCCCGTAGATTTTGTGTTACTCTGTGGAATCGGATTATCTGGGCTCATCACATTGATTCCATTTGGAGACTGCATAAGGTAACCTGCATATGCTGTATTCACATCACCAAAATTATTGCTTATGTTCCCATTCGCGGAAGCTTTCCAAAATGAAGCAAATGAGTACTGTACAAAAGCATTAGGTTCAAAAGTAACTTTATTCACCGATTTGTCAACGTTTCTCAAAGGATCATCTGCCTTAATATTATTGGAATTTACAGGAAGATTAGCAAATAACATCCACGATTCGCTTTTATAGTTCACTCCTACACTTCCATAAGGTGAAGCTATAGAATAGGTGAGATCATTGTAATAAGCATCCCCATATCCAAAATACTTTCCGGCCTGCAGATTAATCAACGCAGAATTAAGAGTGGTTGTCTTATAATTAAAACCTACTTCCGGGGTAAATGTCCATCCTTTAGCAGAAAAGCCAATATTGGCAGAATGATTAGCTTCGAAAGTTTTAAGTCCGAACTTCTGTCTTACAGTTTCTGCTTTAAATCCTGGCATAAAACCCGGAATTTCCAGATAAGAAGCAGGCGTAACATCTAAAGTCTGTTTATCATTCTGATAATTGATAAATGATTTAACATTCACCATTTTTTCTTTCCACGGAATTATTGTACTCAACGAGTTCTGGAACGACGAAGTAGGAGATTCTACAGCCTCCTCACCATGTCTGCTAGATGTATTTGACGATGTACTCGTTCTGTCTGCCAACGCTCTGTCTGCATTCCAGAATTGAGAGAAACTGGTGGTATTTTTAAAGAACCCTTTTTTAGCATTCTTTGTAAAGATCAATTCTCCTTTTGCTTTATCTGTATAAAAGTTATTCAAAACATTCTGAATGACAGTAGAAGCAGGCGTATCAGGTGTTGCAAAATAATCCGTTTGTTTATAACTTTCCCTGCTTACTGCATTATTGGTATAGTTGGCACTCGCTTTTAATTCCCACTCCTTCTTCTTATCGATATTAACTAAATAATTGGCTGATAAATAATGAACATTATTCATTAAATATCTCTTGACAGGAAGATCAGGAGTACTTGCATTTTCTACACTCAGCCAGTTATTTTGACCGGCATTGATTCTTCTTCCTTCCCATGAACTTCCAAAGGCAAGAATATTTCCTTCATTTTCTACCTGCTCGCCCATATTATTGGTTTTGTAGTTGACCACCCACTGACTTTTCTGTCCAAAAAACATAGGGGTAAGCTTAACATTCCAAAGCCATGGATCTCCGAAACCGGTTCCTACTTCTCCCCTACCTGTCATGGTAACAGAGTTTTTAAGCTTGATATTAATAGCTGCCTGATCAGAAGGAACCTTGTCCTGAAGTATTTTTACGGGCTGGTGGTTTTCAAGAACCTCTACTTTTTGGACGGCATCTTTGGGAAGAGAATTATTTATGGTACCATATCCTCCTTCCATAAGGTCTTTTCCGTTGACGTAGAATTTATTAATTGCATTTCCCTGATAAAGAATTGTTCCGTCATTGTTCACTTCAATACCCGGAATCTTTTTCATCACATCTGCCAGTGTCCTGTCGTTTTTACTGTTGAATGCCTTAAGATCATAAGAGATGGTATCTCCTCTTGCGGTGATCATCTTTGTTTTTAACTGTACTTCTTTAATTTCTGTAGCTTCAGACTGCATTTTAAAATTCAGAGTCTGGTCAATATTGCTGATTTGTTTGGTAAGGGGTTTCTGATTGAATGCTTTTACCTTAAGGTCTACATTACTCTCTCCGGAAGTAAAAGTTACTTTGTACTCTCCTTTAGAATTGGTAATTGCATAGGCAAGTATGGCATCTTTACCGGGCTCTTCAATTGTAACACTGGCACTTGGTACTGCTACCCCGTCGTCGTCAGTGATCTTTCCTGAAACCGTCTTCTGTGCGAAAGTAAGCACAGTAAAAAAAAGCATCAGAAATAAAGAAATATTTTTTTTCATACTTATTATTTGCTCAATTAGTTAGTCTTTATGATAATTCGTTACACTTCTTTTAAAGATCTCTTTTATTACAAAAAGTTAAATCTATATCACTACGAAAATAGTTATATTTTTCATATGTCGAAAATTTTACTCAATTTATTAGAATGAATCGCTTATTAGCAATTCATAAGTAAGAATTATTAAAATAAATTTTGAATTACCACATAAAAATAAAATTGATCAATAAGCTCATTTTTATCATTTTTGTTCTATTTACAAAAATTAATATTATAGTAGCAAAACGAATCAAAATTCTCAAGTCTTAATATTAAAATTTACATATAAACATATATCCCTACATGAAGAACTAAAACAGCTCATTGATTCTCATTTTCAAATTTTATCAACTTCCAAGTGATTTTATCTATTTAATAGAAATATAATATTTATGGTTATTTCAATTATTCCAGCTGCAATAACTATTAACTGTCCTACAGGTATATTTTAAAGTGTTTCATTCTCATTTATTCAAAGAATAGTAAAAAACTAATTAACCAATACAAACACCTATGTTTTTATTTAGACTAAATAATAAAATTGAGTTAGAATCATGAGTTAAAAAAATCATTAACCTTCATTTGTAAATATTAATTTAATAATTTTGTAATATAAATTTATTAAAATGGGAATAATTTTAAAGCCTATAGATGTTGTAGATGACATTTCTAAAGAAGAATTCTACGAAAAATATCTAAAGCCAAGAAGGCCCGTTGTCATCAAAAATATGGCAAAAAACTGGCCTGCATATCAAAAATGGACGATGGAATATATGAAGGAGGTTGTAGGAGAAGTGGAAGTCCCTTTATATGACAGCTCAAAAGCAGACCCTTCTGCCCCCATCAATTCTTCTGCTGCAAAAATGAAGTTCGCAGACTATATAGACCTTATACAGCGCGAGCCTACCGATCTAAGAATATTCCTTTTTGATCCCATAAAATACGCTCCAAAACTTTTGGAAGATTATATTTCTCCTAAAAAACTGATGGGAGGTTTCCTTGATAAATACCCCAATATGTTCTTTGGCGGAAAGGGATCTGTAACTTTCCTTCACTTTGATATCGATATGGCCCATATTTTTCACACGCATTTCAATGGAAGGAAACATATCCTTCTATTTGATTATAAATGGAAAGAAAGACTGTACCAGATTCCTTATGCGACTTATGCATTGGAAGATTATGATATCGAAAATCCCGACTTTACAAAATTCCCAGCCCTCGATGGCGTAGAAGGTATTGAGTGTTTCCTTGAACATGGGGATACTTTGTTTATGCCTACAGGATGGTGGCACTGGATGAAGTATCTGGACGGAAGTTTTTCTATTTCTCTAAGAGCGTGGGACAAATCATGGGCAGTAAAGGCACATTCTCTGTGGAACCTTACTGTACAGCGAAAGTTCGATGACATTATGAAGTCGAATTTCAAAAAGAAATATATGGACTGGAAAGAAAAACTTGCTTTTAGAAGAGCCGAAATCGCCTTGAAAAGAGGTTTACCAAAATAACAAAAAGACGTTTCGAGTGAAACGTCTTTTTGTTTACAATCTATTTGTCAACTATTTACAAGACTCTATAGACAGGATACTGTCTGAATGTTTTCTCTTCAAAATAAGGAGAATGTTTATACACCCAATCCAATTGTGCTTCCCCGTCTTCTGAAAGTTTTTTATCTGAAGTTTTAGCAGCCTCGAAATCTTGTCTCAGTTTTTTATCATTTTTCAAAAGCTCTGCTGCGGTATCTTCAAAAATGTATGCAGAGTAGTATTCTTTCTGAGCTAAGATTCCGTCAAAGAAATTCCAGTTGAAAAAAGAGTCTAATGCTTCAGGTTCAAGTGTTTCTATGATATATTTTACCCCTGCCTGGCTGGTAGAAATCAAATAGTCTCCTGCTGAGAACGTATGGTTCTTTTTCATTGACTCTACTGAAGTATCAGAATGAAGGTAATGCCCTTCATATGGATTTTTAACAGTTTTAAAATCTTTAATTTTATAGGATTCGACTGCAAAGGTGCTGTCCTTCTGAATAGGTTTCATTTGAATTCCGTTTCTCTTAAACTCTTCAATAACACGGCATTGAGACTGCGGAATTACATAGTATTTAGGAATGGTAATATATCCTGTAGGAACAGCTGTTGTAAAAAGCTTTATTTTTTTAGTAAAAGGTTTGTTTCTGTCATAATACAGCCTCAGCTTTCCTGAAACTTCACTGGGTTTATATTTTCCTTCGTACCCTTTAAAATCCATGGAAGAAAATTTAGTAGAATCTATTTTCCACCGGATTCCGTATTGCTTTCCGGCTTGATACTGTTTTAAATTTTCAAGGCGAAGCTGCTTTATTTTATGATAATCCTTGTCTAAATTCTGAAGATTTACTAACATATACTTATAAGTAGCGTCTACTCTTTTGTCATAAGGTTTCAGCATATGGGTCTCGGGAACGGTTCCTAAAGAATTGAAGAGTGTCGTATATCCTGTAGAGTATCTCGGAGAATCTTCGAAGGCTGCAAAACCAACTTCGGGTACATCACCATGAATGTTTACGTAGGGCGTACTTTCGTAACCCAGTTTCTTCATATCATCAAGATTTTTAGCCTGATAGTCATTATAGAAATAAGAACCTAAAATATTTCCCAGCCGTTCTTTGAAGGTAGAGATATAGGTAAATGTATATTGATAGTCTGCTCCGTTGCTGACATGGTTATCAATAAATACATCAGGCTTCAGCCACTGATAAATTTCCTGGAAGCTTCGGGCATTTTTAGAATCAGCTTTTATAAAGTCTCTGTTCAGGTCATAGTTCCTTGTATTTCCTCTGAAGCCATATTCTTCAGGTCCATTTTGGTTGGCCCGCGAATAAGAACCTCTGTTCAGCATTCCGCTTATATTATATGCAGAAATAGCGGCAATAATGAAGTTTTGAGGAGTTTTGATTTTCTTAACAGCCAGATCCCGCATCAGCATCATCGTTGCATCAATTCCATCCGGTTCTCCCGGGTGAATTCCGTTATTAACAAAAAGAATGGCTTTATCTTTTCTTAATTTTTCAAGATCTTTTTCAGGGAAAGGGTTATAAACAACTACATAAATAGGTTTTCCGTTGTCATCTTCACCTCTTTTAAGATATTGAATTTCAGGAAATTTTTTAGACAGATTCTGATAATAGGTATTCATTTCATCATAGGTAACGGTCTGATTTCCGTTTCCTTTTTCAAAAGGGGTCTGAAGTGAATTTTGGGCGAAAATAAATGTGGAGCTTATAAAAAGCAGGAGGTATTTCAGTTTCATTGTGGACATATTTCACGATTTAAAATTAGTCAATATGAAGCTTCCAAAAAAACAAAATGCTAAAAAGACTGAATTTATTATGTTAAATCAGAAACATCACAGGTTTTGAAAACCTGTGATGTTTGACGGGTAAACAATTTATATATCCCGAAATTCATCTATTTCTCTTTCTTATACTATCTGTTTCTTCCTTTTTCATGAGGATACAAGAGTGGCAGCGGATCGCTTTGCCAGAATTCTTTGGTTTCAATATCCATGATGGATAAAGCTCCAGTAAAGGCGGCTCCGGTATCTATATTCCAGATATTGGCCTTATTGACCGGTGTTTTGATCCCAAGATATAATGTTGGGGTATGCCCAATGAATATTTCTTTATATAAAAGCAGTCTTTTAGGATATAATTCTGAATTTCTTTTCAGATTTTTATCCATTGCAACAGCAGTTTCCCAAAGGGTTCTGTCCCAATGGTAATTACTGGAGTAGACTTCTTTTTCGGGTCCATGCATGGAGGAGTATCCTGCGTGAATAAACAAGCGGTTCTGATCATCAACGTAGTAGTTTTTCATTATTTGAAAGAATTCAAGATGGTTTTCCAAATCTTTCGGGGAATAATCTTTATAGCTTTGTATTGTACTTTTTCCGCCATTGAAAAGCCATACTTCCGGAGCGTTCCCGAAAGCAAGCCAATCTTCACACCATGCATCATGATTTCCCTTGATGAAAATACATTCCTGATTTTGAGAAAGCTCTATTAGAAACTGAATAATCCGGGAGGATTCACTCCAGCCGTCTACATAGTCTCCAAGGAAAATCAATGTATCATTAGGAGTAACCTCAGCGCGTTCAAAAATCTGCTGCAATGCCCTAAATCCACCGTGAATATCTCCTATTACTAATGTTCTGCTCATTAAATTTCTCTTTATTAACGTCTACTACTTTTTTATCAGGCTCTTCAGCATTATTTTGAAATATACTGTGCATCTACAAAATCTGTCAGCCAGACTCCGTTTGCTGAAAGATAAAACACGACCCCTTCTTCATACATCTTCCCTGTTCTGATTGTCAGAATAACAGGTTTACCGTGTCTCATTCCCACCTTTGTAGCAGTCTCTTTATCAGCACTTAAGTGTACGTGCTGACGGGTCCTTTTTTCAATTCCTTTTTCTAAAATAGAGGGTATATTAGCTTCAGCCGTTCCGTGATACAAAAAATCAGGAGGCTGCACACCTTCCAGCGAAAGATCTATATTAATAGAATGTCCCTGGCTTGCACGGATTTGGGTTTTATCTTCGCTAAAAGCAAAACGTTTTTTATTATTAGTTTCTACTACCTCATCTAATTCTTCGGGAGTAAAATATATTCTCTTTTGGGCTGATTTTGCTCTCAGCTCTTCTACATCTGCCCAGCCATTTTCATCTAATTTCAGACCGATTGTTTCCGGCTGATGGCGTAAGATCAGGCTTAAAAATTTACTTATTTTTTTCTTTTCTATTTCGTTCATGGTTATGTTTTAATTAGCAATTATAAAATTCTGGAGAAAAAGTTACTTCAAACCCCATCATTTCCGTTATTCTATCTGCGTACTTATCAAAATCACGAATAACTGGAGAAATTGAAAGCATCAAAATTTTATTGTTCGGTAGGCAAATAAAAAAACTAGCATCACCCGGTCCCTTTCCGGGAAGCATATTTTGAATTTCTATTCCTTTTACCTCATGTAAAGGAACTAATAAAGTTCTATTATAAGTTGAAAAACCTAACATGCCGTTTTTCTCATCCACCCAAAATAAAGTATTATTATTTAAAAAGGCCAATACTTCAGGTGGCGTTTTAAATAAGTACTTTGTAGCGTTGTAAATCTTCTTGTTTCCCATGTCTACATATTTATCTATTTTGATTTTCCCTTTATATTCCTTCAAGGGCTCTTCAGCAATAGATCCTTCTTTTTTTGGTCTGCAAAATAAATTTGAGAGCATTCTTATCAAGGTTTTCACTATTATATAAAATATTTATTTTCTAATCGTGTACAAAGGTTTTCAATATCCTCCTTTCTTACCAGCTCATCAACCCATCGCTGAGGAATATTTTCAAATCCATAATAAATTCCGGCAATTCCTCCGGTAATCGCTCCATTAGTATCAGTATCCTCACCCAGATTAACGGCCTTCAAAACGGCTTCTGAATAACTTCCTGAGTTTAAAAAGCACCATAAAGAAGCTTCTAAACTATAGAGGACATAGCCCCGGCTTTTAATCTCATCTTCAGAATAACCTGAAATATCGTTCTTTAAAATTCTATGAAAAAGCTCGATCTATTTTGGGTTAAAACCTTGATATTCTGAATATTCCAAAGCTATATTTTGCATATGAGAATAGGCTTCTTTTTTATCTTTTCCTTTAATCAGCTGAATAGCAAAAATCACATACATGAAACAGGCAAAAACGGAACGGAAATGCCCATGGGTGATGCTGGAAACCTCTTTTACGGTAAGATATAACTTTTGAATATCTTCTTCATTTTCAAGGTAAAAAGCAAGAGGAAGAGTCCTCATGAGAGAACCATTCCCGTTATCTTCTTCAAAAATATTTCCTGAAAATCTGGCACTTTCTCCTTTAATCAGTCTTGCAACGGAATGCCTTGTAGTACCGCCAATATCGAAAAGCCTTCCGTGAGCGGTCCAGTGTCCGTATTTCACCCATTTTACAAAGCTTGCTCCTATCTTTTCCAGATCATACCCTTTTGTGAGCTCTTCTGTAAGGCAAAGGGTCATAGAGCTGTCATCACTCCATGTGCCCTTAGGCTGATTCCAGGACATATAATCCAGCATTGTGGTAACCGGATTTCTTTTCAGATCTTCTCTTTTTTTAAATTCTACCGGAACGCCTAGTGCATCGCCAATGCAGACTCCCATAATACCGGCTTTGACTTTATTTTCCATTATGCAAGGTTTACCAGTTTGTCAAATAAAAGTTTCATTCCCTTTGTTGCGGGTTCTTTCATCACAACGGCTCTCTGCCCGTATCCGAAGCCTGTTTCGTTAGGATTGATAACGATTAAGAGACAGTCATCTTTGATCTCATGAATCAATCCTGCTGCAGGATATACTTGTAGAGAAGTTCCGACTACCAGTAAAATATCCGAATTTTTTACGATATCTTTTGACGTCTGATATAAAGGAACATCTTCTCCGAACCAAACGATAAAAGGTCTCAATTGGGCTCCATCTTCAGCCTTATCTCCTATATTAATATCGCCTTTTTGCTCATAGATCAATCCTTTATTATTACAAGAGCAGGATTTGAACAGCTCACCATGGATATGAATGATATTAGTGGAACCTGCTCTTTCATGAAGATCATCGATATTCTGGGTAATAATCTGTACTTCGAAATGTTTTTCCAACTCTGCCAATAAATGGTGGGCTTCGTTAGGCTGTACTTCATGCAGCTGTCGTCTTCGCTGGTTATAAAATTCCAGAACCAACGCTCTGTCTTTTCTCCATCCTTCCGGACTTGCCACATCTGTTACGTTATGATTTTCCCAAAGACCGTCTCCGTCTCTGAATGTTTGTATTCCGCTTTCTGCGCTTATCCCAGCACCGCTTAATATGGTTAATTTTTTCATTGGTTTTTAATTTTTTTTTTCGGGCAGCGGCCATTTGTTTTGTCATGACTATCCCAATATTTTTGTTCGTAAGATTGCCAAAACCTACTCTAAAAGCTTTTTATAAATATCTTCGTTTTCATCGTCAAAACATACAAAAATAGCCTTTTCTATAACTTCTGATTTAAATTTTCTGACCACATCAACAGCAATTTTTCCTGCCAGTTCTTTTGGAAACTTATAAACGCCTGTACTGATATTTGGAAAGACAATAGTTTTTATGCCATGGCTTTCTGCCAGTTTTAAAGAATTAACATAACAGTTTGCCAAAAGCCTCGAGCATCTTTCTTCATCATTATTCCAAACCGGGCCAACCGTATGAATAACATATTTCGCAGGAAGATTTCCGGCAGTAGTGATGACCGCTTCTCCTGTAGGGCATTTACCCTGGCGGTTTCTGATTGCCCTGCACTCTTCCAATATTTTTGGTCCTCCGGCTCTATGAATGGCACCATCTACGCCTCCGCCCCCAAGCAAGGATGAATTGGCTGCATTGACAATAGCGTCAGCATGAATTTTTGTAATATCTGCTTTTATTAATTCAATGTTCATAAAATGGGCTTTTTTTCCAGTTTTCTACCTTTTTTGTCCAAATAGGAATTGTATTTTCATCACCGTATAAAATGCTTACTGCTCCTGCCATGGCGCAGGTTGTGTCTCTGTCTCCTAATGCCGAAACCGTATTCCAAAGGCATTCTTCAAAGTCTGTTCTATATCTTGACAGCATCCATATGACAAGCGGTACGGTATCCTGTGCTGTCATTTTTATGCCGTTTCCAAGTGTTTTTGTCAAGAACTCAATACTTGGGTTTCCTTGCAAATAAAGAGCTTTATTCAGCTTACTTTTCATATCAGAATCATTCAATTCATTTTGAATTTTGTGGATGAAATCTTGCTGGTCAAGCTTTATCATTCCTAACGTTTCCTGAACAGCAAAGGCTGCTGCAAGGGCAATAGCTTTTGTGCCTTCTATCGCTTCTTTATTAGCATGGGTCACCTCACAGGAAAGTTCTGAATTATTTTTAATTTTTTCAAGATCATCATAGAAATAAGCACCGATGACTGAAGCTCTCATTGCTCCGCCATTTCCCATGGATCCCTGTCCTTCAAACTTCGCATAAGAAACCTCTTTCCAGCTTTCGCCAGTATTCAATGCTCTGAAATATTGATGCATAGAAGGTCCATATCCTCTTCTGATATCCCGGTAATAGTTTTTTGTAAACTCCTCTGCCAGACAATCCTGCTTGATTTCCCCACATTTTTCCAAAGACCTGAAAATAGCAATTGACATAATGGTATCATCGGTAAAATCCAAAGAACTTTCAGGAAGAATTCTTTGATGAATATGAGTCTTCATCAAACTTTCTTCTCCAAAAAAGCTTTCTCCAAATGCATCTCCAATGGAGAGACCAAGCAATGATTTTTCTGCAAAAAAGAGTTTATCCGGTTTCATTGTATTTCTTCAAACGGCATCAGCATTTCTTCTTTTTTGGTAAGAATTGCGAAGACCACTCTTTTAAATTTATTTTTATACTTCCCTTTGAGATATTTTCTGAATAATTCAGCAATTTCTTTTGGGTCATTTTTAAAAACTCCACAGCCCCAGGCTCCCAAAATCAAAGTTTCATTTCCCTGATCCAGGGCTAATGCCAGCATTTTATCGGTTCTGATATCCATGGCTCCAAAAATTTCATGAGCTCTTTCCGGTTCCTGACGTTTTACGACCCCTGCATTCACTGCCGGAGAGGTGATGAAATTACAAAAAACAGGTTTTGGCAGCAATTCTCCTTTATCTTTTCTGAACACAGGAACTTTCGGGCTGTAGATCATGGTATCGGTATAAAAACAGGATTCCATGGCTCTGTGGATGGTGTAGTACTCCCAACCCTGAAGTAGGCTTTCGTGCAACCCCGAGGTTCTTGCAAGGCTTTCTTCCTGAGCTTCTGCGCCATTGATAAAACCTCCTCCCGGATTTTTTGCAGAGGCAAAATTCAGGCACATGATCTTTTCCTGGTTTTCTTCTCCAGACAGTTTTAATATGGCTTTTAAAGAACTGCATATCCACACTTCAAATTGGGTTTCAAAATCGTTGTTTCCAAGAGGTTTATCTGCAAGTTCAGAAAGTTCTTCTGGCGAAAACAAAACAGTTCCTTTCTTGCTGGTTTCCAGTTCGTTTTCTATATTTATTTGCTCGTTTTGCTCGTTTATATAATATTTTCTGGCAAGGATCTCTAAGGTATCTTTTGCCATTCCTTTATTGGTCATCGTTAGTTTTTTTATGTTTAATAATAGTTTTTCTACCTCATCATTTGCGGGTTTTTTGAAGTCTTTTCCTATAAATACTTTTATAACTTCAATATTTCCTAGAATAGCTTTATTAAATGTTTCCAGCTCTTCTGAGGGAACCCACAGTTCATTGTGATTTTTCGCTCCTACGTTCTGTGCAGGATATTTATTGATTTCACTTTCCAACACTTTAAATCTGGTTACAAAACCAAGGTAATTTCCTGCTTCATCTCTTGTATTCCACTTTTCTGCAATTTCTGAGGCATAATCTTCATCTAAAACGGGATAAAAAATGGGCTGCCATTCCAATCTTGGAGGAAATCTTTTAAATCCACTTTCTATAATCAAGATCATTTCTTTTTCTCCTACCGGTCTATATAATGTTTTTGTTTTCATAACTTCAGTTTTACCCAAAATCATACACATATACTTCCACATCATTTGCAAGTAATGTTCTTTCAATAATAGGTTCTATTTCTTCCCATTTTCCTCCCGCCAGACCACATCCGATTCTCGGCATATGCACTGAAGCGTTCTGTTGTGAAGCTTCATAACTGAGTTTCAATAGACATTCTTCAACGGCCTCATATCGGATAGGCGGAACACTTGAATGGGTTATAATTTTATGCTGAGCAATCATATTGCAGACCCAGATATCTTCTTCTGTGTGAACAATCTGGATTTCTCCAAGGCTAAAATTCTCTCTGTTTTTAAACCATTCGCGGTATTTCTGTTCCGGCTGCTTCCATCTTTTTGAAATGGCCGTTACAAAACCTTTTCCCCAACCTCCTATATCGTTACAGATATGAGCAATTATTTTATTTCCTTCAGCATGAGGAAGGGTTGCATCTCCTTTTATATATTGTATTGTTTTCATGGTTATTTTTTCTGTCATTAAATATAAAATGAATGCTTTTATCCTTCGGCTATTCTCTCATTAAGAATTAGTAAATCTGCTTAAAATCACTTGAGTATGGGGAATAAGATCCATAGACTGCATCCAATTTTATATTCAGATTTTCAATTTTACATTTTTCATCAATCTGGTCCATACAGGTGATGACAAGGTTTTTTTTTGCCGGCTCCCCGTAAGCACCATCCAATTTTAATGCATAATTCAAAAGTTTATAATCTAATTCACCCACCCTGAGCTCTTTCTGATATTCATTAAATGTACAGGTTTCCTCTTCATTATTTTTCAGAATGATCTCTTTTTCATTACTCATCCATCCGTTTCCATGGCGGGTGGCATAGCTTCTTGTCACATAATACATTTCGATATCTTCAATTTTTAAAAATCTGCAGATCTCAAATGCATTTCTTGAAGTGGTATTGGCGTAAGTAACATTCGGGAAAACTCCGTGATCCATATCCAGTAAAATACCCTGACTTCCTTCAAATATAAGATGATCAAATGAACTTAAATAGCTATAATCATCTATTTTTAAGTCTATTTTATCAATTGCTTCCAAAAAGTCATGCAAATACTCATTGATTTGGCTTTCTTCTGTAAAACCATAGTAATAAGCAATTCCTTTCAGCTTTTCTATCAACATTTCTCTTGGGGCAATCAGATCTATCGCAAACAGCTTATAGGGACTTTCCTGTCTTTTCATTGTAGCTCCGACTCCTTTTCCGCAGGTACCGTGTTCGAGATTTCTGGCATTGGTTCTGTTTTGCCAGACGTCAAAAGGGGTTGTCACTTTTGCAAGCGGATGAATATGCAATTCAATATTTCCTCTTTTAGCCTCTAATTCTTCCTGTTCGTTAAGCAAAAACATCGGATGAATTGTACAGTGTTCGGTGAAGTAAGAAGGCAGGCCGCGAAGTGCACCACTTGCAAAGCTTGAATGAACATGTTTTCTGTTATCAATCATCACGGTATGTGCAGCCTGCTGGCCTCCGGAAAATCGGATAACAACAGCCTGAGGGGTTTGAGAAGCGAGAAAATCTGTGGTAATCCCTTTCCCTTCATCTCCAAAGCCAAGTCCTATCACTATTTGCGCCTTTTTCATTTTTAAAGCATTTGAAAGTTATCCAATCCATCTCTCTCTGATGTTCCGAAGGTCTGATTTTTAAATTTATCACAGATAATATCTTTAATCACATTCGGAATCTCTCTGTGGTCTTCTATTGATATACAGTTTCGCCCTAATAAATCTTTCCATCCCTGGTCTGCTCTGAGTGCCTGATCTGAATGTAAAACACTGATATGAAACACTTCGTATCTTTTCTTCGCTTCTTCCAGTAGTTCCTTGTGGGTGTAAGTCTGCTGTCCTTTACCCATAATTTCTCTGATAGCTGAAGCAGGAAGTGTTTTTAAGCAGGGCTCATCACCTACTGTGAACAGCAATCCTTTCTGCTGTCTTTTTTCAAAGGCATCTGTTCTGGTATGAAAAGCGGCAAAATACCAGGCTAAAAGATAGCTCTCTCCGGCATTTCCTCCGCCTCCGGATTCAATGTAAGTGCGGGTAAGCCACATATCCAGTTCTTCATCTCCGGATTCAAACTGCCCGACTTGTAAAGGATAGCCGTCACATTCATGATCTCCAATTCCTAAGAATAGTAAGGCCGGATCCGGGACCCCTCCCTGGATAATTCCTCCCATTAGTTTTGGCAGACCTTCTCTGATGAGTTCATGCGGAATATGCCCCATACTTCCTGTAACATCTAATCCTAAAATAATCGGAACAGAATTGGGATGAATTTCTGAATCTCTGGATTCCCTGAAGGAAATACCGTAAGGATTCATGGATTCGTGAGCTTTTCTTTTGGCATTCTGTGTGAAAATTTCACCTGCGGATTTTGTTCCGTATCCTTCTTTACTTGCTCTGTCGTAGCGAGCGTCCATATCATATCTTGTACTTCCCATAGCTAAAAATTTTTTCCAAATAAATATTCAAATCTTTTTCTGGTTACTTCAAGCTGAATATTCAGATTTCTGATTATTAATGATAATTCCATGTCTTTCTGAACAAATTCTTCGGGATTGAAATCCGCAAAAGTCAGACTGTTTCTGTCTAAAGGACTGATATCAATAAGTCCCTCCTGTTCGCGCTCCAATCTTTTTATTTTTAATTCAAGATCTTCAACCCTTCGCCTGTAAATCAATTCGGAATCTCCGCCGATGATCCTGGCTCGGTCTTCTCTTATCTGGTCATTATTCCTTTGTAATGATTCAATAAATCTTGGTTTTAATTCATTTTCCATAGATTTTATATTTTGTGTTACATATACGCAAAAATAAAATAGCATAGTTTTACAGCCTTATCTTCTGTAAGGCAAAACATTTTTCTACGTTCTTCCGCGTTCCACTAATCCTTTTTTCATCAGAATTAAAATCAGCAACTAAAAAGTGTGTATAGATTGAAATGGCATACTGATCTCTTTCTTGATCGAATTGAAAGCTTCCTGCCGTTTTCCAATGCCTGGCTTCGGTATTGAATGTATTGGCAAAATATCTTGGTCTTTTCCCCATGTGAAGTATTGTTACATTGGGTGTTTTATCTTTTAAAAATTCCATCATCAGAGTATCTGCGCCTGTAAAATCTCCTATTATAAATTCAGTACCTGAGAAGTCCAGCTCCTGCAAAGGTTTAAGATATAACTGATGAAAGTTTCCCCATGATAAGTTTCCATTTCCGAAAACATAAATCTTTTTTATCATCATTTTTTGTGTTTGGTGTGTGTTTTTACCTTCTCAATTCATCCCTTGCTTCCATCAGCGCAAATCCTAAAAGATTCTGACCATTCCACAGCAAAGGTTTTTCTGCTCTTTGGTCTGTTTCCAGCATTCCGATTCCCCATATTCTATCATAAGGACTGGTTTCTACTAGTACTTTATCTCCGGTAGACAATAGAAATTCTTTAAACTTTTTATTTTGCGAAAATTTTAAAAGATTTCCATTTTTTACAATCTGGTATTTATGCTCGTCCCAAAGCTTTGGATCAAAATTTTTTACTTTTCGCCCTAGAGTTTTTGCCTGATTGGGAGTCGCTGACTGTAAGATTTTCTCCAGTGTTTCATGATCATTAAACAATTTCGCTTTTCCAGCCATCATGTAATGTTCTGCAGTCTTATAAATGATATTATCCTCTTCAAACCTCACCGGAAACCATTGACTAAAACATGATTTGGTGATCTCATCTTTTACAGTATGCCCCCAGAAAAAGAGAAACTTGATTCTTTCTTTCTTTTGGAATCGCTCTTTAATATTTTGAATGGTGTATTTCATTATTGCGTTATTTTTACACAAATTTAAATGAATATCATTTTATCTGCCAAATTTATTTGCGTCTATTTTACACTAATAAATTTAAATAACTGATTATCAATAACAAAAATTTAATTATAAAATTGATGCCCGCTACCAATATTTATCATAAATGACACTTTTCAAATTGATTTTGGCTAAAGCCCATGGAATATTTTATAAAAAAACGGACTAAAGTCCGTTTCTATTGAATTTTATAAACTGAATGATTGTAATTTAAGGATTGTATACCTGGAAAATAGTGGGGCTTAGTAAAACTATTTAATTTCAAAATAAAATCCCTGCTCTTCCAGTTCTTTATATTTCTCCTGATTGAATGTAAAAAGTTTTCCGGGTCTCCCGCTGCCTTCTTTTTTAACGTTATTGGTTTCATTAAGCAATCCATAGCTCATCATTTTTTTTCGGAAATTTCTTCTGTCAATTTCCTGTCCTACAATCGTTTTATAAAGATTTTCAAGGTCTGAAAAAGGAAATTCTTCATTTAGAAGATTGAAGCCGATCGGCTGATATTGAATTTTTGTACGGAGTCTTTTTAGTGCAATATCAATAATATTTTTATGATCGAAAGCCACTACAGGAAGTTTATTGACACTGAACCACTGTGCGTCATCGGCATCAGAATCGGCAAACAGTTCATGATAAGAAGGGTTCACAAGGCCCAGATAAGCCACAGAAACCACTCTATTTCTGGGGTCCCGCCCTACGTTACCAAATGTATAAAGTTGTTCTAAAAAATCGGGCTTAATGCCTGCTTCTTCATTCAGCTCTCTTTTTACGGCATCATCCAGATTTTCATCATCCAGAACCAAACCACCCGGAAGTGCCCAGCCACCTTTGAAAGGTTCTATATTTCTTTTGATCAAAAGAATCTGAAGATCTTTTTTATCGAAATATCCGAAAATAACAGCATCCACAGCCACTTTTATATCTTGTAATTTTTTTGTAGACTCCATAAATTGATTTGCGTTACGAATACACAAAATTACAATTTATCATAACAATAAAAAATATTTAATATATAATAAAAGTTCATACCTTTATATGATCATCGTAACCAACTTAAAACTAAATATTTATGAAAAATCTAATAGTAAGCATTTCTCTCGCTATTTTATTTACAGCCTGTGAGAAAGGAAAGACATCAACTTCAGGTAAAGCTGATTCCGGAGTTGCAGAAAGTGAATGGAAGCCGGTGGATTCTGCAGCTGCTACCAAAGCATGGATGGAATATGCAACTCCAGGTGAGATGCAAAAAATGCTGGCAAAATCTGATGGAACCTGGACAGGAGAAACCACCATCTGGATGGAAAACGGAGGAAAACCCATGATGAGTCAATCTGAAGCGACCAATAAAATGATATATGGCGGGCGCTACCAAATCAGTAATCACAAAGGAAACATGATGGGAATGCCTTTTGAAGGGATGAGTATTGTAGGATATGACAACTCAAAGAAGAAGTTTATAAGTACCTGGATTGATAATATGGGAACCGGAATGATGCACGGAGAAGGTGACTGGAACGCATCAACAAAGTCTGTGGAATTTAAGGGAAAAATGACTGACCCATCAAGACCTGGAAAAGATTGTGATTTCCGAGAAGTCTTTACTTTTGTTGATGACCATACCCAAAAGCTGGAAATGTACGGACCGGATTCCAAGACAGGAAAGGAATATAAAACAATGGAAATAAAATTCACCCATAAAGGTAAATAAAAAAAAACCGCTTCGTTTGAAGTAGTCATGGTCGGAAGAAAAATCTTCCGACCATGACTAGTATAATTACCGGTCTTTTATTATATAAGTATTATTTACTTTTAATCATTAAGTTTTAGTACAGCCATAAATGCTGATTGTGGTACTTCTACCCTTCCGATCTGCTTCATTTTCTTCTTACCTTCCTTCTGCTTTTCCAATAGCTTACGCTTTCTGGAAATATCTCCTCCGTAACATTTTGCAGTAACGTCTTTCCTTAATGCTTTAATAGTTTCTCTTGCAATAACTTTCGCTCCTAATGCTGCCTGAACAGCAATATCAAACTGCTGTCTTGGAATAAGTTCACGAAGTTTTTCACACATTCTTTTACCAATATAAAATGCATTACTATCGTGAATCAATGATGATAAAGCATCTACCATATCTCCATTGATCAGAATATCCATTTTTACCAATTTAGAAGCACGCATTCCGATTGGTGAATAATCAAATGATGCATATCCTTTCGAAATTGATTTCAAACGATCATAAAAGTCGAAAACAACCTCTGCCAAAGGCATATTAAATGTTAACTCTACTCTGTCTGCCGTAAGGTAACTTTGGTTGACAATTTCTCCTCTTTTCTCGATACAAAGCGTCATTACAGAACCCACAAAATCAGATTTGGTGATAATGGAAGCTTTAATATATGGTTCTTCAACTCTGTCTAAAAGATTGGGATCAATCATTTCAGATGGGTTGTTAATTAAAATTGGTGTCTCAGGATCTTTTTTAGAATATCCGTGGTAAGAAACGTTGGGAACAGTTGTAATAACATCCATGTTAAATTCTCTGTCTAAACGCTCCTGAACAATTTCCATATGCAGCATTCCCAGGAATCCGCAACGGAATCCAAAACCAAGTGCCGCTGAACTTTCCGGTTCAAAAACCAAAGAAGCATCATTCAGCCTTAATTTTTCAAGGGAGAATCTTAATTCTTCAAAATCTTCAGATTCAATAGGATAAATTCCGGCAAAAACCATTGGTTTTACTTCCTCAAATCCATCAATTGGTCCATCTGCAGGATTTACAAAAGAGGTAATCGTATCACCCACTTTTACTTCTCTTGCATCTTTTATTCCAGAAATAATATACCCAACATCACCACATTGAATTGTTTTCTTAGGAACCTGTTTTAGCTTCAAAGTACCTACTTCATCAGCACCATATTCTTTTCCTGTTGCGAAAAATTTGATCTTTTCGTTTTTAGAAATGCTGCCATTTACCACCTTAAAATAAGCTTCAATCCCTCTGAAAGGATTATAAACAGAGTCAAAAATCAAAGCCTGCAATGGAGCATCGGGATCTCCAACAGGCGCAGGAATTCTATTGACAATATGCTCCAACAGATCGTGAACACCTTCACCAGTCTTTCCTGAAACTCTAAGCACGTCTTCAGGCTTACATCCTAAAAGACCTACAATCTCATCTGTTACTTCTTCAGGATTGGCTGAAGGAAGGTCTATTTTATTAAGAATCGGAATGATTTCCAAATCATTTTCCAGTGCCAAATAAAGGTTACTGATAGTTTGTGCCTGAATACTCTGAGCAGCATCTACGATAAGAAGCGCTCCTTCACAGGCAGCAATAGAACGGGATACTTCATAAGAGAAGTCAACGTGTCCCGGTGTATCAATAAGGTTTAAAATATATTTTTCTCCTTTATATTCATAATCCATCTGGATGGCATGGGATTTAATGGTAATCCCACGTTCTTTCTCCAAATCCATATCATCCAGCGTCTGAGACTGTAATTCTCTTTGGGTAACGGTATTCGTATACTCCAAAAGACGGTCTGCCAAGGTACTTTTACCGTGGTCGATATGAGCGATTATGCAAAAATTTCGTATGTTTTTCATTTAAGAATCTTGTAATTTGCAAAGATAAAAAAAAGAGAGAGATTATTGTATTTCATTATCTTATTGTATGAATTTATTTAAAAGTCCTATTTTATACTCTTGGAAATATGCTTTTTTACTCTTACACCCCTTGTCTATACTCAGTAAAAGAAATTCTTGTAAGACAGTCCAGCATTCCACAAAATCATTTCTTTAGAAATCATTTTCAAAAAAAATACGTCTTTAAGTTTATTGTTCAAAAACATAAGCCCCCGTTAAAGAATCCAGATAAACATTGGTTTGTAAGGTAGACTTAAATCCTATCCCATTCATTGCTCCGGCATTTGCATTTGATGAGGAATCAATTGCCGCACCTATTAATGCTCCTACAAAACCTCCTGCTATTGCCCCAACAAAAACTCCACCGGTTTTGGCTTCTGCAAAAAGGTTGGTTCGGGAAGAAAAAATAAAGAATCCCTTATTATTTTTCTGGATTTCATCAAAGCCAACAGGCGTAAGTTTATAAGCTTTCCCATTTTCTACATAACAGTACATATCAGATAATGATGCTTCCAAATCCTTCTCCATCAGCTTCACAACTTTTCCTTTTTTGTTCTTTTTAACAAAATAATTCAGATTGGGTTCCTGATTACGAAAATTTTGAAAATTGGTATATACTCCGTCTTTAAGAACTGTATTATTAAACGCATTGTAGTCCTTATTTAAATACTCATTATATCTGTTCATTTCATTTTCAGGAATAAAATAACCGGGAACAATATAAGGGTAATAAGAGCCCTTAATAAAATGAGTAATTATATTTGAAATCTGTGTTGCAAGAAATAGAGAAGGATGTGTGGTTGTTTTAGGATTAGAGACAATGACATTATCATATCTCCCGATAAAATAATATCTCTCATTTCGCTTAATAAAACTGGAAAGTTTAATTTTGGCTTTTATATAAGGAAATGGGCGGTTCTCATCCTGTTCTTCATAGACCTTCAGATCTTCCAGCATCAGAACGATATCATTATTCCCTGCTGTCTTATTATCTCCTTCAAACCAATTTTCAATAAGCTGCTTAAGATCTTCACCAGCAAATTTAAGCTCTACTGAATTATCTTTATCAGGAATAACTCCTATGATTTTATCGGCTCTGTTATCAATAAAAGTAAGTGATTTTGTAAGTCCTTTTTTGTCTTTGATATTATCCCGAAGCTGGATTATTTCTGTCTTTTGAGCTGAAAATAAAACTGACAGCAAAAAGAAGAAAAATAATTTTTTCATGTATTATTTTTTGGCAAAAATATGAATTTAGTGGAAAATCAAACGGCTCTCACAAAAAGATCTGTGAGAGCCGTCCAACATTAAAAAAATAAACTATTATGGGTTCTGTTTAGTTCCCGAAGCGTTATTGTTTCCGTGAGGTTTTCTTTCGTTCATTTTATCTCTCATCATTCCTTCAGACTGAAACAGCTTGAGAACTTTTTGACAGGGAATTACCTGCTGCATTTTATCTGCATATTTTTTTCTGTTATCCAACAGCTTCTGCCCTACTTCAAAGCTTTGCTGTAGTTTTACTTTGGCTTCATCCTCGGATAAAGTTTCAGGATCAAATTTGGGGTCAAACTGACTTTTTATCTGTTTCTGGCTTTCCAGGTATTCGTTATAAAGCTGTGTAAATTCTGCCTTATCTCCCGGATCCACATTCAGGTTATCCATAATCATATTATTCCTGAATTTCTTCAGCAGATCTTTTCTTTCTTCCGAAGAAAGGTTATTAATGACTTCTTTCCTTTGCTTAGGATCCATCTTCTTCCAGTCGTAGTCGGATCTCTGGGCATTTAAGCCAAAACCATAAATAATTAAAAATGCTAATAATATCTTTTTCATCTTCTTACTTAATTGTATAAATCCAAATAAACGTCTTGAGTCGAGTTACTTGCTAATTCTGCAATTTCAGAATTAGAAAACGAATCCAGATATTCATTCATCCGGGCATCTTCTTTTTTAGTCACAGTTTTCACCTGTTTTGGTGACTCTGCTGCTTTTTCACTTCCATTTTCATTTTTAAAAGCGTATGCAGTATTATTTTTCTGATTTTCAACTGTTTGATTATTATTTTCAACAGAAGTTAAATCTGCTTTCAGGGTTTCATAGGCAAGTTCACTTTCTGTCTTTGGTTCTGTTTTATTGACAGTATATGCCTGTTTTGAATTGAGTGATTTTTCAACGGAATCATTTCCGGAATTAAAAATATAGGTTCCTCCAAAGACCAAAGCCAGTGATGCAGCCGCTGCATACATCCAGTTTATCTTAAAGACAGGTGCTTTTTTACTTGCCTTTATATCATTCATAACGCTCTCCTGAATATTTTCAAAAAAATTATCAGGCACTGTGTAAATGTTTTTACGCTCTAGTTTTTCTATGTCGAACTCTTTCATCTTTGTTTTATCAAAAATTATCTTTCGTAATTTTCTTTAATATACTCTTCTATTTTCTGCTTGGCATAATGATAATTTGTTTTCAATGTCCCTACCGACATATCTACAATTCTTGATATCTCTTCGTAAGGCAAATCATCATAATACCGCATCATAAATACCAGCTTCTGCTTTTCGGGCAGGCTTTGTATAGCGTTCTGTAATAAGATCTGTATTTCTTCAGCATCTCCAGCTACATTGTCGGCCACAAGATTCTGCATATGATACTCGGGATCTTCATCGGTCTTCTGCATTTTCTTCATTTTGTTTACCTGCTGCAATGCTTCGTTGGTAGCAATTCTGTACAGCCAGGTATACAGCTGACTATCATTTTTGAACTGATGAAAATTCTGATAAGCTTTTATAAAAGTTTCCTGCAAAGTATCCTGAGCAAGATCTCCGTCCACAATAATTCTTCTTATGTGCCAGTACAATCTACTTTGATAGGCATCCATCAAGGCCCGGACTCCTTTATCCTGGGTCCGTGGATTCTGCATCAACGAAATAATCTCCGCGTCCTTAATCTTCATAAGATGCCTTTCACTGTTTTGGATTACAAAAATAACTGAAAGTTAAATTAATTCTTCAATTTTCAGTTTAAATATTAAAAATAATATGAGACAGTTACGCAATAAGCGTGCCTATATCGAAGTTTAGGGATTCTACTCTTTTGGTGCTTTCCCGACTCGGCTTAAAATCTTATATTTGTTAGATGCAAATTGTAATTATCGGTTCCGGAAATGTTGCCTATCATATGGCAAAAGCTTTCACAGGGAAAGGAATTTCCATAGCCCAGATTTTTGGCAGGAACGAAAAAGAATTGAGTAAAATTTCGGAAGAGCTAAAGGTTCCCTACTCTACCGGACAGCTGAAAGATGCCGATTTATATATCATCTGTGTAAGCGATAATTCTGTGGAGGAAGTTTCCAGAAGTATTATTAAAAAAGATGTTCTGGTTGCCCATACCTCTGGCTCGCTTCCAAAAGAAGCTCTTGCCGGGGAATACAGAAAGGCAAGCTTCTATCCTTTGCAGACTTTTTCAAAATCAAAAGAACTTGAATATGAAAAAATTCCTTTTTTCATTGAAACTGAAAATGAAGAGGACAAAAAAATTCTGTTCGAACTTGCTTCTTCCATTTCAAAAAATGTAATGGAAAGTAATCATGAGAAAAGAAAATATATTCACCTGACGGCAGTTTTTGCCTGCAACTTTGTGAATCACCTTTTTTCAAGGGCAAAAGAAATTTCGGATTCTCAGGAAATTCCATTTGATTATTTTTTACCGTTGATTGAAGAAACGGTTCAGAAAATTCATGAAATAGAACCTAAAATGGCACAAACGGGACCTGCAGTAAGAAATGATGTAAGGGTTCTGCAGTTGCATGAGCATTTATTAAAAGACGAAAGTCTAGAAATTTATAAAACAATGAATCACTCTATCCAAGAAATGTATGAGTTATAAAGAGAAATTAAAAGATATTAGGGCATTCGTGTTTGATGTAGACGGTGTTTTCACAGATGGAAGTGTTTATCTGCTTCCGGGAGGAAATATGTGCAGGGTAATGAATGTTCTGGATGGCTATGCAGTAGTAAAAGCATTAAAAAACAACTATTTGATAGGGGTCATTACAGGGGGAAATGATGAGATGGTGAAACATAGAATCAATTATCTGGGAATTCAGGATTATTATCCAAAGTCGCATAACAAAATTACAGATTTTGAAGATTTTAAGAAAAAATACAATCTTAAAAATGAGGAAATTCTGACGATGGGCGATGATCTTCCGGATATTCATATTATGGAAAGTTCGGCTATTGCAGCCTGCCCGGAAAATGCAGTTCCTGAGGTAAAGGGAATTTCTGATTATATCTCACCGAAAAAAGGAGGTACCGGAGCGGTACGAGATGTGATAGAACAGGTGATGAAGGTGCAGGGAAACTGGCATGATGATAACACCCAATCTGTATAATTGTTACTATGAAATTACTTTTAGCATCACAATCGCCAAGGAGAAAGGAGCTTTTGTCCCGTCTTGGTTTTGAATTTGAAGTCGTAAAAATAGACTGTGAGGAGATTCTTCCGGCAGAGATTAAAATAGAGGAAGCAGCGGCCTATTTGTCTGAATTAAAAGCAGAGGCATTCAGAAGTCTTCAGGCAGATGAAGTTTTACTGACAGCAGATACTGTAGTAGCTGTCGATAATCTTATTCTTGGGAAGCCCAAAGACGAAGACGATGCCTACAATATGCTTCATAATCTTTCGGGAAAAACCCACCAGGTTTACACAGGAATTACCATTAAGACCGCTGATAAAATTTTTACGGAAACTGATGTTGCAGATGTAACGTTCGACATCATCACAGAAGAAGAAGCAAAATATTATGTTCAGAACTACAAACCTTTCGATAAAGCCGGCAGCTATGGTATACAGGAATGGCTGGGAATGGCCAAAATTAAAAATATGAAAGGAAGCTTTTATACAATTATGGGGCTCCCTACCCATCTTGTTTATAAAATATTGAAAGAAAATTCCAAAATTTAAAAATTACAACGCTTTCTGACAGGCTGACGAAGAAATAAAATCTTTCCTGAAGAATATAAATATTATTCATTATAAAATTTTATTATTTTTACAAAATCAGCAAACTGCTGATAATAAAAAGCAGATTAGCGAGTTATATTGAATAATGAAAAAGAATATATTATTCCTTTTAGTGATATGCCTTGTTGCCTCTTGTGCTACCAAAACAAAAAAGCCGGAGCAGCGATCAAAACTATTGAAAGGATTTTCCACATATTACAACACTCTTTTTAATGCTAAAGACGCATTAAACAGTGAGTTTACAACGAGAGATAAAGGACATAAGGACAATTTTTATGCTCCTTATATCCCTATTCTTACCTATGACGAACAACCCCTGGGAAGTGATCTTGGCCAGACTGAGGCTTTTGCTGAAAATTCTATGAAAATGGCAGAGGTTGCCAACAGACCTTCCGGAAGAGGCAACTCGGGGCCGCCAGGTATGCCAGGAGGCCCGGGAAATAATTCAGCTAATCAGGACGGATCACAGTCTAAAGGTGCCACTACCCTTGAAATTGCTGAAGCAAAGGCATTAAAAGCCATTAATAAATATTCTGTGACCAGAAACGGGGAAGAAAAAAACAAACAGATTTTTGATGCTTATATGATCCTTGCCCAATCCAGAATTTACAGAAATAAATCTCTGGAAGCGCTGGATGCCCTGAATTATGTTTTCACTCACATGAAGGATGATAAAAGGCTTCCGTTAGCAAGGATTTATCAGGGGCTGGCTTATGATAAGATCAAAGACTATCACAGAGCTCATGAAACTTTTGCCAAACTGAAAGGAGAAGATATTAATAAAACTTATGGCAAACTTCTAAGTATTTATTACGCTGAGTCACTACTGGAAGCAGGAAAAAAAGAGGATGCAGCCAAGGAACTTGACGTAGCTTTTGAACTGAACAGCAACCGCAAGCTAAAGAGCAGAATCGCTTACCTAAGAGGACAGGTTCTGGAAAATCTGGGACAAAACGATAAGGCTAGAGAAAGCTATGCTTCGGCATACAAATATGCCAACGATTTTGAATTTGAAGTAAAGTCTCAAATCGCTATTGCAAAAACTTTCAACGGTAAAGGAGATTATAACGGGGCGAAAAACTACCTGGAAAGCATCAGCAATAAAGGTGTTTATGGATCCAGAAAGAATGAATTTTACTATGCTCTGGGGTTAATGGCCAATAAAGCAGGAAAAAAGGAGGAAGCTCAACAGTTCTTCAGAAAATCTCTTTTTGAAAAGGCTTCTGATCCTCAGATCCGTGGTCTGGCTTATTATGAAATAGGGAAAAGCTATCTTGACAGAAACGACTACATCGGAGCTGGAAGTTATTATGATTCGGCACTTGCTGTAATGACTTATGAGCCTTCAAAAATCTTATTAAAAGATCAATCAGCCTATATTAAGAAGATTTCTAAAAACTATTATCTGATCAAAAAAAATGACAGTGTTCTTTCTTTGGCCAAGATGAATGATGCTCAGAAAACAGACTTTTTCACGAAATACATCGCAAAACTAAAGATTAAGGAGGAGAAAGACGAACTGGAAAGAAGACGTTTAGAAAGAATCAAAGGATTTGATACCGGTGATTATAGTGCCAATTCAGTATTTGCGAACAATGCTAATTCTTTTGAGGATTTTGGAATCACCACGAAAGGGTTTTATTTCAATAATACCGGAACTGTAAGCAAGGGAACGTCTTCGTTTAAACAAGTATGGGGAGACCGGGCTTTAGCGGATAACTGGCGTTCTTCCAAAAAAATGGCAACGCTTGAAGATATGAAGAATGATGCCATGGGAGTAACTTCTGCACCTAATCCGAGACGTTTTGAGCCTTCGTACTATATCGAGCAGATTCCTACGGATCAAGGGAAGCTAAGCCAGCTGAAAAAGGACAGAGATACTGCTTCTTTAGGACTTGGAATTATGTATCAGAACTATTTTACCAATACTCCACTGGCCACAAAAACACTTTATGATCTGGTGGATGTAAAGCCGGAAGAAAAGGTAATGCTGCAGGCATTGTATGAAATTTTTGCGATGAATTATGAGAAGAATCCTCAGGCTTCGGATAGGGCTAAACAAATACTCTTAGCAGATTATCCATATACCTCTTATGCTGAATTTGCCAGAAATCCTAAAAATAAATCTTTTGTAAAATCTACAGAAGAAGTTGAGAATGAATACAAAAAGGCATATGCCCTATTCGAATCGGAGAAATTCGGAGAAAGTAAACAGGTAATTGACGAGACTCTTCAGAAGTTCCCGAAAGATGCACTGGTACCAAAATTGTACTTGCTGAATGCATTCAATTCCGGGAAATCAAGTGGCAAAGAGGTTATGATATTACAGCTTGAGCAAATTGCTCTGAACTACTCTAAAACTCCTGAGGGAGTAAGAGCTAAAGAAATGCTGAATTATCTGAAAACCGACCTCAGCTTCCAGCCTACCGACAATAAAGGGAATTCGATACCTCAACAGCCTGGAAATCCAGCCCAGGCCAGCACTCCTCAAAGTTCCCAGAATAATACTTCATCTCAAATGATGAATAATTCATTGCAGCAGCAAAACAATATGAATGTACCTTCATCCAATATGAATCAAAAAGTGCAGCCACTGCAAAAAGTAAAAAAAGCAAACGAGAATCAGCCCGGATCCAAAGTACCGGCAAGACCTCAGTAAAATAAAAAAGCGAAGATTATTCTTCGCTTTTCTTTTTCTTTACTCCGTGAAAATCTTTAAGATAAAAAGGCTCGAAATAAGCCATATCTTCAAATTCTCCATCCTGTATTTTTTCCAGTGTCTTTTTGATGAGATGTTGTGCAGAAGGATAAATATCCTCTTTAAAAACTGCATCAGGAAGGTTCAAGATATCTTTTGCCTTCTTGGCTCCATCTCCCACAAAAACTACTTTTTTATCTTTGAATTCTTCAAAAGAAGTTTCATCTAAAATTTTAGCTTCGGTCGCGGAAAGTTCTTTGCCTGTATTTCCATCATAAACGGCCGTATACACCTCCATTCTCCTCGCATCGATCAACGGCACCACAAAATCATAGTTAGCGCCTAAAAAAGGCCCTATCATGCTTTCAAGAGAATTTACTGCGATTAGGGGCACTTTTAAGCCATAGCAGAATCCTTTTGCAGAGGATGCTCCTATCCTTAATCCTGTATATGAGCCGGGACCTTTACCCAAAGAGACTGCCTCAATATCTCTGAGTGAAATTCCTGCGCCCTCCAATGCCCATTCTACATAGGTATGAAGACTCTCAGACTGCTTATAGTTTTCGGAAACTTCTTCACACAGGCAAAGCAGTTTTTCGTCATCAGACACTGCTACTGAGCAGTTTTTAGAAGAGGTTTCCAGATATAAAATTTTCATAGGATGATGTAAAAATTTAACAATTTACAATCTATCAAAAAGCTAGAATGTATTCTTATTTTTATGCAAATTTAATCCATTATTCTGAGACTATTTTCTATAGATAGTTCTCGGCTCAGATTGGGCACTTGGATAAATGGTCATATCTGAGACGGTAACATGCTTTGGAGCATTAATGCAATACTCGATTGCATCTGCAATATCTTCTGCTTTTAAGGGTTCATATCCTGCATATACTGTGGCTGCTTTTTCACTGTCACCTTTGAATCTTACCATAGAAAAATCGGTTTCCACTGCCCCCGGCTGAATGTTGGTTACTTTGATTCCAAATTCCGTTAGTTCAAGTCTCATTCCTTCGGAAATCACGTCTACTGCTTTCTTAGTTGCACAATACACTACTCCATTTGCATAAGTCTGTCTTGCTGCTATTGAACTAAGATTTACAATATGACCTAAATTTTTAGTTTTCATAATCGGAATGATCATTTTTGAAACATAGAGAAGTCCTTTTACGTTCCCGTCAATCATGGAATCCCAATCATCAGTCTTTCCTTCAGACAATGGATCTAGTCCATGAGCATTCCCGGCATTATTGATGAGAACGTCAATATCTTTCCAATTCTCAGGCAGGGAATTAATAGCAGATTCCACTTCTTCCAGATTTCTCACATCAAATTTTAAACTAAATATTTCGGTATATAGAGATAGATCTGATTTTACAGATTCTAAAACATCAATTCTTCTGCCACAGATAATAATTCTGTTACCTTGTTTAGCGAGAAGTTCTGCGGTAGCTTTACCTATTCCGGAAGTGGCTCCGGTAATTAATATTGTCTTCATAAAATTACTTATTTAATCTGGCTATGCATCTGTATAGCGGTATAACTATTGGCTAATAGCAGGGTGGTAGTACACTGATACATTGTTATATTTTTATAGTATTACTTTGTTTTCTTTTCATTATAAATCTGTAGATTCCAAGCTCTATCCATGGGATAAGCATCAGAAGTCCCCAGATGAGTAAAACTCCTTTGATAATTGGTTTAAACTGTGATTTTAAAACCACCAGAAACAGGTTCTGAATTTTTTCTATAAGTGACTTTTCTATATTTTTAGAATCAAGCATAACCAGCTTATCGGCAAGCTTATCAAACTCTTTATAGGAAAGGCTTTCTGAAATAGAAACATGAGGAACAGCGCTCATCATCCCGTACAGAACTAGTGTATGAATTCTGTCAATATATTTTTCGGCAAACAAAGAGGCAATCCAGTTTTTCGGCTGATCTATCACTTTGTTTTTTGTATCATAGGCTTTAACAATATCTTTTACCTGAACTTTTAAGTTCTGATTATTCTGGCTCAGCCCTGTTACAATAGTCCGCAGGTCTCCAATGAATTCTTTTTTCGACTGTTCATCTTTAAAAATGTAGGAAGATCCTGCATGATAAACCTGAGAGGAAATGTTATGACTTTCTTTTTTAAGGGCTTCATATACGCCCCAGAATAATCCGATTTTTAAAGAGAATATGATATTGATGACAAATAGGGTAGGGAAGTACAGTTTGACTATCCAATTGTAGTATTTGTGTTCTCTTGAGGTTACTTTATATTTCCTGAATGCTAAGGTCAGAATTATACTTACTGCAATCCCTATTACAAAGCACAACAGTACGTATAAAATAATAGTCAGCGGATAATGTTTAACAACATAAAGGACCACTGAGTATATCGTTTCCCAATCTATATTTTGCATAGTTAATTTGCATCAAATGCCTGAAAAGCATCGGTTATATGGTCTATAGTTAAGTTCTTTTGGACGTCAGGAAGCACAGAGATAATGTCAAATCTGACCTCATTATCCTTCTGGAATTTTTCAAGATAATGATTGGCTGCAGAAACTATAGATTTTATTTTGGTTTTGGTAACAGCTTCGTGGGGAAGAATGAACGCATCTGTAGATCTTGCCTTCACTTCAGCGATGATAATCACGTCATCTTTTTCTGCTATAATATCGATCTCTGCTTTCTGAAACCTGAAATTTCTGACAAGGATTTTATAGCCGTTTTTCTGAAGATAATCAGCGGCCAGGTCTTCTGCTGTTTTTCCAAAATCATTATGGTGCGCCATAGTATATATTTGAGAGTTTGGAAGTAGGAGAGTAGTAGGGGTTTAAAACTCAATCTTTACCTTGGAATCAACCTTCATCTTAGCTCTTCCTCCAATAATAAGGGGTCTGTTATCTTTGATATGTCCGTTCGGAAAAGCAAAAACTACAGGAAATTTATACTTAGAAATTCTATCTGAGATCAGCTTATAGGCAAATTCGTCAAAGCTTTCTTCATAGCTTTTGTTTTCTTTTTCATCTCCCATATTAGTCATTCCTCCTACAATAAGTCCTTTGATCTTTCTGAAAACTCCTGCAAGCTCCAGGCACATGATCATACGGTCCAATGCATAAAAGTTCTCGCCAATATCCTCTATGAACAGAATTTTATCTTTAAAATCAAAGGAATATTTGGTCCCCAGAAGGGCATAAATAAGGGCTAAATTCCCTCCAACCAGTTCGCCTTCGATATGTCCGTGTTTATTAAATTGATGAGATTTTAAGCTGTATTTAGGAGCATTTCCTTTTAAAATGTCAAAGATCAGATCATAACTTTCGTTTGTTACTCCGAAACTTGATGTTTTAATGGTCTGCCCATGAATGGAAACAAAACCTTTTTTCAAAAGATAACTTTGTATCACGGTATTATCAGAATAGCCGATATACCATTTCGGATCATTTGTAAAGTTATTCAGTTTCAGATGCTGAATCAGGTGCTGGCATCCATAGCCTCCTCTGGAAGCCCATATGGCACTTATGTCTTTATCATTTAAAGCCCAGTTGATATCTTTTATTCTTTCCTTTTCTGTTCCGGCATAATTGTATCCGTTTGAATATCTGGCATAGAGATGTTCACCCAATACAGGTTGAAATCCTTTGCTTTTAATCATTTTTATTCCTGTCTGCAGCTGAGAATCGTCAACAGCTCCGGCAGGGGATATAACAGCTATTTTAGCTCCTTTTTTAAGAGCTTTTGGAAAGATATTTTTTTTCATTTTTTCTGTTGAAATTTTACTTCTTTCTTTTCTGCTTCTTCCAGCTGTCTTTCAAACTGGTTGAATTTTTTAAAACTCTGGAGGAAGATAAAGAAACTGAAAATAATAAGAATAACACCAACCACTCTTCTGATCCTATTGGCCAGTTTCTGGGTAAGCTTATCGTGAAATTGCTTGGCCAGGAATATTTTTGCAAGATCAATAGAAAGATAGGTAGCAAGTACAATGCTGATATACAAAACAAAGCTGCTTGTATCCGGATATTGATTTCTTACAGATATTACGGTTACCAGCCAGAAAAGGATGACCCCGACATTTAAAATATTAAAGAAAAAACCATTAAAAAAAGTTTTAATATAGTTTTGTCCAATGATCTTTTCTTCACCAGGCATATGCATTTTGGTCTTTGTAACGAGCATCACTATTCCATAAATAAAAATAAGAATGGAGGTGATCCTGTAAAACCCCGGATGCTTGTCTATTAGAGCTACAATATCTGTGCTGGCATAGTAAGCAGCTACAATACATAATAAATCTGCTGTGATCACACCAAGATCCAGGGACAAGGCATGCTTTGGGCCTCTGGAAAAGCTGGTTTCAATTAACAGGAAAAATATAGGCCCTATAAAAACCAGACTCAGCATGAATCCTAATATGATGGCAGATAGTACAAGTTCAAGCATTTAATCAATTTTAAAATGAAATAAATTTCATTCCGTTTAATACAAAGTTAGACTTTATGATTTAATTATTCAATAAAGTTGTCAGATATCAACTGTATTTTAATCATAGTTTAAGATAAAGTATTTTCCAAAAAAGAGAATGGAAGCGGGAAGAGGAAGCATTTTTGAGATAAAAAAAGAGGCTGTTTGTTTTTACAACATAACAGCCTCTTTATAATTATTATTGTCTAGTCTTAAAGACCAGTTTTCATTCTTCTAAACGATCTTAAAGTCCAGTTGTTTCTGAATCAGATTGGCTTTTACCACTTTGATCTGCACCTGATCTCCAAGCTGGTATTTGTTTCCGTGTCTAGCTCCGTATACTGCATGAGTTTTTGCATCATACATATAAGAGTCATCCACAAGATCTCTTAGCTTGATCAGACCTTCAGCTCCATTTTCGGGGATTTCTACCCAGAATCCAAATTCTGCAACTCCTGAAATCACACCTGTGAAAGTTTCCCCAAGATGTTTTTCCATGAATTTCACCTGCATGTACTTGATAGAATCTCTCTCTGCATCAGCGGCCAGTCTTTCCATAGCACTGCAGTGTTTTGCTTTTTCCTCAAGCTCTGGTCTGCTTGGCGATTTCCCTCCGTCCAGATAGTGCTGAAGAAGACGGTGTGCGAGTAAATCCGGATAACGACGGATAGGAGAGGTAAAGTGGCTGTAATAGTCAAAACCTAAACCGTAGTGCCCGATAGGTTCTGTAGAATATACGGCTTTACTCATACTTCTCATGGCAAGAGTTTCGATCATATTTTCTTCGCCCTTTCCTTTCACATCATGAAGAAGTTTGTTCAAAGATTCTGCAACCTTTTTGGTATTGGCAAGATCCATTTTATATCCGAAAGTTGATACAAAATCTCTCAATGCTTCTAATTTTGCAGGATCCGGATCAGCATGAACTCTGTAAATAAATGTATTGTTCGTAACCCCGCCTTTGTTTGTCAGAGATATAAATTCAGATACTTTTTTGTTGGCTAAAAGCATAAATTCCTCAATCAGGTGATTAGAATCTTTACTGATCTTAAAATAAACTCCAACTGGCTGGTTATTTTCATCCAGATTGAATCTTACTTCACTTCTGTCAAAAGTAATTGCCCCCTGTCTGATACGTTCATTACGCATAATCTTCGCCAGCCTGTCAAGAACATTAATTTCATCAGCTAAATCTCCTTCACCGCTTTCTATACGTTCCTGAGCTTCTTCATAGGTAAATCTTCTGTCTGAATGAATCACTGTTCTTCCAAACCACTGTTTTTGAATTTCAGCCTGATCATTCAGCTCAAAAACTGCTGAAAAAGTATATTTATCTTCATGTGGACGAAGAGAGCATACGTCATTACTCAAAACTTCCGGCAGCATCGGAACCACTCTGTCTACCAGGTAAACAGAGGTTGCTCTCTGATAGGCTTCATCATCCAGTATTGTTCCCGGCACTACATAATGAGATACGTCGGCAATATGTACCCCGATCTCCCAGTTTCCGTTCTCCAATTTTCTCATCGATAAGGCATCATCAAAGTCCTTGGCATCTTTAGGGTCAATAGTAAAGGTGCAGACATCACGCATATCTCTACGTTTTGCTACTTCTTCATCAGTAATAGTTCTGTCTATCTTATCTGCGTCCACTTCTACCTCCTGTGGGAACTCGTATGGAAGACCATATTCTGCAAGGATAGAGTGAATTTCTGTTTCATGCTCTCCCGGCGCTCCCAGTACCTGCGTAATTTCTCCTTCTGGATTTTTATCACCGGGTCTCCATTCTGTCATTTTTACAACAACCTTGTCACCATCTTCTGCATTATTGAATTTATTCTTAGGAATAAAAATATCTGTATTGATTGACTTTTTATCACATACTACAAAACCAAAATCCTTGTGGGCAACCTTCTGAAAAGTTCCTACAAACTCGGTTCTGTTTCGTTCCAAAACTTCCAAAACGGAGCCTTCCAGCTTCTTTCCTTTATAATGATAAGTTATAATAAGAACCTTATCTCCCTGCAAAGCATCCTTCACATTTTTGGAATGAACAAATACATCGTCCTCCAATCCTTCAACATCTACATACGCATTTCCGCTTTGGTTGAAGTCTATAATTCCGGTAAGCGTTCCGGCTATTTTCAGATTTACAATATATTTTCCTTTTTCCACTTCTTTGATCTTTTCAGATCCCTGAAGTTTATGCAGCGCCTGAATCACAAGTTCCCTTTGTCTGGGATTTTTATAATCTATTCCATCAGAAATCTGCTTATAATTATAAACTTTTGATGCGTTAGTATTCATAAAACGAAGAATCAGTCTCCCGATTTCCATCATTTTCAAATCATTTTTATGACTTATATATTTTCTTTTTTTTGGCATTTTAATTTTTTTATTATTTATAATAATCTGATTCTGAAATCTCTTTAATTTTTGATCTTTCCATGTATAGGAAAAATCCTTCATTCTTTAAAGAAGCTCCATTTTTATTTTACTTTATATCCAATGTCAAATAAATTGCAACATTGGCCGGCAATAATATTCTATCAGAATCTGTTCCACTTACAATATTTCCTTTTGCGTTAAAAAAAATTCTTTGGTTAATTGTTATTTTTGGCAGTTTTTTGAAATTAAACAATTTTTTATTCTCACCAGAGACCTATCTTTTTACTGAATTCTTTTATGCATTTTTTTATGAATCTTTCACTATTACTTCCTGAGCCTGGAAAAAAAAGTGACAAAAATCAATACTGAAGATATTCTTATTTTCATCAAACCTTAATGTTTAATTTAACCTTATTTTTCTAAATCTACTTAATAACGGAAGCTTTAGTTTTGTATAAATTTAATACAATTCTGGAGAAGAATAGAGAAAAACCTTCTATTAAATATATTAATAATATTGCAAAGGTTCGGGAGAAGAATAGAATCTTATTTCTATTGGATGTTGCAAATGTACGAATAAAAAATAAATAAGGCCTGTAATATGATTTACAAGCCTTAGTATATTTAGCAAACTGCGATTTTGTCAACTCGGTTCTGATGTCTTCCCCCTTCGAAGTCTGTTGAAAGAAATTTGTCTACAATTTCAATCGCCAATTCTTTGGATATGAATCTTGCCGGCATAGAAATCATATTAGCATCATTATGCAGTCTGGCCAGTGTCGCAATCTCCGGCATCCAGCAAAGAGCGCATCTTATCTTCTGATGTTTGTTTGCCGTGATCTGGACTCCATTTCCGCTCCCGCAGATCAAAATTCCCAGCTCGTTTTCTCCGTTTTCCACAGAGGTTGCAGCAGGGTGTACAAAGTCCGGATAATCCACACTGTTTGTGGAGAACGTTCCAAAATCCTGAACTTCAAATCGTTCTGAAAGGTAGTTCTTAACAATCTCCTTATATTCATACCCTGCATGGTCCGCTGCGATAGCAATTTTTCTTTTCATAATACTTCTATTAAGCTTTTTTAGATTTTATTTCCTTACAAAGTTAAGAATAATAACAATTCATGTTAGTAAACCGTGGGTTAATTGTTAAAAGGTATGTTAATAAGTGTGGAAAACTTTTCTCAACTTTCTATTTTTAAAGAAGATTTTATTTCGTAATAGAAAATCTTTCCCGAAGATTCTACTACTACTTTCCAGATGTTTTCTTCACGTAATCCAAACTTTTTCCATAATAAAATAACTAATAAACGATTTCCAGTAAAGTTATTAACAAATGTTAATAACCGTGTGAAATAGCAGATTTACAGAGCTTTATATTGTGAGTTAAATATGAATTTAATATAAGTTGAGTGTTATCAACTTTTAGCTTAAAACTTATCCCCGTTACTAACAGTACACAACAACAACTACATTATTCTTTTCTTTAAAAGAGAAAAAATTGTTGATTAATGGGTGATTGGGTTCTGGGAAAGTTTTTGAAAACTTTTATTTTAATCAATCTGTTGAAAAAGTTTAAAACCTTACATTTGTGAAACGAAAATTCAACGAAATCTATGGAATTGGCCTTGGCGAAATTTACTGAAAGTCAAACAGAATCTTGAGTTGGCCTATTGCATATGAGCTCGGAAAAACAAATAAATCGACATATGAAAACAATCAATGATTTCAATTTTAAAGACAAGAAGGCTCTGGTAAGAGTGGACTTCAATGTTCCACAAGATGATCAGCTTAATGTGACGGACAATACAAGAATTGCTGCAGTGAAGCCCACTGTTGAAAAAATTCTTAATGATGGAGGTTCTGTTATCCTAATGACACACCTGGGAAGACCGAAAGGGGAGGTTAAAGATGAATTTTCACTTAAACATATCCTGGGGGAAGTTTCCAACGTTATGGGGCAGGAAGTAAAGTTTGTAGATGACTGTATTGGAGAGAAGGCTGAAAAGGCTGCTTCTGAGCTGAAGCCGGGAGAGATCTTACTGTTGGAAAATGTTCGTTTTCATAATGAGGAAGAAAAAGGAGACGAAGGTTTTGCTGAGAAGCTTTCGAAATTAGGAGATGCTTATGTAAACGATGCATTTGGTACTGCTCATAGAGCTCATGCTTCAACGGCTGTCATTGCCAAGTTTTTTCAATCAACTAAATATTTCGGTTTACTAATGGCTAAAGAGCTTCAGGCAATCGATAAGGTTTTGAAAAGTGGTGAAAAACCAGTTACAGCAATTCTTGGTGGATCTAAGGTTTCAACTAAAATTACCATTATAGAAAATATTCTTCCTGCTGTAGATAATCTGATCATTGGAGGTGGAATGGCATTTACATTTATTAAGGCTCTTGGAGGTAAAATCGGGGATTCATTGGTAGAAGAAGATAAACTTCCTTTAGCACTTGAGATCTTAGGTAAAGCAAAAGAGCATAAGGTAAAAGTATATCTTCCGTCTGATGTGATCATTGCAGAGAGTTTCAACAATGATGTAGAAAGAAAAGAAGCTGATATTTATGCGATACCTGAAGGATGGATGGGGCTTGATGCTGGTCACAAATCCAGAGATCAGTTCAATGACGTACTATTAAACTCTAGAACAATCCTTTGGAATGGTCCGATTGGTGTTTTTGAAATGTCAAATTTCTCCGGCGGAACAGTTGCTTTGGGTGAAAGCATTGCAGAAGCTACAAGATTGGGAGCTTTCTCTTTAGTAGGAGGAGGAGACAGTGTTGCATTCGTTAAACAATTCGGGTATGCAGATCAGGTGAGCTATGTTTCTACCGGTGGTGGAGCAATGCTTGAAAGTCTTGAAGGACTTGAGCTGCCAGGGATAGCAGCTATCAATAACTAATCTTAGAAAATCCAGATATTTTAAAGTCTGCTAATTATATTAGCAGACTTTTTTTTGTTTGAAATTCTCTTGTAAAACCTTGTAATGATCGGCTTTTCGTTTAATTTTAGATATAACCTCAGGTTATACTTTAATCACTGGTCTCATTTACTTTTAGTTATATTATCTTCTACAAGAAATCCATAAATTCTGCTCTTAAAATTGTATTGGTTAAAAGGTATTTTTCTGTCAGTTATCTATGAATTTATCTTGATAGATTCCCGTAATTTCAGATGGGATCCAATTAAATTTGCCTGGCTAATCTCGCATCTTTTTCCTTTTTAGAAAGGTATTTTCTATCATTATGACTGTTAAAATTCTTGTAATTTATTAATGGTAATTGGATTGAATTTGTGCTGTAAATTTCTTTTATGTATCCTAAACTTATATTTTCCTGAGGGATGAACAAGGTACTTGGTTGGATGATATAGGTAAGCTTGAATATAAAAATAAGTATGATCACTTGTAATAATGATACCTGGAATATTACCAGGTTTTTATTTCCAGTACAATTTTATTAATTAACACTATTTTGTACTAATTTCTAAAATTCTATTTATAGAAAATATTTGTATAGGATGTTTTTTTTTTTCGACTTTATATAAATTATGTACATATTTAATTCATATGTTAGTGAAGACGTTGTAATTGACTGATAAATAATTATTAAGCTAATTTTTATTTGTTGTTTTTATGTTTTACTATTTTAATAAATGGGTGTTGCAAACTATTTTTACTTCAATTTAATATTTTACAAAACGTTTAAATGATGATTACCAGTATTTTATATGTACTTTATCAGTAGAGGACTACATTTTTAGATTTTTAGTGTGTGGGTTAATTAATTTTATTTAAATATTCTGGATACTTTCTTAAGCATTGTTATTTTATTTGATTTTTTTTTCTATCCGATTTTTTCTAAAATTTTTTTCTTAAAAGATTTTCTTGTTATTCTGGTAAATTGAAATATTTTGTTCAGTAAGAATTTTGTGATTTATTTTTTTTTTAACCTTAAAATTCATAATGGTAATGAAGTTTATTTCTTAAAAGAGTTTTGTGTTTTATTTTAGCTGATTTTTAATTTTCTTATTTTTTGGAAGAGAGTGGGGGAGTGGTCTTAATTTAATTTTTTTCAATCATACATAATTTTGAAGAGTCTACTAAATTCCGATTTTTTTTGGTTTTTATGCTTAAAATTGACCTTTTAAAGTGCTTTTAAAATTAAATAACTTAAATTTTCCATATGTAAAGGTGTATTTTAAAAATGAGGCCTTAAATTAGCCGTTTTTGCGCGAATTGGCATTTTTAAAACTTATTTTTTATTTTTTTGTGCATAATTATTATTTATTTTGCAAAACTCTGTTTTTTGGAAGTTAAAGTAGATCTTTAAGACAGAATAAAAAGAATTGAAAAAGCTTTTGTATATTTTTATAAGAAATGGAATAGGGGAGTAGTTTTATGGAAATCTGAAATTTGAAGTTTTCGAATGACAATATTATAGATTTCAAAATTTTGTAGTAGTAGTCATAAAAAAACTCAGGGATATTTTCCGTGAGTTTTTTATTTTTTTGGTTCAAATACTGAAAATTGGCCTTCAGAAATAGCTCAAAATTCGAGTTTCTATCTTTTTTCGATAATATATATCAAACTTGAAAATTCGTTCGAAAAAAGGGCTTTTACATTAGAAATCGTTCCATAAATTGTTGCTTTTGCCCAAAATAGGGGTGATTTTTTGTATTTTTCGCTCAACATAGAGATATAATAAGAATCCAGTATCAAAGGTTTGATTTTTCTCATTTTCCAATCTGTCTTTTTTGAAATTAAATTTTCCATTCCGTTTTTAGAGAAATGATAGACGTGTCTTGGTACATCATAGGCGGCCCAGTATTCTTTATAATGTTTGGCATCATAGGAAGTAGGGTTAGGAACTGCAATTACAAGAAGTCCTTTTTCTTTTAATTTCCCGTGGAAAATATTGAGCATCTCATCCTGATTTTCTATATGCTCAAAAACGTGCCACAATGTAATTGCGTCTAAACTGTTGTCTGCAATTTTATTGATATCATCCAGTATGATGGCTCTTGTTATTTTTCCCTGAGCTGCTTTTCTAGCATCAGCATCGGGTTCAAAACCGAATGTTTCAAAATCATTTTCTATAAACTTTACAAATTCTCCGGCACCGCATCCGTAGTCTAGTACTTTGGATCCTTTTTTAATCCTGTCTATAAGAATATTTTTTTTGTACTGCAGGTTAAAAGACTGAAGAAATTTATAAAGCTTTTCTTTCAGACTTCCGGAATCCTGATGATGAGAAATATAATCTTCGCTTTCGTAGTATTTGGAAATATTGGATGGGATAGGTGAGGTTTTGAATACTCCTTTTGTCTCGGTTTCTTTAATTTCAAATATTTCCTGTGAAAGAAAATGATCTTTTATTTTCATTGAAGTGGTTGTCTTTTATATTCAAAAAAATTAAGATATTCAGAGTTTTGTTATACACTCTTAAATACCTTAATTTTCGCTTTATTATTTTTAATGTTTCACGTGAAACATATCTTTTTTAACGCCCTAAATAGACTAGTAAAACGTTTATATCGGCTGGAGAAACCCCGCTTATCCTTCCTGCTTGTGCTATTGTCTTCGGACGTACATTAGACATCTTCTGTTTTGCTTCTGCGGAAAGGCTTGAAAGGTTGGTATAATCAAAGTCTTCAGGGATTTTAATGTTTTCTAAACGGTTAAGTTTGGCTACATTCTCTTTTTCCTTTTCAATATACCCTTTGTATTTGATATTGATTTCTGCCTGCTCTCTTACCTCATTATTATATTGAGAAGAAACTTCTTTAATAAAATCAATCTCATCCAGCTTCTCTAATGTAATATTAGGTCTTGTAAGAATCTGAGCAGCTCTATATGCCTGATCTACTGGTCTGCTTTCTGCTGATTCCAAAATAGGATTAATAATACCTGGTTTTAAAGAAGTTTCTCGAAGGAACTCTTCAAGTGACTGACTTTCAGATATTTTAGCTTCTACCTTTCTTAATCTTTCTTCTTTTGCCAATCCTAAATGATATGCTTTTTCAGTTAATCGGATATCTGCATTATCTTGTCTTAAAAGAAGTCTGTATTCTGCACGGGAGGTAAACATTCTGTATGGCTCTTCTGTTCCTTTAGTAATAAGGTCGTCAATTAATACTCCAATGTATGCTTCATCTCTGTTCAGAATGAATTCATCTTTTTCATGAACTTTGTTATGAGCATTAATACCTGCTATTAATCCTTGTCCTGCAGCTTCTTCATATCCTGTGGTTCCGTTAATCTGTCCTGCAAAATATAAATTGTCAATCAATTTTGTTTCCAGGGTATGTTTCAACTGGGTAGGAGGGAAGTAGTCGTATTCTATAGCATAGCCTGGACGGAATACTTTTACATTTTCAAATCCCGGAATATGTTTCATAGCTTTGATCTGTACATCTTCCGGTAAAGAAGAGCTGAATCCGTTTACATAGATCTCTACAGTTTTCCATCCTTCCGGTTCTACGAAAAGCTGATGTCTGTTTCTTTCTGCAAAACGGTTTATTTTATCTTCAATACTTGGGCAGTATCTTGGACCTAAACTTTGAATGGTACCATTGAACATTGGACTCCTGTCAAAACCTTCTCTTAAAATATCATGTACTGTTTCGTTAGTATACACAATATGACAACTTAATTGTTTTGTTAATTTCGGAGTATCCAGATAACTGAATTTTTGTGGATTTTCATCTCCTTTCTGTTCTTCCATTTTGGAATAGTCCAAACTTCTTCCGTCAACTCTTGGTGGAGTACCGGTTTTCATTCTTCCGGCTTCGAAACCTAAGCTCACCAATTGTTCGGTAATTCCAAACGCTCTTGGTTCGCCCATTCTTCCTCCGCCTAATTGTTTATCGCCAACGTGAATTAATCCGTTAAGAAATGTTCCGTTGGTAAGGACTACAGATTTTGCTTTGATCTCAATTCCTAAAGAGGTAACAACTCCGGTTACTTTATTATTCTCTACGATCAGTTGTTTTACCATATCCTGAAAGAAATCAAGATTGGGAGTATTCTCTAATGCAAGTCGCCATTCTTCGGCAAAAAGCATTCTGTCATTTTGGGTTCTTGGGGACCACATGGCGGGACCTTTTGAAAGATTCAGCATCTTGAATTGGATGGCAGATTTGTCTGCTATAATTCCGGAATATCCACCCATTGCATCAATCTCTCTTACGATCTGTCCTTTTGCGATTCCACCCATTGCGGGGTTGCAACTCATCTGTCCGATGGTCTGCATATTCATTGTAACAAGTAGTGTTTTTGAACCGAGGTTGGCTGCTGCTGCTGCTGCTTCACAACCGGCGTGTCCGGCACCTACTACTATCACATCATATATTTCTGAAATCATTTTTATCTCGCTTGTTTTAAGCTTTAAACCTTATCTTTATAATCAATGTTTCACGTGAAACATTTTTGGAGAATGTACTCTAGGTAGACTTATATTGTTGCTATGATTGAGTACTTTACATACCGGACTTTAAGTGATTGTTCAATTTCAAAATTTCAAATCCCTATACTTCGCTAAGTACAAATCTTCCATTCTCCGCATCTCTTTTTCTTCCTCTTCCGTCTTGTCTTTATAGCCTGCAAGGTGTAAAATACCATGGGCTAAAACCCTTCTTAATTCTTCTTCGTAATCTCGGGAAAGGGTAGAGGCGTTATCAGAAATGCGCTGCAAAGATACGAAAATCTCAGCGCTTATTGTCTTACCTTTTACATAATCAAAAGTGATGATATCGGTATAATAATCATGCTGTAAATAATCCTGATTGATCTTAAGCAGATATTCGTCATCGCAGAAAATGTAATTGATTTCTCCTAGTTTTTTTCCTTCTGAAAGAATAAGATCTTCCAGCCATTTTTTGTAATCTGTATTTACCGATTCTGGTAAATTTTCGTAAAAGAACTGTATCATTTTTTTTAAAACCAGTGCCCTAAAATAACACTGAATATACCTTTTTGATTGTTTTTAAGGGAGTGGCTGAAGTTAACTTTTATCTGCCCAAAAGGAGATTTGTAACCAGCCGTTATTCCCAGTGAACTATAATTTACTTTAACTGCATCTTCAAACTTAATGTCATTAGATAAGTTTGCAAAGCTAAAATTTCCACTGATAAAATAGTTTTTGTTAAACTTAAACTGAATATCGTTGGATGCTAATATGACATTATTAGTGTACAGCTGGGCGAAATAAAAGCCTCCGAAAGTTTTAAAATTAAGAATATTCTGTTCAAATATTCCTCCTAGTCTGTATTGATAATAGTCTGGAAGATTCTCCCCAATTGTTATTCCTCCATATAGATTAAGGCGGTAAGTGAATTGTTTGCCCAGCGGAACATTGATTCTCAGATCCGCTTTTACCTGAATTATTCTTTTGTCTATTTCAGATTTCAAAAGGTCAATCACCTTTCCTTCTGCTGAGAAATAGACCCCTTTAGTAGGGAATTCTTTATCATCCTGAGTGTCGGTTTTCAAAAATACATACGGATTTAAAAAGCGTCCATATCGCCTGTTTTCGCCGTTATTCCCCAATCTGAAGTAGTCATGGCTTATACCGCCTCCAATTGCGAACTTATCCTTCCATGTGGACTGTATATAGGCTTCATTTCTTACCCATTCCCATTTATCAACTGCATAATTATCTCCATTTTTAATATCAAAAGTCATTCCGGATGAATAAATACCAAATCCAGGAATATACCCGTTATCAATAAAATAGTTGAGATAATATCTAAGTCTGTCTCCTACAACAAAGTCAAAGGAGAGATTTGAATTCTTGAATAAGAGTCTCTTTGCAGAATAATTCAGAAGAAGCCCTGTTTTGAAGGCTTCATCATAGTGCAATCCGAATTTTAGAAAATGTCTTGTATCATCTTCAGTTACGTAAAGCTTTAAGTAATTGGCATCATTTTCCTGAACAATATCGTAATTGATAAAGCGGTAATTATTGGTGGCAACAAGTTTATCAATCATTTTATTGATGCTGCCATAGGTTTGCAAAGAGGGAAGACGTAGTCCCATTTTACCTAAAGTATAGTTTTTACCGAAGATTTTGCTTCCCTCAATAGAAATACTGTCAATCTTATATACATTGGAATATATCGGATTTACACGCTGTCTGAGACGGTCAAACGGACGCTTTGGCAGCTGATCCAGTATCTGAGTATATTTTAAACCCTCCACATAGCCGCTGTCAAGGATCTTTTTCTTGTCATCATAGCTGGTTGCAGACATCCCTTTCAGGTTCGGTTTAATGTTTATATCTGTATATTGATACTGTTTTCGGGTATCTTTTTTTATGCCAAAATCGATCACCTGATTCAGAATTGATATAATGTTATTTAAATCTTCTCTTTTAGACAGATCCTGATTTAGGTCAACTCCAATAACAATATCAATTCCTCTGTCCTTTAATGGTTTTGAAGGGTAGTTTACCGTCATTGCGCCATCTATATAAATACTGTCACCAATTTTAACAGGATCCATTAAAGACGGGAATGCCGAGCTGGCCATGATGGACTGTACGAGATCGCCTTTCTCAAATATCTGCATATTTCCGCTTTCAAGGTTGGTGGCAACACATAAAAAAGGGATAGGCATTTTTGAGAAATCTTCAATATTAGAAACATTTTTAAACAGTTCTTTAAGAAGATAAACATTTCTCTGACCAGTACTGATGGAAGAGGGAAGTGTGATTTTTCCGTTTTTCAGCGGAATTGATAAAAGATATTTATCTACGGATTTATTGAAAAAGCTGGCTTCCTGTCTGGATTTTGGATCCATAATTAGAGAATAGAAATCTGTATCCATTACAATTTTTTCTATTTCTTTTCCCGAATAGCCGGAAGCATATAGTCCACCTACGATGGCACCCATGCTGGTTCCTGCAATATAATCCACTTTTACTCCTAATGAATCTAATACTTTGAGTACTCCGACATGTGAAAAACCTTTAGCTCCACCCCCGGCAAGCGAGAGTCCTATTTTAGGATTTTTCGGAATTACTAAGTCTTTTTTTACCTGAGAATGGATCAATAGTAATTGGAATACGAAAAGAACAATCAGGAGTTTTCTCATAGTTAATCTTTTATATAAATCCGTTTCACCCGAGGTGAAATGGACGTTAATACTTCATAGGTTATAGTTTTGCAGTAGCCTGCGAATTCTTTCAAACTTGGTTTGGCATTAAAAACAGTCACTGTATCGCCTTCTTTTACATTAGGAATATGATCTACATTGATCATCATCATATCCATACAAATATTTCCAACAATAGGCGCCAATGCTTTTTGTACCCCAACGTTTCCGATCTGATTTCCGATCAGCCTTGGAATTCCGTCAGCATAACCCACTGGAATTGTTGCTATTTTTGTAGGATGATCTGCTTTATATTTTCTGCTGTATCCTACAGATTCTCCGTTTTCAACTGTTGATATCTGTGAAATTACGGTTTTAAAGCTTACAACAGAGCGCAATTGTTTTTGTATTTCACTGCTTGGTGATTCTCCAAGCATCCCTATACCAATTCTTACCATATCATGCTGATCTTCGGTATAGCTTGTTATTCCTGAAGAATTTAAAATATGTCGGATAGGAGTGTAGCCAAGTTTTTCTGTAAGATAGCTTGAATTTATTTTAAAAGTCTTTAGCTGATTCAAAGTAAATTCTTTTTCTTCTGGAATATCAGAAGATGATAAATGGCTTAACACACTTTGAACTTTAAGATTTTTAGTGCTTAAAGTTTCGATGAGTGCGTCCAGTTCAAAATCTTTAAACCCAAGACGGTGCATCCCGGTTTCCAGTTTAATATGGATAGGGTACTTCTTATCATCCCCTGATTTTTGAACAGCCTCATAAAATAGTTCCAATATTCTGAAACTGTATATTTCAGGCTCCAGGTTATATTCTATGATCGTTTGATAGCTGTGTTGTTCAGGATTCATCACTACAATAGGAGTAGTGATTCCTTTTTTGCGAAGCTCTGCTCCTTCATCTGCGAAGGCTACCCCAAGATAATCGATATGATGGTGCTGTAAAAATTCTGAAATCTCATAACTTCCCAAACCATAAGCATTGGCTTTTACCATAGCCATCATTTTTGTGCCCGGCTTTAGTAGAGATTTGTGGTAATTGATATTATGAAGAATAGCATTCAGATTAATTTCAAGGACAGTATCATGTTTTCTCAGTTCAAGAATATCTTTAAGCTTTTCTATCTCAAATTTCCTTGCTCCTTTCAGTAAAATGATCTGATTTTCGATTTCATTAAGATGTTTGCTTTCAATAAGCTCTTTAGTGTCTACGAAAGTATAGGTTTTAGATTTAAATAAATCACTAAATTTTGAAATTTCATTCCCAATTAAGAATACAGAATCGAAATGCTGTTCATTCACGAGCTCAGAAACTTCTTCATATAATTCTTTTGAGTTGGCATTTACTCCTACGATATCAGTCAGAACTAACGATTTTTTGGATTTGTTGTATTCATTCAGAAACTGAAGAGCAGTTTTCAGAGAATCAAGATCCAGGTTGAAAGAATCGTTGATAATAATATTGCCTTTAATTCCTTCAATGGATTCAAGCCTCATTTCAACGGCTTTTAAAAGGTTGATTTTTTCAACGATCTTTTTATTTTCGATATGTAACTCCTTAAGGACTGTGATAAGCGCCATAGCATTGGTTAATGTCGCTTCGTCTCTTTGATGGGCAGGAAAACTGATTTCTTCACCAAAATATTCAACGATGATGTTTTCATCTTTAGAAATATTGTTTTTAATGAAGACGTGGTTTTCTTTTTTAAACCCGTAAGAAATTAACTTTTTATCTGAATAGGATTTTTTTATTTTTTCATCCACCAAAGAATTGTCACCATTGTAGATAATCACTTCGGAATCTTTAAAAAGCTTAATCTTTTCATCAATCAATTCTTCATCAGAAGAAAAGTTGGCAGCATGAGCAGTTCCGATATGAGTAAGAAGCCCGATCTGTGGATGGAAAATATTTTCCAGTTTTTCCATTTCGTTCGGTTTCGAGATACCCACCTCAAAAATTCCAAGCTCATGTGTGCTGTTGATTTGAAGAAGGGAAAGAGGAAGGCCAATCTGAGAATTGAAACTTTTGGGACTTTTTACAGTAGAAAATTCATTCCATAGACATTGATAAAGCCATTCTTTTAAAATCGTTTTACCGTTGCTTCCCGTGATTCCGATAGACTGTAAATGAGAATTCTCGAAATGATACTTTGCTAATTTTTGAATAAAATCTACGGAATTTTCAACGATGATCCAGGTTACATTTTTATACTCCGGATAATGATGTTCAGAAATAATAATGGTAATACCACGGTTAATAGCAGATTCAATAAACTTTTCACCAGAGTTCTTAGGAGTATTAATAGCAATAAAAGCAGTATTCTTTGTAGAATAAATAATTCTGCTGTCGTAAGCTATATTTTTAATCATTAAATCTCTGTCTCCAATAACCTTTGCATTGGTGATCTCTGAAATGCGTTGTACTGTATAATCCATTGGTACCCGTTCTGCTTTATTTAATTTATAGGAACGCAAATCTGTTTAACTGCGAATTTGCTGATCCGTTTTTATTATTATTTTCTTTTTAAAAGTACTTCGTCAATAAAAACCCTGCGGCTTACTGCCTCATAGCTTTCTGTTTCTCCCAGCTCAACCAGATTATCCCCCTGGGAAGTTCGCATAGAGTAGTTGGCAAGATTACCTGTTCTCTTACAAATAGCATGCACTTTTGTTACATATTCAGCCGTAGCCATCAGGTTGGGCATCGGCCCGAAGGGACGGCCCAAAAAATCCATATCCAATCCTGCAATCACTACTCTTACACCGCTGTTGGCAAGCTGGTTGGCCACATCCACAATACTTTCATCAAAAAACTGAGCTTCATCTATAGCTACTACATCACAATTGGAAGCCAACAGAAGAATTTCATTCGGATTTTCTACTGCTGTACTCCGTATTTTATTCTGATTATGAGAAACCACATCCTCTTCAGAATACCGGATATCCAGCTTCGGTTTAAAAATTTCTACATTCTGTCCTGCCATTTCTGCTCTTCGCAATCTGCGGATTAACTCCTCGGTTTTACCCGAAAACATAGAGCCACAAATCACTTCCATCCAACCGCTTTGTTTGGAATGATTAATTGTATTTTCTAAAAACATTTGTTAAATTAGCCGTATATTTTTAACATCAAAAGTAAGCAATTTTAATAAGAATCTTATTATGCAGAATATCCAAGATTTAAAGGAAAAAATTTTTTTTGAGTCCAAGAATATCATTGATAATCTGGATAAAATAAATAACGTAGACGAATTACTTTCCAAGCAAGATCTTGTAGATGAGCTTGCTAACAGGATTTCTTTTTTGAAATTACTGGAAAAGAATATTGAATATTTCGTTACTGACCATGCAGGCCGGCATCAGGAAAATCAACATCTCTCTTTTGCGTCCGGAGAAGGAGAACACCACGATTCCGGAAATGAAGTCACAGAAGAGGAAGCGATTTTTAATAATGAATTGAACGAAATTGATGAAAATGAATTTTTTGTTGACAAACCCGATGAAGAAGAAGCCGTTTTCAACAATCAGCTGAATGAGATTGTTGAGAATGAATTTCATGAAAACATGATAAGCTTTGTAGAAGAAAACTCCGGGGTAAAGCCAGTTGAGAACAGTAAAGAGCCCGTTTCTTTCCATGAAATTACAGAAGAAGAAGCTATTTTTAATAATCAGCTGAATGAAATTGATGAAAATGAAAATGTATTGGCTTCCGGAGCGGTACTGAGTTTTGTAGATGAAGAGAAAATTCTGTCAGATTCAAAACCTGATTTTGATGAAGATATCAACGAAGATATGTTTAGTGATACATTGACAGAAGAAGAAGAGGCATTCAACAGTCAATTAAGTGAAATAGGAAGTAATGAAGATGAAACAGCTGAACCGGAGGTAATAGAACCAATGGTGAATGAGGATAAAGAAAACAGAGCCAAAGAAATAATTCCAAGTATTTTTGATACAGAAATGCTGGATGACGAAATGCTGATTGAAGAAAATGAAGAACAATTCGTTTTAACTTCTTCGATTGAACAGGGAGAAATGACCACAGAAACTTCCAATGTAGATCATATTCTGAATGAGATCAAAAATGACCATTCTGAACAAAATCAAAAGGAAGAAAATATTCTTGCAGAAGTCTACGACAGACGAAAAATTGTTGAAATAGATAAACCTGTTCCTGAAGAAACAGAAAGACATCCTTCTGATGAAAGTTTTGAAAACTTAGAAGAATATCATCAGGAGAAAAAAATAAAATTAGCCAATATCAAAGGAATGAAAGCGGTTCAGTCACTTTTTGACGATGATCCTCTGGAAAGAGAAATTCCTAAAGAAGAAACCCAGAGTCCGGCTGGGAAAGTAGATACAGAAAGTATTCTGAAATCTAATATTCCTACCCATTTTATGGAAGCCGACAAGCAAAAACCAGAGTTTAAGCTGGATCTGAATGATAGAATTGCCTTCTCAAAAATGCTGTTTGCAGGAAGTCAGATTGATCTTAACGATACAGTAGCCCAGCTGAATCATTTTAAAACACTGGAAGAAGCGAAAGAATATCTTAGTGATCTTTATTACGATAGAAAATGGGATAATGTGGATGAATATGCGCAGAGACTTTGGATATTGGTGGAAAATAAATTCTTATAATTTTGAGCGGAATCTTATATTTTGTTCCCACACCTGTTGGGAACCTGGAAGATATGACTTTTAGGGCGGTAAACGTCCTGAAAGAAGTAGAGTATATTTTATGTGAAGATACCAGAACTTCTGGAGTTCTTTTAAAACATTTTGAAATCTCCAAGCCTTTGAAATCTTATCATTTGCACAATGAGCATCAGGCGACAGAGAAAGTCATTACAGACCTTAAAAACGGTCAGAATATTGCTATTATTACCGATGCAGGAACCCCTGGGATTTCGGACCCCGGATATCTTTTGGCAAAGGCGGGAGCAGATAACAATATCGAAATGATCTGCCTGCCGGGAGCAACGGCTCTTATTCCAGCTTTGGTGGTTTCAGGACTTCCCAACAATGAATTTTTATTTGCAGGGTTTTTACCTCAGAAAAAAGGAAGACAGACGAAACTGAAACAGCTTGCAGAAGAGAAAAAAACCATTGTTCTCTATGAAAGCCCGCATAAAATCAATACTACTTTGGAGCAGATCAAAGAGTTTTTTGGAGAAGAAACCAAAGTAAGTTTAAGCCGTGAAATTTCTAAGAAATTTGAAGAAACCAAACGGGGAACAATCAATGAATTGATTGAGTTTTCCAAATCAAAAACTTTAAAAGGAGAGATCGTTCTTATCGTTAATAATTCTATTTAATTTCCTTTGAAAAAAATAATTTTTGTATTGTGCTCTGTAGTCTGTACGGCGCAGACTAACCAATATATGAAGGTTATCCTTTCAAAAAAAACAGGAAAGGAGGTTAATTCTTACTCAGATGGGTATGGTACTTTGTATGATCCTGTTTCCGGAAAGCATGGTATTGTGGATTCTTTAGGTACAGTTACCTTTGAGTCTCCTTATAAAGGTAGTATTTTGCATGTTTTTAAAAACAGATTCATTCTTTATTCTGAAGAAACCAATTACACCAGAAAATCAGCTGTTATTAATGAAAAAGGAAAAGAATTTATCCCTTTAAATAATCAGGAATTTAATACACCGTGGTGGAGTGAAGAGTTCATCATTTCTTCCAGAGAAGGAAAAGAGGCCGTTTATGATTATAATGGAAAAGAGATTATTTCCCATTCAGACAAAATCAGATTTTCAGGAAAGAACAGATTCTTTGTTTTAAAAGATAAAGGATGGTTTCTCTATGACTTCAATGGAAAACAGGTAAGTGCCAGAGGATTTAAAGATGATTATTACTTTGAAGAAGGGAGGGCTCTTATAACTAATGACAATAATCAAAGTGAAATCATTGATGAAAACGGACAGACACTGCACACATTTTCGAAGTTGGTAACCAGTATCAGTTCTTATCCTTATTTGATTACCCAGAATAAAGCTACAGGGAAATACGGACTTATCGATACAGAAGAAAATACAATTGCGGATGAAACTTTTAAAGAGATCATTCCGGAATATTTTGGAAAGAAAGAATATATTTATCTCAGCAAAAATAATAAAACAACGGTCTTTTATAAAAAAGATAAGAAGTTGTATTCCAGTGTTTTTAAATCTTTAACTCCTTTATTTAACAATCTTTTCAGCATTTATAACGACAAGACTAAGAAATCCGGAATTGCCGATCTGGAGGGAAATATAATCGTTCCACAGGAATATAATTTCATACAGAGTTTTACCATTTCAGGAAGAGATGTTGTTTATCTTAAAAAAGAAGGGGAGGAGAAACTTCTTGATAAAGATCTTAAAAATGTGATTAATGAAGATGTAGATATTCTCGGATTTTATCCTGAAGGACTTATTGTGAAGGAATCGGATAAATATTATAGATTTTCATTTAAAGACAAATCTAGGGATGAGCTGAAAAACATAAGCTGGATCAGGAATGAGAATAATGAATATTTTAACTTTCTAAATCCTTATTCAAAACCTCTTGTATGTAAAAATAAAGACAATTTTTATGGTATTCTGGATGGAAAAGGAACGGAAATTGTACCCTTTATTTACGATGATATCATAATATTTGGGAACTCTGAAAATGAAATTGTAGTAAAAAAAGAGGGAAAATATGGAGTTTTGAATTTTCAGAATGAACTGCTGAAAGAAATTGATTATGATAAATATTCCTGGCAGAAGGAAGTACTGAAACTGGATAAGAATAAAAAGACAGAGCTCATTTATTTCACCAGATTTAGAAATAACCCTCCTCACCTTTAGGATTTTAGTAAGAAATGATCAAAAAATTGCAGTATTTTGCTGATTTCAATGCGTTGAATAACAATTTATAATATCTTTGCAAACCGTTTAATTCCGGAAAGGAATAATATATACTAAGTGAGTCAGCAATCGCTAGCTGAATGAGTTATAAAGAAAATAATTGTCAATAGATATGAGAATATTAGAAGGAAAAGTAGCACTAATTACTGGAGCTACAAGAGGAATCGGGAAAGGTATCGCTGAAATGTTTGCTCAGCAGGGAGCAAAAGTAGCATTTACCTATGCCGGCTCTGTAGACAAAGCTAAAGAATTAGAAGCAGCTTTAAGTTCTGTAACCCAAATCAAAGGATATCAGTCTGACGCATCAGATTATGATGCTGCACAGCAGTTGGTGGAAGAAGTAATGGCAGAATTCGGACAAATTGATATTCTGGTAAACAATGCAGGAATTACAAAAGATAACCTGCTTCTGAGAATGTCAAAAGATGATTGGGATAAAGTGATCAAAGTAAACTTAGATTCAGTTTTCAATCTTACAAAAGCGGTAATCAAGCCAATGATGAAAGCGAGATCAGGATCTATTATCAATATGACCTCAGTAGTTGGAGTGAAAGGAAATGCCGGACAGGCCAATTATGCAGCTTCTAAGGCAGGCGTTATCGGATTTACAAAATCTGTTGCATTAGAATTAGGATCCAGAAATATCAGATGTAATGCTATCGCACCTGGATTCATTGAAACAGAAATGACCGCTGTTCTGGATGAGAAAACAGTTCAGGGATGGAGAGACGGGGTTCCTATGAAAAGAGGAGGGCAGCCGGAAGACATCGCTAATGCATGTGTATTCTTCGGAAGTGATATGTCATCATACGTTACCGGGCAGACGCTAAACGTTGACGGAGGGATGTTAACTTAAAAATATAATGAGGCTATACATTTTGTATAGCCTCACTTTTTTAATTCTTTCTAAAATTCAGGATTAATTAAAAACCTGATTTTCCTGCTCCTGAACTCTTATAAAAGTTGTTCTTTTAGAAAGTTCTTTAAGTTTGGAAGCTCCTACATAAGTACAGGTTGATCTTACTCCGCCTAAAATGTCCTTTACCGTTTCCGCAACGGGTCCTTTATAAGCTACTTTTACGGTTTTACCTTCAGAAGCACGATATTCTGCAACTCCTCCGGAATGTTTATCCATAGCTGTTTTAGAACTCATTCCATAAAATGAACGGAATTTCTTGCCATTTTCTTCAATCATTTCTCCTCCGCTTTCATCATGACCTGCAAACATTCCGCCCAGCATAACGAAATCTGCACCACCACCGAAAGCTTTGGCTACATCTCCGGGAACTTTACACCCTCCGTCAGCGATAATATGGCCTCCTAAACCATGAGCCGCATCAGAACATTCTATAATTGCTGAAAGCTGAGGATAGCCAACTCCTGTTTTTACCCGGGTAGTACACACTGAACCAGGTCCGATACCTACTTTGATGATATCTGCTCCTACCAAAAGAAGTTCTTCCACCATTTCTCCCGTAACCACATTGCCGGCAATAATAATTTTATCCGGGAAATTAGCTCTTGCTCTCTTCACAAAATCAACGAAATGCTCAGAATATCCATTGGCTACATCAATGCAGAGAAATTCTATTTTTGGATGTTTTTCTACAATATGTTTTATCTTCTCTTCGTCAGCTTTTCCGGTACCGGTACTTAGAGCAATATACTGATAGATACTGTCCGGCTGGCTTTCCAGGAACTCATCCCATTCATCCAGACTGTAATGCTTGTGAATAGCTGTAATTATCTTTTCTTTTGCCAGTTCCACAGCCATTTCAAAAGTACCTACAGTATCCATATTCGCGGCAATTACAGGAACTCCTCTCCATTTTTTTTGAGTATGTCTGAACGTAAATTCCCTTTCAAGATCTACTTCCGAACGGGACTTCAGGGTGGAACGTTTTGGGCGGAACATTACATCCTTGAATCCCAGTTTTATTTCATATTCTATACGCATCTTGTAATTATTTTTCAGAATAAAGGTACTAAATAATATGGGAAGGATTGTCTTAATCCCACGGAATTTCGGTAAGAAGATTATAATAATTTCAACGTAAAAATAAAAATGAGGCACAGCTTTAAAACCGGAAATTAAGCAGAAAGTGAATGAAGTTTTTATCCCTTTGTCTGGCTTATTATTTAAAATGAATAAAGGCATGAAATATTATTTCATGCCTTTATTGGTTCTTGTAATTCATAAAATACTGAGCTTTTTATATCCATGAAAGCTCAATTTTAATGATATTCATCTAGTGAATGATAAGCTGAGCTATCTCACTTATTATGCATTGTCAAAATTCATTACTTCCTCCAGAGTCTTCATATACTCATAGGCTGTAAGGTCAAACTTTACAGGTACGATAGAAATATATCCGTTGGCCAAAGCGGTTTCATCGGCATCTTCAGATTCATCCATATTGTTGAAGTAACCCGTTAACCAGTAATATTTTTTTCCGTGTGGGTTTATTCTTTCGTCGAAGCTTTCTTCCCATTTTGCATTAGCCTGTTTGCATACTTTTATTCCCTTTATTTCTCCGGCGGGAAGTTTTGGAATATTTACGTTTAAAACAATTCCTTTAGGCATAGGATTTTCCAGCGTTCTTCTTACGATATTCTGAATAAATTCTTTAGCCTGGCTAAAGTCTGCCTCCCAGCTGAAGTCTAATAATGAGAATCCAATCGCAGGAATTCCTTCTACACCTGCTTCTACTGCAGCAGACATAGTCCCGGAGTAGATTACATTGATAGAAGAATTTGCTCCATGGTTGATTCCTGAAACGACAATGTCAGGTCTTCTTGTCAGAATTTTGTCAAGAGCCATTTTCACACAGTCTACAGGAGTTCCGCTACAAGAATAGTCGGTTTGTGGCCCTTCCAGAGTGACTTCTTCATAGCTTAGGGTAGAATTGATGGTGATTGCGTGGCCTTTTCCACTTTGGGGAGAATTCGGGGCTACAACTATTACTTCCCCGATTTCATTCATAAAGTTGATAAGATTTCTAATACCGGGAGCTGTAATTCCGTCATCATTAGTCACCAGAATAAGTGGTCTTTCCATAAATTATCTTTAATTATTTAATACAAATACAGTACAGTTTGCTCATATTTTGAAATGAACAAAATGAATTTTTAACACATCAAATGTAGTTAAAAATAAGATGTTAAAAAATACCAGATGTATTATTAATGAGGCAGTAGTGAAACAAAATGAGCTATTTTGATCAGAAAATAAAGCAGGGAGCATGAAGAAGGAAATCTTGTGTTTAAAAAAACAAGTGGAATATAAATTCATTAAAACTTCCAAAATTTACAACACTGGCGTCTATCGGGCGAAGACCATTCCAGCTTCTCATCTTCTCAGTACCTCACAGATGCATTCTTTCAAGGCGAATCTTATTCAACTCCCCTCTGAAAGAGAGCATCTGCTGAGTCTGATAATGATTTTAATGGGTTAAACACTTAATATGGCTTAGTCCAGTGGTTTTCTGCCTGTAATAATATTGTAAAGGATAACAACAATGGCAATAACCAGCAAGACATGTATTAGGTAACCCGTACTAATACCGGGTACAATTCCTAACATTCCTAAAAGCCAAACGACTATACAGATAACTGCAACTAACCATAGTAAACTTCTCATGACATTACATTTTAAAGTTATTTGATTAAATACTAGCATATTTCATGCCCTTGTGAGGAAGGATTGATTTTTAGGCGGTCTGTTTATAAAGTTTTTCAGGATAAAAAAGAGTAAAAAAAGATAAGATTATTGGCTTTGTTTTTCTCTGAAAACTCCTGATAGCACAGGATGTGGAGAGAAGACTTTAGTATTTATAAATCTCTTCTAATAAAAATAGGTAAAACTGTTCGATATTTGTAAATAAGGTATTAAATTTGATCATTTGTAACAGTCTGCTAATTATGGCTACTCATTACAATACCTATTTTTTAAAAAATTAATAAATAAAGACAGTTTATGTGGAAAAATTTCAAACTGAATAAATTTTTACTCCTTATTCCATTAACCAGTCTAATGTTTTGTTTCAACTCGCCAAAGAACGATGATGAAAAGATGCAGACGATAATGGTGAGCGTAAAAAATACACTTTCTTATCTGCATTATAGTCCAAAAACTATCAATGATGCCTATTCGAAGGATGTTTATAAGCATTATTTCGAATTGGTAGATCCTGCAAAAAGATATTTCCTGCAATCTGATATGGATGAATTTGGCAAGCATGAAACAAAGCTTGACGATTATATCAGTCAGGGAGATCTTACGTTCTATAAGCTTACCATCGACAGACTTTACCAAAGGGTAGATGAGATTGATAAAATCACACAGGATATTTTCAGCAAGCCTATCAACCTTCAGGAAGATGAAACCCTGACGCTTGAGCCAAAGCTTAAAAAAGTACCGGCTAATAAGCAGGAACAGTATAATGAATGGAAAAAATTCATTAAATATAATATCCTGCAGGAGGTTGAATCAATGAACAGCAAAGAAGAAGCTCAGAAAGAGAAGAAAGATTCTGTTCAGAAGTACAAGCTGAAAGATACCATCAAGTTTAAGTCTCTTACTCAGGATGAGAAGATCAAAAAGGCGACAGATGAAGTAAAAGATCTTGTGAAAGATACCTTTACCCGATTCAAGAAGAGAAAAAAAATGGATTGGTTTACTGTGTATATGAATGCATATACAGAAGTATTTGATCCGCATACTAACTATTATTCACCAAAAGATAAAGAAGATTTTGATACTCAGTTTACCGGTAAAGTAATTGGTATCGGAGCTTTGATCCAGGAGAAAAAGGGAAATCTTTACCTGGGAGCTCTGACGATTGGGGCACCTGCATGGAAGTCCAAGCAGCTTTCGGAAGGAGATAAGATTCTGAAGGTAAAATCTAAACCAAAAGAAGATGCTGTAAATGTTGTTGGAATGCTTTCTGATGAAGCCGTAAGACTTATCAGAGGAGAGAAAGGAACTCCGGTTACTCTAACGGTTCAGAAAAAAGACGGAAGCATCAAGGATGTAACCATGATTCGTGAGGAGGTAGCAATTGAAGATACTTTTGCAAGAAGTATTGTCGTAAATACACCGAACGGAAAGAAATATGGGTTTATCAACCTTCCAAGCTTTAATGCTGATTTTGAAAATGCCAAAGGAAGAAATGCTTCTGATGATATTAAAAATGAAATCATTAAACTTAAAGCTCAGAATATTGAAGGAATTATTCTTGATCTTAGAAACAACGGAGGGGGTTCATTAACTGAAGTAGGAGATATTATGGGGCTTTTCATGGATGCCGGACCTTACGTTCAGGTGAAAGATGGAAACGGAAAAATACAGACTCTAAAGAATAAATATGAAGCTCCTATCTGGACTGGTCCTCTTGTAATCATGCAAAATGAACTTTCAGCTTCTGCTTCTGAAATTTTAGCAGGAGTAATGCAGGATTACGGAAGAGCAATGATCGTGGGATCGCCTCAGTCTTTCGGAAAAGGTACCGTTCAGACGTTTGTTGACCTGAATAGATTCCTGAATACTGAAGATGATTTCGGATCTTTAAAACTGACGATTCAGAAGTTCTACAGAATTACAGGAGAATCTACACAGAGAAAAGGAATTGTTTCTGATATTCAGATGAAGGATTTCTTTACCTATGCAGAAGTAGGAGAGAGATATGATGATTTTGCTTTAGCATGGGATAAAATTCCACCAACAAAATTCGAAAAACTGAATTATTTCAATATTCAGGCTCTTGAAAAGGCAAGTGCTGGAAGAATGGCTAAAAACAGCAATTATCAGCTCCTGTTAGAATCAGCTCAATGGAGAGAGAAATTGGATAAAGAAGAAAATATTACACTGAATATTAATAAATTCAATGACCTGATGAAGCACAGAAAATCTCAGATCGAGAAGTTCAAAGCTTTAACAAAATTTGAAAATGGTCTTCAGTTCACGATGTATCCAAGTGAAATTGAAAGAGAGAAAAAAGATGAAGCTTTCAAGAAAAAATCTGAAATGTGGATCAAGAATCTGAAAAAAGATCTTTACCTGCAGGAAGCAATGAATATTGTATCAGATATGGGAGCAAAATCCTAAACATAAAAAATCCGCTAATGAAAATTAGCGGATTTTTTATTGCGTAAAAATGATTACTTAATTTCTACACATCCTACTCTCCCTCCTGCATTTCCTGTAGGCTGGGTATGGAAGTCATCCGCAGCTGCGTGTACAATAAGTCCTTTTCCGATAATGTTTTTAGACTCGTCTGTACAGCCAAGACACCATTTATCTGTCTTGAACGTCAGTGTTGCCGTACCGCTCTGATCAGCAACCAGATTTCCTATATCTCCCATATGGAAATGTTCAGCTCCCCATTTACCGTGATCGTTCTTGGATGGGTTCCAGTGACCTCCTGTAGAGGTTCCGTCTGCTGCCGAGCAATCTCCTTTTTCATGAATGTGTACAGCATGAATTCCTGGAGTAAGGTTCGTGATATCCAGTTTCATGATTACTTCATTTCCTTTTTGGGTAAACTTGGCTGTTCCTCCTGTCTGGGTTCCGCTTTTGGCATTTACAGAGTACATTTTTGTAGTTCCGCATGAAACGGCTAAAAATGCAAACCCTGCCAGTAATGTTAATGTTTTTACGTTCATTTTTAAATGATTTATAGTGATTATAGGATAAAATTAAAAAAGATTTTCCAAAGCGCTTTATGATTCAGGTCTTTTTTCTAAAGTTAGTGAAAAGTAGAAGCTTATTGTATTTTATTTTTTCTTTAGATTTTATAATATGAACCTTATGGATAATTGCTTTGAAAAATGGATGGAAAATGCTTAATTTTAGCGTGATATAATATAAGCAGTCATCATAATCAGCAACCGTAAAGAACTAAAAATGGTCATTTTATCTGCCTTTATCAGTGAGGAAAAGCATCAGTCTGTTCTGGACCGGTATTTACACCTGTTTTCTGAAGACTTTAGAAAAGATATCATGAAATACAGAAGATGGCAGGATGCACAGCTTTCTCTGCTGGGAAGAGTTTTATTGCAATATGGCTTACAGACGTATTACAATATCTCTCAAGTTGAAACAGGTATTCTTCCCAATAAAAAGCCTTATCTGAAAAATTCTGATCTTCATTTCAATATTTCTCATTCTAAAGATATTGTAACCTGTATTATCGCTGAATTTCCTATAGGAATAGATATAGAATTTACCAATCCGGAAATCAACTATATGGACTTTAAATTTCAAATGACAGAAGCTGAATTTCAGGAAATCTATGAAACTGAAGATAAAGTAAAAGGATTTTTTACTTACTGGACGAGAAAAGAAGCGGTTATAAAAGCGCATGGCAGCGGTATGATGCTTCCTCTGGAATCCTTTGAAATAGTGAATGATGAATGTGTGATTGACGGTGAAAAGTTTTTTACAAGAGAGATTTTTATTCGTGAATCTTACCACAGCTATATTGCGTCGCCCGATATACATATTAAAAAGACTATTCCTCTTTTAAAATTTGTGGAAGTATAAGATTATAAAGTAGAAATTTCTTTAAACAGCAATAATAAACAACAGATATCCTATTCATATCAATATTTTTGTTAATCAATATTTTATAATTGGAAGAATATAAAAAACGGATTGTAAAAACAATCCAGTATATCGATGCAAACCTTGATACGGATCTCTCTCTGGAAAAAATTGCAGAGATCAGTGCTTATTCCCCGTTTCATTTTCACAGGATATTTAAGCTGATTACCGGAGAAACACTTCAGAGCTATATTACCAGAAAGAAAATAGAAAAAAGCGCTTTTTATCTGGCTGTACACAAAGAAAAAGGAATTAAGGATATCTATTTTGATCTCGGATTTTCAAATCATTCAGTCTTTAGCAAAACATTTAAAAAGTATTACGGAATACCTCCTTCTGAATTCCGGAGATCAGCGCCCCCCAGATTTCACAAGATTTTACAAACACAAAGCAAGAACGGACAAGTTGATACGATTTTTGGCCAATATATTTGCACTATAGAAAACCTGTTAAACTGGACGAAAATGAATTTGAAAATTGAAATTAAAGAACTGCCGGAAATGCAACTTGCAGCAGTAATGAGCCTGGGAATTGCTGATGTGGAACCCTCCTATAATATTCTGATAGATTGGGCGGGAAAGAAACATCTGTTTCCACGGGAAAATGTGAAAATGATTTCTGTATACCATGACAGTTTCAAAGTGACTCCTCCCGATAAGGTAAGAATACACGCGTGTATGCTTCTGGATGAAAAGCTTGAAAGTACTGAAGGAGAAGTGTTTTCTGAAACCATTGATGCAGGAAAATACATTGTAGGAAGTGGAGAAGTAACCCTTAATGATTTTGAGCAATGCTGGGTATCATTGTTTTTATGGATGAATGAGCATCATTATTCAATGAGAAAAGAATTTCCTTTTGAGATCTACCATTCCAATTTTAAAGAGCATCCGGAAGGTAAAATGATGGTGGATTTTTGTATTCCTGTTTTGTAATTTACCATTCGGTAGCAAAAGAATGCCTTTCGGTAATAATTTTTTTATAGAAAGGCATTTCTCATCCTATTTTTGACCCAGATAATAATAACCATGAAACCACAAGGACAAAAAATACTGCTTCTGATTGCTCTGATCACTTTTATGACGGGATATTCTCAGATAAAAGTATCAGGAAGGGTAACTTTTAAAAGTAAAGGAGTAAGTGAAGTAAATGTCACACTAAAAGATACCTATGACGGGTCAACTACGGATGCCCAGGGTAATTTTTCTTTTGAAACATCCGAAAAGGGGGATCGCAAAATAACCTTCACCCATCCCAAATATGAGACCGTTGAAAAAAGTATCAGCCTTGATGATCAGGCAATCATTCTCAATACGGATCTTAAAGAACAGATCAGCGAAATAGATGCCGTAGTAGTATCTGCAGGATCTATTGAAGCCAGCGACCGGAAAAGAGCAACTACATTACTGACGCCTATTGATATTTATACTACTGCAGGAGCAGACGGACAGATTTCTTCAGCATTGACCTTTCTTCCCGGGGTTCAAAAGGTTGGAGGAACAGAAGGTTTATTCATCAGAGGAGGTACGGGAACCGAATCCAGGATCTTTATGGACGGGAGTCTTATCAACAATTATTTTTCTAATTCTATTCCGGGAATTGCAGGAAGAGATCAGTTTAATACTTCTCTTTTTAAAGGTAATATATTTTCAAGTGGCGGATATTCTGCTCTCTACGGGCAGGCGCTTTCAGGAGCATTGATGCTTGAAAGTGTTGACCTTCCGGATGAGAGTTCTTATAATCTTGGAGTTTCTCCTATCTTTCTGAATGCAGGATTTCAAAAGCTGGCAGACAGTAAAAACTATTCTTTTGGCGCTTCAGCAGGATATTCAATGTTAAGCCTGATGCAGAAAGTCTTTAATTTCAATACCAATTTTATTGACGCTCCACAGGGTCTTAACGGAGACATGAATTTTAGATTTAAAACAAAATCAGGAGGATTTTTTAAATATTACGGAATGTACAATTCTAATAAGATGGGAGTGAAATCTGAAAGCCTTGAGCCTGGATATGATTTCAGTTTGATAAGATTAGACGGAAAAAATACGTATCACAATCTCTCTTTCAGGCAAAAATTTGGGAAATATCTTCTGAATATAGGAGGCTCTTATTCGTACAACAGATCGGATCTTAATTTTTCTACAGAAACAAGTGATATAGAATCCAATAAAACAAGATTGCTCACAGATGGAAATTATGTGAATTTCAAAGCAGTTCTTGAAAGGAAAATAAATAAAATAAGTGCTGTGAGAGGAGGTTTTGAATTGAATAACACAGATGAAAATTTAAACTTTGAAGAGGTTCAGAAACATTATAAAGATCTGATTTCTTCTGCTTTTGTAGAAACAGATCTTGGATTCAGCAATGCTTTATCTGCAAAAATAGGAATCAGGGCAGAGCATTCATCTTTTCTGAATAAAAATAATATTGCCCCGCGTTTGGCATTGGCTTACCGTCTTGCCAAAGACTGGACAACTTCTTTGGCTTATGGTCTTTTCTATCAAAATCCGGAGAACAAATATATCAATAGACCTGCGGATTTGGGGTTTCAACAGTCACAGCATTATATTTTCCAGGTTCAGAGAGCTTCGGAAGGGCGAACGTTGCGTTTTGAAGCTTTTTATAAAAAATATGACCAGCTGATCAAGACATTTAATGTGACTCCGGACAAGGAACAGAACCAACAGGTGCAGACCGCTCTAAATAATGATGGATACGGTTATGCAAAAGGACTGGAACTGTTTTGGAGAGACAATAAGAAAACATTTAAAAATATAGATTATTGGATCAGCTATTCATTTCTTGATTCAAAGAGAGACTTTCTGAACTATCCTGTCAGTATGAAACCGTCTTTTGCAGCAGATCACACTCTTTCAGCAGTGGTAAAGAGATTTATTCCGGAATGGAAACTTGGAGCTAATTTATCCTATACCTATGCCAAAGGAAGACCTTATTACGATATTGCTTCTAAATTTGAAGATGGGAAAGCAATTAATTATACCAGAAATGAGGGTAAACTAAAAGATTATAATGCTTTAAATTTCAGTATTAATTATTTACCGAACCTAGGCAAAAAGGATTCAAAGGTTTTCCCTGTACTTGTTCTGAGTATTACCAATGTTTTAGGATCAAAAAACGTGTACGGATATAACTTTTCCGTAGACGGATCAAGAAGCTCTGCAGTTGTGCCACCCGTGAATACATTTGTGTTTATAGGAGCATTTATCAGCTTTGGAGTAGATAAAACAGATGATGCAATCAATAATAATTTATAAAAACATAACTTCGAATATACAATACAACTAACTTTTAAAATTTGATATCATGAAAAAATACCTTTTAAGTTTTGCTTTAGCCTTTACGAGCTTAACTGCTTTTGCACAGACTGATTACGAAAAAATAATGACTGAGAAAATTGCGAAAATAGAAACCTGTAAAACTCCGGAAGAGTTTCAGACATTGGCCAACGATTTCCAGAGAATAGGAAGTAAAGAAAGCACTCAGTGGCTTCCTCAGTACTATGCTGCTTTTTCCCAGATTCAGAAAGGAAGGCTTATGATGAGAACCGGAAATACCCAGGATCTTGATGGAGTAGCGGCACAGGCAGAAAAATATTTGGGAATGGCCCAGAATCTTGCAGGTGCTGATAATGCAGAAGTTCATCTATTGAGGAAAATGGCGTATTCTCTGAGAATGATGGTGAATCCTCAACAGCGATATATGACTGATGGAGCCAGAGCCACTGAAGAGCTTAATATTGCACAAAAGCTTGATGCAGCCAATCCAAGAATAGCTCTTATTAAGGCTGAGGACATCTATTTTACCCCAGAACAGTTTGGCGGAAGCAAAACCAAAGGAGTAGAGATGTTTAAAGACGCACTGGCAAAATTCAACGCTTATAAACCCAGAACAGCGCTGGATCCAAACTGGGGAAAAGGAGAAGCTGAATATTTCATCAGCCTTCCGGAAGAAAAAACAAAATAATAGGGATGTAAGTTGTTGAAATATAATATTATGGTTTATTGTAAATAAAGCTTTTTTCCGACTTACTTTTTACTGTTTTAAACTTACAAAACCTTCATTCTGTGAAGGTTTTTTTATACCATTCGGTAAAGAAATTTAACCTTTCGGTAAGAAATACTTTTTGATACCTTTAATAAAAACTAATTTTGAGTTAAGAAAAGGATCATGAAACGTAAAAATTTTATTATACTACTTTGGGTCTCAATGGGAACGACATTGTTTTTCTTCTTATTTTTTAATGATGAAAAAACGTTTCGCACCTTTATGATGACAATGCTGCTTTCTACCATGTATACTTTCGTATTGGGGGTAGGAAACGGAATTATTAATGAGTTTCTTAATAAAAGATTTCCGTGGTCTGAGGCTACCAGGCTTAGAGCTGTTTTAAGCATTATTTCAATCATTATCGGGAACTTTGTTTTGGTGTACTTCTGTAATTATATGAATTATGTTGTGATCCAGAGAACAGCTACTGTGGAAGAGTTTTTCTCTTCAAAATATGGGGTTACCAATTGGTTTATGATCAATATAGCTCTTCTGATTACAGCTTTTCTTCATGCAAAAGGATTCATGGAAGAGCTGAAGAAGACTTCCCGGAAAGAAGTAGTGGAACAGAAGCTTATTGCTAAGTCTGCCAATGCCCAGTTTGAAAGTTTGAAAAACCAGCTGGATCCTCATTTTCTTTTCAACTCTTTGAATGTTTTAAGCTCGCTGATCGATGAAAATCCCCAGCAGGCTCAGAAATTTACCGCCTCTATGTCAAAGATTTACCGGTATGTACTTGAACAAAAAGATAAAGAGCTGGTAACCGTTGAAGATGAGATCGAATTTGCCAAAACGTATTGTGATCTTTTAAAAACCAGATTTGAAGACAGTGTAGATTTCACTTTTGATGTTCCAAAAGAAGATTATCGGAGATATGTGGTTCCCCTGGCTCTGCAGCTATTGCTGGAAAACTGTATCAAACATAATTTTGCTACTTCATCAAAACCTTTAGCGATCAGGATTTTTTCAGACGGTGATACCCTTTGTATTGAAAACAACCTGCAGGTAAGGGAACAGATCAAGGAAAGTTCCGGGATAGGACTTACCAATATTGTTCAGCGCTATTCTCTTCTTACAAAGAAAAATGTTTTTATAGAAAAATCTGAAGACTATTTTAAAGTAAAGCTTCCGATGCTTTCTGCTAAACCCAATATTTCCAGTGTACAGACGGAGGATGAATCTGCGGCATATAAAAGAGCACAAAAGAGAGTTAAAGAAATTAAAGGATTTTATTCTAACCTGATTTCTTACTGTATTATTATTCCTTTCTTAATCTTTATCAATCTTTTTACCGGAAGGGGAACCTACTGGTTCTGGTACCCGTTATTTGGGTGGGGAGTTGCTTTGGCCTTCCGTGCTTTCCGGGTTTTCGGGATTGGAGAATCCTGGCAGGAAAAAAAGATCAGAGAAATTATGGATCAACAAAAAAATAAAAATAATGAAAACATTTGACGAAGATGATATTCAATATCAGCAGGCTAAAAGACAGGTAGACCAGTTAAGAGGTTTTTACGGGCATTTATTTGCCTATTTGGTGGTAAATATTGTAATCGTCTTTTACAACTATTCGCAGCTGAAACCCGGAGAAAGTTATTTCCGGTTTGAAAACTTTTTTACGGCCATATTCTGGGGAATTGGACTTTTTTCTCATGCGTTGATCGTTTTTTTGCCTAAAGTGCGGTTTGTAAAGGAATGGGAAGAGAGAAAAATCCGGGAATTGATTGAAAAACAAAAAGAACTTTAATACGGTCTTAAAAGGCAGAACAGGCAATAAATGAAATAAACTTATTAACACAAAAGATAAAATATGAATACCTTACAAATACTCTTTACCGTTTCTATGGCCGCTTGGTTTCTCAGTGAGTTTTTGTATAAAAATATGCTGAAATCCACGAAAAGTGACAAGAAAGACAAAGATAAATCTACCCTGAATATTCTGTGGCTTGCCATTCCTTTTTCTATAGGGGCCTCTATTATTCTTTCTTATAATACAAAACTTCCCATTATAAAGGCTGACTGGATCATGTATGTAGGAGAGCTTTTTATTATATTGGGAATTGTTTTAAGATTCATTATTATCAGATCTTTAGGTAAATATTTTACAGTGGATGTCACCATAAGAGAAAACCATAAAATCAAAAGAGAAGGATTTTATAAATATGTAAGACATCCTTCGTATGCCCTTTCTCTTTTGACCTCTCTTGGTCTTGGTTTATACCTCAATAACTGGTGGTCTTTACTCTTTGCTTTTATACCTCCGTTTTTAGCATTTGCCTACAGAATTAAAGTGGAAGAACTGGCTTTGGTAGAACAGTTTGGAGATGAATACATCGAATACAGAAAGAACACCAAAAAAATAATTCCTTTTATTTATTGATCCTCTCTTTTACATGCCTGCGATAATTACCTTATTTCAGTAAGCAAGTTCTGTTTTTTACAGGAAAACATCAGACTGGCAGATCTGCTTTGCGTCTACTCAGCATCCATATATTCATTACTTTCGGGTTTTTACCATTCAGATAGCATATTCTACCGTTCGGTAATATAAAATTGATTTAAGGCTGTTCTCTGACCTACCTTTGATTCAACAAAAAGACAAACTAACCTTTTAAAACAAAATAGTATGGAAATTTTATCATCTGATAGAGAAACGATAGCTTACAAAAAAGCTTCAAGAAGAGTAAAAGAATTAAAAGAATTTTATGGAAATCTTACTTCTTACTGTATTGTAATTCCATTTTTAGCAGCATTAAATTTGCTGACCTCTCCAGGATATCTGTGGTTCTTATGGCCTATGCTGGGTTGGGGAATAGGCGTTATTTTTCATGCCGTAAACATATTTGGAATCGGAAGAAGCTGGGAAGAGAAAAAAATAAAAGAGTTGATGGAACAGGAAAGAGGAAAAACAAAAACATTATAATAATAAATTAAAAAATTTATACAATCATGGATTATCACACGGCATACACAAGAACCCGCAACATTAAAAAATTCTATAGAAATATTTTTTTATTTGCTATCATTGCTCTTCTGATCCTTCCGGATACTGTTTTTGACGAAGAAATCATTAGAATTAGACTGTTCGATAGATACACAATATTGGCAATATGGGGACTTATTCTCTTTATAAAAGCCATAAAACTGTTTGTTTTTGATTCCGAATGGGAAAGAGATATGATTGAAAGAGAGCTTAAAAAAGATAAACAGCCTATAGACTATTAAAATAGGTCTGTTTTTATTTAACTTTAATTCCCAAAATCTAACAACCAAAATTAAAACTCAATGATCAAAACTGTCATTATAGAAGACGAAAAACCAGCTTCAAGGAAATTAGAAAGAATGCTGAGTAATTTTCCTGAAATTGAAGTCGTTACAAAAATAGAATCAGTGGAAGAAGGGGTAGCCTGGTTTTCTGAAAACGAACACCCGCAGCTGATCTTTTCTGATATTGTTTTAGGAGACGGACTGTCTTTCGATATCTTTGAAAAAGTACCTACCAAAGGCTTTATCATCTATACTACGGCTTTTGATCAGTATACCCTTAAGGCTTTTAAACTAAACAGTATTGATTATCTATTAAAACCTATTCTGGAAGAAGATCTTTCCGGTGCTGTTGAAAAGTTTAAATCATTCATTCCTGCAAATGACACCGTAAATTCTCAGGATATAAAACAGCTTATAAAAAAAGAAAAATCAACCCTTTCCAGAGTTTTGGTGAAAATAGGATATAATCTGAAAATCATACAGACTCAGGAAATAAGCTGCTTCTTCAGTGAAAATAAAATCGTATATCTCCAGACAGAAGACCGCAGCTATCCATCAGATTTTACATTGGACGAACTGGAAGAAGTACTGGACAATAAAAAGTTTTTCCGTGTCAACAGACAGGTTATTATCAGTTCAGACTACATTAAAAACATTCATACATCGCCTTATTATAAAGTGGATATGGAGTTTCAGCCCCAGGAAGAAATTACGGTAAGCAGAGACCGTGTCAAGGATTTTAAAGATTGGCTGGTAAGCTGATCAAAAACTGAAAATAAAGGTATTAAGGAAAGTCATTGCTTTAAGGCTCAAATACCTTTATTTTGCTGTATATACCTTTCATACCAACTTACAAAAACAAATGCCATGGATCTTATTTTATTGTTTTTCAAACTATTCCTTGCATTCTTTTACCGCTGAAATGAGAATGGTTTACTGATTATAAAAATCACCTGCTGATTTTACAAACTGATAGAAGGCTTTGGTCACCTCCTTTTTATTTTTATGAGTTAAAGGAAAAGGAACCATATGTGAATATTCATAAGGGAAATCTTTGATCTCAACCTCTACCTCAATGTCACGGTATCCTCCGGTTAACGTATTTAAAGCTTCAATGGGAGGCGCTACAGAGTCTTTTTCCAGAACATATACCTTTATCTGAGACTGAATCTCGCGGATTCTGTCTTCTCTTTCCTTTTGAAAATAATTATAGCGCAGCATCTTTTTGAACCAGCTTTCATGCGGATGCTGATCATCATTCTGATAATGTCTTAAACGGGGATCAGATTTAAAATCCGAACTTAGTAATTCGGTAAAAACAGACTGCATTCTAACCGTAGACTGAGTGTCCATGATATATTTTGAGATCGGAAACATCCGGTCAATGGTCATTCCTCCACAAAAACAGAATACCTTGGATGATGTGAAAAAGTGGTACGGGTCAGCCATTTTGATAATCATTGAAAGGAATGATCCTATGGAATACCCGAATAAATCCAGACTCGCATCCGGAGAAATGCTTTTTATATGATTATTTTTAATGTCTTTTACCACCTCAATGATATCCGAATAAGTTTGCAGCCCGGACCAGAATATTCTCTGAGGATGAGCCTCCAGCCTTGCGCTTATCGCAGCATTGATATAAGAGTAATTGGTGTTTTCCGGATATTTTAATTTTCTGGAATTTACCACTTCCATCATTTGATGGCGGTCTGCCCATACAGGAGCAGCGCGGTCCATATGAAAAGCGATAGGGAACAGAATGACTGCTTTGTGGGTTCTTTGAGCCAATTCATAAGCCCACGGCAGATATTTATCCCATTTCTTTTCATTGAGGCCATGGAAGAACAGAATACATCCGCTGGCCACTTCTACATCTGCTCTCTTAAGAATATGATACTCAAATTTTTTATTGCATTCAATATCAAAATCCCGGATGTCTATAGAAGGCTGACTATAAAAAAGATAAGCATTTTCATTGATGTTCAGAGGCTGCTGATGCTGTGTACAATTCATATTTTCAGATCCATAAAGCAGATTACAAGCTTTGGATTCAAAAGGAAGAGATTGAATCGTTAGATTCAGATCCTTGATTTCCACAACGCCTTTTCCGGAGTCAAAATGACCTTTCAAAACTTCATACAATTCATAATATTCCATAGTGAGACTATTGAGGGTTCACTTTTATGAACATTTAAATTATACAATTATTGCGGTAATACATTGATTTTAAATATTTAAATGTATTCTAGGCATAAGAGAAAAATTAATCCCGAAACGTTTATGCTCCGGGATGGATATGGTAAATAGATATCTTTACCTATTCGTTTTTCATTTTTTTTGTCTCATATTTTCTTATCATAGCCGAAGTAAATATGACAAGAGCAATGCAAAGTAAAAGTTCTGACTTTTCAGGATGATACACTGCCTGATAGATATTATAACCTAAAAGCATTGATACGATACAGATCAAAACATTGTTTGCTGCTGCATATTGATTGTTGGAAGAAGTTGTTTTCATACTACTGGTTTTATTATTATTTACTCAGTAAGTATAACAATTTGAAATACGTTACAGAAAATTTAAAAAAAATAATTTATTCATCTAACTATTTGTAATCAATTCTGTTAGATTCAGTATCTTCAAGCTGTTTTAATATAGACGGTGGTATTTCATCGCTGTCAACAGGAAAACTGATGGAGTCTGAAACAAAGGTTTTCCGGTCTGCTTTCTGGTAGATTTCAAATAAAGCAATCGGCTCCTGATTGAAACTTATGCAAGTGCTGATAAAGTGAAGCTCATGAAGCTTGTAATCCGGATTTTTAAGCTTTTCCTTACTATCTTTTATTCTTGAAATAAAATGCCTCTGCCGGATAAAGGTATTGCTGTTCATAATGATAAATACATAATCTGAATAGGCTGTCACCTTACCGAAATATTTGTGATGGTCACCACCGCTTCTTTCTATAAAATATTCACCGGTAGTTTCAGATTTGTAGATCTCCATCGCCGAGCGCCAGATTCTGTCTTCTTTAGCTTGTAAAGGATTTTCGGGAAGATTTCTGTTATAGGAATACCAGAAGCCGGTTAAACGGTCCAGAAGAGCCGTATTCATGGCCGTGTTATTCATATCAATTCTAAGATCATTAAAATTGAAAGACTCCGTATTCGAATTGATAAAATCTATATAATTGGAATACCCCAATACTTTTACAATCTGGCTTAATTTTGCGAGATTAGGCCTGCTTAGAACTGCATTTTCATTCTGGCTGAACTTTTTTAACTTGTTAATGATCAGATGTTCATACAGATAATTGGTCCCCAGAAGATCCGGGTCTTTATTGATACCCTTTTCTGAATGATCATTTGCAATAAGCTCGTTCAGTTCCGCGCAGATGTAGGACCATTCAGTCTTTGTAACATCCTCCCAATGGTTTTTCTTTAAAAAATGGCGTCCTAAAAAATTCATTAGCTTCTCAAGATGCAGAATATCTTCTTTTTTCATCACTATACTTTATAAGACTAATTTAAGATTTTTATCCATCCAAAAAAGATGGAGAGAAGACTTTTATATTTTAAAATCAAAAGATATTTGAGTAGAAAATAAAAGTTAATACAATGGAAACAAAACTCATATTACAAGATGAATTCCTCTGGGAAAGGATCCAGGGGTTTTCCTTAGACGCTTCTGATGCTGATTTTCCTTTTTCAAAAAAACTGGCAAAAGACGAAAACTGGAGCCTTGATTTTGCTAAAAGAGCCATAGAAGAGTACAAGAAGTTTGTATACCTCTGCTGTATTCTTCCTCATGGCGCTTCCCCCAGCAAAGTAGTAGATAAAGTATGGCATATGCATTTGATCTACACGCAGAATTACTGGGAAGAATTCTGTCCGAATATTTTAAAACGCACCTTACATCATCATCCTTCAAAAGGGGGAGACCATGAAGAACGCAAACATATGAATTGGTTTTCAGGAACATTAAAGAGCTATCGTGAAATTTTCCACTGCGAAGCTCCTCTGGAAATCTGGTCCGGATATGAAAAAGATAAAAAAACAAACAACTGGTGGAAAAAGCTCCGATTGATTCCTCTGTTCACCGTGTTTCTAATGCTATCCTCGTGTTTGGGTGAGATGATAAGCACCTCTATTTCGATATTCTTATCCATTATAGGCATTTTCTCTTTCGGGTTGTTGGTCTCTGCTATAAGTAATAATAGTGGACAGAATAAGAAAGACGACGGAGCGAGCTGTGGAGGAAGCAGCTGCAGCGGCGGGGGTAGTTGCGGCGGGGGATGTGGAGGCGGCTGTGGAGGATGCGGAGGTTGTGGTGGTTAAAAAAAATAAAACTATGAAAAAGATAATTATTCATTCAGTTCCGGTTGTGATAAGCTTTTTAGAACTTGCTGCAACTTCGCATACATTCAATCCGGTAATTTTAAGGGGCCCTGAGTTTCTCAAGTTTTATTTACTTCTGGTATTCGGATTTTATGCTTCTGTTTTGGCTTTAAAATCATTTAAAGAAACGGTTTCAAAAACCACACTTTCCTTTATGATTCTTATTTTCCTTTTGGGATTAATAAAACTGGTGAGAGGAGTACTGCTGGGAAAACCTGTAGGATTTTTGATCATGATATTGATAGCGGAAGGCTTTGCAGAAGTGTTGGTTATTAAATACTATTTAAAGGAAAACATAAAGTAATAAACCCATAAAAAACAAACCCGAAACAAAACTGTTCCGGGCTTATATCGATTGTTAATATTTAATTTTTTAATAATTCAGATGCTGATCTCTTATTCTGAGATCCTAACCTGATATAGTATTTACGAAATCACTCCGCTGCCGATAAGTTCGTCTTCAATATACCATGAAGCAAACTGTCCTTCAGCAATAGCAGACTGAGGCTCATTAAATTCAATATAAAAAGCATTTTCAAACTGATAGATCGTTGCCTCCTGCAAAGACTGTCTGTATCTGAATCTTGACATTACTTTCATAGATTCTCCATTTTGAAGTCTCAGGTCTTCACGTACCCAGTGTAGTTCAGAGTTATCAATTTTTAAAGCTTTTTTGTAAAGACCCGGGAAATGGCTTCCTTCTCCTACAAAGAGAATATTGTTTTCCATATCTCTGGAGACAATAAAACAGCTTTCTTTATGACCGCCTATTCCAAGACCTCTGCTTTGTCCGATGGTGAAAAATTGAGCTCCCTGATGTTTTCCAATCACCTTACCGTCAGCTTTTTTATAATTGATCTTTCTTGATAAAAATTCAAGTTCTTCTTCTTTAGATGAAAACTCTTTCTTTTCTTCTGAAAATAATGGTGAATCTTTGAAAATCTCTACAATTTCTCCTTCATTAGGTTTCAGCTGCTGCTGCAGGAATTGTGGAAGGCTTACTTTACCGATAAAACATAATCCCTGAGAATCCTTTTTATCAGCCGTTACCAGACCGATTTCTTTTGCAATTTCTCTTACCTGAGGCTTTGTAAGCTCTCCGATAGGGAATAAAGATTTTGACAGCTGATCCTGGCTCAATTGACATAGGAAGTAAGACTGATCTTTATTGTTGTCCTTTCCTGCTAAAAGATGGAAAATTTCTTTTCCATTTTCATCAATGGTTGAGTCAACCCTTGCATAATGTCCTGTTGCCACTTTATCAGCCCCCAAAGACATAGCCGTTTTCATAAAAACGTCAAATTTTACCTCTCTGTTGCATAAAACATCAGGATTCGGAGTTCTTCCTTTCTGATATTCATCGAACATATAATCAACGATTCTTTCCTTGTAAAGCTCGCTCATGTCAATCACCTGAAACGGGATCCCCAGCTTTTGGGCTACCATCAGAGCGTCATTACTATCTTCGATCCATGGACATTCATCCTCTAATGTTACCGAAGCATCATTCCAGTTTCTCATAAACAATGCCACAACTTCATGACCTTGCTGTTGCAATAAATGTGCTGTAACACTGGAATCTACACCTCCTGAGAGGCCTACTACTATTTTCATTGTATTTCAATTTTACGAAACTCTTAACGGGAGTTCTTAGTTTGATGCAGCAAAAATACAACTAAATAAATTCGTAAAAAAACCATAATTTTAAACATTGATAAAAACGATATTATCATAATCACCATCACATTACACCAATAGCACGTGGTGAAAGCATAGAATATTATGAAAATAAAATATCTATATATGAAAAAAATTATTATTTCCCTGATGTTAATGGCTTCAGGATCAGTATTTTCTCAGGTTTCTGTAGGCACTGCAGCGCAGGATAACAACAGATGGACTTTCGGGGGAGGAATAGGTCTGGGATTTGGAAGCAACAGTTCATTTTACCTGCAGGCTTCTCCAAGAGTAGGTTATAGACTTACCGATGACCTTGAAGGGGGAGTGGTGGGAAGTGTGTCATGGCAGACTTCAGATTTTTACAGGTCCACCATGTTTGGAGTTGGCCCGTTTTTAAACTATTATTTTGCAAGATCTTTCTATCTGGGAGCTAATATGCAGCATTATTTTATCGATTATAAAGATAAATACTACGATTATAAATACAATAGAGAAGAAACAGCATTGTATCTTGGCGGTGGATATATGCAGCGAATCGGCAATCATTCTTTTATGCAGCTGGGGCTGATGTATAATGTACTTTGGAAGCAGAATTCAAGTGTGTTTTCAAATGGATTGGTCCCTAATATCGGTTTTGTGGTGGGACTTTAATTTTTCCTGAAATTGATTTTTAAATTACAAATAAAAGCACCGCAAGTTTTAGCTGCGGTGCTTCTGTTATTATTAAATTATTTCTTGTACTACGATTGGGACTTTTCGGTCGTTTTTTTCGTTTTTTGAGATTTTCCGACTAATCCGTCTTTTGCCTCATTCACCTCGAGAACTACAGTTTCTCCTTCATTCAGTTGCTTATTTACAAGCATTTCTGCCAATAAGTCCTCAATGTATTTCTGGATAGCTCGTTTCAATGGTCTTGCTCCAAAATCTTTATCCCATCCTTTTTCAGAAATAAAGTCTTTTGCCTCTTCAGTCAGTTCAACTTTATATCCTAATTTTTCAAGTCTGCCATAAAGTTTGTTCAGTTCAATATCAATAATTTTCTTGATATCATCCTGTACAAGAGAGTTAAAGATCACAATATCATCAATTCTGTTTAAGAATTCCGGAGCAAATGCTTTTTTAAGTGCATTTTCAATCGTGCTTCTCGCTCTTGAATCTGAAGTTGTCTTTTTAGCTGAAGTTCCAAATCCTACACCGTCTCCGAAATCTTTAAGATCTCTTGTTCCGATATTGGATGTAAGAATGATAATTGTATTTCTAAAATCAATCTTTCTTCCTAAACTGTCAGTAACGTGGCCTTCATCAAGAATCTGTAACAGAATATTGAATACATCCGGGTGAGCTTTTTCAATCTCATCTAAAAGAACCACAGCATAAGGTTTTCTTCTTACAGCCTCGGTAAGCTGACCACCTTCTTCATATCCTACATATCCCGGAGGCGCACCTACTAATCTTGAAACCGCAAATTTTTCCATGTATTCACTCATGTCAATACGGATCAGAGATTCATCAGATTCAAACAGTTCTCTTGCCATTACTTTGGCCAGCTCAGTCTTACCAACACCAGTTGTTCCAAGGAAGATAAATGTACCGATAGGGCGGTTAGGATCTTTTAGACCAGCTCTGTTTCTTTGAATTGCCTTAACAACTTTCTTCACAGCATCAGCCTGTCCGATCACTTTCCCGTTCAGTTTCTCATCCATCTGAGCTAGTTTATCAAGCTCATTTTTGCCAACTTTGGTTACAGGAACACCACTCATCATAGAAACCACTTCCGCTACATTTTCTTCAGTTACGGTTTCTTTTTTCTCTTTTGCATCCTTATCCCATTTGTCCTGAGCAGAGTTCAGCTCCATCTGAAGACGCTCCTCTTCATCTTTAAGCTTTCTTGCTTCAAGATAATCCTGGGCTTTTACAGCTTTTTGTTTCAGTTCTTTGATCTCTTCGATTTTCTTTTCAAAATCAATGATCTCAGTAGGAACCTTCATGTTTTTAATATAAACTCTTGAACCCGCTTCATCCATCGCATCAATTGCTTTGTCTGGTAAAAAACGGTCAGTAATATATCTCGATGTCAAATTGACACACGCTAAGATCGCCTCAGGAGTATAAACCACATTGTGATGTTCTTCATACTTATCCTTGATCTGATTAAGGATTTGAATGGTTTCATCTATAGAAGTAGGTTCCACCATTACTTTCTGGAATCTTCTTTCCAGAGCGCCATCCTTTTCAATATACTGACGGTATTCATCCAGAGTGGTAGCTCCGATGCATTGAATTTCTCCTCTTGCTAAAGCAGGTTTGAACATATTGGAAGCATCTAAACTTCCCGTAGAACTTCCTGCTCCTACAATAGTGTGAAGCTCATCTATAAATAAGATGACATCTCTGTTTTTCTCCAGTTCAGTCATAATGGCCTTCATTCTTTCTTCGAACTGACCACGGTATTTGGTTCCTGCTACTAAACTGGCAAGATCCAGTGTGATCACTCGTTTTCCGTAAAGAACTCTTGAAACCTTTTTCTGTTGAATTCTTAATGCAAGCCCTTCAGCGATCGCAGATTTACCAACTCCGGGCTCCCCGATAAGAAGCGGATTGTTTTTCTTTCTACGTGATAAGATCTGAGAAACTCTCTCGATTTCTTTTTCACGTCCGATCACAGGATCCAGTTTTCCATCTCTAGCCAAAGAAGTAAGGTCTCTACCAAAGTTATCCAAAGTAGGTGTTTTACTTTTCGCAGAACCTAAGTTTCCGGTAGGCTTTCTCATTTGCTCAAATTCCTCTCTCTCATCATCATCATCGTAAGCACTCATTTGTGGTGACTGCCCGGAGTTTTTGAGCATGGTCTGGTATTCTCTTGAAACTCCTTCATAGTCGATATCGTAAGCTCCCAGAATATTTGAAGTAGGGTCCTCATATTTATAAAGAATGCCTAAAAGCAGGTGAACGGTATTAATTTCATTGCTTTTATATTGACGACATTCTAACTCCGCACGTTTAATGGCATGATCAGCCATCTTGGTGAAAGAAATATTGGTAACCTCCTCAGAAATGGGATTAAGACTTGCTGTATTTAAAGTTTCAATTTTTCTTCTGATTTGTGTTAAATCCGCATTAAGGTTTTGAAGGATTTCTTTTGCAGAGTTTTCCGTTTTTATAATACCTAAAAGTAGATGTTCTGTATTAAGAAATTCACTTTTCAGCCTCTTAGCTTCGCTTTTGCTTTGTTTGAACACTTGGCTCAAACCTTGTGAAAACTTATAATCCATAATATATCTCATTAGAACAAAGGCAACATTACCTTTTATTCATTATCTAAATTACAAATATTTTACCAAAAATCAATTAATGACTTTATGGCAGAAAAAATTTTATTATCTTATTGAAAATGATTAAGTTTGTTATTCTTAAAATTTTCTCATGAATCCTGAAATTACCACTTATATCGGTTACTCAGCTTCGGTTTTTATCGTATTGAGTTTCATATTGAAAGATGTAAGAAAAATCAGAGTTGTCAATATGATTGGCTGTATTTGTTTTGTTATTTACGGTATCTTTAATGGAATGCTTTGGCCGGTTATTATTCCCAATGGGCTGATTAGTTTCATTCAGATATACTATCTAATAATAGACAAGAAAGATTCATGAAGAAAAAAATAATAGTTTCTGCTTTTAGCAATCTGTATACTGATCAAAGAATAGAAAAAGTATGCAAAACCCTTTTTGATAACGGATATTCCATAGACCTTATAGGAAATGACTGGGGTGGAAATGAAAAAATGGAACGCCCATATTCTTTTTCGAGAATAGAGGTAAAGTCTAAAAGTCTAAAGACTGCTTATTTTGAATTCAACTGGAAGCTTTATAAAGAACTGAAGAAAAAAGCTGACAAAGACACCATACTTCTTGCTAATGATATAGATGCACTTCTGCCAAATTATCTCATTGCAAAAAAACTTAATATCCCATTAGTCTTTGACAGCCATGAAATTTTTACGGAAATGCCTGCTATACAAAACAGGATGTCACAGAAATTCTGGAGGATGCTTGAAAGAAATCTGATTCCTAAATTGGAATTCATGATGACAGAAAGCCAAAGCTATGCAGAATGGTTTCATGAGAAATACAATGTAAACCCTGTTGTGGTACGAAATATTCCGAGGAAGATTCTTTCTGTACCCGAGATTCCGGATAATAGCCCTAAGATAATCCTATATCAGGGAGCGATCAACCAGTCTAGAGGAATTGAAAAAATGATTGTTGCAATGCACCATATTAAAGGTGCTGTTCTGAAAATAGCAGGGGATGGACCAAAGAAAAAAGAATATGAAGACCTTGTAGCACAGGAAAACCTTCAGGATAAAGTGTTTTTTCTCGGCAAGCTAAAACCGGAAAACCTTCGGGAAATTACAAAAACTGTCGATGCAGGATTCAGTCTTGAAGAAAATAACGGCGTGAGCTATTATTATTCTCTTCCTAATAAAGTCTGCGACTATATCCAGTCCAGGGTGCCTCTTGTGATGATTGACTTCCCTGAGATGCAGCGCATAAAAAATCAGTTTAATGTAGGCGAAATGATTACAGACCATCAGCCTGGTACCATTGAAAACGCGATCAGTAAAGTTCTAAACAACGGAAGATTGTTTTACCAAAACGAACTTAATAAGGCTGCAGAAGTCTTCTGCTGGGAAAATGAGGAAAGGAATATCCTGCAACTTTTTGAAAAAGCATCCTGCAAATAATTTTTACAAAATTGGTTATCTTTGCATAAAGAAATTTGATTAAAATGACCATTAAGGAAAAACAGCAGGAAATAATCGACGAATTTGCGTTTCTTGAAGATTGGGAGCAAAAGTATGAGTACATCATTGATCTTGGAAAAGAACTGAAGGGCTTGCCGGAAGAAAGGAAGACAGATGAAAACCTTATTAAAGGCTGCCAGAGTAAGGTTTGGATTGATGCTGAATTTAAAGAAGGGAAACTTTTCTTTAATGCAGATTCAGATGGGATTTTGCCAAAAGGTATCGTTTCTCTTTTAGTGAGTATTTATAGTGGACACTCCACTCAGGAGATTCTGGATTCCGATTTCGAGTTTATAGCAGAAATAGGATTACAAGAATTTCTCTCACCATCCAGAGCCAATGGATTGATGGCAATGACAAAACAAATCAAATTTTACGCAGTAGCCTACCAACTGAAATCATAACCGTGACCAGAATTTTAGCATATCGTTTCTCGGCATTCGGAGATGTTGCAATGACAGTGCCTGTTTTCAGAGAATTTCTGGAACAGAATCCCGATGTGGAAATTGTTATGGTTTCAAGAAAAAACTTTGAAGCTCTTTTTGCGGGAATTCCCAATGTAATATTCAAAGGAATCGATGTAGATAACTATAAAGGATTCTTTGGATTGAGAAGGTTAAGTAATGAGCTGATCCGGGAATTTAACCCCGATTGTATTGCCAATCTTCATGATGTAATCAGAACAAAGGTTCTGGATAAAATCTACAGAAGAAAAGGACTTAAGGTTTTCAAAATAGATAAAGGGAAAGAAGAGAAGGAGCATCTTACAGACGTATGGAATCTGGATAAAGTACAGCTGAAGAAAACAGTAGAACGCTATGCTGATGTTTTTAGAAAAATGGGATTCAGGGTGGAGCTTTCCCAAAAACTCAGACCACTTTCCAATCATAAATCGGGCATTGGTTTTGCTCCTTTTGCTCAGCATAAAGGAAAAATGCTGCCTTTAGAGAAGTCATTTGAGCTGGCTAAAATTTTATCAGAAAAACATACTATATATTTCTTCGGAGGGGGGAAAAAAGAAACTGAAACTCTTGAAAAATGGGAACAGCAGATTCCTAATACAAAAAGTCTTTCCGGAAAATTAACTCTTGAAGAAGAACTCAACAAAATTGCAGAACTGGAAATAATGATTTCTATGGATTCCGCCAATATGCACCTTGCAAGTCTTATGGGAACAAGATGCATCTCTATCTGGGGGGCAACGCATCCTTATGCCGGATTTTTAGGATTCGGGCAAAGTGAGGAAGATGTGGTTCAGGTAAAAGATCTTACCTGCAGGCCGTGTTCTGTGTTCGGAGATAAAGAGTGCTACAGAGGAGATTGGGCATGTCTTGAGGAGTTTAGGATCCAAAAAGTCATTGATAAAATCAGATGACATGAAGATATCAATCTGTATTCCTGTTTATAATTTTGATGTTCGTGAGCTTGTTTTTACTTTGAAAAATGAAGTTGAAGAGAGTGGGGTAGATGCTGAGATCATTCTGATTGATGATGCTTCGAAAAACAGTTTCAAAGAATTGAACAGAGAAGTTCACGATAGTGTACAAAAATTTATATTTCTTGAAAAAAACATAGGAAGATCTCAAATCCGTAATCTTTTTCTTAAATATTCTACAGGAGAATATCTTCTGTTTCTGGATTGTGACGGAAAGATTGTCAATGAGAATTTCTTAAAAAAATACATTCAGTTTATACAGGATAACCCAGGTACTCAGGTTATTTATGGAGGTAGGAAGGTTCTGGATTCTTTTCCGGATCAAAATCATTTGCTAAGATGGAAATTTGCTGTTGAAAGAGAAAACCTTTCACTGGCATTGCGTCTGGAGAAACCTTATTTGAGCTTCCAGACTAATAATTTTGTGATTCAAAAAGCTGTGCTTGAAAAAATTGCCTTTAATCCCCAATTTCAGAAATATGGATATGAAGACCTTCTGTTTGCAATGGATTTAAAATCTGAAAAGATAAAGATTGACCATATTGATGATCCTATTCTCAATAATGATTTAGAAGAAAACAGAGTCTATCTTGGAAAAGTAGAAGAGTCTGTAGAAAGTCTGGCTGAAATGCTTAAAGACAAAGACCTCCGTTCAAGGCTTTCTGAAGTTAAGCTGGTGAAGTTGTATCACCAGATTGATTCCACTCCATTTAAGCCTTTTCTTGGCCTTATTTTTGGGACAAAAGATACTTATCTTAAAAAACAGCTTTTAAAAGGAAATTGCAGCCTTCGTTACCTTGATCTTTATAAGCTGGGACTTCTCATTCGGAAAATGAAATAAAAGGTATTGATTTTTGTACTTTGAAGTTGCTTTTAGAAAAAAAACTCGGAATTGATTGTAAATCAATTCCGAGTTTTTATTGACGGCCAATAAAATTATTTCTTTATTATTTTTTTAGAAACTACTTTGTCATCATGCCTTTTGCCTTTAATAAAATAAATTCCTTTATTTAGTTGGCTAATATCAAGAATTTGTTCTTTGTCTTTAAATTGAGTTTTTATTTCAATTTTCCTACCATCAATGGATAAAAGCTCTATATTAGTAAGGCCTTTCACAAAAACTTTGTCTTCTGCAGGGTTGGGATAAATTATTGTATAATCAGGGTATTTATTTTCTATTGTTGAAAGAACTTCACCAATATAGAATCTTCTCATTATAAGTTTCCAGTTGAGTTGGGAACAGTAATAGTTTTCCATATTTTCAGCAATAATTAATCGATTCCCTTGAATAAGCGTCTTTGTTGAACCATGAGGACCAGCTAGTTTATTGATTAATATATAGCCATTTCCATTATAAGTTGTATCAATATTTCCATTGATATTTATCTTTCCCAGAAGAAACGTGGTTGCATTTCTATCCGCAAAAACATAAAAATTATTATTGACAAAATGAACATCGGTAATACCGGCAACATTTTGAGGAAACTTATAGCCATTACTGAAGGAAGGATCTAGAGTTGCGTTAGATAAAACTTTAAACATTAAAAGTCTATCGGTGATAATGATAATGCCGTTGTCAGGAGTGACAAAGGTAAAAGTATCATTGGTAGTATTAGATACATAATTAGTTATTGTTAAAAGCCCGTTTGTTCCAAAATTGGAAATTGGATTTCCATTTGGATTGGTTTTAAAAACAATGATATTGGCATCATTATATACTAAGCTAGTGCTAATTTTTCCCGTAAACAGATAATTACCCTCATTGTCTATATCAGTTTTAGCTATAATGAGATTGGGCTGATTGGCAAATTCAATTTTACCACTAGTACCAAAGGAAACGTCTGAAGTACCATTTTGATGATATTTGAAAATAGCAGAGTATACTTTGTTGTCAAAATTTACTTTAACAGCATTAATGATAATTTCGTTATTAAGAGATTCTTTCCAATCACGGATGTTATAGGGATAGGGTAATGTAATATAGCCATTCACCCCCCAAGAAGTAATAAGATTACCATTAACGTCAACTTTCGATAAAGTAGAATATTGATTTAGTATAAAATAATTGCCGTCCCTTGATGGTTTCATCCTGTTGACAATAGCTGAATTGTCTAAAACACCGTTCTGGTTGTAAGAAGTATCTAACGTTCCCTCCTGGTTAAATTTAGAAAGAATTCCTGTGTAATTGCTTGTTGAGCTACATCCCCAATTGGACACGCCTCCCACAAGAAAATCATTGTTTGGGAGAAGATTCATATTATAAGCCTGAAATCCTTTGACAGGTGGGCTAAATGTGAATTCTGTTGATCCACTATTTCCAAAGGTCATATCCTGAGTTCCAAGAGTCTGACTTTTTATAGAAGTTATAATAAATAAGGAAAGTATAAAAAGTTTTTTCATAGATTTTTTAGTTTATATATAACAAAAAAATCTCCCAGTTTCCTGAGAGATTTTGTGGGCCCTGAGGGATTCGAACCCCCGACCCTCTGGGTGTAAACCAGATGCTCTGAACCAACTGAGCTAAGAGCCCTGAAATTTTTTGAAAGGCTTCAGTATCCTTTTTAGTGGGCCCTGAGGGATTCGAACCCCCGACCCTCTGGGTGTAAACCAGATGCTCTGAACCAACTGAGCTAAGAGCCCCTATACTTGTTTCCTTGTTTAGAGTGGTGCAAATATACAACTTATTCAGTAATCTCCAAATTTTTTTCTAAAAAATCTCCAACAACAAAGTTGCTTCCGCCGATAAAAATCATTTCTTCTTTTGTACATCGTTCTTTTGCAGCTAGATACGCTTCTTGTACAGAATTAAAAATTTTATAAAAAATTTTCGCCTCCTGAAGTAGATTTTCATAATCTTCCGGGTGTCTTCCCCTGTTGACAGATGGTTTTGCAAAATAAAACTCAGAATTTTCAGGAAGTAAATCCATCACTTCATCTATTTTTTTATCATTTACAAACCCCAAAATGACATGCTTGTGCCTGTCAATTGAATTAAGTTGCGAAAAAACGTGCTCCAAACCTGCCTGATTATGTCCCGTATCGCAAATGATAAGCGGATCTTTTGAGAATTCAAACCAACGGCCTATAAAACCTGTATTCTGATGAACGTTTAGCAGTCCTTTTTCAAGATCTTCGTTCGTAATGTTTATTTCTAACTTCTTTAATTCTTCTACTATAGCCAGTACCACTTTAATGTTCTTCTTCTGATAGTTTCCTTTCAGATCAGAAGTAAGCTCACTCTGGATGAATGTGGCATCTGTAAAAGGTGCATTTTCTTCAAGAGCTTTCTTTCTGAGAATATTTTTGACCACATCATTGTCATCGCCGGAGATGATAGGGATGTGGCTTTTTATAATTCCCGCCTTCTCTCCGGCAATCTCTTCAATAGTATCACCCAAAATATTCTGATGATCAAGCTGAACGTTCGTAATGGCTGAAATCAGGGGTTGAATAACATTGGTTGAATCCAGTCTTCCCCCCAGTCCCACTTCAATAATGGCAAAATCTACCTGTTGCTGATAAAAATATTCAAACGCCATGATTGTAGTGAACTCAAAAAAAGAAGGACGGATATCTTCCGGAATACTTTTAAGTTTCTGAATAAAATCAAAGACAAATTCTTTATTGCAGTTTTTCCCATTAACCTTGATTCGCTCTGTAAAGTCGATAAGATGCGGTGAATTGTAAAGCCCCACTTTATAACCTGCTTCCTGAAGAACTGAAGCCAGCATATTGCTTGAAGAGCCCTTTCCGTTGGTTCCTCCGATATGGATACACTGTATCTTTTCCTGAGGATTTCCAAAGAAAGCACAAAGCTTGGTAATATTATCAAGTCCCGGTTTGTAAGCCTTCTGCCCATCTACCTGATAGTTGGGCATCTGCACGAAAAGCCAATCGATAGCTTCCTGATATTGTTCATTTGTCATGGTACAAAATTCTCAAAAGTTTTTTTAAAATAAAATATAATTTTTCAATCTGTAACTTTTTTATATTTAATTCGTCTAATATTGAAAAATCTTAATAGGGAATCGCTCTCATTTGGAGATACCAATATTGATGAAGAAGACGCGATTTCATAGGACCATTAAAAAACAAATAAACATATACATATGAAAAAAGTTTGGATTATCGTTTTCGGATTGGGTTATCTGGGTTTAAACGCTCAGAAGAAATGGTCCTTAGAAGAATGCGTAAGCTATGCAGTGGAGCATAATCTTCAGGTTATCCAAAATAAATATAACAAGCAATCGCAGGATGCAAGCCTTAAAATTGCTAAAAAAGGCTATTTACCATCTGTTTCAGGGAGTTTAGGAAATACGGTCAGCTTTGGACAGACGTCGTTCGGAACAGGAAGTTTAAGAAATGACAGGTTCAGTAATAATGCCAGTGTTGGAGCTGATGTTTTGGTGTACAATAATGGCAGAATGGAAAAGACGGTAAGAAAAAGTCAGTTTGATTTAGAGGCAAGTCTTTATGATGTAGAAACCATTAAAAATGATATCTCTCTACAGATAGCACAGCAGTATCTAACCACACTTCTAAATAAAGAAATTGTGAAGATCTCCGAAAGTGCTGTGGGAAATGCACAAAAACAATACGACAGAGCAAAAATTACAACAAACGTAGGAACAACCTCTCAAACTGTTCTCGCTGAAGCGGAAGCTGCCTTAGCAAGAGAGAAGCAGAATTTAAAAACGGCTGAGGTGAACGTGGGAAGAAGTTTGTTTGCTTTGGTTCAGCTTTTACAATTATCTGATTATAAGAATTTTGATGTGGAAGATGTCGCTGTTTCAGATCAGTTAGCTCCTGAACTTAAATCTGTGGATGAAGTTTTAGCCATAGCCTATGAATCTCAACCTCAAATAAAAGCTGCTGTAAGCAGGATCAATTCGGCAGAAGCTCAGACCGAAGTTTCGAAAACCGCTTTTTGGCCTACTATAACGGCTAGTGTAGGAGTAGGAACTTTCTATAACAACCTTTTGAATACTGATAATATAGGAAATGAGTTTATCTACGTAAAGGAAAAAGGATTCTTTCAGCAGTATAAAGACAACTTTGGACAGCAGGCCAGTGTTTCTGTGAATATTCCTATTTTCAATAAAGGAATAACAAAACTCCAGGTAGAGCAATCCAGAATAAATGAAAGTATTGCCAAAAATACATGGGAACAACAGAAACAGACTGTAAGACAAAATGTACAGAAGGCCCAGTTTGATGCAGATGCTAACTATGAAAGCTATCTGGCAGCGGTAGAAGCGGAAAAAAGCTCAAAACTTGCTCTTGAGTTTGCAGATAAAAGCTATGCAGCGGGAAGAACAACTATTTATGATGTAAATGTCGCAAGAAATAATTATGCAAATGCACAGGGATCAGTAGCACAGGCGAAATATAATTACCTTTTTAGTCTTAAACTATTGAATTTCTATGCAGGAATTCCGTTAAGTTTGTAAAATGTCTATCCAATCACTAGAAAAATATTTACCTCAAAATACACTTAAATACTTAAGGATATGGTTTTCAGATTACTATATTCATATAAAAGTTACACGAAATAGAAATTCTAAACTGGGAGATTACAGAAAGCTCCCAGACAATTCTCATGAAATTACAGTCAATTCTACATTAACTCCTCAGCTTTTTTTCTTTGTGCTCACCCATGAACTGGCGCATTTGATTGCCTTTGAAAAATATGGACGCAGAATTTCACCTCATGGCAGTGAGTGGAAAGAAACGTATAAAAATATGCTTCTTGAAAGCCTTGAAGTCTATGACGAAGATTTGAAACCAGTCATCGTAAAGTTTTCAAAATCACCAAAGGCAAATTTCATGGCAAGCCCGGATCTTGTACGGTATTTTCATACTGAAAAACAAGACGATAGGCTCCAGTTTATTGAAGAACTTCAGAAGGGTGAGTTTTTTATCTATCGCAACGAAAAGTATTTATTCGAAGGTCTGGTTAAAAAAAACTATCTTTGTCAGAACCTGGCTACCGGAAGAAAGTATTCTTTCAAACCTTTGGCCAGGGTAGAAAAATGTAGCTAAGAATGTTAAAATCAGATAGATATTGCGTTATCATGGCGGGTGGAATCGGGAGCCGGTTCTGGCCGATGAGTACGCAGAAATTTCCAAAACAGTTTCAGGATATTTTAGGAACAGGACGTACCATGATTCAGCAGACTTATGACAGAATCAGCAAGATAATTCCTAAAGAGCATATATTCGTGATTACGAATAAGGAGTATGTATCACTTTCTCATCAGCAGCTTCCGGAAATTCCTGAAGAAAATGTTGTGGGGGAACCTCTTATGAAGAACACAGCAGCATGTAACCTTTATATGGCTAACAAAATCGCTGAAATTAATCCGGATGCAACCATGATTGTATTACCGGCAGACCATCTGATCCTTAAAGAGGATGTTTTTTTGGAAAAAGTGGAGCTGGCATTTGAAGTCGCTTCAAAACATGATTATCTGGTAACACTTGGGATTACTCCTACAAGGCCTGACACCGGATACGGATATATTCAGTTTGTAGAAAAAACGGGATCGGAATATTTCAAAGTAAAAACATTTACAGAAAAACCGATTCTTGAAATTGCTCAAAGCTTTTTAGAAAGTGGAGATTTCCTTTGGAATGCAGGGATATTTATTTGGAATGTAAAAAGCATTCACCATGCTTTTGAGAACTATCTTCCTGAGATGATGCAGCATTTTATGGCGTGTGAATACAATTCAGACAAAGAAAACAGCTGTATTGAAACCATTTATCCGAAGGTTCAAAAGATTTCTATAGACAATGGAATTTTAGAAAAAGCTAAAAATGTATATGTAATTCCATCAGATTTAGGATGGAGTGACCTTGGAACATGGACTTCTGTTTATGAAAATACAGAAAAAGATGAAGACGGAAATGCTTTTAAACTAAAGCACTTACTGGCCTACAACTCAAAAGGAAATATTGTACGTCTAAAAAACAACAATAAAGCGGTGATTATTGACGGTCTTGAAAATTATATCGTTGTAGATACCGATAAGGCACTTCTTATCTGCCCCCGTGAAAATGATCAGCTGATAAAAGATTATGTTCTCGATTTAAAAAGTTTCAAGAAAGGAGAGAAATTCATGTAATATTTGGTATACTTTCTATTGATTTTAAAATTATGATTACAACTGCAACACGCTTTACTGTTTTTTCTTTTTTACTTTTGGGAATTTTAGGATATTCTCAGGAGAAAAAGAAATTTGCAAGTATTTCGGGTATTTTGCAGCAGATTAATCCTGATAATAAAGTGGACTCCTGGGTGCTGGTATACAACAGCTACGGAAAAGGAGAGGAGATAAAGACTGCGAGTAAACTAAGCTATACTCCTCAGTTTTCGGGATTCAATTTGTTTCCCAGTGAGGACAGTTTTTATTATATTGCCTATTCCGAAGGAGGAAAGGTAAATTATGTTCTTGATGTAGAGGGGCTTAAAAAGTTCGTGGGAAAAGTTGATAATGCTCAGGAAGCCGCAATAGTATTATCTGCTGACGGCTATATCGTAGATGAAGAATTTAAAGATCTTGCAGGAAATTATCACGAAGACAAGTCTAATTATTATTTAGATCTTGGAAAACTGACCTCAAAAGAATGCCCTTATCAGAAAACACATTATACCTTGACAGTAAATAAAGCTACAGGAGCTGTTACTCAGGTAAAAGATAACGGAACCTACATTGAGCTTTACAATAAAAAATGTGCTAACAACCCGAGACTTTTAAAAATCGAAAAAAAGGAAGAACCAAAGAAAGATGAGCTTAACAAAACACCCAAACGCAGATAACGTTTACGAGACTGAGAGGTTAATACTTCGGCCAATGTCCCGTGAAGACAGAGATTTCATTTTTGAACTTTATAACAGACCTAAGTTTATCCAATATATCGGCAACCGCAACGTTAATACCATTGAGGATGCTGAGAATTATATCCTGAGCAGATTTGCGCCGCAAATTGAAAGACTTGGATTCGGAAACTATCTTTTGCTAACCAAGGAAGGGAACGAAAAAATAGGAGCTGTGGGAATCTTTGAAAGAGAAGGACTTGATGTCGTAGATATCGGATATTCTCTGTTGGAAGAGTTTGAAGGAAAAGGATATGCAATTGAGGCCGCCAAAAAGGTAAAATCCATTGGTATGGATAATTTCGGACTGTCAAAAATATCGGCCATCATCTCAAAAGACAATCTTTCATCTCAGAATCTGATCGAAAAACTGGGACTGAAGTTTCAAAAATGTGTTACTCTTCCTGGTGAAGATGAAGAGCTAAACTATTACGAGACAGAATAAAGATCAACATAAAAAAGTACAAATATTTTCAAAGCCTCCCTTAGAAGGGTCTCGCAGATGAAAATATTTGTGCTTTAGTATAAGAAACATTATTCTTCCAGAATCTGTTCTGCTGCCGTTTTTGAAGTTACTTTTTCAATAACTCTGGTGCAGACTCCATTTTCATTAAATATAAAGGTTGTTCTTACAATTCCCATATAGGTTTTCCCAAACGTTTTTTTCTCCTTCCAGACTCCGAATTTTTCAATGATATCACGGTTTTCATCCGCAATAAGATCATAAGGAAAAGCAAACTTACTGTGGAAATTTTTCTGTTTCTTTACAGAGTCACCGCTCACTCCCAATAACTGAAATCCTTCTTCTTTAAGCTTCGAATAATTGTCGCTCAGATTGCACGCCTCCACAGTACATGTTGGTGTACTGGCCTGAGGATAAAAGAAAACAACTAGTTTTTGACCTATCAACTTTGATGAGGTTACTGTTTCCCCGTCCTGATTTATTCCTTCAAATTCAGGTAATTTGTCTCCAACTTTCAGCATAATGATTTAATTTTGTTCAAATTTAAGGGTTACATGACAAAAAAGCAAAGAGCTGAGCTCGTTCAGATAGAACTGGAGAAATTATATCCTACAACACCTATTCCGCTGGATCATACTGATCCTTATACATTAATGGTTGCCGTAGCGCTTTCTGCCCAGACAACAGATAAAAAAGTGAATCAGGTGACTCCTGATCTTTTTGCCGTAGCAGGAACTCCGCAGAGAATGGCGAAATTGGAAGAATTTGAGATCAAAGAACTGATCAAAGAAATAGGGCTGTCCAATACCAAAGCCAAAAACCTGAAAAGGATGGCCGAACTTTTATTGGAAAGACATGAGGGCATCGTTCCCCAGACCTACGAAGAACTGGAAGCGCTTCCGGGAGTAGGACACAAAACGGCTTCAGTGGTGATGAGTCAGGGCTTTGGTTTTCCTGCTTTTCCGGTAGATACCCATATTCATCGTCTGATGACACTTTGGAAACTTACCTCAGGGAAAAATGTGGTTGAAACAGAGCGTGATGCCAAAAAATTATTCCCGGAAGAGGTATGGAACAAACTTCACCTTCAGATTATCTTTTACGGAAGAGAATATTCCCCTGCAAGAGGGAAAGGAGATAAAGATTTTATCACCAATATGATGTTTGAAAAATAATATCAGTAATCATATAAAAACACAATTCCCTCTTCTTCAGAGGGAATTTTTACTAATAAAAAGGTCATTAATAGTCCAGTAACCTTCTATGATAGTTGATCTGTCCCAGATGATAGTCTAAATGGGAAATAAGGTGAATCAGAAAATAATCTGTGGTCATAATATCCTCAAAAACCACAAGAGGGTATTCTTTTTTCAGATCATCTTCAGATAATTGGCTGAGTGCTGTCTCTATTACCACGGCGGTTGCCCGAATCTTTTCAATAAGTTCCTTTCTTGGGACAGCCTTTAAAGAAAATTCAAGTTCGCGATGTCTCACATAACCTGTATTTCCAAGATGTGTGCCTATGAAATGATTGAGGTTTCCCACTAAATGAAGGCAGAGGTTTCCGGCAGAATTGGCAATGTTTTTATCGGTTTTCCAAAGGTTTTCTTCATTTTGATAGGCTTCTATCTCTGTTTTTAGTTTATTCAGATCTCTGTTGTATAGGGATTTCAGGCTTTCTGTGATCATGATTTTTTATATTTAAATTTATTTAAATTTTCGAAATGGAAAAAAAGAGACGAAAAAGGGCACTGTTTGTTCTTCAGTACCCTTTGTATTTTCTTGTTAATAAAGATTTTATTTCTGTTTTTTAGCCCAAAGCTCCATCTTTCTGTTCAGAACGTCCAAAGGAAGGCATCCCTGGCTTAGTACTTCATCATGGAAGCTGGCCAGATTAAACTTATTTCCAAGCTCTTTCTGATACTTCTCTCTAAGTTCGCGGATTCTTAAAGAACCTATTTTATATCCTAGCGCCTGTCCGGGCATTGCCATATATCTTTCCACTTCTGCAACAGCCGATCCTTCATCATAAGAAATATTGCTTAAGAAATATTTGATGGCTTCTTCCCGTGACATTTTTCCCGTATGAATCCCTGTGTCTACCACAAGTCTTACCGCTCTCAGCATCTGATCACTCAGGTATCCCATTTTCTGGTAAGGATCTGTATATAATCCAAACTCAGGGCCCAGTGTTTCACAATAATGTGCCCATCCTTCACCATATGCTCCAAACCATCCGAATCTCATGAATTTCGGAAGTTTTGTATTTTCCTGCTGAAGAGAAACCTGATAGTGATGTCCCGGGATTGCCTCATGAAGGAAAAGAGATTCCATTCCTGAGGTAACATTGAATTTGGTGGGGTCAGGAAGAGGAACATAGAAAATTCCCGCTCTTTTGCCATCCGGAGTTCCCGGAATATATTCCGCACTCGCACTTGCCTCTCTGAATTTCTCAGTCTGTCTGATCTCAAACTTTGTTTTTGGGGTCACATTAAACATGGTCTTCAGCTTCGGAGTAATTTTGGTTAAGATGCTGTTGAACCCATTCAAAACATCCTTAGATGTTTTATAAGGCATTGCTTTGGGATCAGTTTTCACGAAGGTGATGAATTCTTCCAGAGTTCCGGAGAAACCTACCTGCTGTTTTACTTTTTCCATTTCTGCACGAAGCATAGCCACCTGCTGTAGGCCGATTTTATTGATCTCGTCTGGAGATTTCTTAGTAGTTGTCCAGCTTTTTACATAATAGCCATAAATTTCATTCCCATTGGGAAGACTGTTGTAACCATCAGTATCTCTGGCTTTCGGCAGATAGTCTTTTTCTAAAAAGGCTCCCATCTTGGTATAGGCAGGAATAATTTTTTTAGTAATCGCATCTTTATAAAGCCCCGAAAATTTATCTTTCTGAGCCTGAGAGAAGTTTTTTGGGAAATTTCTAATCGGCCCATAGAAAATATTTTTTTCCATGTCTGGTGTAATGATTTCCTCTGCCTTCATTTGAGGAATCATTTTGAAAACCAGTTTTTTAGGGAGTACGATTTTATTATTGATCCCTTCACGGAAATTGTCTGCTGCCGCATCCATCCATTCCGGGAACTTTTCCATTCTTTTTAGCCAGTCACTGTAGTCTTTCTCTGTTTTAAAAGGTTGATTTCCCTCTCCGCTTCCATATAAAGGAAAAGTAAGCGGAAGCCCTCCAAACTGAGTGAAAGGAATATATTCGGGGTGATAGGCATAAGCCTCAATTTTATCTTTTAAAGTATAATCCAGCACGTCATACACTACTTTATCATCGTCAGACAGTGTTTTGTAATCTACATGATCCAGCTGCTTTTGTACCGAATTGTAAAACGCTACCTCTCCTGAGATAAAATCTTTATCAATATTGATAGGTAGCTGGTCATTATACCTTGTATCTCCTTGTGCTGTAGCATCTAAAGGATATAGTTTAAGGTACTGCTCATAATAGTTGGCAGCAATAGAATCCAGATTGCTGGGAGTCACCTTTGTAAGTGGTGAGTCCGTCTTTTTGCACGAAGCAAGGCCTATCATCAATCCTATTCCCAGGATACTTTTTGATAAAATGTTTTTCATTTTCAGAATCTTTATGAAACAAAAGTAAGTATTATTGGGAGATTCATACCCATTGTCTGAATTGATTTTAAAAAATAATTTTCAAAATCCTTTTAACTTTGAATCAATTTTTTATCTTTGTCTAAAACGTTTAACAATCATATTATTACAGTTCTTTTTTAAGGAAAAATGAAAGGGATTTTAAAAATTTACCATCCGGACGAAACGCTAAAATACAATATCAGAAATACTTATTGTAAAGCCGTCTACAGCAACCAGCAACATTTTTTAGAGGTTGAAATTATAACGGATGACAGCTTGGATCACGTAGATGATGATTCATTACAGTACAACTTTCCGCAGCTTTCACTAGAAATTTTTGATTTCCCCATAGATTCTGGGGAGATAGAAGGCAAAACCATTAAAATCAATGATTCTGATGAAGATACCTATACCGAGGTAGACCTCTTCGATGATGAAGACGCTTATGTCTATGACAATGAGCTTCTTTTTGAAAGAAACGAGGAAGGTGAACTTCAGCTAATCTGGAAGGGGAGTATTGATGATTTCTATACCGGATCAGATACACCGATTCCTTTTAGGTTAAAATGTGAATTCAGGCAGGATGATATTGACGTAGAAGAAGACTAACAGAGTCTTTCCTCTTTTTTAATATCGAATTTCTTTTCAAAATTTCTTTTTGGAAAGAAATTTGCTATTTGTATAAATCATAACAAAATTTAAGTGGTTTTTAAGCAATTTTTAAGATATCAATTCATAATATTCCACTACATTTGTCGTTGAAACTTTAATAAAATTCACATTTAATGCTGTTAACGGAACTTTCTCAGATTTTATTTGCGCAAATTGCTACACCTGTAGTTGCCACAGACAATTTAGAATTTTCATTTTGGAAGATCATGTTCCACGGAGGAGCCTTCGCTAAAATAGTAATGGGAACTGTATTGCTGTTGGGCATATTCTCCCTATATCTGTTTTTTGAAAGATTTTTCTTTATCAAGAGGCTGTCTTCAAAGACAGATTCCAATTTCATGAATAATATTGAAGATTTTATCAAAGCAGGAAAAATAGAAGCTGCAGCAGATTATTGCAAAACACAGAATTCTCCGGAAGGAAGAATTTTAGAAAAAGGGATTTCAAGATTGGGACGCCCTGTTTCTGATATTGTAAGTGCTATGGAATCTCAGGCTCAGGTAGAAGTGGCCAATATGGAAAAGAACTTAAATCTTTTGGCTGTAGTACCTAGTATTGCTCCAATGTTGGGACTTTTGGGAACAGTAATCGGGATGATTATTGCATTCTTTAATTTATCTCATGCAACAGGATCTTTCTCTCCAAAAACGCTTTCTGAAGGTATTTATACTGCTTTAGGGCAAACTGCTGTAGGTTTGGCGGTAGCTATTCCTGCCAATTTCTGTTATAATATTCTTTTAACAAGAATTGACCGGTTTGTATTGAAGGCACAGAATATGTCTGGAGAATTTTTAGATCTTATCAACAAACCTTTATAAATCTTTCTTATGAAATCGTACTATCAGAAATTTTTTAAGAAAATTAACAATAGAGCGATTCCATCTGACCATTAAAAATATTAGAATAAACAGATGAAAATTCAGAGAAGAAATAAAGCGAATCCGGAATTCAGTTTAGCAGCGATGACAGACGTTATCCTGTTGATGCTGATCTTCTTTATGATAACATCTTCTGCAGCCAATCAGAGTGCTATAGACGTAAATCTGCCAAAGGCGGGAGCTACTGAAGATAATATTCCCAATCCTCTTACGGTAAGCATCAAACCGGATGGTTCATTTTTTGTTGATGATAACCCAGTGAACAAAGGAGAATTGGAACAGGTTATTGCCGATAAAATGGCCAATCAGACCAATAAATCTTTCACGATAAGAGCAGACGAAAATACACTGCATAAAGATGTTGTCTTCGTTATGGAAATCGCTGAAAAATATAAATTTAATATTGCTATCGCAACGGTTAAAGACAAATAACAAATCCGAATCTCGGAAAGAATTACTTTTAAAGATGAGAAGCTATACAGCAAATAAAAACGAAGAGAATAAAGATAGGATAAAGAGCGCTTTGCTTACTATTCTTATCTGGGCTTCCGTTTTGCTTTTTGTTTTTTTATATAAATTAAAACCTGAGCTGGATAAAGACTCTGAAGTAGTGACAACAATGCTTGTAAACTTTGGAGACAACAGAAACGGAAACGGTGTTGAAGAGCCTGCTGAGCAACCGGGAAGTTTAGCCGCAGCTACAGAAGAAGTTATTCCGGAACCTGCGGAAACACCTGTGCCTGAAACTAAAACTGTAGTAAAGCCGGAGCCTGCTCCTGAGCCAAAGAAAACTGAAGCTAAGGAAAAAATCATTACAGGAAATAGTTCAAAAAATACAGTTCCTAAAAAAGAGGAATCAAAAAAAGCTGAGAAAAAGGAAGCAACGAGTACCAATGCTTCAAAAAATACTAAGAAATCCGGAGCTGCTACTGCTAATTCAAAAACAGGAACTGGTGACGGAAAAGGAAATGCCGCTATTGGTAACCTGATAAAAGGAAGAGGTACAAAAGCCGGAAGCCAGGGAACTGGTGATGGGATAGGAAATGCAGGAGATCCTTTAGGCGGTGATGGAAATGGAGACAGCAAGGTAGGAATCGACAGGAAGCTGGTAGGATATATCCCCGGGACAATGGGCAGAGGAGGTGCACAGCCATCTCACAGCTGCACCGAAAGTGGATCTATTACCATTGCTTACACAGTAGATAAAGCTGGAAATGTGGTTTCTGCCAGAAGGTTAGGAGGAGTTTCAGATCCTTGTGTATCATCCACATCTGTCGCCTGGGTCAAGAAATATGTAAAGGCTGAGAAAGCCAATACATCATCCACCGGAACTTATAAGATTACATTCTAAAAATATAAAAGCACTTTATTCAAGTGCTTTTTTCAATTCATTAATTCTGTTAATAATCGGAAGGGCAAAGATTCCGCTGGTCTGAAGATAAAGCTCATAAAATGTCTTGGCTTTATCCTGAAAATCTTTATTCTGACTTTCTCTGCTCTTAAAATAGAAAAGGTTCCCAAGCATTTCATAATAATCTTTGTGGTCTCTTTCCTGTCTTTCGTTCACAATTTCAATTATTTCTTCTTTGGTTTTAGAAGAAATATCGGTGAAGCTCATCTTGAAAATATCTCTCATCAGAGTATCAAAATCTAACTCCTTTTGCATTAAACTTTCTTCAGGTTTGTCAAGAATCAGTTTTTCCAATGCCTGAGTCAGCTGACGGATGAGTCTTAGGGTAAATTCTTTATCTGTAATCATAATAGATTTAGGGTTTTGAGTTGAATGTATAAAGTTAACAGCATTTGCTCAACCAGGACTTAGTTAAGCAAAAAATAAATAAGCAAGTGCTATTGAAGTAATAACCCCCACTAGATCGGCCAGAAGCATAGCAACTACAGTATATCTGGTGTTCTTCACAGCAACGGCCCCAAAGTAAACGGCAATCACGTAGAATGTCGTATCTGAGCTGCCCTGAAGAACCGCTGCCAATTTACCCTGGAAGCTGTCCGGGCCAAATGTAGACATCGTATCCACCATCATTCCTCTGGCTCCTGAACCGGATAAAGGTTTGATTAAGGCTGTTGGAAGTCCGTCAACAAATCGAGGGTCAAGGTTTGCAATATTGGCAACCCATTTCATTCCGTCAATAACCACATCAAAAACACCGGAAGTTCTTAATAATGAAATAGCAATAAGCATTCCCACGAGATAAGGGATGATCTTTACACAGGTGGTGAAACCTTCTTTTGCCCCTTCAATAAAAGCGTCAAAAACGTTGATTTTTTTATAAAGAGCTCCAAGCACGATCGCCAGGAAAATAAAAAGAATCAGCCCATTACTTAAAACCTGGCTGAAAATATCCAGCTCACTTTTACTAAGTCCTGTAAGATACCATACAAGAAGGCCGATAATTATTGAAACTCCGCCTATGTAAATAAGAACGGCTGGCTTTAGTAAATTAATTTTCTGATATAAAGAAACAATGATCATCGCCGCTAAAGTAGCGGCAAATGTGGCGATCATGCAGTAGAGGAATATATCGGTAGGGTTTTTTGAACCTGCAGAAGCTCTGATAGCAATGATAGAAACGGGTATAAGGGTCAGTCCTCCGGCATGAAGGCAGAGGAACATAATCTGTGAATTGCTGGCAGTATCTTTATTAGGGTTTAAAGTCTGGAGACTTTCCATAGCTTTTAAGCCAAAAGGAGTAGCTGCATTATCCAAACCAAGGAGGTTCGCACTGAAATTCATCAGCATATGCCCGAATGCAGGATGGTTTTTTGGGATTTCCGGAAATAATTTGGAGAAAAATGGCTGGATCAGGCGGCTTAACAGATTAATACCTCCTGCTTTTTCAGCAATACTCATAAAGCCCATAAACAAGGTCATGATTCCAATAAGTCCAAGGCAGATTTTTACTGCCGTTTCTGAGGTTCCAATAACCCCATCAGTTTCCTGAACACGGTAAACCTGTACCTTTGTTTTTAAAGAATCTGTTTTATAATGAATTCTGCTGTCTGCAAAATCGTTTTTTTTCATCAGATTATCTTTCACCACAGGAGAAAGTACTGCTATAGGTTGTGATGTAATCTTCACCGTATCACCGCCTTTTCCCACTACCATATCGTTAAAAATGGTTTTGTAGTTCTCTGATGAAATATATTTTATACTGGCAATGGTAATGGCAATGATAATAAAAGCCGACCAAATTCTGCTGAGCACCATCTGATTTAATTAATTGTTTAAACTTATCAAAAATACTTTAAACCACAAAAATAACTAATGTCTTTTGTTATTCTACAGTTTATTGAGAGAAGTAATTGAAGTCTGCCGGTTTTCAGGTTTATATAATGCAGCATTCGAAAAGGTACTGGTACTTAGAAGGGGTTATGCTTAAACACATTGCTGAATGGTATGACCTTGTGAATGAAAAATAAACAGTAGGTTTTATTTTCGCTCTGTGTATTTTTTAACGTTAGAAAGATAAAGTTACTCTTCCAGGTAAACTAGGTACCCTTCAAAGTCATCATCCAGGTTTTTCAGAACTTTTGCATCATCCATTTTTTTGATCAATCCGTCTATAAAGAAGCTTTTTTCAAAAAACTGACGGTGTATTCCCGGAAGAAGCTCCATGAAATAATCCATTCCGAATTTGTTGTTGTGGAGGTCCATTTTGGTTTCCAGCGGTTTGTTGGGAAACAGCTCCTCATGCATGTCAGTCATTCTCTTACAGAAATCAAGGGCTTTCTTGGGTGAAGAGATCTTAGAGCAATACATGATGATAAAACAGCACCAAAGGGCATGTCGGAAAGCGTTTCCTATACCATTGGTAGAGGCTGTCTTTGGGAATTTTGCCTGTGCTATAGTGAAGGCCTTTATAGTAGCATGAAAGCTTAATATAGCAAAAAGAGGATGGGGAAGAACAAGCGACAAAAGACGGATTATCTTTTTAAAGCTCATACTCCTGATGGTGTTGAAAAATATCTTAAAAGTCCTCATAAATAAAAAATCTCTCCCCAATTAGAGAGAGATTGTATTGTTTTTGTTACAGATACTATGCTTTTACAGCTAATAAATTAACCGTTTTGGCAACAGTATCCTGAATTTCAGTTCTTTTTACGATGAAATCTACAAATCCTTTCTCCTGTAAGAATTCCGATGTCTGGAATCCTTCCGGTAAGTCTCTACCAATTGTTTCGCGGATTACTCTTGGTCCCGCGAAACCGATAAGAGCTCCCGGCTCAGCCATAATGATATCAGCTGTCATTGCAAAAGAGGCTGTGATACCTCCAAAAGTAGGATCACAAAGGTAAGCGATATATAAAAGCCCAGCTTCTGAAAGCTGAGCAAGCTTAGCCTGCACTTTAGCCAGCTGCATCAGAGAATAAGTAGCTTCCTGCATTCTTGCCCCTCCAGACTGACAGATAATCATATAAGGAAGTTTGTGTGTAATACAGTAGTCTATAGCTCTTCTGATCTTTTCGCCCATTACAGAACCTAAAGATCCACCGATAAAAGCAAAATCCATACAAGAAACTACCATTTCAGTTCCCTTTACAGTTCCTACAGCATTTCTGATAGAATCTGTAAGTTTTGTTTTCGCTCTTACTTCTTTTAAACGGTCTTTGTAAGGTTTTGTATCTTTGAAATTTAAGATATCAATACTTTCCACATTGGCATCCAGTTCGGTGAATTTACCGCCGTCAAAAAGGATGTCAAAAAATTCTGCACTTCCTATTCTTACATGAAATCCATCTTCAGGAGAAACATAGTTATTTCTCTTTAGTTCATCATGTTCCACAACTTTTCCGGATGGAGTCTGATGCCAAAGGCCTTTAGGAACGTCCTTTTTTTCATCAGTAGAGGTGGTTATGTTTTTTGCTTTTCTTTTAAACCAGTCGAATGCCATTTTTAATAAGTATTAATGTACTGTGTATAGTGTAAAATGTATAAAAAAAGAGATTGGAAAATACTTTGTACTTTATACATTTTACTTTATACAAATTTTATTTTAAAGTATTTACGTTATTTAAATCTTCAAATGCTTTCACCAACCTTGTAGAGAATGTTTCCTCACCTTTTCTTACCCATACTCTTGGGTCATAGAATTTTTTGTTAGGTTTTTCTTCTCCTTCAGGATTCCCGATTTGAGCTCTTAAATAATCAATATTGTTTACCATATAGTCTCTAACACCTTCTGTGTATGCAAACTGAAGGTCTGTATCGATGTTCATTTTGATCACTCCATAGTCAATTGCCTCTCTGATCTCTTCTAAAGTAGATCCTGAACCTCCGTGGAATACAAAGTTAACAGGCTTAGCAGCTGTTCCGAATTTTTCCTGAACATATTTCTGAGAATTGTCAAGAATTTTTGGAGTAAGAACTACGTTTCCTGGTTTGTAAACTCCGTGTACGTTACCAAAAGCGGCAGCGATTGTAAAGTTATCAGAGATCGCTCTTAATTTTTCATAAGTATAAGCTACATCTTCAGGCTGAGTATATAATTTTGAGTTATCAACATCTGAGTTGTCAACACCATCTTCCTCACCTCCGGTTACCCCGATTTCTACCTCAAGAGTCATCTGAAGTTTAGCCATTCTTTCGAAATATCTGGAAGAAACTTCAATGTTTTCTTCTAAAGACTCTTCAGAAAGGTCTAACATGTGAGAAGAGTAAAGAGATTTTCCTGTCTGCTTGAAGAATTCTTCGTTAGCATCCATTAATCCGTCAATCCAAGGAAGCAATTTCTTTGCACAGTGGTCTGTGTGTAAAATTACAGTTGCTCCATAAGCTTCCGCTAGGGTATGAATATGTTTTGCTCCTGCGATAGCTCCTAAGATAGCAGACTTCTGTCCGTCATTGCTTAGTCCTTTCCCTGCATTGAAAGCTGCTCCACCATTTGAAAACTGTATAATTACAGGAGAGTTCAATTTCGCTGCAGTTTCCATCACAGCGTTTACGTTGCTTGATCCAATTACGTTTACTGCGGGTAATGCAAATTTGTTTTCTTTAGCATGCTGAAAGATATCAGTAACTAACTGACCTGTGGCAACTCCTGCCGGAAAAATTCTGCTCATGTTTTACTTTTTATTATAAATTTTATTAGGTGTTTTAATTTCGTGTAAAGGTAATCATTTTTAAGAAATTGTTAATTTCTTTTGTCTCTTCCCCAAAGAAGCTTCTGGCGGATGGTTTCATAGAAGCTCAAACTGTTTGGCTGTACCAGAAGAAGCTGGAATTTTGCCTTTTTAATGATGATTTCTTTATCCGTTTCTATGTGAATCAATCGGGAATCTAAAGAAAGAGAATATTGAGGTACACGGCTTTCCACCCTGAATTTTATTTCTACTTTGTCATTTACCACTAATGGTCTCACATTCAGATTGTGAGGGGCAATAGGAGTAATGACGAAATTTTCGTTGTTTGGAGAAATGATTGGCCCGCCGCAGCTCAGTGAGTAAGCAGTAGAACCTGTGGGAGTTGAAATAATCACTCCGTCTCCCCAGAATACATTCAGAAACTCATCATTAATATAAGAGTCTACTGTAATCATTGAGGTCGTTTCTTTTCTGGAAACAGTAACATCATTTAATGCATAGGGGAATGATCCTTCTAGTTTAGGAGAAACAACTTCAATTACCGAACGTCGGCTTGTTTTTATATCTCCCTTTAAAATAGAGTCAAGTTCTCTGAAAGCTTCTTCTTTAGTGAAAAAAGCCAAAAAACCAAGTCTTCCTGTATTAACTCCCACAACGGGAATTTCAAGATCTTCAATGAAGGTCAAAGAATTTACAATCGTTCCATCTCCACCGAAAGTGAAAAACAGATCGACCTCTTTATCCAGAAGATCCTGTTTACAGTTGAAGGTATCGAATATTTTTGAAAACTGAAGTGCTTCAGCCATTTCATCATACAGAACAGATTTTACCCCTCTGCTTTCAAGTTCAGAGATAAACTTGCTTAAATATAAAAAAGTATCAAGATCTTTTTTCTGAGAATATATGGCTGCCTTCATGTTATATTTCTATGAATTTTTGGAAAAAACCAAAACGGTCTTTAAAAAGATCGGATTTCTCATCAGAATAGTATTTTTCAACAACCCTGTAATCATACCGGTCAAATGTAGAGTCTATCGAAGCCAGATTTTCATTGCTGATTTTGATGGTGACATGAACCACTTCATCAGACATGAAACTTATGAATCCACCATAAAATTTCGAGTTGTTACTCTCCACAATATTGGCAATCTCTGTCATTGAATATTTCCTTGCAGGAGTTTCTATGGTAAGAATAGCTCCTGATTCCGAAAATAGCGGATAACGGGAGAGGTCCTGAAAAATATCTTCACAGGTAATATATCCCAGGTATTTCTCATTTTTGTTGATGACCGGGATCACATTGGAACTGAACGTATGAAACAGACGGATACTGTCCATAATATTATTGTCTTCCAAAATAGCAAACCGCTCAATCTGATGCTCAAATTCCTTTAGAGTCCCTTCCTCTTTTTCGTAAAGAAAGTCCTTCGCAAGAGCCCCGTAAAAATGCTGGGATTTTTTGATGAAAATATGGGAATATCCGAAATCCTCCAGCATATTTCTGGCTGATTCTATTGAATCAGACATACTAAAACACGGGAAGTCTTTTGAGATATAGTCCTTGATAAACATTGTGCTAATTTATAAAAAATTAAATGAAACTTTTTCTGAAAACACGACTTTTTTTAAGATGAAGCAAAAAAAATGCCGTCAAAATTTGTTTGTAAAGAAAATTAAAGTACCTTTGTCGCCTTTCATTTTTACTTTTTATTAGATTTATTTCAAACTGCACTGTCTACTAACGACATATGCAGTTTTTTTATTTTAGGGCTTTTGAGAATTCCCACATCACAATTCCGGCACATACACTTACATTAAGAGAGTGCTTAGTTCCAAGTTGTGGAATTTCCAGAAACACATCAATATTAGGTAATACTTCATCACTGATTCCTTCTACTTCATTTCCTAAAATCAAAGCATATTTTTGGGATTGATCAATGGTAAAATCAGTAATAAGCTTGCTGTCCGTAGTCTGTTCAATTCCTATAATTTCGTATCCTTTGCTTTTCAGATCGGCAATAGCGGTGTTGGTTTCATCCTCATGAATCCAGTCTACGCTTTCCGTAGCTCCTAATGCCGCTTTATGGATCTCGCGGTGCGGGGGCTGTGGCGTAATTCCGCAGAGAATTATTTTTTCAATCAGAAAAGCATCTGCCGTCCTGAAAGCTGCACCTACATTGTGCATACTTCTAATATTATCTAAAATGATGACTAATGGAATTTTTTCAACTTTCTTAAATGCTTCTACATCTATTCTGTTCAGTTCCTCCAGTTTTAGTTTCTGTACCAATTGTATTATTTTGTTGAGATTAATTTTCCGTCTTTATAGACCTCTGTTTTTTCAATGCTTCCGTCTTCACGGTAATGAACTCTGTTGCCATTCCTTTTGTCATTGGCAAATTCTGTTTCACGCTGTATCTTTCCTGATGGATAAAGCACTTTCCATTTTCCGGTGGCAAGGCCGTTGTCATACTGGCCAATTTCTTTCACAGATTTTCCGTCTTCATGGAAGGTTCTGCTTTCCCCCTGCAATTTATTGAATTTATAATTGGAAATTTCAGTAACCTTACCGGAAGGAGAGTAAAAAGTGGCAGTAAGGCTGTTGTCATAAATGTTTTTTTCGCCATTTCTGAAAACTTCTTCAGAGGTCAGTACTCCGTTTTTATCATAATAAGCCCATTTTTGAACCTTAAATCCTTTTTTGTATTCTCCTTTTGACTGTATTTTTCCATTATCATGGTAAAAAACAGCATTGCCATCAAGCTTTCCTTTTCTCCATTCAACACTATTTTTCACCTGTCCGTTTTCATAGAACTCCTTGCAGTTTCCTTCCTGAAGCCCGTCTTTATATCCACAAGGTTTCTGTGCAAAAATAAGGGTAGAGGCAGAAAAAAATAATATAAAAATATACTTCATGGCTGTTTTTATTTCAAAAATAGTAAAATACTTATATTTGATTCCAAAATATACTATGAAAAAATTATTCATTTTATTTATTCTTATGATTGCTTTTATGCACTCAAAAGCTCAAAACACCTATTATCCTCAAGCGTTTTTTGATAAAAAACTGGCCAGAGACATGCTTGGTTTTGGAAATTCAACCATTGAAGGAGTTGCTTCTACCAAACAAAAAACATCTTTGGGAATTAAGCCTCTTCTCGGAGAAAAACATTACGCGAAACAGGGAACTGTAGTTATGCTTTTTCCGGTGACTCCTTATTTTGAGGAGTTTTATGATATGAGAAGAAAATATGAAAACAAAAAAACTACAGTATATATGTCTGAAGATGCTTTTAAATATAGAGTGGAAGCCTTAACAGATGACCATGGAAGATTTAAATTCGAAAAACTGAAACCGGGAAAGTATTATCTTGAGACTATTATCAATTTCACAGCATCGGCAAGCTATCAGAAACAGATAGGAACTACAGATACTTATAACGGAATGGGTGGATATATGTATTCCGCACCTATATATAATACATTTTTCTACGGGTACTCTGCGGCCAACAGAGAAAGTAAATTTGTAGAAATAAAACAGGACGGCGAATTAAAAGAAATCAAGCTTTAAAAGCTTTATTTCTTATTTTCTGTTCATAATCTGATGTACGTTTTTTTCAATATTCTGGGCCAGCACTTCCATAGGGATGTCATTTTCATCATTGTTGAACGGATCTTCAATCTCTTCGGCAATAAGCTCAAGGCTCATCAGAACATAATATACAAAAACGGTAAGGGGGATCATAAAAAGTCCAATATTAATCACGTAGGCTATGGGCAAAGCAAAAACATACAGGATAATAAACTTTTTAATAAAAGACGAATAAGAATAGGGAATCGGAGTATTTTTGATTCTCTCACAACCCCCACATACATCCAGGAACCCGGAAAGCTGGGTGTCCAGATACAGCATTTCAATTTCTGAAATCTTTCCTTCTTTTTTCAGCTGATTCAGCTTATGGGTTAAAAGGATAATTATTTCACTTGGGCCATGATTTTTCAATGACTTTTCAATCTCAGAATAATCTTCATCCAAAGCAAGTCTCGTAGATTCTTTGGAAAGATGTTTGGCTAAAAAGTGTGGAAAGAATTTTAAATATCTTGCAATCTGTTCTGCATCCTGACGATTGTCTGCAAGAATAGTATTGATTTTTATAGAAAAATTTCGGGTATCATTCACCAGTTTTCCCCAAAGCTTTCTTCCCTCCCACCATCTGTCATAAGCAGTATTTGTTCTGAAAACCAACAGAAGAGAAAGTACAAAGCCCAGTAAAGAATGAATCATTCCTACATTGCTGATCCCTGATTTTGAAGTAAGATGAAAATATTCCACCTCCAGATATTGAATTCCCCAGGAATATAATCCTACAAGGATCATGCTTGGAAAAAGAATTTTTAGGGTATCACTTTTGTGTAAGCTGAAAAGGATTTTAAGGAAATGCTTGGTATTGTAGACTCTCATAAATTCACTTAATACCACAAATATAATTTTTTTTCATTTAGTATTGGCTGACGGAAAGCTGTTACATTTATTTGAGAGAGATTCTTCTTTTTGGTTAAAATTGAGATAAAAGAAATTTTGATTGTATGGTTTTTCTGTTTTTTTATTGTCAGCCTTTCTTTTAAAATTTTTTCGAGTATCAAAAAAACACTATTTTTATTTCCCCAAAATACAAAATACATGATCCTCGAAAACGTAGATGTCGTCAATGATATCAGTAAAGAAGATTTTCAGAAAAATTATTTTAAAAAGCAAAAACCTCTTTTAATCAAGAATTTTGCAAGCCGCTGGTCTGCTTTTGACAAATGGAATCTGTCTTATATCCGTGAACAAGCGGGTGATCAGGAAGTCCCGCTGTATAATAATAAACCCGCTGATGCTGCTAAAAGTTCTGATGCTCCGGTGGCCTGTATGAAAATGAAGGATTATATTGATACTATAAAAATCAAGCCTTCAGATCTGCGTATCTTTTTCTATATTATTACGGATAAACTGCCCGAACTCTTGAAAAACTTTACCTATCCGGATCTGGGGATAAAGTTTTTTAAAAGACTGCCTACTTTGTTTTTCGGTGGCAGTGAGGCTCATGTTTTAATGCATTATGATGTTGATTTGGGCGATTTTATGCATATCCATTTTGAAGGAAAAAAGAGAATTCTACTGTTTGATCAGAAACAGTCGCCTTTTCTGTATAAAGTTCCGTTATCGGTCCATACAATTTATGATCTGGACTATGAAAATCCTGATTATGAAAAGTTTCCGGCTTTACAATATGCGAAAGGATATGAGATTTTCATGGAACATGGGGATGCCCTTTTTATTCCAGGGGCATTCTGGCATTTCAACAGATATCTGGAACCCGGATTTTCCCTTTCGTTACGAGCTCTTCCCAATAAACCGAAGACTTTTGCCAATATGCTGTATCATGTTTTCGTGATGAGGTATACAGATAAACTGATGCGTAAACTGTTTAAAGCTAAATGGGTGAATTACAAGCAGCAATGGGCATATAAGAAAAGCTCAGAAGCATTGGAGGTGCATCTGAAATCTGAAAAACAAAATAACTGACTTTATGTTTTGCTCTTAAATTAAGATTATTTATTTATTAACCCGAAGATGGTTGCATCTACGAATTTTCCTTTTTCAAAAAAGAAGTCTTTTAAAGTACCTTCTTTGCTGAAATTGAGAGACGACAGCAGCCTTTCAGAAGATATATTGGAAGGATCGATAAAGGCGTCTACCCTGTGTAACCTCATTGTTTCAAAACCAAAGGTAAGAATAGGAAGAATGGCTTCTTTCATATAGGACTGCTGCCAGAATTTTGGGTTAAGTTCATAACCTATCTCTGCCCGGAAATGCTCCCTGTACCAGTTGTGGTAGCCGCAGGTTCCAATAACTTGCTTTTCAGATTTTAATTCCAGTGCCCATCTGAATCCTTTCCCTTTCTCAAATTCACCATTAAAGTGCCTAATGATGTGTTGGGCATCTTCCAAATTTTGAAAGGGAGCCAGATCATAATATTCCATAACCTCATTCAGAGAAAAATATTCAAAAAGATCTTCAGTGTCGTTATGGGTAAGTTGCCGTAAAATAAGCCTTTCGGTCTCTAAAACAGGAAATTCCATATTAATATTTGATTTTATGGTGAAAATACAACTAATTAATGATACCAAAAAGAGGATAATATTAACCAAGAAACAAATCTCAAAACCCTGAATTTATTTTTTTAAATTTGGGGTTCATTTTTTACTATGGCAAAATCGAAGAAGGAAACCCCGTTAATGACGCAGTACAATACCATCAAGGGTAAATACCCGGATGCACTTTTACTTTTCAGAGTAGGGGACTTTTATGAAACTTTTGGGCAGGATGCAGTGAAAACATCCCAAATCCTGGGTATTGTTCTTACCAAGAGAAATAATGGAGAAGGAAGTGTGGAACTTGCAGGGTTTCCGCACCATTCAATAGATTCTTATCTTCCAAAACTGGTAAGAGCAGGAATGAGAGTGGCTATCTGTGATCAGCTGGAAGACCCGAAAATGGTAAAGGGAATTGTAAAGAGAGGGGTAACCGAGCTGGTGACGCCAGGAGTTACCTTCAATGACCAGGTCCTGAACTCGAAAAAGAATAATTTTCTTCTTTCCTTACATAAAGAGAAAGAAAAATACGGAATAGCCTTAGTAGATATCTCTACAGGAGAATTTTTGGTAAGCGAAGGGAATCTGGAAAAACTATTGCATATTGTCAATACCTTTGATCCAAGTGAGATTATTTATCAGAGAAGTGCACAGATCCCGGAACAGTTTAAAAATAAAAATGCTTTTAAACTTGAAGACTGGGCTTTTCAATATAATTTTGCCTACGATAAACTAACCAATCATTTCAAAACTAAATCTTTAAAAGGATTTGGAGTGGAAAATATTCCATTAGCGATTACAGCTGCAGGTGCTATTTTTGCCTATCTTGTTGAAGATACCCACCACAATCTGCTTGCCCATATTACAAAACTTCAGGTTATTCCACAGGAAGATTATCTGATGATGGATAATTTTACCTTAAGAAACCTGGAAATTGTCTATCCAAGTAATCCACAGGGAAAATCACTATTGGATATTATAGACAAAACGTCTACTCCAATGGGAGGAAGACTATTGAGGAGAAGAATTATTCTTCCCTTAAAATCGGTGGATGAGATTATGAGAAGGCTTTCTCTGATTGATTTCTTAAACGAGAATGACCATCTGAAATATGAGATCTGCCAACTGCTGAAGTCTATATCTGATCTGGACAGACTGATGGGAAAACTGGCAGCCGAGAAAATTTCGCCAAGAGAATTGGGACATCTGCGCCAGAGTTTAATTAATATTCATAAAATCAAAGCTTTATTGCATCCTCATGCAGATGTACTGGCATGGCTTGAACCTTTATTTGATCTGGAAGAACTGATTAAATTTTTACAGAATCACCTTAATGAAGAGCTTCCGGTAAGCATTGCCAAAGGAAATGTCATTAAAGAAGGGGTCTCTGAAGAACTGGACAGATTGAGAAATCTACAGAGCAAAGGCCGCGGATTCCTGGATGATATGTGCCAGAGGGAAATTGAAAGAACAGGAATTACCAGCCTTAAAATTGATTTTAATAATGTTTTCGGTTATTATATTGAAGTAAGAAATACCCATAAAGATAAAGTTCCTGATGACTGGGTAAGAAAACAGACCCTTGTGAATGCTGAAAGATATATCACCGAAGAACTGAAGGAATATGAGAGTCAGATTCTGGGGGCTGAAGAAAAAATCGGTGTGCTGGAAACCTCTCTGTACAGAAATCTGTGCGCAGAAACCATGGTTTATATTGATCAGATTCAGGGGAATTCCAACATCATTGCCCAGCTTGATGTTGCCTCCGGATTATCTGAACTTGCTGTTTCAGAAAGCTATACAAAGCCTATTCTGAATGATGGCTATGCAATTGATTTAAAAGAAGCAAGACATCCCATTATAGAGAATGCGCTTCCATTGGGAGAGAAATACATTCCGAATGACATCTTTCTGGATAAAGATTCTCAGCAGATCATTATGGTTACAGGACCGAACATGGCCGGTAAGTCGGCAATCCTTCGTCAGACGGCTATCGTATGTCTTTTGGCGCAGATTGGTAGTTTTGTGCCGGCAAAGCATGCTGAGATCGGAATGCTGGATAAAATTTTTACTAGGGTAGGGGCTACTGATAATATTTCAGCAGGTGAATCTACATTTATGGTAGAAATGAATGAAGCGGCGAATATTCTGAATAATATCTCTGAGCGAAGCCTTATTTTACTTGATGAGATTGGACGTGGAACCTCTACTTATGATGGAGTTTCTATTGCCTGGGCGATTGCAGAATATCTGCATCAGCATACTACACAGGCTAAAACGTTGTTTGCAACCCATTATCATGAGTTGAATGAAATGACGGTCAACTTTGAAAGGGTGAAAAACTTCCATGTGTCTATTCAGGAGAATAAAGGAAATATTATTTTTCTTAGAAAACTTGTACCGGGAGGAAGTGAACATAGCTTCGGTATTCATGTGGCAAAACTGGCCGGAATGCCTGCAAAAGTAGTAAATAGGGCGAATGAAATCCTTAAAACACTTGAAGCCAGCAGAACACAGGGCGGCGGAAGTACATCAGAAAACATCAAAAGGGTAACCGAAGAAAATATGCAGCTTTCTTTCTTCCAGCTGGATGACCCCGTTTTGGAAAATATCCGTGAAGAACTGACAAAAATAGATATCAATACACTGACTCCTATTGAAGCTCTAATGAAGCTTAATGCAATAAAAAAAATGATTGGAAAGTAATCCAATCATTTTTTTTATTTGAGCAATCGTTAACAGCATAGTCCATCCTGAATACCAGGAACTCCGGACCGCTCTTCTCCGGTTTGCGGATCTGTGCAGCTTACTACTCTTGGGCAGACAGGTCTTCTTCCTCCGCTGATTTCTTTTAGCTCATTTTTTGTGAGTTTTCTTTTTTGAGTGTTTGTTTTTTTCATGATAATTTTAATTTGGTAATTCTAAGATATGGTTTATTTTTTTAATTTAAGTATAAAATACTGAAAAGTAAGTGGTTATGTTGGTGGAAGATTGGTTGTTCAGAGGAGTTCTTTAAAAAAAAGTGATTGAAGATTTCTCTCCAATCACTTTCAGAATGTTATAAATGTTATTTTAGCAGCATTGTCCTTTCGGAGTACATGATCCTAATGTCATCTCTCCGTCAATATTACAAAAGCAAGCCATTAAACAGGTTGGTCCGCCTCCGCCGTTAATTTCTTTTAATTCGGCTTTGGTTAATTTTCTTTTTTGAATGTTTGTTTTTTTCATAGTAGTTATAATTTAGTTTTTAGTTTTAAAGATGCTGGGTTAGCAGCAGAATCCGTCTTTTCCTACAAGGCCAGGTACCATTTCTCCTGAGTCAGGATTCATGCAGAATCCACGTAAGCATCTGGGAGCAGCCCCACCATTAATTTCTTTTAATTCTGATTTACCAAGCTTTCTTTTCTGAATGTTTAAGTTTTTCATGATAATTTTAATTTGGTTACACCCAAATATACAAAATCATTCATTTAATTCTATAGAATGTGAAAAAATATATCTCCTTTAAAAAAACAAAAAAGAGAACTTTAAGCTCTCTTTTATCATAAGTGATTATATTCGTAAATGTTTAATCCGCTATTGGTTACGTTGGTTTCAGCCTTATTATAATAAGTTCTGGAATTCTTTGTAGGATAACCGCTGGCGTTATACTCATAGTTGGATTTAAAGATAGTCCATTCAGCACTTCCCGCTCCGTTATTGTAATTCAGTATACTATTATAACTTACAATGTTATGGGTAGAACCGTTTTCATCCTCAGTGTCAATAATTTTTAAGAATCCTGTTACATTTTTAAATGGAGCATTCTTAGTATCATACACAATCGGCTTCATGGTACCTGTTGCAGCATGAAATCCACCGGTATTAGCCGGTACAGCTGCCGTTTCTGTCCAGCTGCTCAGGGAGCCGTCCGTATTTAATATCGCATTTTTTGTCCCGGTTCTGGAACTGGAAGATCCTGAAAAACTTGCTACGTAGGATATCTTTACACTATTACCGGTAATATAGCTATAATTTGTTTCTACAGTAGAAGTACCTCCGGATGAAAGAGAAGTTTCAGTGTATATTTTTTTACTCAATCTGCTGTTTCCATCATAAGCATAAGTGGTTTTATAATTAGTATTTGCGCCGGAAGTGATCTGTTGAGTGATTAAGTTTCCCGAATACATAAAAGTGGTTACCTCACCATTGGTACTGTTGTTTATCTGAGCGATTTTCGAACCATTGTAAGTATATGTTGATACTTCTCCGTCCGAAATCATTTTCGTTACTAGAACTGGGCTGTTATCATTGTTGTTCCCATTATTGTTGGATGAGTCATTGTCATCATTGCTGTCTGAGCAAGATGCCAAAAAAAGAATAGGTAGTAGTAAGTAATATTTTTTCATGGTTTCTAGTTTAAAAACGGGAGTAAAAGTATTAAAAAAAATCAATTATAGTAAATATAATAAAGGTAATACATAATAATTTTATGAAAAATATAATCTGTAGTGTTAGGAAGAGAATTTTGTTTGGCAGGCGGTTGATTTATATTAATTTATTAAATTTGATTATGAAGAATTTGTTAAAGATTTTAATAGTCTTTGTTTTTTGTACTTTCTTCAAAGCTCAGCAGAGTTTTGTGCCTGTGATGAAATATGAAGAACTCGAAAAACGTATTGAGCAGGAAAAAGATAAACTTCTTGTGGTGAATTTCTGGTCAACAACCTGCGCTCCATGTGTAAAGGAGCTTCCTCACTTCATGGAAATCAATAATAAATATGCAGGAAGCCCAAAGTATAAAATGATTCTTGTTTCATTGGACAGGCTTGCAGATAAAGAAAAAGTATTGAAGTTTATGAAAAATAAAAATCTTAGTGCTGAAGTGCTGCTGCTGGATGATATTAAAAGAATGAATACCTGGATTCCAAGATTTGAGAAAGACTGGGATGGTAACATTCCGGTGACGCTGTTTTATAAAAATGGTGAAAAAATAAATTTCAATGATGGGGAAATGAGCAGGGAAGATCTTGAAAAAACAATTACAGAAAATCTACAATAAATAATCTATATATGAAAAATCTGAAAATTTTAATCACAGCATTTGCCGTTGGCTTAGGGTTGTTAAGTTTTACAACCACTGACCATGATCACAATAAATCTCAGAAAGAAAAAGTTTCTTCAGCAAAAGGTTATGAAGTTGGAGATGAAGCGTCTGATTTTAAGCTTAAAAATGTTGACGGTAAAATGGTTTCTCTAAGTGATTTAAAAAGTGCAAAAGGGTTCATTGTTATATTTACCTGTAACCATTGTCCTTATGCGAAGAAATATGAAGACCGTATTGTTGAGCTTGATAAAAAATATAAAAACCAGGGATATCCAGTAATCGCTATCAACCCTAATGATCCTAATGTACAGCCTGAGGATGGGTATCAGCAAATGATCGAGAGAGCTAAACAGAAAGGCTTTACTTTTCCGTATTTAGTAGATGAGGGCCAGAAAATCTATCCGCAGTATGGAGCAACGAAAACTCCGCATGTTTTTGTACTGCAGAAAGAAAAAGGAAAAAATATCGTCAAGTATATTGGAGCTATCGACAACAATTATGATAATCCAAATGATGTATCGGAATATTATGCTCAGGATGCTGTGAATGCCTTGATCAAAGGTGAGCCAGTGAAAATGACGAAAACCGTAGCTATCGGTTGCACGGTCAAGGTAAAGAAGTAATATATTTGCCTGAATAAAAAAATAAAATCGGTATTTTCTGAATACCGATTTTTCATGCCCTGAAAATACCATTGAAATGAAACTAAAATTTAGCCTTAAATATCTCCTTCTGACCCTCTTTATTTTTCTTATAGAAGTTTCAATCGCTACCATCCTGAAAGATATTTTCTTTGTAAGAGCTTATCTGGGCGACGTCATTGTGGTCATGCTTCTTTATACTTTCGTGAAGAGTTTTGTGGAGGTAAATGATCAGAAGCTGATCTTGGGAATTTTACTTTTTTCATTTCTTATAGAATCTGCACAGTATTTCAATATCGCAGAAAGACTGGGCTTTCGTCGCGGAAGTCTGATGTATATTGTTATCGGGAACTCTTTTTCGTGGATTGATATTCTCTGTTATGCAGTAGGCTGTCTTTTCCTCTATATTTTCGTAAAAATGGCCAGAACTGAAGCCTCTAATTCTTAAAAGCTGTTTCTATCTGCCAAAACTGTCATATTTATCCTCTGCATATTTGGTAAAACGATTCAGTAAAGCCACGTTCTCTTTTTCCATAGGCGAAAGATCATTGTCTACATTGCCTGAAACCGGAATATACCAGTCTGTTTGTTCAAAGAAATTTCTGTAGGTTTCTTTTTTAAAAGAGTAGCCATGCCTTGCAAATACAGAGTTTTTGATGATTTCCAGATCCAGTTTTCTTAAGTTTTTAAGATCTTTCTCGGTCAGTTTTTGCTTGGATGCATTGAGTTTGAATATCGCTTCGGAAGCAACACGGTTTTTAGTCGTTTTATAACTTTCTGTTTTTCCGGTTTCTTCATCTGTATATTTTTCGGTAAAATCTTTAGAATTTGTCCAGTCCACAATGTCGGAATCCTTATCCAGCATAAAGTTGGGATTGTAAACAAATTCCTTTTTGATCAGTTTCACGGTTTTTGAAGGTGCTTTTACCGATGTTTTATTGAAAGCATTCCATTTTCCGCTCAAGCTGTCTCCTTTCAGTTTTACTTCAAATCGTCCGTCGGTTTTATCATTTCCCGGTTCATCAAGTACAAAAGAAGATGTCGCTTCATTAAAAACCCCTCTGAACGGACGCTGGTTTCCATTGACAATGCTTTGTCCGTATACGCTGTCCTTTGTAATTCTATTGATTTTTAATGAGATTTTTTTATAATTGTTAACGTCATACTCTGAACCATCCATTTTATCAACTACCTTTTCCATTCCGGCAAACTCACCTGTATAAATTCCGTAATATTCTTTATGAACTTCAGGAATGAAAACAGAATCCTTTTTTGCCGTCAGAGAATCTTTTCCGGATTCATTGCTTTTTCCGTCTTTTTTACAGCTTATCAGAGAAACCGTAAGTAAAGAAATAAGAGTGTAATTTAAAATTTTCATATTAGTTTTCTTTTGATTAAATATTCAATAATAAGGATATTGGGAATCCAGCCCAGCCATGCAATGATTTGATAAACATCCATCGGATTGGGATGAAATAAATATACAATAATAACTTTCCACATTCGGAGGGTAATGGCAGATAATGTAAAGGCAAAGCTCCGCCACATCCATTGTTTATGTTCTTTGAACTTTTTCTTCCGGGCAAGCTGGTAGGCTTTGAAGGTTGAAAACCACCATAAAATACCCAGAATGATAAATGAAACCTTCGAGAGAAGACCTCCGTTTGCCCATATCCCCATGTAAAATCCTGATGGTGCAGCAAAGATGAGAATGAGAAAAATATAGATCTTTCCCATATTCCTGTGAAAGCTTTTTAATCCGAAATTTTTTCTGAATATAGCCAGAAAGCCTGAAAGAAGTACAAAAATACTGGTATAAACATGAGTATAGAAAAATGTAATATATTCCGGCCTTTCTGCAACTTCTGTTTGTTTGATCATTAAAAAGCTGGCATCTGGATCAAAAGGAATATATTCCAGCGTTATTTTCACCATCAGCCAAAAGAAATACCCGAATCCCAAAATTAAAAGGATTTTAAAGAAAATGGCGGTATTTCTTTTGACTGATAGCATTTTAATTATTCAAAATTAACAATGAATGGAAGGGTATAAAAAATCTCTGCCGGGCTTCCTTTGTATTCTCCGGGCGTCCATTTGGTTGTCATAGACTTCATTACTCTTTCAATTTCTTTATTCACTTTTTCGTTGCTTCCTGTAATAGAAATTTTTTCTATTACACCCTGAGTATTGACGGAGAACTTTGCGCTGGCCCGTACTTGTCCAGGACCTCCTTTGATTCGTTTGATATCTATTTTTTGAGACACTTCCCTCATAAATACATTGATTCCTCCGGGGTATTCTGCCTGTTTACGCTCTTCCGTGGTATTGTTTTCTTTAGAAGGATTTACTACTGTTTCCTTTGCTTGGGAAAAACATAAGCAAAATCCCAGGGACAGAAATAGAAATATTATTTTTTTCATATGTGTTATTTATTTTTTACAAATTATTGAGATCCTGTGCAATCAGCCAGCCTTCACTCCAGCACGCCTGAAAGTTGAAGCCTCCTGTCACGGCATCTATATTTAAGACTTCTCCCGCAATATAAAAGTTCGGAAGAAGTTTCGAAGACATGTTTTTAAAGTTAATTTCTTTTAAATCAACCCCTCCGGCTGTTACAAACTCATCTTTGAACGTTGATTTTCCGGTCACCTGGAATTTCTTTCTGCAAAGATTTTCAAGGATTTTCTGCATTTCCTTTCCTGAAATATTAGCAACCTGTTTGTTGAGGTCAACTTTTGAAATTTCTAAAACTTTCTGCCAGAATCTGTTCGTAATATCAAAAATCTTTGACTGTCCGACGGTTTTTTTAGGATTGCTTTGTTTAAAACTATGGAACACTTCCTCTGCTTCATCCAGATCTATTGAAATAAAATTAACCTCTATTTCAAAATTATATTTAAGCTGCGCAAGACTTATCGCCTCCCATGCAGAAATTTTCAAAACCGCAGGCCCGGAAAGTCCCCAGTGAGTAATAAGCAGCGGCCCGCTTTCATCTGTTTTCAGCTTAGGAATTGAAATCCCTGCATTTTCAAAACTTGTTCCCGGAAGATCTTTTAACAAATCATCTTTAATATTAAAAGTAAAAAGTGAAGGAACAAGATCTACAATCTTATGGCCCAGATTTTCAATGATTTTCAGTGATTTGGGAGAACTTCCTGTAGCGTAAACAATATAATCTGCTTCAAAATCGCCGGAACTGGTTTTTACAATGTATTTTTCATCCTGCTTTTCAATCTCTTTCACCACAGATTTTGTCCTTACTGATACATTTTTCTTCTGGGTTTCATTTAAAAAAGTATTGATAATGGTCTGTGATGAATTGCTTTCAGGAAAGGTCCTGTTGTCATTCTCAATTTTCAGAGGAACGTTCCGCTGATCAAACCATTCCATGGTATCTCCGGGTTGGAATTTGCTGAAAACACTCAATAACTCCTTATTTCCACGGGGATAAAACTGCACCAGCTCCCTTGGATCAAAACAGGCGTGGGTCACATTGCAGCGCCCTCCTCCTGATATTTTTACTTTCTGTAGAACATCAGAGTTCTGTTCTAAAATGGTAATATTGTATTTCTTTTCGTCAAGGTTGGATGCGCAGAAAAAGCCTGCAGCACCGCCTCCGATTATAATGATCTGTTTCATGTATATGTAATCCTATGCTGAAGATTATTTTTTCAAAAGTACAATTTTTATAAACCATCTTATTTGAGTATTTTTGAAGATTATAATTTTAATTATACCAAAAACGATTTTCAAATGATTTTCTACCATAAATTTGAAGTGCGATGGAGCGATCTTGATGCTAATAAGCATTTAGCCAATTCGTCATATGTACAATATTGTGCGCAAGCCAGAATGGCTTTTATGACCAAAGAAAAAATGGGCGTTACCCAGCTTAGCAGATGGGGAATAGGTCCTGTGATCCTGCACGAAAGATATTCTTTCTTTAAAGAAATCTATGCAGATCAAACGGTGATCGTAAGTGTAGAAATAGACGGATGCTCAGAAGATTCTTCTATCTACCGTTTTGTACACAAGTTTTATACTCCGGATGGGGTACACTGTGCTACTTCTGAAGCTACAGGAGTATGGATCGATATGATGCTTAGAAAAATGACGACCCCGCCAGATGATGTTGTGGAAGCCATGAATAAATATAAAAGCCCGGAAACTGTGGTTTTGTCAAAAGAAGACTTTAAAAAGTTCCCTTTTCATCCACACAATATTGATCCGGCAGAACTTACAAAATAATTCAGAATTCAAGGTTTAGAGTTTAATGTTTAGAAGGTAACTTTGAATCATTAATACTTTTTACATTGAATATTAATACAAAAAATTATGTTTGAAGATAAATCACAGGAGCTGACGCCCATTTCAAAATTGGGAGAATTTGGCCTTATTAAACATTTGACGGAAAATTTTCCCCTATCCAATGAATCTTCAATACTTGGAGTAGGAGATGATGCGGCAGTGATCAATCCCGAAAATAAAAAAGTAGTTCTTACGACAGACGTTCTGGCAGAAGGAGTACATTTTAATTTAGGGTATGTCCCTTTAAAGCACCTTGGCTATAAAGCTGTAGTGGTAAACCTTAGCGATATTGCTGCTATGAATGCTGTTCCTGCTCAGATACTGGTTTCCCTTGCTGTTTCCAACCGTTTTCCGGTAGAAGCTTTAGAAGAAATCTATGCAGGAATACAGGCTGCATGTACAAGATACAAGGTAGATCTGATTGGAGGAGATACTACAAGTTCTAATTCCGGACTGGTGATGAGTATTACCGCTGTAGGACTTGAGAATGAAGAGAATATTGTAAAAAGAAGTGGTGCTAAAGCTAATGATCTTCTTGTAGTAAGCGGAGACTTAGGTGGGGCCTACATGGGACTTCAGATTTTGGAGAGAGAACATGCTGTTTATCTTGCAGATCCAAATATGCAGCCGGAGATGGAGGGATATGATTATATCCTGGAAAGACAGTTAAAACCTGAAGCAAGAACAGATATTAAAACCATTTTGGAAGAACTGGATATTAAGCCAACTTCTATGATTGATATTTCTGATGGTCTGGCTTCTGAAATTCTTCACCTTTCTGATCAGTCAGGAGTAGGGTTCAGGCTTTATGAAGAAAAAATTCCGATGGATAGCCTTACGATCTCTACGGCAGATGAAATGAATTTAAATCCTGTAATGACTGCCTTAAGTGGTGGTGAGGATTATGAATTACTGTTTACCATTTCATCTAATGATTTTGATAAAATTAAAAACCATCCTGATTTTACCATTATAGGATATGCTGTTGAAAAAGAAGATGGAAACTTTATGGTAGCAAGGGGTTCTAACCAGCTTGTTGCTCTTACGGCACAGGGCTGGGACGCCTTCCTTGGTAACCAGAATGGATAAATTATATTTAATTTTGAATATTGTAGAAAACCGCAGCACTTTTTTTGCTGTGGTTTTTGTTTGTAGCTTAACGATTTTAAAATAGAATCATGATCATACCCGAAAAAGAAATTCCGGTCCACCATCTTACATCTGAAAAATTTCAGATGAGTACCTTGAGTGCAGCCGGTCCGGAAAATTTCCATGATGTACACCGGCATAATTTTTTTGAAATTATCTGGTTCAGAGAGGTGTATGAAAACAGTCGCTTAGAATTGGATTTTGAAAGTTACAAACTAGATAACAATCAAATCTGCATCATTGCACCGGGACAGGCATTCAATATGAAATTAGCAGGAGAGGAAGGGTATGCAATGGCCATAAGCCGGGAGATTTTCAATGAAGTTTGTGATATAGAGTGGTTACTCACAGGAGGGGTACTTCCCTTTTATTTAAATCCACAAAATGAAAAGACCTGTACCGCGATCATGTCACTTATTGAGCAGGAATATAAGGAGGCTTCAAGAACTGAGCTCTTAAAGGCCTATCTGAAAGCATTTTGTATTATCATTGCGGAACAAATTAATCCCCACGAACCCTTACTTAATGACCGGCAGAGAGTTCAGGAATTGGTAGGGCTGATAGAAAAGAATTATATACTGCAAAAGGAAACCGGTTTCTATGCCGATCATCTTAAAATAAGCGCTCATCACCTTAACGATATTGTACGTTTACTGAGAGGTACTACAGTAAAAAAGATGATTGCCCAACGTCTTGTGCTGGAGGCCAAGAGAGAGCTTAGTTTTGGAGCTCTGACCGTGAAAGAAGTAAGTTTTAAGCTGGGATTCGGTGATGCTTCTTATTTTTCAAGATTTTTCAAAAAACATACCGGGCAGAGTCCTGAAGAATTTAAAACAGCAAAAGGCTAATCTTCAGAAAGTTCCCGTTGTTTTATTTTAAAATTGATAAAAAGGAAATATTTAGAGGTGTAATCCTCAGTTTGTGCTAGTCATCCTTCAGTTCTTTTATTGTAAGCCTTTGCTTTTTACAGCATTTTTGTACTCTCAAAAATCGCCTGTGAAGGCTATATGACTATTTATGAAGAATTTGAATATTGTAGTGTTTATTTTGGCACTACTCAACACGTTGGAGTCTCTGAGTATCGATCTTTATCTCCCCGCTTTTCCAAATATGGCCCAGATTTTTAATACTGATATTGGGCATATCCAGATATCCATTTCGGTTTTCTTTGCCGGTTTTGCATTCGGACAGCTTTTATGGGGGCCTTTATCGGATAAAAAAGGCCGTAAACCTATGCTGTATTGTGGACTTTTACTTTTTATCATAGGCGCTACAGCCATCTATTTTACATCAGATATTTATGTTTTATGGGCAATGCGTTTTCTACAAGCTTTTGGAGGAAGTGCCGGAATTGTCATAGGAAGAGCCATTGTTATTGACCTTTATGATAAACAAAAATCTGTAGCAATCTTTTCCCAACAGTCACAGATCAGTGGTATTGCGCCTATTGTTGCACCTTTGCTGGGAAGTGTATTTCTTAAGTTTTGGGGCTGGAACAGTTCTTTTGCTTTCCTGTGTGTCATGGGGCTGATTACTTTTTTTATGGTGTACAAATACATTCCTGAAACTAATGCGAAAATCAGTCTTCCTGACGAGTACGACCATGAAAATGAAAAAAGCTTAAAAGATCAGCTGAAAATGATCATTTCAAATAAAGATTTTATCAACAGTACGATGATCGGAAGTATTGCTTTTGCCTCTCTTATCATCTACATTTCAAATGCTCCGTTTCTGTTTATGGAACTTCATGGTTTCTCAAGCGGGGTTTTCAGTTTTATATTTGCTTTTAACTCGCTGGCTTTGATAACAGCTGCTTACATTACACCCAAACTGATCAAGAGAATAAGTAATTCAACTCTTTTATTTATTGCCACAATTATTTTACTGGTTGTGTGTACCCTGCATATCTTAATTGCAGCAGAAAATCTTTCTGTAGCTTTAGAAATTGCAATGCTCTATTTGTCATTACTTGCGATCGGAATTTTATTTCCTATTACTTCAGCACATGCTTTATCCCCATTTAAAGAAGGACGCGGGACGGCTGCAGCCTTGCTTGGATTTATGCAGTTGATGGTTACATTTTTGATGTCAGGACTCATCGGTCTTTTGGAAGCAGACTCTATTATTCCAATGGTGGTGGCCCGTGCAGGAATTGCTTTGATTGCAGTTTGGTTTGGGTATCGTATTTTTAAAAATCAAAAAGCTGCTGTGTAAAAATAGCAATGGCTCTGTTTCTATGGTTGTGTTACAGTTAAGTAGGGGTATAGTTATTTTAAAAAGGTTATCTTTTTTAATGAGTTGTTAATATTATATTAATCCTGTTATTTGATCCTGTTGTCATACTATCCAAACACTTAATCAAGTAATTTTTGTAAAAAATTGCCAAAGGGTTCTATTTGCATAAAATTTAAAATATGAAAAGGAACCTTTTGACAGCTATCTGCTGTTTATTGCCATTAGGGTATTGGGTAAGTGCACAATCCGGAATATCTGCCGAGCTTAAAACCGAATATATACCAGGCTCCAATTATATACGCCCTGAAGACAGTACCAAAACCAATTCTAAAAGTGATTTTAAAAGAGTAGATCTGAATCTGAGGATTCCATTATCTGTAAAAAAAGATACAGATGGAAAAGTAAGAGCCTGGTCAATGCTTCTCAGCGGATCCTATGCAAAGATGAAACACACCAACTATGACACTCAATTATTTCCTGACCAGATGCTGAATGCGCAGGTCGGACTTCAGCATATGAGGCCTCTGGGTAAAAAGTGGAGTATGATGATGACAGCATCGGTAGGAGTATATACCGATATGGAAAAAGTGAACTTTGATGATGTATTGGGACAGGGTGGAATTTTGTTTATCAGACATTTCAATCCTAATCTTGCTTTGGGAGGAGGTCCGGTATTGACAACAGCATTTGGCGTTCCTATGATTTTACCCTGGATCTATTTTGACTGGAAGACGAACGGAAAAATTAAGTTTAATATCAACTTCCCGGAAGGAATGGAAGCCGGATATCTGTTTTCTGATCAATTTGCATTAAAAGCTGTAGTAAACCTTAACGGAATGACCGTAGAAAGAAATAAGGACGGAAAATCAATACTGTTGGGTTACCAGCAGATCACTGCCGGACTCAGACCGGAGTTTAAGATCAATGATAAACTTACATTGCGTCTTACAGGCGGAACTGCATTATTAAGAAGCTTCAGTGAAAGTGACCGAAAAATCAAAAATATTTTCCGGGACAAAAAAATGGCAGATCCCAGATTCGCAAGCACATTCTATGCAGCAGTATCATTACACTGGAATCTTCCATAGAAGATTCAAAAAGGGAAGATGCCTAAGGCTGTCATCATACTACTGTATCTTCCCTTTTAAAATTATTTGCTGATCAATTTTTTATAAACCACCTGATTCAGCAGCTCTTCCTTTCGGTTACGGGAAATGGGAAGTTCGATCTTATTAATAAAAATACGTCCTCCGGAGATCATATCGATATGGGTAATATTGATCAGATAAGACTTATGGATCCTGAAAAAATGATCAGAGGGAAGCGATTCTTCAATAGCCTTCATTGTCTGATGAATGATCAGCGATTTATCTTTAAAATGAAGCCTGGTATAATTCTGCATACTTTCTACGTAGAGAATATCCACCCATGAAACTTTAATAAAGCTGTCAGATTGCCTTACGTACAGAAAAGGATCATCAAGGGGAATATTTTTTCTCAGTTTTTCACTGACAATAAACTGCTGCTGTGCTTTATTTACAGCCTGATAAAAACGGTTAAAAGCAATAGGCTTCAAAAGATAGTCTACCACCTGAAGCCTGAATCCCTCTAAAGCATATTCAGAGTAAGCGGTAGTGAGAATACATAAAGGAGGGTTTTCCAGCTGCTCCAGAAACTCAAGACCGGTAAGGTAGGGCATATTAATATCCAGAAGAAGAAGGTCTATTTCTTTTTCCTTCACTATAGTATCAGCTTCCAGTGCTGTGGCACAGGTCCCTTCCACTGATAAAAAGTCAATCTGGCCGGCCAGCTCTTTAAGATGGAATCTTGCCAGAGGTTCGTCATCTATAATGAGGCATTTCATTTTAGGAATAGTAGTACTCATGATACTCAGCTAAATTTAAGGTTAAAGTTACTTTGAATATATTCTGATCAGCTTCTATTTTTAAATCATGGGAGCCTGGATACTGTAATTTTAGGCGTTTTTTTACGTTTTCAAGACCAATTCCTCCAACTCCATCCTTCTTTTTATAGCTCAATACATCAGAATAAGAATTTTCTATATAAAAGGAGAGAACTTTATCTCTTTCCATACAAGAAATTGAGATGTGACCTTTATGGCCGGGAAGCCTGCACACATATTTGAATGCATTTTCAATAAAAGTTACCAAGAGAAGAGGGGCAATAAAAGCTTTGTTACTGCTAATCTCCCAGATTGTCTTTACGTCCAGTTCATTACCCCATCTCAGTTTTTCAACTTCTACCAGATTCTGAATATGCTCTATATCTTTATCTAAAGGGACAGTGTTTTGATTACAGTGGTAAAGCTGGTAGCGTAAGATATCTGAAAATTTAAGGAGCAGATAATCTGCAAGCTGAGTATCTGTTCTCATTAAAATATGAATGTGATTCAGAATGTTGAATACCACATGCGGATTGATCTGATCTTGTAAAAGCTTGAGTTGGTTTTCCAGATGTGCCTGCTGAAGAAGAATATGATCCCGCTCTATTTTTCCATGCTCCTGATAGAATTTTACACCGCAGGCAGCACCGTTAATTAAGAAAGAGGCGGGAAGGGCAAGGTAGAATCCCTTCCATAAAATAGGAATCTGATCAGAAAAATCTGGGGGAAGCACAGTGTCCGAACTTCCTTTAACATAGGTGAATATCAAAGAATATATAAAGCTTAATGCAAAAATAATCAGGGTGGCCTGTGTAAGAAAGAAACCCATCCTTTTTGAACGAAGGGCCTTGGGAAGTAGTTTTGTTGTAAGAAAATGAGTGAAAATAAAGGACGTAGCTGTGATCACAAAAGTCTGAAAAACCGCAGTGTACCCATTCGATGTAGCTTGAAAATTAATCCAAATGGCAACCGTAAAAACGAGCCAGAAAAGGATAATGAAAGTATGTTTTCTTAAAACAAAAAATCTTGCCATGAAATAATCTAAAGTTGATTGATAAAAAATTAGAAACTGAAGGGAAACAGTTTCTAATCATGTAAAGGTAATTTAAGTTTTTAGAACAGGAAATACCCTATCCCAAGGCTAAAGCTGTGAGGTTTAGACCTGAACTCTTTACTGATATTTGAAAGCCCGTTTTCATATCTCAGATCTACGGTGAAATTCTTATAATCTATTCCCAAACCGCCTGTAATTCCAATATTGGATTTATCAAAATTTTTAAAGCCTTCGGCGACAGCCTGTGAAGTGGAAATTTTGTTATTAAAAGCATAGCTGTAGACTCCGCCGGCAAATACTCTTACATTAAAATCATCTGTTTTTACCACTTTATATCCTACAACTACCGGGATGTCAATGGCATTCCAACTTAGTTTTGCCGAGCTTCCATCTTTTGCTTCGTAGGACGTTTTTCTTTTGTTGAATAAGGCTTCTCCTTGCACATAAAGCTTTCCGATATCCATTCTGGTCATAATTCCTGCCTGATAACCGAAGCCGTATTTCCCTTCCAAGGAAGAAGACTCCGTTGGGGTTTTTGTAAAACTTGTTCCTCCCTTTACTCCAATATGAAAAGATGGGGTTTGCTGTGCATAAATGTTTACGGAGCTGATGATGCATAAAAGCAAAGAGCTAAATGCTAAAAATTGTTGTTTCATAAAATTAAATACTATTATTTGATGCAAAACAACAATTCTCGTTGATGAGATGAAATTTTATTTGATGAATGGCAGAGATCTTTTGACGAGGATCTGTTTTTGGATGAAAAAAATCGAAAGCATATCTGCTTCCGATTGTATTTTTATTAAAAAGGCTGTTCTTCACAACGGGATGGTGGATTACATCCTCCTCCTCCGCCGCCGCCAGGATTTCCTCCAACAGCAATGCACTGTCCCGCACTTCCGTTTTCATACATTTCACAGGCACTTCCAAAAGTACACTGGCAGTCATTTTGACAGTTATAAGAGTCACCTCCCATATGACAGCCATCTCCCAGTCCGCTGCCCAGAATGGTTGATAAATCCTTTCTCAAAAGTTTTTTCATTTTTTTCATAGTAAAGTTTTGGTTAAAAAAATTAATGATTCGGTTTGTATTACATTGTAAATATACTGAAAAAGTAATCGATTGTATTATAACTTATTGTGATTGAATGAAAAAGAGCTAGAGAAAGTATGATGATAACTTCCCCACTGCATGCTGAAAAAATAAAACCCATTGCTGTAACAATGGGTTTATGGATGTTTATTTTTTTAATATAAGTTGTAAAGGAATAGTAACTGTGGATGAAACAGGTTTCCCCTTATCTTCTGCAGGTTTCCATTTGCCCTTATCCTGTATACGATAAAAGGCAGCCTGGATAAATGCATTTACATCTTCATTGTTTCCTTTAATTTTAGCATCTAATGCATTGCCTTTAGAATCTACTATAAAGCTTAATGTAGCTCTGTAAGTGTCTGAAGAATAATTTAAAAAATCAAGATCAACAGCTTCATACAGCATTTTCAGAAAAGAAACTTTTCCTGTTTCATATTCTGCTTCTTTGGTTACCTTATTCTTTAGAGGTGGATCATTAGCTATTGCTTTTTTTTCTTCTTCAGAAATTTTGTCAAGAGCTTCTTTATAAGCATTTATCTTATCCTCAGTAAGAAGCCACTCCCGCTTAGTTCTTAAATCGTTAGGCTTTGGGTATTTGTTATACAGAGCCTTTTTCTTTCTTTCATATCGGGAATCTGCTCTCTGGAACTCAGAGATCTGGGCACTTCCGAAGACAAAAGAGAAAATGAATGCTAATGCAAAGAGCTTTTTCATTATCACGCTTTTACAATATTAATAATTACACCGGTTGCTTTTTCCATACTTTCCAGAGCTACATATTCATACGGCCCATGGAAGTTGATTCCTCCTGCAAAGATGTTTGGACAAGGAAGTCCCATGTAGGATAACTGTGCACCGTCTGTTCCTCCTCTGATTGCTTTGATCTTAGGCTCAATGCCTGCTTCTGTCATTGCTTTTGCAGCAAGGTCTATGATGTGCATTTTACCTTCAAACTGCTGCTTCATATTTCTGTATTGCTCTTTGATCTCCACTTCAGCTGTTCCTTCACCGTGTTTTTGGTTAAATTCAGCTACTTTTTCTTCTAAGAACCTCTTTCTCGCTTCAAACTTTTCGGCATCATGATCACGAATAATATATTGAAGTTTAGCTTCAGAGATATCCGCTGTAATATCCATTAAATGATAAAACCCATCAAAACCTTTAGTGGTTGCAGGAGTTTCATTAGCTGGAAGTATTTGTGCGAACTCAGCGGCTAAAAGTGCAGCATTAACCATTTTTCCATAAGCATAACCAGGGTGTACGCTCAGTCCGTGGATTTTTACAACAGCGCCTGCAGCGTTAAAGTTTTCATATTCTAATTCACCTACTTCTCCACCATCCATTGTATAGGCCCATTCAGCACCGAATTTAGCTACATCAAATTTATGAGCACCTCTTCCGATCTCTTCGTCCGGGGTAAATCCTACCGCAATTCTTCCATGCTTGATTTCTGGATGAGCGATAAGATACTCAGCAGCCGTTACAATTTCTGCACAGCCCGCTTTATCATCAGCGCCAAGAAGGGTAGTTCCGTCAGTGGTAATTAAAGTCTGGCCAACATATTTTTTTAAACTTTCAAATTTTGAAGGAGACAACTTGAATCCTGTAGCCTGGTTCAGTAAAAGATCATTCCCGTCATAATTCTCCCAAATCTGAGGCTTTACATTTTCTCCGCTGAAATCAGGTGATGTATCGTAGTGTGAAATGAAACCAATCGTAGGTCTGTCATCATTTTCAAGGTTAGAAGGAACATAGCCCATAATATAACCGTGCTCATCAATTGAAACATCTTCTAAACCGATTGTTCTCAATTCTTCTGTAATATAATTGGCAATATCCCACTGACGCTCTGTAGAAGGAGTTGCTTCACTTTCTGCATCACTCGTTGAATATATTTTTACATAACTAAGAAAACGGTTCAGTAATTTCTCTTTCCATAAAGGATTGAATTCTATTGTACTCATCAGATTTATCATAAATTTTAACAAAGTTAGCAAATTTGATGCTCAGAATGCATTATTTGAGACTGAATATCAGTTATTGAAATTATAAATCAGATATAAATCTTTGAAAATCAAAATAGTGTTAGATTTGTATGTACAGTATACTAAGTAGTTTAGTTTTATTATATTTGAGAAAATCAAAAAGTAAAAATGTTTCTTACAGAATGTCCTAGAGATGCCATGCAGGGATGGGGAGAGTTTATCCCTACCGATAAAAAAATAGATTATATCAACTCACTTATGGATGTTGGTTTTGATGTATTGGATTGTCTGAGTTTTGTTTCTCCAAAAGCAATTCCGCAGATGGCTGACTCTGATGAGGTTGCCGAAAATATTGATAAGTCCCGCTCCAATACAAAAGTTTCTGCTATTATCGGAAATTACAGAGGTGCTGAAAAAGCACTGAAGCATCAGTCTGTCGATATTCTTGGATTTCCGTTTTCTATTTCCGAAACTTTTCAGCACAGAAATACCAATAAGAGTCAGGAAGAAGCTTTTGATGAGATCATTAAAATGCTTGAACTGGTAAAAACAGAAGGAAAACAGCTGAATATTTATTTCTCGATGGCTTTTGGAAACCCGTATGGAGAAATGTGGAAGTGGGAAGATGTAGACCAATGGGCACAGCGATTTTCAGAGATCGGAATAAAGGATATCCTGCTTTCTGATACAACCGGAGTGGCTACACCAGAAACGATTGCGCTTTTATTTGAGAAAATTCCTTCAAAATATCCTGAAATCAATTTCGGAGGACACTTTCATAACCGTTATGAAGAGTCTTATTCAAAACTGAAAGCAGCTTATGATCAAGGTTGCAGAAGATTCGACAGTGCTATCAAAGGAATCGGAGGATGTCCTATGGCTAAAGATGATTTGGTAGGTAATATGCCTACTGAGCAGGTGATCAACTTTATGAGTGTTGAAAAAGCAGATCACAAGCTGAATCTTTTAAACTTTGAAAGCTCTTACAATAAAGCGAAAGATATTTTTCATTTTTAAAATGAATTAATAATAATTCTCACGGATGAAAATTCTGTGACCTATAAAATATCAAGAAGAGCGGGCCGTAGTCCGCTTTACTCTATTAAAATGCAGTGGCTTTTGCCAAAACATAAGTTATATTAATCCTAAAACCAATACAATGTCTCCAATAATCTCACCATCCGAATTGAAAAACCTTCCGTCAGAAAACCTCGTTATTCTTGATGCAAGAGCTGGAAAAGATGTTCAGGAAAACTACCTGGAAAAGCATATCAAAGGGGCCAGATTCATTGATCTGGACAAAGATCTGGCTGAAACAGTTGAAAATGCCGCTTTTGGAGGAAGACATCCGCTTCCAAACCCGGAGAAATTTGCTGAAACACTTTCTAATCTTGGGATTGCTGAAAATTCTCATATTGTAGTATATGATGACAAAAACGGATCGAATGCAGCTGCCAGAGCCTGGTGGATGCTGAGGTCTTTTGGATTTAAAAACGTTCAGGTTCTGGATGGAGGAATTCAGTCTGCAGAAAAGATTGGAATTGAATTTTCGTCTGGAGAAGAAACATTTGAAAAATCTCCACTGATAAGAAAAGAACATTGGGATTTGCCTGTTTCCGACTTAGAAAAGGTTGAAAATGAATTGGAAAAGACTTCTTCTACTGTCATTGATGTAAGAGATGCTTATCGTTATAGAGGAGAATCTGAGCCGATTGATTTGGTTGCCGGTCATATTCCTGGGGCTATTAATATTCCTTTTTCTGAAAATCTTGATGAAAACGGAAATTTTCTTAAGCCGGAAATTCTAAAGGAAAAATACGGTAAAATACTGGAAAATAAGGCTGAGCATTTGATCATCCACTGTGGATCGGGAGTTACAGCATGCCATACCATTTTAGCTTTAGATTATGCCGGATATCCGATCCCGGATCTGTATGTAGGTTCATGGAGTGAATGGAGCAGGAGAGAAGGAAAAGAAATTGCAAAAGAGATATAAAAGTAAAACCCCGAAAATTAATTTTTCGGGGTTTTATATTTTTAAGAATGATTAAAGCATTCCCAGTTCAAACTTTGCCTCCTCGCTCATCATATCTTTATTCCAGCTCGGTTCGAAAGTAAGCTCTAAATCAACGCTTTTTACATTTTCTACTTCAGCCACTTTATCTTTTACCTCTTGCGGAAGAGTTTCAGCAACAGGACAGTTCGGAGTAGTCAGTGTCATTATAATTTTTACGTCAGCATCATCGGAGATCTGGACATCATAAATCAGTCCTAATTCGTAAATATCTACCGGAATTTCGGGGTCATATACGGTTTTCAGTACACCAATGATTTCCTCACCAATGTCAGCAATTTGATCGTCTGTAAATTTCATTTTTTAATCTAGATTGATATTCCTTTTCAACAAATCTTCCTGACGCATACGCCGGAAAATATTTGCCAAAGTTAAGACATCTTTTTCACAATAATCAACAATTCGCTGCAAGTCTTTTTCTATGTAGTAAATTGATGAAACCATTGAGCCGTCAATATCATCCTTCGGAGTGGGAATACCGAATACATGAGCCAATAATTCCAGTGATACAAAACTCTTATAATCCCCGAATTTCCATAGTTCCATGGTGTCTATATGAGGGATCTCCCATGGTTTTTTTCCAAACATCTGAAATGGAGCGGGCGGCTGCATTCCATTGATCAGGTATCGTCTTGCAATCCATGGAAAATCAAATTCTTTTCCGTTATGGGCACAGAGAATGACATTATTAAGTCTTGGACTGTTGAAAATTTCACCAAATTCTCTGAGCATTTTCTTTTCATCATGTCCTGAGAAGCTTTTTATTTTCAACGTTTCATTCTTCTCAATCATTCCTATCGTGATGCAGATAATTTTTCCGAACTCGGCCATAATGCCTGCTCTTTCATAAAATTCTTCTGCGGTGACTTCTTCTTTTCTCTGAAATCTTGTTTTCTTGTCCCAGAGATATTGGTCTGTTTCAGATAAATCATCCCAGGATGCAGCCTGAGGAACGGTTTCAATATCAAGAAATAAGACTCTTTCTAATGGTATGTGCTGTATCATGTGTGTTTTGTTTATTATCCTAGCTGCATTCCGTTTTTTACGGGTAGTGAGGGAGATATAAGAGTGACGTCTTTTTTATCTTCACCATATACTCCCAGTACAAGGCATTCGCTGAAGAAATTGGCAATCTGTTTTTTAGGGAAATTAACGACTGCTAAGATTTGTTTTCCTACAAGGTCTTCTTTTTCATAAAGAGTAGTAATCTGTGCTGACGATTTTCGGATTCCTAAGTCCCCGAAGTCAATTTCCAGTTGGTAAGAGGGATTTCTTGCTTTTTCGAAATCGTTTACAGCGATTATTGTTCCGCAGCGGATGTCTATTTTTTCAAAATCTGCCCAGGTAATATCTGGTTTTACTGTCATGATAATTTACTGATTAAATGTTCTACTTCTGTTTTCTGATCTGCATATTTTTGTTGCAACACAGAATCTTCCCCCATTCTTTTATAATATTCTAAAGCTTTTCCGCCAAAGAATTTTTTATGAAAGTCTGAGACTTCCGGAATTTGTGGGAATACTTTATGAAAAAGCATTTCATAATAGGCCTGAAATTCTCTTTCATTTTTATCTTCTATAACCTGCCCTGGAGCTTTCTGCCTTACATGAAGCATTTCATGGGCAACCATATTCAGGACAAGATTCAAATCAAAATCGAATAAATTTCTCGGGATCATTACGGTTTGCGGACCTCCCAGTTCTCCTTCAGCAGTAAGAAGCATAGAGACAGGAGAAAGCTCTTCCCTGAATCCAAACCCTGCGAAGTTGTCATGTTCCAGATTAAAAGAATGGATCAGATATTCTGCCGTATCCAAAATCTGGTTATGCTCTTTATAAGCGTCAAGGTGTAGATTTACCTGCTCGAAATTCACTCTGAATATGTTTTATAACAAATGTATTAAAATATTGATAATTACAAAGAAGGTTTCTAAAAACAAAAAAACAGTTGAAGAAATCAACTGTTTTTTGTTTATCACCATTTTTTTAATGGCATTTTTGCAGTAAAGGTATTTGATATAAAGGTTTCATCTATTAAATCATTTTTGAAAAGGATCATTCTGGATTTTAGTAAAGTTGGTTTTTTATCCAGTTTACTGAAAATATCTTTTTGTTTGAAAATATTAAAGCCTATTTTCTTCTGCTCGCCAGGTTTCAAAAGAATTTTTGATGCTTCAATATATTCTTTTGGGGACAGATATCCTCCGTATTTGTTATCAGGTTCATGTTGATTAAATTCTATTCCTGTTGGGAAATCCGTGTTTTTTGGGATTGTTGTACATAGTGCAATTCTTAAATAGTTATTGTTATAGATATCCTCCTTTTTACACGCGAAATTAATACCTGTAGTATCAATGACAATCTTTATTTCATGATTGGTAGTATTGGTAAGTATCACATCAAAAATTCCTGTGGCAGGTGAGGATGCTGAAATCTTTAGTTTTTGGGAATAAAATAAATTCCCAAAAACGACAAGAAGTATCAATAATTTAATTCTTTTAAAGTCCATACATTTTTTGTTTTTCAGGAGTCCACTGGCTGTTTGTATCTCCTAGTTTGAAAACGAATTCATAAGCTTTTTTTTCATTTAATCCTTTCATTTTTAAAGCACTTTGCTGGGCATTAAATGTTTTCTTAAAATTTAAGAAATTTTTTGTGGCTTGTCCTGAAGCAAAATCAGCAACATGATAGTACTCATGAAGAATGGCCACTGCAAGTGAATAATTAGACTGAAAGGCAGCTTTAAAAAATGTGATAACTAGCGGTCCGTCAAATTTACCTGTGTTAGCACCAATTTTTCCGTTCGATGTTTCAGCAGCAAATATGGTAACTTTATCCGGATCGATGGTAACTTTAGCTTTAGCTTCATATTTTTTCATACGCTCATCAAATAAAGAATGAATTTCTGCTTTCACTCTGGTTATTGATTTTGTGTTCATTTCAGGTACATCGTCAGGGTTGGTTACTTTATCTCTGATGAGGTTGGTGATTTCATAATTAATGGCTAAATAATGGGCAACGTGATTTAATCCCGAGGTCATTAGTCCCTGCTGTAGTCCATCCCAGAAATTCCCTCCCGCAATCGTAGATGATACCCCTCCCGAAAGACCTCCTGATGCAAGCATGATGGCTTTAATTGTTCCTGGATTTCTACTTCCAAAAGTAGTTAAAATTCCTACGCCCTCACTTTCATTGGTTAATTGAAAATCTTCTGCTATTCCCCCTAGCGTTTCGACACCACTTGAAATGATAGATGAGATAGCTCCGCTCATAAATCCTGAAATAAATGTACCACCGTTGATTTCAGACATCATACCACCAGACAATGCATGCATTCCAGCCTGGAAAGCAGCCTTACCCACTGTGAGCGCTTCTGAAAACATGGAAGTGGCGACACTTCCTACTCCAAAACTGATGATACCTGCCGCAAGACCCGTTGTCATTGCCTGGCCCATACCATACCAGTAAGGAACTCCTTTTATAGTATTTACAATAGCATGGGTAGTGGCAGAGACTGCTACTGCAATAAGTAAAACAGCTGCTAAACCGATATTTCCACTTGGATCAGTATACAGTAGAGGATTATTGAATACATATCCGTATCTGTTATAATTCTGGGTATCAAACGGCTCCTGCAGGACATTGTCAGGGCTTAAAAATCTTCTCAGAATAGGATCATAAATTCTTGCATTCATATGGATAAGCCCCGCTCTCCATAAATGCTCATGGCCACTATATCCTCTGTCTAATAATAATGATTCTCCTGTAAACTGGTCCAGATTAACAAACTGACCGGTACTATCTGCCAGTCCCTTAAGATTCCCCCAGGCATCAAAAAAACGTTTCTCGGCTACAGAGCCATCCTCTTTGGTAATGGCAAGTATACTTCCAAGATGGTCACGATGCAGGTAGTAATTTTGCGACTCCTGTGTTGCCCCTGCGATATTTATTATATCTTTCTTGATGTAGTTTGCAGAATAAGGATCTCCTGTGATATAGGTGATAATTTCAAGCTTACCTCCTCCTTTTCCTGATCTTCTGGTAAATTCTATTGTTCCATCAGCAGAATAGAACTTTTTCTTACCCGATATTGCGGAGGTCATAGAATATCTTGATTTTAACAGGCTGTATTCAAAGCTTAAGTCCTCTTTGTTTGGTACCTTAACCGTCAATGGTGCATTGAATGCATTGTAAGTTACTTCAGCAAAACCTCTGTTGGTATTTACCTGCTGTCCGCTGGCATTGAAGGCTATATTATTAAGTTTATAATCATTCGCTCCATTGTAGTTATAGTAACCCAGTTCAAGGTTTGCGGTCATTCTTCCTCTTTTGTCATAAGAGTATTGATTGGTAACAGTTCCGTTGGTTGTTTCCTTAACCAGCCTGTTTAGCTGGTCATACTCAAAAGTTTCATTTTTCCCGAAATTGTTATTATTTCTGGATTTGAGAACTCCTTTATTGACATCAAAATCGTAGCTTATATCAAGGGCGACAAGGCTTCCATTAGCATGATTTACCCTTAGCAGGCTTCCATTCTGCGGACTGTAATAATTGTTTAAAATATAACCATTGCCATATTCCATCTGAGCAATCTGGTTCATTGCATTTGTAGATGAAATATGCCATATTGTTTTATTAGCATCTACATTATTTTGTTGTATCAGTATACCATTACTGTCATACACATTTTTTATTTTTGAGGAAGTAGAGTAAAGTGGATTTAGCCATGTCGCCGAAATATGGGTTTCATCTACTCTCCCAAAGCTGTCAAAAGTTAAGGAGCTGGTATATGAAAAATCGGGAGTTTCTTCTTTTTTCCCTTTTATACGGAAATACTGATCATACTCTGTAGTATAGGTAAAGTTTTTCCCATTGCTTGTCCCATAGACTTTCTCCGGCAGCTTAGAGGTGGGGTTATACTGATAATATCTTTCAATATTTGTGTTCTCAGCAGATGTATTTCCATAGGTTTTTTCAAATTCGGTTTTTCCTGAATTATCATACTGAATAATAGTATATCCTTTCGGAGTATCTTCCCTTACAAGTCTTCCCAGGTTGTCATATTGGTAATTGAAAGTTCCTGCTGACGGTTCCGTTACTTTCTTTTTGTTACCCCAATCATCAATTTCATAGGTTGTTTTGCTGCCCTCATAATCGGTTTCTTTTAGAGCCCCGTTTGCATAATAGCTATAATTGATAATTCCTCCATGATCCTGATGTATAATGGTGTTGCCTAAGGCATCCATTGTTTTTGAAGTTTTTTGATAACCATCATCTGTTGTTACTTTTAATCCTTCATAGCAAGTAATAATGGTTTTTCCTGTATAGGTAATGTTTTTTACAGGACGATTATAAGAATCGTATTCTATAGTATTCCATTGAGTTTGGTCACCTTCAAAAGATGAACGTGAGTCTTTTATTATTTTTCCAAAAATGTCATACTCAGATTTTTTAACGATCCATTTTCCATTAATGCTCTGAGTTTTTTTCAAAATTTCTCTGTCAAATTCATCGTATACAGAGATGGTTTCTGCTTCAGCCTCTTTTTTTGTAGATATCTGGTATATTCCACCCTGAATTCCAGTGGCTGCAGATTTGGAAATAAACGTTTTTTTACCCAGATAGTCAGTAATGGTTGTAATATTACCCCAGTTGTCATAGCCAAAGTAAGTTTTCAATGATCCAACAGCTGATGTTTGTTCCAGGGTTCTTCCCTTCGGATTTATTACGGCACTTGAAACTAAGCCATCCGAAGAAGTTGTAGAATTCCGGTAACGGTGAGTAGGGTCATATTCGTAAGTTGTCGTCTGAGAGGCTATTCCAACAGTAGAAAGTGTTTCCTGTGTGGGGTTTCCGTAGCTGTCATAGAGGAAATTTTTAACGACTGGCTGTGAGTTCTGGCTGAATTTTTGAATTTCTTTTAAACCACCATGAGTTGGATAATAAATACTTACTTCTTTTGCTGTAAAAAAATCACCTTCTCTAAAAGAATTGTTCACTTGTTCGCTTATTTTGCCATAAAAATAATGCTGACCATTAGTGAATTCCGGCACATAAGAGAAATTAGTGTGCGTTACAGTTTGATCATTATAATTTGTCCAAACCTTCTTTAGTTTTAGATCATCAGATTCATCGTAAGTATATCTTTTAAGAACAACCATTTTTCTCAGATAGTCCTGAGTAAGTTCTTCAGTACTCAGAATGATACTTTGATTTCCTGTAGTGAATTTTTTATTGACGATGTTGGTCTCTGTTAAAAATTTGGAAATTCCTCCGTAAGATGTTTTTACTAAGGCATTATCCAATAGCGGATCTTTGGTGTTAATGGTCCAGAAAAGAGCGTTGGCAAGCTTCTTATTTCTGTATTTTCCATTTTGTAGAACAGATTCATATCCGTCAGACACATATGTTTTTTGGAACCCTAAGACTCCGCGTCCGTCAAGGCTTTGTATTGCATTTTCATAACGATACTCTTTTGACAGAATTTTTCCGCTGAAAAGAGTATGAATCTTATTAACAAGATATAATGCTCCGTTGGTCTGATGCGAGTACAAAGGATATTTTAAATCATTATCCTTGTGTTGATAACATATTTCTTCCTTTGTATCCAGTTTCATCATTGGGCGGTATTCAACCTTTTGAAGAACAGTAGAACCGTTATCTACTTCCTGAATCTGCTTTTCTAGGAAATTGTTATTGTTGAATGTAATCTTAAACTCAGATCCCGTAGTGATGTCGAAATTACTGATGGATGTTTTATAAGTATTTAAGAAGTTAACCTCATCAGAAACGGTGAAAAGAGAGAATGGTGTTATTTTCTCATTTTGTAAATCAATTTCCTGATTCAGTTTGGTAAAAGATGTATTCCCGTTATTATCCGTTGTATTGACAAAGAACTTTACCTTATTAAAATTGGGTAACATCGTCATATATGTTCCCGGGAGCTGTACATTTCCAAATTGATGTGGCCCCACATATTGAGAGAACCCCGGAAAGTTACATCTGTATTCCTGAAATATGCTGATATAGGTTGCTGGCATAGATTGGGCAGTCGTATTAAAGCACGAATGCGAATATACTTGTTCAGTATACCAATCATTAACATTTTCATAAGTGAAATTACTGATCAGAGGGTTTGGATCATTATACTTTATTTTACCAAACTTACTGATGGAAACAAGGTCAGATTTCCCGTCATTATTGATATCTGTTACAACAACATTTCCTACAGCAAAACCTGTCATAGAGCTATCAGGACCCCATAAAAATAAATCCCATCCGGATTGTTTTGGAACGGTTTCATCTTGGGAAGGCTTTATATAAGCTAGTTTCTGAGCTGTAAGATCAAGTTGACTTGGAATAAACTTTTTACCATCCGAAGTATACAACCACCACATAAACTGAGTTGTATTTTCAATGATAGGCCGTAATTTTGAGAAAGGACTCACGGTATTGAATACAATCTTAGGAGTTACAAAGTCGGTAAGTCCATCTCCGTTAAAGTCCCCCAACAGAATTGGAGTAATAAGATTTCCGCTACTGTCGTAGCTAAGGTCATTTAAAATGTTGGCAGAAGACTGTCCGGCGATATCTCCAAAAGGCTTTATAGTCATATCGGTTGTATTGATCTTGTAAATGCCGTATTGGTTTCCGGAGATAATCATGATTTCCGGAACCCCGTCGCCGTCCATTTCCAAAAGTCTGTAATTGTCTTCTGTAAGCAGTAAAGAAGTTACAGCAAACTCTTTTCTTGTAATGATATCTCCGGTTTCTTTACCTACCTCATATAAGTATAGTTTTTGATTAGCCTGGGTAGTTCCGCTGATGTATATAAGATCGAAAAGCCCGTCATTATTAAAATCTCCCGAAATAAACATTTTTTGTGCTATTCTAGGAGGTGTAGTATGGGTTGGCTGCCCCTGAAACCCACCAGTCACCCAAGGAATAGATGGTCCCCCTGTTAATACTTTAGTTTTTCCGGTTTTTAAATCTTTGATTTCTATTAACCCCTGTTGAGATTCATTTGTTTTGGAAAGTGTATTGACAATGATTAGCTGATCGTTGGTTGTAATCTTACTATCATTAATTAATGTTTTTCCCGTAAAGATTCTCGTATGAGCATTGACATAAGTGGCCGGAGTTATAGGACCATATGGACTGTTAAGGTAAAATATAGGATTTCTGATGCTTCCCGGCTCTGGAGGAGGGGGAGGAGGCCCGCCAAACCCACCAGAAGGTCCACTTCTAAAATCTGTAACCGTAGCTGAAACATAAAAAACATCATTTCCGCTGTTGTTGTAAATATTTCCGGCAGTAACATCTCCTAATCTGTGTGTACTTGCTGGAGTAGTAGCAAGCTGACGTTTCGTTACCTCAGCAATACCTGTGGAATTGGGAGAATTATAGTTGAAATTCAGTGGTCTAAGGCTTTCTCCTGCTTCATTGTATACATTAATTGTACGTAATCTTTCATTACTGTCAGAATCTATAAAGTCATAATTAAAAGTATATTTTCTGTAATCTCCGGCATAGGTAGATCCGGTAATGATTTCAGAAATAAGTTTGCTGTTAATGTATTGTTGTCCGTTTCTATAGATTATTGCAATCTTTTTACGGTCTTTGTATAGAACCTTTAGATAAAATTTGTCCGTATTTGCATTGGTGCCTCCGTAGGAAATTTTATCCAGCTTAGGAGTGTTATTCGTAACAGTATAGGTATAGTGGATCTCATTGTCAAATGAGTCTGAGATTTTCACCACATAATGCTGTCCCGGGGAAAGCTCTTGATACCAGGCTATTTTCCCATCAGTGTATTGAACAGTAAAACTAGAACTTCCGGAAGATTTAGTGATCTTTATCTTAGAAGAATTTTGGGTAATGTATTCTGTATCAGATTTTTTTAATAATCTTTGTCCATCCAGGTAAAAAGGATCATTTTCATTAAATTGCGGTCCTATTGTAATTCCATCCAGATACTGACTTTTTCCTCCTCTGCTTATGATAGACAGGCCTGCTAAGTTCCATCCCCATCCGGCATTTCCGTTTCCTCCCTGGCTGTTGTAAGCCAAGGCTACATTAGGTTGAAAATTATTCAGCCCTTTTAAGGTTTCCACAGGAACGGTGTAAGTAAGTGATCCTCCTTCGCTGACAGACATTTCTGATTTTACAGAAGGAATAAGACTGTAGTCTGCCGGAATGTTCTTTGAAGAATTAGATTGATTTTCTTTATATCCTGAAGTATTATATTCAAGAGATACGGAAGTTGCCTGCTGAGCCCGCACAAATTGTGCTAAAAATAGAAGCGTAACAACTCCAAGAAATTTTATATTTTTTATCATACGAAACTGATTATGATCTTATAGATATTATTATGATAGTAAAGGCCATGAGCGGGTATGCTATGGCGCATTATGATTTTTTTATTAGCGTTTCAAAATGTTTTTACCTACAAGTTGTCCGGTGTTCAATGTAAAGTTGGCTACATATACTCCCGTTATCTGGTTTCCTAAGCTGAAACTGAAGTTAAAATTTGAAGAATCCTGTAAATTATTTTTGGTAAAAAGAAGAGCTCCTGTACCACTGAATACCTGAACAGAAGTTACTTTTCCTTGGGCAATACCTGTAATACTTACGTTCACAATATCTGAAGTAGGGTTTGGAGACAGCTGGATTGCCATTTTGATTTGTTCCAGATGATCTCCCGTATTTTTATTTTCTGCAGATTGGTCAGATAATTCTGAAATGGTCTTTAAGACACCCGTGTTTAAAGCTGAGCTGTTACCGGCTTCATCAAAATTGAACTTTTTACTTCCTGAAGTTGGCCCCACATTAAAAGATTGAGAAATATAAGGAATATCAATATTACATTTATTATCTATCAGATCTCCGGCGTTTGAATCCCATGTGAGAATATCATAATTCTGAGCTAAAATATTTCCTACATAGTCCTCCAGCGGTTTAATGGGAGGTTTAATAGTAGCTACCAATGGGTTAGGGAATTGAGGTGTATTAAAATCATACTGCCAGTCTTTTACCTCATAAAATATACTTGGGTTGGCGACAGCATCAAATCCTGCAGAAATCCCCATATTGTTGCCTTCCTGTTGGAAAGAAACTCCGGAAGCAACATATTCCTGGCTTATATTGTGACCAGCAACTGTTTTGGCTATCAGAGCAATACTTTCGTCTGTATTACTTAACTTAATGACATTCTGATAGATAATTTGGTCCTCCTTACCTTGTGTCGTTGAAAAAAAAGTTGGAAAATAGTCCCCTCCGGAATTATTGTTTGCAACCACAACCATAAATTGTCCGGACTTTATTATTTTGTCCGGCAGATCAAAACTTCCTTCATTATCCCTTAACTTCCAGTCTTTAAGATTTAAATCGGTGTCGCTGGCATTAAAAATTTCAATGAATTCCCCACGATGTCTTTTTCTTAGCTTTTCAAACAAATCAGGGCTAGGATTTTGATATGGACCATAGTTGATATCTATGTATTCCGAATAAGGCGTATCTCTGTAGACCTCAGTGATGATTAGCTGAGCAGATGATAAAAGAGGTAATAATAGAAATATCCCTCCAAATAATTGTTTTTTCATGGTTAGTTAGGAGAAATTATACTTTATTTAAATACTTTTGAAGTTTCTCAATATAAATGGATTTGGAAAAATTTCTGTTTTGGTTAAGCTGTGCAATTTTTTGCTCCCAGGAATCTGAACTTGTTGTGAGATCCTTTGCATTTATTACCAGATAGAGGTATTTCTGTGTTATATTTTCCTGACTAGTTTTCTTCAAGTATCTTATCACTAAAGTATTAACTGAATCTATAATAGAAGTGTTTTTAATTCCTGCTTTTGTCTTCAGCAAAACATTAAGTTTGTTTTCAGCCTCCGTGGTTTGATTTTGCAGCAGGTAGAAATCTATTTTTTTACATTGTAGAATAAACTCTTGATTCTCATCCGTTTTCTTTTGTTCCATATCAGAAAGAAGTAGCTGAAGTTTTGATGAATTCGAAGGCTGAGATTTTTTAGCGGCATTATAATATGAAGCGGCACTCCAGAAATTCTGTCTTACAGTGTGATTTTTTTCCTCCATGGCCAGCAGCGTTTGGAAATCTCTCTTTTGTTTACCAAGTCTTCTGATCCAATAAACCGCTGACCGATCTTTAGGATATAGACTATGATACTCTTTGGCAAGTACAATTGCCTGATCGGAGCCATTGCTTTTTATATTTCTTTTGATAAGAATAAGATAGAGTTCCCTGATATGATTCTCTCTTTCCTTTTTATAGGGCTTATTCTTAAGCTGAGTAAGTTTCGTAGAGAGCTGATCATTGGTTAAAAGATCAAACCGTGCCTTGAAAAGTTTTTGATTTTGTTTGTGAAGCTGTTTTATATTGGTGTTCTTTTTATGATGAAGATCACCGGCATTGAAAGAAATCAGCTTATTTACCTTTGCAAGTTGATGCTGTAAACATTTATCATCAGGGTGCTGCAAAGCAAGTTCGGAAAGTTTATTTTGTGCTACAGAAAGAAGATTTTTATTCTTCAACCTACTGACCTTTTTATTTCCTGTAGCTATTTTTATATACTGGCTATATAGCCTTTGCTTCAGTTCTTTATTCTCAGGATACTGTTGAACCGCTGTTTCCAAAATCTGGAGATAAGCGGATTCCTGTTTGGGTTTTTGAAAAATACATCGCCGTAACCCATCATAAGCTCTTACCTCCTGAGGACGGCTGGATATTATCTGTTCATACTTTCCTTTTGCCTTTGCCCATTTTTTCTCCTTGCAAAACGTCTTAGCACTCTTGAGAAGAGTATTGATGTCGTCATTTGTCAGGAAATTTTGCGGACTTAAGGTGCTTTTTGAAAAAAAGAAGGAAGGAATAAGCAACGAACCAGCACTCAACGCTGAAAGTTGCAAAAATCGTTTTCTAGAAACCATAAAGTTCGTGGAAATTAGTGTTTTTTTTAAAAGAAAAGGGAAGGTAGGTTGCTACTACTGAATAATAGGCCTGTTCTTTCGGTTTAACTTTAATAAACTCTTAATCGTTTTCCTTCCCTTAACGGGGGCAAAATTAATCAAAATTATTAATTCAGGAAAAATATTTCACAAGATGTTTGTTATTTTTTTGTTACGGTCATCATTTTATAATGAGGCTAAATATTTTCCTCAGCTCAAATCTTGTGGAAAATCCATTTTCCCAGTTTATCTTTGTTTATGATTTTTGGAATTTTAGTTCTGTTTTTTAACTCTAAATTCCCGATTTTATGGAAATTTTTTCTTATTGATGGAATATTTATCGTATGTTAAAGAATTTCTATCTAGAAAAGATTTAGAATCTCTTAAGTTTAAATATAATGAAGATGACCATTTCGAATCACTGGAATTTGTTATAGTGAGCCCTTATACACAAATAGATGATCTTGTTGAGAAGTCTCTGATGGGGAAACACAATTCGAAAAACGGAGATAAGTATGTAGTAAATTCTGATAGTGGAATAGAATACATTGAAGCAACTTCTGACTTTGTTAAAGTAGGGCAAACATGAAAATGTCAAAAAGATTTCGCTGATATTTTTAGCCATCTTCAGGTAGTTTTTCATTGTTCGAAAACATACAGAAAGGTTTTCTAGAATATTAGTAATAAAAAAACATGACCAGGAAATATTTCCCGGTCATGTTAAACAAGATTAAGTGTAAAATTTAGTCTTTATGGGCAAAAAGGATAATTCAAATGATAAAGATTTTTATTGATTCTTAATCTGTGTTTAGGGGAATTGACAATAAGGGAATTTTATTTTTATAAGCCATAATAGAGGTTTTACTTCTGTGAAAAATAGACTCCAGAAGATTGTACTGAAAAGGAACCATTGTCAGGAGATCCGGATTGGTTAACCTGATTTCCTCTTCAATAGCTTTGATTATCTCTATGGCTTTAACCATTTTAAAACTGTATTTAATATCATTCATATCATATACGGAGTTGAGATCAGTATCATGAATTACCTCTGCGAAGTCTTCCAGATTCTCACTTACATTGAAGATCTCAATATCAGAATTAAACTCCTTTACGAAATAATAGAGATCATTCATGGCTGACCAGGTCATGCTTTTGTGGGTTTCATAAGCAAAAAGGATTTTGCTTATTCCAGTGTATTCTATATGGGAAGGAACAATTAAGACAGGTTTTTTGATTTGATGAACAGCCTTCGTAACAGTATTTCCTAAAAGTCTTTGTTCAAGAGTTTTATCTGCCATTCCCATCACTATAAAACTACAGTCGTGGGTACCAATACATTTTTCCAGTTCTTCTATAAAATTACCGGAAGCCAGGTAATATTCTGCTTTAATAGCATATATGGTATTGATCTCGGTCACTTTATCTTCCATTTTCTTTTGATTTTTAATCGTCTGAGAGTAGAAGAAATCTGCAGACGCCTGAGCATTCAGAGCATGAATAGAAATCGTTTGTAGGTTGAAAAGAAGGATACTATATTTATTTTCCTTAGCCAGAGACGCTGCATAATGAATGGCATTTTCAGCTTCCCGGGAAAAATCTGTGCAGACAATTATTACTTTCATTGTACCGGATTTGATACTGCAAAACTATCATAGAAGGGTTTATCTTCTGTAAAAAACAATGTGATATTGCATAAAACGATGATGAAATGTCGTTTTCAGGTGATGAAACGTTAGAATTCATTTTAAGTCTTCTATTTAACGTTTCAAACATGGTTTTAGCGGTCTCGTTTAAAAGGCTGGAGTGCCATATAAAATCTATTTCTATATTTACAATCATAAATCCCCAGATATGAACAGGATTTCGAAAATCAGGAAAAAAATAGTACGGAATAAAAAAATACTCTCTACCATGAAGAGAAGACTGGTGATCTGGACGGTGGCCATCATCACTTTCTGTGTTTTTTCCTATCTGATCAATCCGTTTGATCCCCATTGGGAAGGCTATTTTGAGTCGCCCTGGCAAACCATTGTAGAAGATTTATTGTGGGTGTTTTTCTTCTCAGTTATCATTTCCGAGGTCAGTATTTCTATTGATGGAATCCTCAACAGGCTGCTTCCCTGGAGAAACAGAACCATAAAAAGGCTATTGATTCAGGGAAGTCTTCAGATCATTGGGAGTATCCTTATGGTAATTGTTATTAATTTCATTATCGAAAGTACATCTGAAAGCCTGCCGGAGATGGATTCCCGGAAAGAATATACTTTATTGGGACAGTGGGTGGCAACTAATATTATTATATCTCTTATTATCAGTGCTTTTAATACCGTAGATTACCTTTTGGCTAACTGGAAAAAAACAGCAGTAGAAGCGGCTCAGCATAAACTGAGAGCGTCAAAACACAAACAGGCAGCAATGGCAGCAGAACTTCAGGCTCTTAAATTACAGATAGATCCCCATTTTATTTTTAACAACCTCAGTGTTTTATCTGAGCTTATCCTGGAGGACCAGCAGCTAGGATATGAATACTCAGAAAAATTTGCCAGAGTGTATCGCTATCTTCTCGTTAATTCCAAAAAAGACATCATCGCTTTAGAGGAAGAGCTCAAATTTTTAGATTCTTATATTTTTTTAATCGAAAAAAGAATAGGAGAGGGAGTTATCTTTACCATTGACATTGAAGAAGAATACAAACCAATGTATACCCTTCCCTTATCACTGCAGCTACTGGTGGAAAATGCCATTAAACACAATCAGACCTCAAAAGCAAATCCATTAAAAATAAAAGTGTACACACTTCCCACTAAAGAACTGGTTGTTTCCAACAGCGTTTTACCACTGATTAATAAACCTGATTCCTCAGGAGTAGGGCTCACCAATATTATTACACGGTATGAGATCCTCGGATACACAAAACCCATCATAGAACAAACTGAAAATCAATTTATCGTAAAACTTCCCCTGATATGAAGCTTAATAAAATTTTAATCATCGAAGACGAAAAGCCCAATGCAGACAGGCTGAAAAGACTTTTGCTAAAACTGAGACCCAACGCAGAAATTGTTGCTGTAGAAGACTCCATTACCTCATCCGTTAATTGGCTTGAAAATAATCCGGCACCTGATATGATCATGATGGATGTACGTTTGGCAGATGGCTTAAGCTTCGAAATTTTTAATAAGTTTGAGGTAAGAAGTCCTGTGATTTTCACAACCGCATATGATGAATATGCAGTTCAGGCATTTAAATACAACAGCATAGATTATCTCCTGAAACCCGTGGAAGAAGAAGAGCTTGATATTGCCCTCAGACGCTACGAAACCTTTATAGAAACAGTGCCATTCGTAGGAACAGCGATTGAAGGACTTCTGAATTATATCCAGCCTAAAGATTACAGAAAGCGATTTCTTATTGCCCATCGGGATGGTTATAAAACCGTTCTGGCTGAAGACATTTTATACTTCTATACAGAACTTGGAATGAGCAAAGCAATGCTGGCCACCGGAATTGTTGAAAATGTTCCGCAAACTCTTGAAGAACTTGAAAAACAGTTAGATCCTAAATCTTTTTTTAGGGCGAACAGGCAGTTTATCATTCATATTGACTCTGTAAAACAGATTTCTAACCATTTTAATGGAAAACTTAAACTGGAACTTCGTAAACAGCCTGAAATGGAGGTTATTGTAAGTCGTGAAAAAGCCTCCACATTCAAATCCTGGATGGATTATTAATGAGATAAATAAGAACACGGAAGATAAAACTACATTTGCCAGAGATGTACAAAACCTTTATTATTCGTACATCCACGACCAAAAAAGAGACTACTTAAAATCTCTGATTTTCTTGTGTCTTAAAAACATCATATAAATAAGATACTTTGCTGCTCTGCGATTTTCGCCGTCCTCTTTCCATTTTTAGCCCTGTCAAAAAACAAAAATCAGTAAAATTTCAGACTAAAATTCCCTTTTCCTTTCATTTTTCCTGTCATACGCTTCACCTGCGATTAATTACACTTCACCAGATTTCCGGATGAATATCCTTAATAGATGAAGTTATTTTGCAGTGTAAAATTTAAAAGCAAATGTTATGAACTACAGAAAGGGATATTGGGTTCTTTCACTCACCGCAGCAGCAATACTTTATTCTTGCGGTTCCGGAAACGGCCAGGAAAATGCCCAGCAGATGCAGGCACTTCCTACAGACTTCATCCAGATGAAATCAGGAGACGCAGATGTAGCTACAGGTTATCCGGGAAGTATTGAAGGCCAGGATAATGTGAATATCAAAGCTCAGGTAACAGGATATCTGGAAGCAGTATATATTAAAGAAGGACAATATGTTAATAAAGGACAGACGCTATTCAGAATTAATCCTTCAGTATACAATGAACAGGTGAATACCAATGAAGCAGGACTGAAAGCTGCTCAGGCCGCTCAGGAAACAGCGAGACTGGAAGTTGAAAAACTTAAACCTCTTGTAGAAGGAAAAGTAGTGTCTGATATGCAGCTGAAAACAGCACAGGCCAGTTATAAATCGGCTTCTGCACAGGTTGCACAGGCACAATCTTCATTAGGTTCCTCAAAGATTAATGCTAACTTTACCTATATCAAAGCACCTGTAAGCGGATATATCGGGAGAATTCCCAATAGAATCGGAAACCTCATCAGCCCTACTGATACTTCTCCGTTGACGACCCTCTCAAGCATAAACACTGTGAATGTTTATTTCTCCATGAATGAAGCCGACTTTATTGCACATAGAAGAGCAGCCGTGTCAGGAAATAATGCAGAAAATGTAGAATTGATCCTCGCAGATGGTTCCACGTATTCTTTAAATGGAAAACTTGAAAATGCCAGTGGAAACTTTGACAGAAGTACAGGAAGTATTCAGATGAAAGCGGTTTTCCAGAATCCGGATAAACTGTTGAGAGCAGGAGGAACGGCCAGAGTAATGATTCATAATGCTTTGAACGGAGTGATCAAACTTCCGAAGACTTCCGTGAAAGATATTCAGGATAAATTTTTTGTATATAAGCTGGAAGGAAAGGATAAGGTGAAGATGGCTCAGATTAAAATCTCAGGAAGTACATCCGAAGATTACTTTGTAAAAGAAGGCGTGAATGCCGGAGATAAGATTGCGGTCAATAGAATTGATGCACTTACAGACGGAGCTCTGGTTGTGGCCAAAGTGGTGCCTTCAAAATAGTTTTATAATCATTCTTAAGAAAATTTAAAAATGTTAAAAAAGATAATAGACCGCCCGGTACTGGCAACGGTAATATCCCTTATAATTGTCATTTTGGGAATTATAGGATTAAACCAGCTGGCGGTAACAAGATTTCCCGACATTTCTCCACCTACGATAACCGTTTCAGGGTCTTATCCGGGAGGAAACAGTGAGACAGTGATCCGTTCTGTAGTAACGCCCTTAGAAGAGCAGATCAATGGGGTGGAAGACATGAGCTATATGAAATCCACAGCGAGTAATGATGGGACATTTACTATCTCTGTGATATTCAAACAGGGAGTGAATGCTGACCAGGCTGCAGTAAACGTACAAAACCGTGTACAGCAGGCTACTCCTATTCTTCCTCAGGAAGTGGTAAGGATGGGGCTCACAACCTCCAAGCAGCAGAACAGTATGGTGCTGATTTTCAATATTTATACCGAAGATAATAAACAGTATGATGAAACCTTTCTGCAGAACTATGCCAACATCAACCTTATTCCGCAAATCAAAAGGGTAAAAGGAGTAGGGCAGGCACAGATTTTCGGGGTGAAAGATTACTCAATGAGAATCTGGCTGAATCCGCAGAAGATGTCTTCCTATGGACTTGAGCCATCAGATGTTTCCAATGCCATTGCAGACCACAGTTTAGAATCCGCACCAGGAAAATTAGGAGAGGAATCTAATGCAGCGCTGGAGTATGTAATAAGATATAAAGGAAAAAAGAATAAACCGGAACAATATGAAAATATAGTTGTTAAAAATGACGGAACCAATGTGATAAGACTTAAAGATGTGGCCCGTGTAGAATTCGGATCCATCAATAACAGTGGAGATAACCTTTCCAATGGTAAGAATGCGGTTACGGTGGCCATTATGCAGACTACAGGCTCCAATGCCAACGAAATTGAAATAGGAGTCAATAAAGCCATTGATCAGTTGTCGAAATCCTTCCCTCCCGGTATTAAATATACCAAAGTGATGAGTACCAAAGAAAGACTGGATGAAGCTACAGGACAGGTGAAATCTACCCTGATAGAAGCCTTTATCCTTGTATTTATTGTAGTATTTATCTTTTTGCAGGATTTCAGGTCTACTATCATTCCGGCAATTGCAGTTCCGGTAGCGATTATTGGAACCTTCTTCTTCCTGCTGGTGCTTGGATTTACCATTAATGTACTAACCCTTTTTGCCCTGGTATTGGCAATCGGTATTGTTGTCGATGATGCCATTGTGGTTGTAGAGGCTGTGCATAGCAACATGGAAGGGACAGATCTTTCCGGAAGAGAGGCTACCCATAAAGCGATGAGCGAAATCACAGGAGCCGTTATATCCATTACTCTGGTAATGTCTGCCGTATTTATTCCTATCGGATTTATGTCAGGTTCCGCAGGCCTTTTCTACAAGCAGTTTGCCTATACATTGGCTATTGCAATTATTATTTCTGCGGTGAACGCTCTTACTTTAACACCAGCTTTGTGTGCTGTATTTTTGAAAAATCACCATGCAGAAGAAGGAGGAAAACCTAAAGGATTCGGAAAACGATTCTCTGTTGCTTTCAATGCAGGTTTCAATAATATAACTGAGCGTTATGCGAAAGGAGTAAGATTTTTAATTGGACGAAAATGGATCGCCGGAGGGTTGGTCGTAGGAATTATAGGGCTTTCAGCATGGTTAATGTCAAGCACCACCAAAAGTTTTGTTCCTATGGAAGATGATGGATTCTTCATCTACTCATTAAGTATGCCACCTGGAACAGGATTAACAAAAACAACTGAGGTGTCTAACAAGATCAATGAGATTTTAAAAACTGTAGACGCTGTTCAGGAAAATACATCCATTACAGGATTCAACCTGTTGAGTAATAGTGCAGGGCCTGCATATGCGATGGGGTTTGTAAAATTGAAACCTAAAAAAGAAAGAGGAGCCGTTCAGAATATTGATGAAATCATGGAGATTGTGAATGGAAAACTCTCCGTGATCAAAGAAGGAAGTGTAATGAGCTTCAGAATGCCTCCGGTAGAAGGATATGGAGTGACCAATGATGCAGAAATAGTGCTTCAGGACCGTATGGGTAGAGATCCTCAGGTTCTTAAAGCCAAGGCGGATGATGTAATCGGTCAACTGATGAAAGTTCCGGAAGTGGCCTATGCTTATACCATGTTTAGAGCAGATTATCCTCAGTTGGAGCTGGAAGTGAATGAAGATAAAGCAAAGCAGTTAGGAGTTAGCATTGCCAGTCTTTTGGGATCTATACAGACTTATTTTTCCGGTGATCAGTCTCAGAATTTCTCAAGATTTGGAAAATTCTATAGAGTCAATATAAAAGCCGACGGTGTTTTCAGAATGGATGAACAGGCATTCAACGATATTTTTGTGAAGAATGATAAAGGAGAAATGGTTCCTGCCAGTACGCTGATTACATTGAAAAAAGTATACGGACCAGAATCTGTACAACGATATAATCTTTATAATTCATTAAACATCAATGTGGTACCTAAACCGGGAATAAGTAACGGAGCCTTAATGGATAAAATTGAGCCTGTCTTCAATAAACTTCCTTCTGATTACAGCTATGAATGGACAGGATTAAGCTTAGAGGAAAAATCAGCAGGAAGCCAGACCATTGTGATCCTTGGATTATGTCTGCTTTTTGTTTATCTGCTTCTTGCCGCACAGTATGAAAGCTATATCCTTCCTTTGGCGGTGATGCTGTCCATTCCGACAGGAATAGTAGGAGCATTTTTAGGAATTAAAGCGATTGGACTAGATAATAACATCTATGTACAGGTAGGATTGATCATGCTTATTGGTCTATTGGCCAAAAATGCAATTCTTATTGTGGAGTTTGCCGTACAACGTAGAAAATCAGGACTTTCTATTCTGGATTCAGCGCTGGAGGGGGCCAAAGCAAGATTACGTCCCATTATCATGACCTCTCTTGCCTTCATTGTAGGAATGATTCCGCTGATGATTTCTACAGGGGGAATGGCCTCAGGGAACAAATCGATCAGTGTAAGTGCTGCCATAGGAATGTTGAGCGGAGTTGTTTTAGGAGTATTTGTAATCCCTGTGCTGTATATGTTCTTCCAGTATCTGGATGAGAAATTTTCATCCAAAAAGAAGTATCCTGTCATACAAAATCAATTGACCAATGAGAATATTTAATATAAAAAATTTCCTTATTTCAGGCGCAATGGCATCAGTTCTGGTGTCTTGCACCGTGGGGAAACCTTATACGAGAACCGAGCTTCAGGTTCCCGAAACCTATAGAGAACCGATGCAGGTTACAGGAGACACTGTAGTACTTCCATGGAAGACCTTTTTTAAAGATCCTAAATTGATAGGATTAATAGATAAAGCACTTGCCAGAAATAGTGAAATGAATGTTGCCCTGAAAAATATAGAACAGCTGGATCTGGCCTACAGACAAGCTAAGCTTTCCCTAATGCCCACTCTGGATTTCAGTGCCGGTGCGACCAGAAGCTGGGCTTCTACCAATACGCTGAACGGTTCTCTTAATGAGCAGTTTGTAGGCACTAAATATATTGATGATTTTAGCGGAGCCCTAAGACTTTCCTGGGAGGTAGACATCTGGGGGAAAGCTAAAATGCAGAAAGAATCTGCGGCAGCGGAATATTTTGCTCAAAAAGAAAACTTAAATGCTATAAAAAGCAGAATCATTGTTCAGGTAGCTCAGGCGTACTATAATTTAATAAGTCTGGATGAACAGTTAAAAATAGCTGAGCAAAATATTGATCTGAGTGATAATACCCTTAAGATGATGAATCTTCAGTTTAAAGCAGGGCAGATCAACTCATTGGCAGTGCAGCAATCCGAGGCACAGAAGAAAACTGCCGAATTGCTGATCCCATTGGCAAAACAGAATATTTCCATTCAGGAGAACGCATTGAGTATTCTTTGTGGGGAATATCCAGATAAAGTAAAAAGAGAAGGAAGCCTGAAAATGATGATTCCTGAAAACAAACTTTCTGAAGGACTTCCTGCGCAGCTGCTGAGCCGCAGACCTGATTTGAAAGTTGCAGAATTCAATGTCATCAGCCTTAATTCAAAAACAGGATTGGCAAAAGCGGCGATGTATCCAAGTATTAGCCTGAGCCCGCAGATTGGAGTAAACTCTAATAAATTCAGCTCATGGTTTGACATTCCGGGATCCATTACCAAAGCAGTTGCCGCCAATCTGGCTGCTCCTATTTTTCAGAAAAAGCAGTTGAAGACAGCTTATGAAACAGCATTGATTGAGCAGGAAAAAGCGGCTGTCAACTTTAAGCAATCAGTGATGACAGCTGTAGGAGAAGTATCCGATGCAATGGCAAAATCTAAAGGTTCTATCGAAAGACTACAGCTTTTGGAACAGAGAACAGCCATTTTAGATAAAGGAATCAATGATGCTCTTAAGCTTTATAAGAGCGGTATGGCAACCTATCTGGAAGTGATAACAGCCCAAAACAATAAGCTTCAGAATGATCTGGAAGCAGTAAATGTTACACTTGAAAGATTGAATGCTGAGGTTGACCTCTATCGCGCGCTTGGCGGTGGAGTTGAATAAATATAAATAATAAATAAATGCACAAAGGAAGTTACGATTGTAGCTTCCTTTTTTGGATTTAAGAAAATGGTAACAGAAGAATGATGAAAAAATACATTCAGTAAATCAGTTATTTACGGAAAAATGAGAATTTTTATTTAATAAACATGCAAGATTTCCGGAAAATGAGATTTATATAGATGAGTACTCTAAAATAAATAATGTTTAACGAAAAAAATAATGCAATGAAAAACTTTACAGTACCCCAATTTTTTATAGCCGTACTACTGATATTTACAGGATTCACTTTATACTCTTGCAATGATGACGGACCAGATATTCCGCCGGTAAGGCTGGAAGAGATGCCTGGCAATTACAAAGGAAAGCTTATTATCGTACAGGGAACCACCAAAACAGAGAGTATTAAAGATTTTAAAGTAAAAAAAGATACCATAAGTTTTGCAGAATTTCCAATCAATGAAATTGTAAAAACGGTAGTGAAAGATCCGGTAAAAACAGAAGCTGCTATAAAAGCAATAGGAAAAGTGAAATATAACCTTACCTACACCGCTTCAGTAAACAAAGGCAATAATGCTGTAGAATTGGTTTTTTCCCCTAAAACACTCGAGTTTCAGATTCCTGTGGACGGAGTGAATAAAAAAACGGTGGTCACATTGGAAGCTAAGGAGAAAGGATTTTATGTAGGAATGGACCGTTCGCTGAGGTTTGCTTTTACGGCACAGAAAATAACGGTAGATGGAACGTTACTAGCACCTTATGAAATTATTAATTATAATTTTCCATTCTGCATAAAAAATTAATTAATAGATCTGGTTCTAAATGGATTGCACTTTATAAGATGCAATCTATTTTTGCCTGAAAATTTTAATCAGTATTCAAAAAGCCACGGGAGCAGTATATGGAAGAAACTAAAGAACAGATTTTGGTAAAGCACCTTCTGAACAAGGAAGAGGCTGCCTGGAAAGAGCTTTTTGGAGCTTATTCCGGAAATCTGACTTATGTCTGTTCCCGTTACGTCACTGAAAGAGAGGATGTTCATGATGTACTTCAAAACAGCTTTATCAAGATGTTCCGCTCTATAGAGTCTTTTGAGTACAGGGGGAATGGTTCATTAAAGGCCTGGATCACCCGTATTGTTGTAAATGAAGCTTTGAAACATATCCAGCAGAAAGGTGACTTTAAATCAGCAGTTGAAGTAGAAGATATTCCTGATATCCCCAATGAAGAAGAGCCGGATTTTGAAGAGATTCCAAAGGATGAAATTATGAAAATGATCAGGTTACTGCCGGATGGGTATAGAACTGTTTTTAATCTGTATGTATTTGAGAAAAAGAGCCATAAAGAAATTGCCGGAATCCTTGGTATTGCAGAAAACTCTTCCGCTTCCCAATTTCACAGGGCAAAAGGATTGCTTGTTCTGAAAATAAAAGAGTTTAAAATGTCAAAAAAAGCACAATATGAATAATGAATGGTTAAATAGCCTGCGAAGCAGAATGGAAGACCATGAAGAAGATATTCCTGATGGTTTGTGGGATGACATCCGAGATGAATTATTTTCCGAAGAAGATAAGAATGCAATAGTTGTAGGTTTATTTTCTGAAAATCAACATGATACTGAAGTGGAATCAAAGTTGGCAAACATAGAAAGCAGAAAAAAACCTTGGCTTTATCGTGTTGGAGGAATTGCAGCAGCAGTAGCATTGCTTTTTTGGGTTATAAAAATGCTGCCTGTCAATAGCAGCCAGAAAACTCTTTCTCAAAAGTCTGCCAATAGTAGAAAAGAAGAAGAAAAGATTGCAGCCCCTGGAAAATCAGAAAATCAAAATAACTCAAATAGAGAGGAAGCTATTCCTTTAAGCTCAGATTTTCCTTTAGTGCAAAACAGTTTTAATATAGAGGGCCGGGAAAACAGTTTGAAGGCTCCTAATTTTAAAAAACAAGGACAGGACAAGATTAATAATAATGAACTCTTAAGAAAATTAGAAAAAAGCCCGGAGACAATAGCGATGTTATCCTATGAATATCCGGAGTCTCGGAAAACAGCTTCAGCCAATGAAAATATAAGTGACTCCCTCAAAGAAAAGACAAAAGATGAGGTTCTTTTTAAAGAGTTGCCAAAAGAAGTATATGCTGAAAATTCGAAAAATAAGGCGGAAAAGTCTCAGGAGAAAAAATCATGGATGCTGAGTATGCTTACAGGAAATGTTTCTTCCAATTCTGCGGTACAGCAGTTTCCGGGGTATGCCTCTATGGATGGTAAACCAATGAATACAGAACAGGTTTGGAGCGCCTCTGAATATACAGATGATCCTCTTACTGCAATATTTCTTGCCAATCAGAGTCAGCCGGTAGAAGCACGGATCAGGCATAAAATACCGGTCACTTTTGGGTTATCCCTTTATTATAACTTAGGAAAAAATTGGGGGATAGGAACGGGACTGAATTATACAAAGCTTGCTTCCGAACTCCATTCAGGGACCGAGGCTAATTATATCAAAGGCGATCAGATTGTTCATTATATCGGAATTCCGGTTCAGGTCAATTATAATGTGGTGCAAAAGGGTCAATTTACAGGATATGTAACAGGAGGAGCCCTTCTGGAGAAGCCCGTGTCAGGAAGCATTACAACAAATTATATCGTTAATGATGAAATAAAAGAAACTTCCAAGGAAAGACTGGAGCATAAGCCACTGCAGTTTTCTGTGAATACAGCTATTGGATTTCAGCTGAAAGTCATTGATAAATTTGGAATTTATGCAGAGCCGGGAATAGGATATCACTTCAAAGGAGACAATGCTCCCAATACTATTTATAAAGAAAAACCACTCCATTTTAATATAAAATTCGGAGTCAGATTGCTGCTGGATTGAATGTAGAGGATGTTTAAATAAAAATCAACTTAAATATCTATATATGAAAACAAAACTAATTCTTTTAGCGTTTGTATTATTCAGCTTTCTGAATATAAAGGCGCAGTGTAACCCGACAATAAGCAGTCCGAGGCTAGGTTTGAAATATCCTGCCACCATCCTGTTCTGTGATACGGAAGATGAGATACTTTCTACGACGCAGAGCTATGGAAGCTATCAATGGTATAAGCAGGAATGGACCTGGCAGACCCCCAATACCAATCCTTGGGTAGCCATTCCGGGAGCCACATCACAGCAACTGACTGTCAATGGCAGTGAACAGCTGAATTATTTTAAAGTCATAGTTAAAGAAGGTGACTGTACAGCAGAAAGTTCTGCCGTTTTTGCAGACGGATTTGTCTATGGTCTCCCTGCTATGATGTCTACTTTCACACCGGGAACCTATGAACAGACAGACACGGGAGCGGTGAATGTATGTAACGGAGCTACCGTAAAACTTGAAAATATTTTTCCTGCAGTATATGGCAAGCACATTTGGTTCAAGTGTGTTCCGGGAGCCAATCCTCCGGCCGGAAATGATCCTTGTATAATCCCTGGCGTAGTAGGCTCCACCTATAATGCTGTAGCTTCTGGAAAATATGGATTTTATGCCTGCACAGAATACTGTCAGGATCAATGCCAGATGTTAGACCCATTTGCATTTTTAGAACTCAACTTCGGAAATTGGGAATTTTGCAGCAATCTGGCAACAGGAGAAGTAAAGGCTAAAGATAATCAACTGAGAATATATCCAAATCCTACAGCACAGTTCCTGTACATTGGTAAAGAAAATGAAGAATATAAACAAATTAAGATCATGGATATGTCCGGAAAGCTGATTCTGACAAAAAATGATCATCAGTATAAGCAGGCAATTGATGTAAGCCACCTGGTACCGGGAAATTATATTGTTCTTTCCAAAAGTACTAAGGGAATTGAATATAAAAACAGATTTGTAAAGAAATAAGATTAAGATCAGAACTCAGAAAAGTTTAAAGTTTGATTGTGGTAGGAAGTACGGGTGCCGGAAGAAGAACGTTCCTTGTTCAATAGAAGAAGAGCAAAGCACTTTTTTTTAATACTTTAAGTGCGGCAGATGAAGAGTGTTTTATTAATCCTTGTTAAATAATGATCATAATTAAATCCAATGGAAATTCTTCTTTTCGGCATCTGACTTCTTTACTGATAATCTATTTGTTAGTTTTAATAATGGTTGGGATCGGTACAAATTGATTTTGTGCCGATTTTTTGTTAAAAATAGCTAGCCTCACGTACAAGAGGAGCTCTCAAATTTCAATTCGATGTTGTTAATGCTTATTCATGATTATAAGCTAATTACACTATGTATCTAATATTATTCATTAATTATAATTAGAATAAATAAAAATAAAAAGACTTTTTCCTTTGGAGATTCATAGGTATCCTTTAATTTTGCTATTTATAATAATTATAAATAATGAAATTGTATCAGCGTATTTTTATCTTTCTCATTTTTACCCTTTCAATTTCCCTCATCAATGCACAAGATGCTGGTTTTACCATTCAAGGAGTGGTGCAGGACCATACAAAAAAGGGATTAAGTGGAGTGTCCATTTTTATTGAAAATGCAAAAATCAAAACACAAACCGATCAAAATGGAAATTTCAGTATTCATTACAAGAAGGGAGAGGCCACATTGGTTTTCAGTCTGGATGGCTATAAAAAGCTCAGAAAGAAAATGAACTTCGGCAGCGAAGTATCTTCGGTAGGTATTCAGCTATACGAGGATAAGGCAGTTGTAGAAGAAATTATAGTACACGGAAAAGGTAAAGTGAAAGCACTGCAAGACGGTGCTTTTACCGTTAATGCTATAGATGTTGCCAAATTGGCCAATACCACGGCGGATCTTAATCAGGTTCTGAACAGAACTACAGGGATCAAAGTTCGCCAGCAGGGTGGTGTGGGTTCAGATTATAACTTCTCTATCAACGGAATGTCCGGAAAAGCTGTGAAATTCTTTATAGACGGCGTTCCTTTGGAAATGCTTGGGAAAGGGGTAGACCTGAGTACATTACCTGTAAATATGGCTGAGCGTGTGGAGATTTATAAAGGTGTTGTTCCTATTCATTTAAGTACTGATGCTATGGGAGGTGCTGTAAATATTATTACTCCCGGGAGCAGCAAGAACTACCTGGATGCCGGGATAAGTGTAGGATCTTTTAATACACAACGGATCAATCTGAATGGAGAGGTTAAAGATGATAAAACGGGAATAATCCTTCGCATCAACAGTTTTTATAACCATTCTGATAACAACTACCTGATGAAGGATATGAAAATCTGGAATGCAGCTAAAAACGAATATGAGCTAAGAAATGTAAAACGCTTTAACGACAGATATCAATCTGTTTTTGGTATGGCTGAAGTTGGATTTGAAAATAAAAGCTGGGCGGATTCTTTCTTTGTAGGAATGTCACAGTCACTTTTCGACAAACAGATACAGACAGGATCCAACCAGGAAGTAGTTTATGGTGGAGTAAAGCAAAACGGAGAAGCTTATAATTACTTTATGAAGTATAAAAAGACTAATCTCTTCAATGACCGTCTGGATGTGAATGTTTATGCAGGTTTTTCTAAAAGTACTCAGAAAGCAACCGATACCCTTATGCGTAAATATAGCTGGGATGGTACTTTCGAGCCTGCTGCTTCAAGTGAAAAAGGAGGCAGTAGTATCATAATGCAGTACGAAGACCGCTTTTATTCACAAGCTGGGGCTACTTACAGAATAGCTGAACATCATAAGCTTATTTTTAATTATGTACTCGATTATATTAAAAATACCACATTCAATAAACTTGAAGAGCAGAAAGAAAATGTGTTTCCTGCGAAGATGACCAAGCAGATCTTGTCTATGGCTTATCAGCAGGACTTTTTCAATAAGCACTGGACTAATATTTTCTTTAGTAAATATTATCGCGTAGGACTTCAGAAAACGGTTTTCGATCCGGTGACCAGAACTGATTATCCTGCAAAAGATAATTTTAGTAACTGGGGTTACGGATTTGCTACAACTGTAAAGATTACGAGAGGAATGGGGATAAAAGGATCATTTGAACATGCCTATCGTTTGATAGAGCCACAGGAAATATTTGGAGATGGTGTTGCTGTAACGAGTAATATGGATCTGAAGCCTGAAACCAGTAATAATGTAAACGTGGGCCTATACTATAATCACCAGTGGGGATCACATGCTTTCCGGATAGAAGGTTCAGGGTATATACGTGACACAAAGGATTTTATCTATACGGTTCCTAATCTGTACAACAGCACCTTCAAATATGAAAACCTGTCCAATATCCTTACCCGCGGACTGGAAGGAGAGCTGAGCTATCAATACAAAAGACTCCTGAACGTGTTAGCGAATGTAAGCTATAACAAAGCTTATGACAATACAAAATTTGCCAACAACAGCGAGGATGTAGTTTCAGCAACTTACAAAAAAGATGTTCCAAACCAACCATGGTTATTTGGGAATGTGAATGTAAGCATCGGAAAAGATGACTGGTTTCAGAAAGAAAGCAGGGTAGAGCTTTACTACGGACTACAGATGACAGAGTGGTTCTACAAAAACTGGAAATCCTACGGAAATCCTAGAAATATTCCGATTGTTCCAAGACAAACTCTGCACAACATAGGTATAAGTTATTCCATGAAGAACGGAAGGTATAATTTGGCGTTCGATGTAACCAACCTTAGTGATGCACTGGCATATGACAACTTTAAACTTCAGAAGCAGGGACGCGCTTTTTATGTAAAATTCAGATATCTCCTTAAGTAAAAAATCATGACACAATATTTAAGAAATAGTATATTTTTAATACTAATATGTTTATCCGTAATTGGCTGTGAACGTGAACCAGGCTCCGACAGTTCCAATAGCGGCGAAAAAGACTATAAATACTTTCTGCTTTCCGCTTTAGGAAGCTGGCCCAACACTGTACATTATATGACGGCTACCAATGACCTTACAAAAGGTGAAATGGATATTACCAAAGAAGGAGACGAGATAAACTCTAAAGGAACCTATTCCTATATTGTAAAAAACGGTTTTATTTATAATTACAAAACCGATCAGGGGGTGCTCAAAAAGTTTAAATACACACAGGATAGGCTCACCACCATAAAAGAAGTTCCTTATACCTATATTACTGATATTTCCAGCTATGTATGGGTAAATGATAACACTTTGGTAGTTGTGGGAGAAACAGGAGATGGCCAGCACATACGCTATACCATTTTCAATGTTGCTGATCTTAGTATTATCCGTCAGGGCGAGATTGAAGGATTTCAGCCTTTCCCGAATGCTTATAATTTCTACGCACTGGGTGCTATGAGTTATATGGATGGACAGATCTATTTGCAGTACAACTTCCGCGATGGTAAATGGCTTACGCCGGAATATTATAACTTTGCTGTAATAGATTATACCACTTTCAAAGTGAAAAATTCAATAACTGATAGCCGGAGCCCTGGGGTTGCTAATGGTTCCCCCTATTTCAAAACGACTTTTACGAAGGATAAAGAAGCTTTTTACTACACTTGTTTTCCACGTGCAGGAGCAGGATCAAGTAATATTTATCTTTTCAGGGCGCTTAAAGGTGCTACTTCACCCGATGCAGGGTATCAGATAAATCTTACCGATCTGGTAGGAGGTAAATCTCTGGAAACAGTGATAGATTATATTGGCAACAATAAGATGGTGGTTCTGTACCGCGATCCTGCATTAGGGAGTACCTATAATGGTCGGTATGCCATCATAGATATCGAAACCAAACAATTGATTCGGATACTGGATGAACTGCCGGGAGATGAACCCTATGAACAAGGGATGTTTTTTCAGGATAAAAAGTTATACATCGCGGTAAACACAAATAAAGGAGGCAATTATGTATGGATCTATGATGTACAAACTGACAAAGTAACTAAGGGCATGAAGCTTCCGGATGGTATTTCTGGCTTTGCCCGCTTCGATAAATTATATGACTAATCACAGGCTATCAATTTGGTAGAAAATATTGAATATTTAATTGGTAAAAAAAACTGTTCTCAAAATTATTGAGAACAGTTTTTTGTTTCCGCTTAATAACTCTGAGGCGGTTCCCAGGTTTAACAAAAAAATGACCGGGAAAATATCCGGCCATTCTAAGCTTTTCGATAGCTTTTATATAAATGATTTAATGTTTAAAGTTTGTAATTAAACGAGAGCGTTACCACCCGGCTGTCCAGATTGTATTTTTGTCGGATTGTAGAACTGAAGTTATTTCCGGTTACACGGTAATTATTTGTTTTTAACAAATCTGTCACTGCAAGTTTTAAAGTTGCTTTATCCTTCAATAATGTTTTCGAAATCCCCAGTGTCAGATCAAAATAAGCATCGCGGATAAACAAGCCAATATTTGATTTCGAGAAATACTGTGCGTTAACCTCTGCTTTTACACCTTTTGCAATGCTGAAGCTGTTTTGTGCATTTAATGTAAATGCCAGTTGTGAGCTGTTTACTGAATAATTCTGGTAATCACCTTTATACTCATTGTTGAATACATTAAGCATGGAGGTAAGCGACCAGAACTTGAAAAGCTTTGTTGTTGCTGTGATGTTGGCACCATATACATAAGACCTGTTCAGGTTGTCCTGAGTCTTTACCAGGATTCCTGTGTCCGGCTGGTAGTTGTAGACTTCTGTCATTACATCATTTGTTACACTAAAGTAAGCTGATGCTATGATATATTTTCCCCAGGTATACCCCAATTCTGTTGCATAGGTAAACTCCGGATTCAGATTTGGATTTCCTTGCCAATAGTTGAATGGATCATCATAAAAACGAAACGGGTTCAGGTCGAAATGACTCGGCCTGTTGATCCTTTTACTGTATGAAGCATAAAATCCATGCTGATCATTCATCTGGTATTTGATGGATGCGCTTGGGAAAAGATTGGTATAATTCCTTTTTCTTTGCTCCCGGGATGTTTTCTGGTTGATGTCTGTATGGGTCATTTCCGTTCTCAATCCCAGCTGGAAGTTCCATTTCGCCAGATTTAATTTGTAATTGGCGTATAATGCATGAATTTGCTCTTTATAGACATATTCATTACTTGCTTTATCGTCATTTATCCAGTCTTCACCCTGTTGTATAAAATACTCTGAAGGATTGTTGTTAGACTTTACAGTAGACTTCAGACCTGCTTCCAGATTATGTCTATCGCTAAAAGGGAGTGTAAAATCGACCTTGGCATTGAAGACCTTTAAGCGGGAAGCAATGCTGCCTCTTCTATTGTTAAACTTCTCTGTTCCCTGATTCACCAATGCATCAGAAAGCTGATTCTGGCGGGAATTGAAACGTGAAGTTTCGTATTCCAGATCTACATCTACCTTATAGTCCTTATCATTGAAGATGTGCGTACCCTTTAGATTATACGTATAGTCGTACCAGTTTTCTTTGCTTTTGTTATCCGAAAGTACATGAGCAAAAAGATTATCTGCAGGCTGAAATATTCTGTTTTCACCCCCCGAAAAATCTTCATATCTTCCTATTTTAGCATCAAATAAAGCACCAATAGTCGTTTTATCACTGAAAGCATAATCTGCACCAAATTTAAAATTATTGGAGGTTAAAGGCTCGCTGGTTATTGAATTTTGATCTGTTTTCCTTGTGATTTGCTGAGGTTGTTTTTCATCAAAGAAAACCTGGCTAAAGACCCGTCGTTCCTCCTCACCACGGAAAGTATAACTATAATCTCCATTCAGAGAAAGCTTCTTATGAGTATAGCTCAGGCTCAGTCCGGTATTAATTCTATTTTTACGGCCTCTTCCGCCATTCAGGTAATAGTTGCCGCTAAAGCCTTCCAGTGAACTCTTTTTAAGAATAATATTAATGATACCTGCATTTCCCGCAGCATCGTATTTGGAGGATGGATTTGCGATAATTTCAATATTCTTTACCAGTGTAGAATTGGTAGAGCGTAATAAGTTGGCCAATTCCTTAGTTGATAGGGAGCTCAGCTTACCATTAATCATTACACTTACCCCTTTCTTACCACGTAAGGACAGCTCGCCCTCCTGCGAAACCACCACACCGGGTGTTTTACCCAGTAATTCCAGGACAGTTGTACCATCAGACAATACACTGTTTTCAACATTAAAAATCATTTTATCAGCCTTTTGCTGAAAAATTGCTTTGCTGCCTTTTATAACAATGCCACTAATTTCTGAAGTTTTTTCTGTCTGCAAAGAATCTTTCAGGCTTTCTTCCGTTTGTCCGTAGGCATTCAGGCTCGCCATTAGAGGTAACCATATATAGTGTTTCTTCATGTTAATGGATTTAGGTTGTTGTTTTCTTTTTATTTCTCCGGCCCCACCAGATCATAAACCCGGTTATCGGCAATGAAGCGCAGAATAAGCTCATTATGAACGCCAGTATTTTTCCCGGCATTCCAAAGAAAGCACCCACGTGCAGATCATAGGTGGCATCTGTAGCTCTTTCTGCCATGGGCTTGTCTTGATGCGGGCGGCTAAACAGAAGTTTCCCCGAATGCTCATCAAAAATCATCATTGAAGACTCGGCATAAGTGAATTCTTTTTCTTTGATCCAGACACTTAGGTTATCATGTTGGTGATCAGCGTCAGCATGATCTTCCAAGTCAATTCCAAAGGAATATGCCTTTGGGTAGTGGATTTTTACCTGTTCTATGATGCGGTCTATAGTTGTTGCTGTTTCCACAGATTCCGGAGCAGTTGTTTTGTACTTACTGTAATCTGGTGTAGCAGTGGAAAAGCCATTGAGTAATGCATATAACCATATTTGGGTAATACGGAAGGAATACATAATCCCTGTAATAGCAACAATAATGGCTAGAAAGGAGGCATAAAAGCCCAGTATATTATGTACATCGTAGTTCTTGCGGCGCCAGCCTTTTACCTTCTCCCAGCGAAACCATAGACGCTGTTTGCGCATCTTTTTGTTCTTCGGCCACCATAGGATAATCCCTGTAATCAGCATTACCACAAAGATAATGGTAGATACTCCCACAATAGTACCTCCAATTTTATTGCTCAGGAGCAATGAGCGGTGTAGGATCATACTGATAAAGAATGGATTGTTTTTTACATCATAGATTGCGAGTACCTTTCCGGTATATTGGTTTACGTAAACGTTTTTATAAACAATAAAGGTGTTAAAGTGGTTCCACCCATCAGGATTGATTTTAATCAGTCCGAACTGGTAGGAGCGGGAAGGGTCCATAGGGATGGTGACATCATCTGTTTTGACGATTTCGTTTTTCAGTTGATCATTGACGAGGTCTTTTAGCTCGCGTATAGGAATAGGCTTTTTATGCTGGATATCTTTCTCTCCATGATATGAATGTTCTTTACGCAATGCAGAAGTAATGTCTTCATTGAAAACAAAAAATGCACCTGATAAAGAAACGATTAAAACAATGATACCTGAAAGAAGTCCCAGCCAGAGGTGGGCTTTCAAAATATATTTTTTGAAGGTTCCCTTAGACTTCTTTTTAACGACTTGCTGCATTTATACGGTTATTATTACTATTTAGTCTTATTAAAAATAAATAAAATACAAATATAGTTTTATTTATAATAATTCTAAACAACGCGATGCTTTATTTTACCTTCAAAACCTGACTTTTATTAGGATTTATGAGATTTGATATTTATTTCAGGATAAAAGAGAGACCGGCAAAAAGATGCCGTTTTTAAGGTAAGTTCTGGCATGATAGTAATAATTGTAGACGTTAATGGAATGATTTTTCCTGAACAAAAGATAGAGAAGCAACTATGATAAGTGATCTAGAATATTACTTGGCAAAGTGATCTCTCCAAAGAGAAATAGATCCGTTGAACAAATTCCCCGGAGTTTGAGACTTTAAAAAGCTTCGTAAAGCCTATTTTATCCTAAAATTTTTAGCGTACTTAAGGAGCGAGCTTATCTTAATTACATGCAAGCCTAAATAGCGCTGATGGTAAAATTTTAATACTCCTTTTATTAATATCTTTTTTAATTTATTTGTTTTTGTAGAAAATAAGCAGCTTATCTTACAGATTTTCAAAATAGTATATTATTTATATTTACTTCAAAAAGTACTTATGTTGATCAAAATTTATGGAAGTGCCATTCATGGTGTTTCCGCTCAGACCATAACTATTGAAGTAAATGTAGATACCGGAGGAGTAGGGTATCACTTGGTTGGACTTCCTGATAATGCTATTAAAGAAAGCAGTTACAGGATTTCTGCTGCATTGAAGAATGTAAACTACAAGATTCCGGGGAAAAAGATTACTATTAATATGGCTCCGGCAGACCTTAGAAAAGAAGGTTCTGCTTATGACTTGAGTATCGCTATTGGAATTTTAGCGGCATCAGATCAAATTCTAGCTGAAGAAATTCAAAACTATATCATTATGGGAGAGCTTTCGCTGGACGGAAGTTTACAGCCCATCAAAGGAGTCTTACCCATCGCTATTCAGGCAAAAGAAGAAGGCTTTAAAGGAATTATTCTTCCTGTTCAAAATGCGAGAGAAGCAGCTATTGTGAGTGATCTTGACGTATATGGAGTGGAAAATATTAAAGAGGTGATTGACTTTTTTAACGAAGGAAAGGTTCTTGAGAAAGTAGTGCTGGATACCAGAAAAGAATTTCATGAAAAGATTAATAATTTCCCCTTTGATTTTTCTGAAGTTAAAGGTCAGGAAACAGCCAAAAGAGCTATGGAAGTTGCCGCAGCCGGTGGGCATAATATTATCCTGATCGGACCTCCGGGAAGTGGAAAAACAATGCTTGCCAAAAGAGTTCCAAGTATCTTGCCTCCACTTACCTTAAAAGAAGCGCTGGAAACCACAAAGATACATTCCGTGGCAGGTAAAATGGGAACCGAATCATCCCTCATGACTGTTCGGCCCTTCAGAGCTCCTCACCATACAATCTCAGACGTAGCACTCGTTGGTGGAGGAAGCTATCCGCAGCCTGGAGAAATTTCTCTTGCCCACAACGGAGTCCTGTTTCTGGATGAAATGCCGGAATTTAAACGAACCGTATTGGAAGTAATGCGTCAGCCTTTAGAAGACCGTGAGGTGACCATTTCAAGAGCGCGTTTTACCGTAAATTATCCTGCAAGCTTCATGCTGGTAGCCTCAATGAATCCCAGTCCAAGTGGTTTTTTTCCGGATGATCCCAGCAATACCTCTTCAGTATATGAAATGCAGCGGTACATGAATAAGCTTTCCGGACCGCTTCTGGATAGAATAGATATTCATATTGAAGTTCAGAAAGTGGAATTTGAACAGCTTTCTGAAAAGAGAAAAGGTGAAAAAAGCAAAGATGTGCGTGAACGTGTTTTGAAGGCAAGAGAAATTCAGAATGAACGTTATAAAAACCTTAACATCAGCAGTAATGCCCAGATTGGTCCCAGGGAAATTGAAGCTTTTTGTGAGCTGGACGAAAGTTCTTTTAATCTTATAAAGATAGCTATGGAAAAACTGAATCTTTCCGCAAGAGCCTACGATAGAATTCTTAAAGTTGCCAGAACCATTGCTGATCTGGATAGCTCAGAAAATATTCTTTCCCAACATATTTCTGAAGCCATACAATACAGAAGCTTGGACAGAGAGTTTTGGAATGCTTAGAAGTAAAGCAACGGCAAAGAATTACTGTGATAAGCTATGAGTTACTTTAAAACGATATTTTTTTATTTCATAGCCTTTGTTTTGACTGGATAATATATATGTTGAGATATGCAAAGACTGCGAATTTCGTTATATATGTACAGACTGCCGAGCATTTACTGAAAAAACTCATCAAAACAAAGAAGGTTTAGATACTTCTAAACCTTTGAAATGTGGCTATGATCCTTATACGGAAGAATGGAAAGAATGGAGTATAAATCCTTTAAAAGAAATGGCTATAAAATACTATGGAATTAATAAATAGAATTCAATTCAGACTATTTTTATTTGAAATCTACTTTATAATTTAATTCTATTGGATTATTTTTACTTATAATATTTTTTTTAATAGACTCTTTCATATCTCTGTGATTTGCTTCAGAAATGTTGCCAGATGCATCTTCATTTAAAATATCTCCTTTTTTAAGTGTAGATAAAGGATTATTGTAAAAGTCGGTTTGTATTTTTTGAAAATCATCCCAAGTAATCAATTTCTGATATTTTGAGGGATATAATTCTTTCCATTTTAAATCTTTGATCTGTACCAGTTCAAATTCATAATCTTGTTTTTCATCATATATTTTTATGATTAAGCCAGGTAAACCATTAAAAATATAAGGACCGTCAGAAATTGGAATTTCAGATGTAAACCAAGCATTCCAGATCCTACCTCCATAAGAAGTTTTAGCCTTTTGACAAAAATAATTTCCGATTTTTTGTTTTTCAGGCAATATTTCCCAATCGAGCTTATCATTAATTTTTATGGCAAACGTTGAATATACTATAGGAATGAATACGTATTTTAAAATAGTATTTGCTTTAGTATCTTTTTTCACATAGAGTTGCTTATTATTAAATTCAGTATCAAACCCATTAGGATATCCTCTTTTAACGGCTAATGAATCTGATTTTCGGAACATTATTGAACGAAATAGTGATAAGTTTTTATCTGTATCTAGGTAATAAGTTATGGCCTCCGTTTTTTTACTGTCAGTATGAGGTTTATATTTTAATTCATAGATAAAGCTTGATTTCTGCCCTAAAAGGTTACATGATATTATTACAAATAAAATCAAATAGTATTTAATATTTCTAATCATCGAATTATATTATAAATTCATAAAAAATATTCATTTATTTTTCCAAAACGGAGGGATTCATATTGATATCGGCTCAAAAGATAAGAATGAAATATCAGATTGAAGACTTCCCGTTTTTCAAACAGTTAATAAATATAAAATATACTCTAATACACTAAAACTTCTTTCGTATAGAGCCATGGACTAAGTCCATTTAACGATTTATGCGGGTGATTACTGTTGTAATCACTCTGCCACTCGTAAGCCAATAGCATTTTCTTTTGTAATTGACATGGAGGAAGCTATCCGCAGCCTGGAGAAATTTCTCTTGCCCACAACGGAGTCCTGTTTCTGGATGAAATGCCGGAATTTAAACGAACCGTATTGGAAGTAATGCGTCAGCCTTTAGAAGACCGCGAGGTGACCATTTCAAGAGCGCGTTTTACCGTAAATTATCCTGCAAGCTTCATGCTGGTAGCCTCAATGAATCCGAGTCCAAGTGGTTTTTTTCCGGATGATCCCAGCAATACCTCTTCAGTATATGAAATGCAACGGTACATGAATAAGCTTTCCGGACCGCTTCTGGATAGAATAGATATTCATATTGAAGTTCAGAAAGTGGAATTTGAACAGCTCTCCGAAAAAAGGAAAGGTGAAAAAAGCAAAGATGTGCGTGAACGTGTTTTGAAGGCAAGAGAAATTCAGAATGAACGTTATAAAAACCTTAACATCAGTAGTAATGCTCAGATTGGTCCTAGGGAAATTGAAGCTTTTTGTGAGCTGGACGAAAGTTCTTTTAATCTTATAAAGATAGCTATGGAAAAACTGAATCTTTCCGCAAGAGCCTACGATAGAATTCTTAAAGTTGCCAGAACCATTGCTGATCTGGATAGCTCAGAAAATATTCTTTCCCAACATATTTCTGAAGCCATACAATACAGAAGCTTGGACAGAGAGTTTTGGAATGGATAATGTGGACCTCTTTTTTATAGCAAATAGGTTAGGTCGTATTTTATACCCCGTTTATTTCTGGGTCTAATTTAAGATTGATAAAAAATGGATTGTTGTAGGCTTTAGGAACCCATTGAAACTCATCATTTACCTTATTTATATACCCTATACCCGGCCATGGAAGGTGAGCAGAGCAGATAAGTGTTCTGTTTTTGTAACAAGTTTCCAGAACTTTCTTACGGGTTTCAATTCCTGTTTCAAAGTCTATATCCCATTGCGTTCCCCAGTCCGGCTTCGCAATAAGTAAAGGAGAATGAAAGATATCTACCACATTGGTGAGTGACAGGTTTCCATTATACACCGTATATATAATATGCCCTGGAGTATGCCCTGGAGCAGGCTGTGTTTGAATACATGAGAAAAGCTTGTCTCCCATTTCAAATTTTGTAAGTAGATTATCAATAGAAGAAAGGATTTTTCTGACCAGAGGAATACTGGGTTTCCCGCCTTCAGGATTTTTACTTTTTTGAAAATCTGGTGTATCAGTCATCCAGAATTCAAATTCCTGGCGCGAAATGTAGTAATGTGCATTAGGGAATACAAAATCACCGTTCTTAGAAAGGATTCCTCCTATATGGTCTCTGTGAGCATGGGTAATCAGAACATCCGTTATAGACTCAGGGGTAAATCCTGCCGCTGCAAGACTATATAATAGCTGCCCTGCATGCTTTTCATCATAAAATCCCTCTCCGGTATCTACTAAAATGATACGTTCATCTTTTTTGACAAGCATTACGTTAATAGGTGCTTCATAATAAGACTCCGATAAATAAAGATTACGGAGTTCATTTTTTACAAGACTTTGAGGGATTCCGGGTGCTAAAATCGGCTGATGATAACCTATACCAAAATAGCCGTCAGAAAGTATAAAAATATCCAGTTCATTGCATGGAATATGTATAAATCCATGATCTCTCAGTTTTTGGTCCATATTAAAAATGAGGCGTATTTTGTTTTTGCAAATTTAAATAATATTCTGATATCATTGATTCTCAACTGAGAAATTGATAAGTTAACTCTGTGTTTTAAACTTTTAAGAGGTTGGTATTTATGTTTTTAAATTGCTTTTTTTTGCTAAAATATCTCGGAATATAAGTTAACTATTAAAAACACCGCCCGGACATATTGCCTGAGCGGTGTGATCCAGCAAAATATTAAATTAATTCACAGTTACTTTGATCACATTCTGCACCGCAGGAACCGGATATTGGCTCCCTACTTTAGAAATGTTCATGTTTTCAGGCTGTGGAGTCCCCCCGAACAATGCCTGATGATTTCCGGCTCCAGGATACTGATCAATCCCGGTTCCCGAATCAAATAGTGTAGTTTTTGAAGTAAGATCTCCTTTAGCATTGGCTTCGATACTTTGTTCATTGGCGTAGAACCAGTCATTTGAAAAACCAAACATGGTTGCATAAGCAATTTTATCCCCCGGGTCTGCAGTGAAAGCAGCCATAACCTTATTTCCTGGTGTCACTGGTGCGTTTCCGGCAATATATACTGCTTTTACATTGGATAAAGCTTTCAGACTGTTTTGAAGTTTTGTTACATTTCCAGACTGAGCAATCTCTTTTAGTCCCATTCCGCTGTCACTTTTCCCCAATTCATAAATTGGATTTTTATCCCCGCGGTAAACAACAACAATTGCAGGAGAAAGACCTGTCATAATTCCAGTATTGGCATTTAACTTCAACTTCATTTTATCAATATTTCCCATTTGGGCAATATCTGTAATTTCAGGATTTGAAAGAGCATTAGGAGTAAAAAATGGAGCACTGTTTAGCAGCTGAGATCCATTGTAATTAGAAACGGCCCATACTCCGGGTGAAAAAGGAGTTTCATTGGCTGTTCCGCCTGAGGTATTGGTAATGGTCAGTGTAAACTCAGAGGTTACATCATTATAAGCAAGGTTTAGTTTCATCAGCTGGGAGGCATTTACATTAGAAACCTGCATGATGGGTTTACTTTCCGGCTGCCCTGTCATGTTGTCTTTCGTTCCGTTGTCCCATAATAATACACTTGAAGAGACATCTCCGGTGATGGCATTTCCATTCATGTCAAAAAGTTTAATTCCAGGATGTTGAGAAGCGAAAAACCAGTCTTTGGACGCTCCATACATCGTTGCAAACATCAAAGCCTGTGTTTTTCCTGCACTGAACTTAATAGAAACAGACTGTCCTGGCAGAATAACCGGAGCAGTTCCTGTTCCCTGGAAGTTTCCGCTTTGTACAAAATCTTTTGGGGTAACTATATTTTCAAAAGTAATTGTCCTTTGAGATGGCGTATCCATCATATTGTTTTCCGAATTATCACATGATGCAAGTACCAATGCAGCAAGAATACCGGCCGCTGGAGCCACGATTTTAAAAAAGGTCTTTTTCATAAGAATAAATTTTTAATAATTATTATTGATTATTAAAAGTATAGTCGAGCCCTTTTTTTAATCCTGACAAAAAAGATAAAAATAATTTCTTACTGAATAAAAGATGCGTCAGGTTTTGTCGCAGTACAGGAAGATATTTGTAGTAAGTTAAAGGAAAATAATTTCTCTGTGATTTTAATTAATCCCAAAGCAAAGAACATTCAATGAATAATTTTAGGGTATTAACTAAAGATTTTTCAGCTAATGAAAGTGCTGTCATAGATATCAGATCTTTAGGACTTATAAATAGGTTCGGAACATTAATATTTGAAAATCAAACAGGAAAGGCAGCTCAATTTTCTTGGCAGAGAGATGAGACTCCTTACGGTGAAAAAAGGACAGGCTATTTTAAAGAGATAATGAATGATCTAGGGGTAAAAGTAAGCCATTATAAAGGTTTTATCACCTTTACCAATGGAGGTGGAAGTCAGCATTTGGAAGTGGAATTACAAGTGTGATGAAGAATCTTTATATTCCATTTGTCCCTTCCAGAATCACCCGAGTCATTTTAATCTTCAAAATAAAAAAACCGTGAAAGTAAATTTCACGGTTTCAAAAATAGATCAAAAAAGATTATTTTTTCTTTATTTTCTTGGGAGTTACAGTAGTTCCTGAATTTTTAGATTTTGTATCAGCCGGAGTATTGGCATCTCTTACAAGCTTTAATTCATCAACTATTCTTCTTGCACCCGCATATTTATCGATTGTCCAAAGAACGAAACGAACGTCTACGTTGATTGTTTTCTGAAACTCAGGCTCGAATACGATATCACCGCTTAATGCTTCGCTGTTTCCATCGAATGCGATACCAATAAGGTTTCCATCTCCATCAATTACCGGAGAACCAGAGTTCCCACCTGTAATATCATTGTTAGAAAGGAAGTTTACCGGCATATAACCAGCAGCATCAGCATACTGTCCGAAATCCTTAAGGTTATAAAGATCGATCACTCGTTGAGGAAGGTCAAACTCTTCATCACCTTTCTTGTATTTTCCAACAAGACCAGTCATGTCAGTATAATAGTTATCCGTAATACCGAAATAGTTTCTGTCATTTCTGATAGGAAGCTTATCTACAGTACCATAAGTTAATCTCATTGTAGAGTTAGCATCAGGATAGAATTTCTTCTCAGGCATTGCCTTCATTAATCCTGCTAAGAACAGACGGTTCTTTTTTGCAAAATTGTCATCTACCTGAACGTATCTTTCGGTGCTCATTTTTTGGTCAGCAACAATTCCGTTAGCAGCTTTCCAAAGTGGATCAGCATCAAGCTTCAATGGATCTGGATTCAGTAAGAAGTTTGTTGCAGAAGTTTTGTTTGCAAAAATTGAAGAGTAGGCCAGATTAGAAACTGTTTTAGCATCCAGTCCTAAAATAGTAGCAGAAGCAATTTCTTTATTGGTTACTTTTGTTTGGTACAGGTTTACCATAGAAGTAAGCATTTCTCCTTCCAAACTAGTATTGATATTTTCATAAGCCGCTTTAATGGCAGCTTCAGTTTTAGCTTTCATAGCCAATCTTCCCTGCATATCCTGAGCAGCATAAGCCTTAAGAGCAGATCCTACCTGCATAGCAAGAGACATGTATTTTGCATTTTTTGAGAATTGAGAAGCATAGTTTCTTTCAACATTTCTTTCAGAAACCTGCTTATAATAAGCCTGGATGTCTTCCAAAATACCGTCATAAGATTCATTTCCAGACATCATAGACCATTTTCTGAAGATGTCTTCGGTTTTTTGCTTATCAGCAATCGTTCCGTTTTTCTCTACCGCATCAATCGTTCCTTGTCTGTTCTTCCAGTAGTTGGCTACAGAAGCATATTGAGAAGCATAATTAAGCTGAGTAGCTTTATCCTTATCCATATATTTCTTCATTACGTCCATAGCTAATTTGGAAGCTTCAACCCATGCCGGGTAATCTTTGCTTACCATTTGCTCAATTCCGTAAGAAGTAAGGTAACGGTTTGTTCTACCGGGATATCCTAAGATCATAGAGAAATCACCAGGCTTAATTCCTTTAAGAGAAACCGGCAGGAAATGCTTAGGCTTCAAAGGAGTGTTGCTTGGAGAATATTCAGCAGGGTTTCCTGCAGCATCAGCGTATACTCTGAAAACCGTAAAGTCAGCAGTATGTCTTGGCCATTCCCAGTTGTCTGTATCTCCTCCGAATTTTCCTAATGATGAAGGTGGAGCACCTACCAATCTGATATCTTTATAATCCTGGTATACGAAATAATAGAACTCATTTCCGTTAAAGAAATCTCTTACTACTACAGTATATTTTCCATTTGCAGAGTTTTCTGTTTGGATCGCTTTAGTTTCAGCGTCAATCACAGCTTTTCTCTCTGCTCCGGTCATATTATCGTTCAGTTTGGAAGTGATTCTTTTTGTAGCATCATCCATTCTCACTAAAAATCTTACATAAAGATCCTTTGCATTGAATTCGTCTTTCTGTTTCATTGCCCAGAAACCATTCTTTAAATAGTCTTTTTCCGGAGTAGAAGCAGCGGCAACAGCACCATAACCACAGTGGTGGTTGGTAAATATAAGTCCTTTATCAGAAACAATTTCACCTGTACAGAAACCACCGAAACTTACGATAGCATCCTTTAAGCTTGAATTGTTTACAGAATAAATTTCTTCAGGCGTCAGATGTAGGCCCTCTTTTTGCATATCAACACCGTTAAGTCTTTTGATGAGCATAAGCAGCCACATCCCCTCATCCGCCCTCATCTGAGCAAAGCCCAGTAAGAAAGTGAATAGTAGAAATAGTCTTTTCATTTTATAAAATAATTTTTGTGTCGCTAATTTACTAATTTTTACGAGATTCTGTCCCGGATTGGTATGAAAATGGGATGATAATTCACATGAAAAAAATACTATTATCACTTTTTACGGTTTTGTTATTAGGAGTGGTTGTGAATTGTTCCACAATACCGGGTAAAAATCCTAACCTACAAAGACAGTGGATGCTGATCACTTTCGATGGCTTTTCTAAAGATCAGCTGATCGCCAAGAAAGCTGAAATCAATTTGACATCCAGTATTGTTGATGGTAAAATTCAGGGAAGTGCTTACATGGGATGTAACAGAATGTCTTTTATTTCGGAGTTTAAAAAAGGAGGTAAGGTAAAAATATCTTCAGGCATCAGTACAACGATGGCGTGTCAGGATATGAAGCTGGAAACATCTTTTCTGAAGAAATTTGAAACCATGACATCCTATTTGGTAGAAGGACATTTTCTTACCTTATCAGATGGTAAAGGAAATACAATGAAGTTTGTAGCAGCAGATTGGGATTAAAAGCAATATTATAATACTATACTAAAAGTCCGCGGTGTCGCGGACTTCTTTTTGTTTGAAAAATCTAGTTGGGTTATCAGCTTTTAGTTGGTTATCAGTTTTTAGAGTGATTAGTTTTTTATTTCCTCCGGATTTATAGTATTGAGAAATCCGGTAAATGTCGTCTTTGTGTTCCTAGAATTTATAATGTTGTGATCTGCCTGTCTTATTGTTTTTTTCTGATCTCATCGAAGCCTGCCATATTGGAGAAGCTTTTATTGGCTTTCCCTACACTGCAGTAAATGAGGGCAATATCTCGCGATATATCTGTTTCTGCTGCTGAACTTGCTGATTGAGCATAGAGGATGAAGTCAGAAGAGCGGGGAATGGTATAAAAAATAAATGTTTTTTCCATGGCTGACAGTTTATAATTCATTGATAACGAACTTAATTAAGAGGGAATTTTGGGAAGACTAAATTACCACCTATCCAGATCAGATAATAAGAAAATAGACCAACGGCAGAAATAATAGACCAATAGCATTTTGTGAATCCGGTCGCAATGAGTTTGTTTTAAGGGTGAAAGAACGATAGGTTATCCTTGTAAGCTCTGCCGATGGGAAGTCTGATCTTATGTGCCAGTTCTATTTCATGACAGCTTTTTCCACGGATAAGGTGGCGGGGAACAGCATAACTTCTGTGTATCCTTACAAAAGTGTCAAAAAAATTCTTTTGGAGGAGATTTCCGAGAGAATTTAAAATACAGTGATTTTTTTCAAGAGTTATGATTCTTGTATAATCTTTTAGAGCTTCCAGGTATAGGATATCTTTCATTTTAAGTTGAAGAATATTGCCGCCCTCTTTGATGTTGATACAGTTTTCACCTACCATAGCATCATAACATTTGCACTTTTCTTTGATTTCAAAAAAATTAAAAAGCCGCTGCATAGAAAGATGAAAACGCTCTGATAGTAAAGGTTTGGTAATAAAATCCAACGTATCGGTCTCGAAAACACTGGCTGCCAGCTCCGGATGGGAACTTACAAAAATACAGGCAGGAATCTTTTGAGCCAGTTGGCGGAATTCCAGTCCGCTCATTCCTTTTAAATGGGTTTCTGTGATCAGAAGATCAATAGAGGAGTCGAGATAGGGAATTGCTTTTTCTGCCGAATCAAAAGAGCCGACAATCTGTATGTTTTCATACTGCCTGATATAATGCTGAAGAACCAGCCTGTCCAGTTCATCATTATCAATAATCATACATTTAATATGGGTAATCATGATTGTCCGGATATTAATTTTTAACGTAAATGTCTAAAAACTAGAGAAATATTAATTAAAGTTACTGCTTTTTCACCAAATTCTGCGGATGCAAACTTAAATTTATATTAAAATATGTTATTATATAAAAATTGATTTTGTTTTTTTTCGGAAAAATATTAACTTGTAAAAATCATAAACATAGATAGAACTTAATGTTAGAAAAGAAAGAACATAATTATGAGAAAGCTGTCCTGGTAGGTGTTATTACACAAAATCAGGATGAAGAAAAATTGACGGAGTATTTGGATGAACTGGAATTTTTAGCTTTCACAGCAGGCGCAACTATAGAAAAGCGTTTCACTCAAAAATTAACTCAGCCGGATTCTAAAACCTTTATTGGAAGCGGAAAGGCAATTGAGATAAAAGAATATGTAAAAGAAAACGGGATCGGAACAGTCATTTTCGATGATGAACTCTCTCCTTCGCAGCTTAAAAACCTGGAAAGGGAAATGGAGGTGAAAATTTTGGACAGAACGAATCTTATTCTTGACATTTTTGCCCAAAGAGCACAGACTTCTTATGCAAGAACTCAGGTGGAATTGGCACAATATCAATATCTTTTGCCTCGATTGACCAGGATGTGGACTCACTTGGAGCGCCAGAAAGGGGGAATCGGAATGAGAGGTCCCGGTGAAACGGAAATTGAGACTGACCGTCGTATTATCCGTGACAGAATATCTTTATTGAAAGAGAAACTGAAGACGATTGACAGGCAGATGGCTACACAACGTAATAACCGTGGAAAGGTAGTGCGTGCAGCGCTGGTAGGATATACCAATGTAGGGAAATCTACCCTGATGAATTCTATTTCGAAATCTGAGGTTTTCGCGGAAAATAAATTATTTGCAACACTAGATACCACAGTAAGAAAAGTAGTAATTGGTAATTTACCATTTCTGCTTACTGATACGGTAGGGTTTATCAGAAAATTACCAACTCAGCTGGTGGAGTCATTCAAATCTACTCTGGATGAAGTTCGTGAAGCAGATCTTTTGATTCACGTTGTGGATATTTCGCACGAAAGTTTTGAAGATCACATAGAATCTGTAAATCATATTTTAATGGAAATCAATGCTCATCAGAAACCAATGATTATGGTTTTTAATAAGATTGATGATTTCAGCTATGATAAAAAAGACGACGATGATCTTACTCCTTCAACCCGCAGAAATGTTTCTTTGGATGAGTGGAAAAGAACATGGATGGCAAAATCTAAACATCCAACCGTTTTCATCTCCGCTTTGACGAAGGAAAACTTTCCGGAAATGAAAAAAATGATCTATGATGAAGTAATGAAGATTCATATTTCAAGATTTCCGTACAATGATTTCCTTTTCGAATATTTCGATAACGACGAAGAAGAAAGCAACAATTAATGAAATATCATTTTTTCCTTTTATTCATTATATTTTCGGTTTTTGGCTTCAGCCAGAAATCAAAAGTTGATTTAAAAGCTATTGAGAAAAGCCTCAAAAATCCTGATTCTCCATACAATTACGAGAAACTTATTTTCAAATATAAAGGCTATCCAAAGTCTTTAGACAGTATAGAATCACAATATCTGTACTATGGGAGAAACTTTCGAAGCGGGAAGGTGTTAACTACCGGAGATGATTTCAAAAGTCTGGCAGAGGCTTTTAAGCAAGGTCGCTTTGAAGAATGTATCAAACAGGGGAAAACATTGTATGATAAAGATCCTACCAATCTGGATATCCTTCTGATCCTTCTAAGGGCCTATGATTCAATGAAAGATGGGAATAATTTCATACACCATCTCAATCAGTTCCGTTCCCTTACAGACGGAATAAAGAGCTCAGGAGACGGTAAATCTGAGAAAACAGCTTATCTCGTTAATTCTGTGGGTGACGAATATATTCTGCTGAATATCCTGAATATAGGACAGGATTATACCAGAAATTCAAAAGTTGCTAAAGACGGGATGTATGATATCTGGGAAAAAGAGGGCCGGCAAACTTATATCAAAATACTTTATTTAGACTAACTAATTAATCTTTTAAAAAAAACACTTAGTGGAGTTATATTATTCATTTTCAGCATTAATCGTATTAGCATCTATATTCGCCTATCTTAATTACAGATTTTTAAAACTTCCAAGTACCATTGGGATCATGGTAATTGCCATTGTGGTTTCTATTTTTCTTGTGATGTTTGGGGAAACGGTTCTTCCGAGAACTTTCGGACATCTTCACAACCTTATGAACGGTATCGACTTTACGGAAGTTTTGATGGGCGCTATGCTTAATTTTCTGCTTTTTGCTGGAGGAATTCATATTAACATTAATGATCTCAAGGAACAGTTCAGGCCTGTAGTGATTTTTTCCACGGTGGGAGTTGTCATTTCCACCTTTGTAGTAGGGTTCGGAATGTTTTATTTATTACCATATGTAGGTGTACAGCTTCCTTTTATCTACTGTCTTGTATTTGGAGCATTAATTTCTCCTACCGATCCGGTAGCGGTTTTAAGCGTACTGAAACAGGCTAACGTATCAAAGTCTCTGGAAACGAAAGTGGCCGGAGAGTCCCTTTTCAATGATGGTATGGCGGTTGTGGTATTTACTGTGATCTTACAGCTTGCGGTAGGGAAGGAAGTAGATCTGGGAGTTGAAACAATCGGATTGCTTTTGCTTAAAGAAGCCGGTGGGGGGCTTTTGCTTGGGGTTTTGCTTGGATGGGTTACTTCAAGGCTTATGCGTGAAGTGGATGACTATATTATCTCTGTACTGGTAACGCTTTCCGTAGTGATGGGAGGTTATCTTATCGCCAGACAAATGCATATTTCAGGCCCATTGACCATGGTGGCAGCAGGATTGTTTATGGGGAACTTTAACAGGAGTTTCAAAATGAAATCCGTTACTCAGGATTATCTTATCAAATTCTGGGAACTTATTGATGAAATTCTGAATGCCGTTTTGTTCCTGTTCATCGGATTTGAACTTTTGATGATTAAAGATCTGAAGCATTATATGATTCCGGGTGTATTGGCGATCATTGTTGTTCTGCTGGCAAGATTTATTTCTATTTGGGGGCCTACCAAGTTTACCTCTCTAAGGAGGAGCTTTAGTCCGCAAACGGTAAAAGTATTGGTCTGGGGAGGAATCCGGGGAGGGGTTTCCATTGCTTTGGCAATGTCTATTCCCAAAAGTGAATACAGTGAAATTATTTTAAGTATAACCTATTGTGTAGTAGTATTCTCAATTATTGTACAGGGGCTTACCATTGCTAAAGTGGCCAATCCCAAAAAGATTGCAATAGAAGAGGAGGAGCAGGAAAATAGCGTTCTGGAAGAAAAAGTTTAATTGCAAAATTGACAGCAGTTTCCAATGAAAAGTATAGTCAAAGAAATAGAAGAAGCCTTAGCTGTTTTATCCATTCCTGAAAAGGCCGAATTCTTTCCAAGATTCTTCAAAACCGGAAAAGGAGAATATGGTGAAGGTGATTTGTTTCTGGGTGTAAAGGTTCCGGACCAGCGGTCTGTAGCGAAAGAATATTATTCGAAAATAAGCTTAGAGGAGCTTAGTATACTGGTTTCTTCAAAATATCATGAACATAGGCTGACCGCACTTTTTATGCTGATTTCTAAGTTTGAAAAAACAAAAGATAAAAATGTAAAAGAAGAGGTAGTGGCATTTTATCTGAATCACCTTCCTAATGTCAATAACTGGGATCTTGTAGATTCAAGCTGCTACAAAATTCTGGGTAGATATGCTTTTGAAAACCAGAAAGAACATCTTCTGAGAGAACTTTCAGAGTCTGAAGAGATGTGGCATAAAAGAATGGCTGTTGTAGGAACTATGCATTATGTGAAAAAAGGCTCATTTGACCTTACAAAGGAATTCGTGACAAGAAACCTGAAGCATCCGCATGATCTTATGCATAAGGCAAACGGCTGGCTGCTAAGAGAAATGGGGAATAAAAATGAAGCAGAATTAATCAGCTACCTGAATCTGTATTATAAGGAAATGCCGAGAACCTGTTTACGGTATGCCATTGAAAAACTGGATGAAGATCTTCGTCAGGATTATCTGAAGGGGCATATTTAAAAAACATAAAATACAATAGCAGTATCATTTTCTATCCTCAAAAAGTACCTGAAAACCGCTATTTATGTTCAGAAAATCAAAGATTGTAAGGATTTAAAGACGGAATTGAGTAATTTTGTCGTTTTAAACCCAATCATGAAAAATCTTATTAAATTATTCCTGCTTTTTATTCCCTTATTGCTTCTGACGAGTTGTTTCGATATTTTAGATAAGGTGAATCTAAAGGCGGACGGCACAGGAGAGTACACTATTATTCTCAATGCCAGTAAAAGTAAAACAAGGCTGGCATCGATTTCTAAAATGGAAACCATAAATGGTAAAAAAGTTCCAAAAAAATCCGAAATTGAAAATAAAATCAATGAAGCTGCTCAGATTTTCAAAGGAACTCCGGGGATCAGCAATGTAAAAACTTCCATGGATTTTGATAATTATATCCTCAAACTGAGCTGTAATTTCAAAAAGATCGAAAATATCAATGCCGGATTAGAAAAGCTTAAAGCTCAGAATATATTAGGCAAAATGGTCCCTACGCAAGTCTACAGTCAAAACCTTGAGAAAAAATTACTGACCAGAAACAAAGTCAGTACCTTTAAAGCAGATTACGACAAGATGAGCAAAGCAGACAGGGAAGTCTTTAATGATGCCAAATATACTTCCATTATGCAGTTTGAAAACACAGTGAAATCCCAGACAAATAACGCCTATCTGCTTTCCCCGAACAAAAAAGCACTCAAGCTGGAGGCTGATGTTCTGGATGTAATCCTTCAAAAAAAACAAATACAAAATACAATCCTTTTTCAATAAATTTCTACCTCTATAATCATGAAATCTATCTTATTAAAAACACAAAAAACGATTTTATTACTGTTTGGCTTTACTCTGGTTTTTGCCCAAAATAGCATGAAAATCCCCAATGATGCCGTATTTTATATGGAAGTCAACGGGAAGCAGCTCAATAATAAAATAAACTGGGAGAAACTGAATCCTTTGTTGCACGAGCTGAGCAAAAAGAGTAAAGAAAAGCTCTCCTGGACTGACTATTCTAAGACAGGAATCAAATACGATGCTGTTCAGTATCACTATGCAAGCTTTAATGACTCCATTAAGACGTATAACACTCATTTTATCATTGATAACAAAGAAAAGTTTCAGGAATTCATCAATTCTGTCAAGAAAAAAGGATTGGAAATTTCTAAAAAAAACAAGTATTCTTACGTTGATATAGATGACGATGTCTTTGTTGCATGGAACGAAAGCCGAGCTGTTCTTAGCTTCATAAGCTATACGAAACCTTATAAAGATCTGTGGAAAGAAGAAGCTGTTGTGGACAGTGCTGCTGCTGTAGCAATAGATAGCGTTGCTATAGATACCTCAGACAGTACTTATGCTGAAGAGCCGGACAAGCCTTTTGATTATAAAGAAGAAATAAAGAGCCTGAAGGAAGATGTTAAATACCTTAAAGAAAGCATTAAAGATAACAATCTGGAAATAGCAAGAATCCAGAAGGATATCAAATACCTGCAAAAACATCATCAGTACCCTAAAGAAAAAGAACAGCCGGAAAGTCCTGAACAGCAAGAAGAAGGGGCAGACTATGATGAAGCGGAAGCTGATAAAGCCTACCAAAAAGAGCAGGATTCTATCCGCAGGGAAAATTTCAAGATCGTTAAAAAAGAGGCGGAAGCACATTTTGATGTGTATTTCAATTCAAATCTGAATATTGAGGCTTCTAAAGAAATGCAGACCTTCAGAGATGCTGATTCTGATGTTTTTATTTATACAGACTATGGAAGAATAGTTAACGATGGAATCTATGGCAAAATGATGAAGCGCTATGACTTTGGACAGGTCTTTCAGAATATGTACAATTCCAGGACTGCTTACAATCTGTATTTTGATAAAGATAAAGTAAGACTTGTGAATAATTATCAGCACAAAAATGCTGAAATTCAGAAAAATATATCTTCTATTTATAAAGGAAAGAAAAATAAAAAACTGCTGGAGCTTATCAATGACAAAAGCATTGGGTACTATGCTGTTAATGTCAATGGAGGAAAATCTTTTGACCTGATGTACAGCCTTCTTCAGGATTCAGGAGAAAGTGAATATAAAAAAGAGATGGAGCTGATCATGGAAACCATGAAAATCGTTCTGGATGAAGAATCCATCGCTAAAATAGCTCCGGGCAACGGTATTTTTGTATTAAACGAATTGAAATCCAGGAAAGTAGACTACACAGATTATGAATATGATGCTGACTTCAACGAAAAAGAGGTAAAGAAAACGAAAGATATTGCAGTTCCGAACTTTACTTTTGCTTTTGCAACGGAGAATGAAGGATACTGGAAACGGATCTTTAACCTGTTGACTACAAATAAAAAACTAGCTAAGAAATTCTCGAAAAAAGGAGATTTTTATGTATTCAAGGACGAGAAATCAGACGGATATCTTGATCAGTTATTCTTTACAGTAAAAGACGGCATCGTTTATCTGATGAGCTCTACGGAAAATATTCTGCCTGCCGCTCAGTCTGATGCATCAAAAAAATGGGCAAAAGACTCTTCCAAATATCCTTTATCCGGAAGGTTGGATCTGCAGAAGCTTCTGGCTGGTCTGGATAAGGAATTCAAGAGCCCTTCACAGAGAAAGACTTTTGATTTTCTAAGAAAAAACATAGGAGAAATGTATTATAAGACAGAGGTAAAAGGGGAAAGCATTCAGACTGAAATGAATTATAATATCAAAGGTTCCTCTGAAAATAGCCTGATGTATTTCTTCGATCTGTTTAACGAGATTTTTAAAAACAAAGAGTCAGAAAAGAAACCTCAGATATTATAAATGAGCAAAAAGAAAATTATTGCCCCGTTAATTCTGTCATTCGTTGCTGCTGCCATATACTTTGTGTTTTTCCATAAAGATAAAAACCTGCGGTATATACCTGAAAGCGCAGATGTGGTAGTTTTGGTTGATGTAAAAAAATTAACGAGGCAATATATATTCAGTTTGGTGACGCATCCTTCTCATTGGTCGGGAGGTAAGACCAATGATAAACATTCAGCTTCTCTCAAAGATTCAGGAATCAGAATTCCGGATTTTTTGCAGATATTCCATATTAAAGATTCCGGATTTTCAGAGTGGTATGCCATTATGGAGCTGAAAGACCAGCAGAAGTTTATCACATTTTTGAAATCCCGTCAATTTACCGATAAAGGGAAAGGTCATTTTCAGAAAGATCAGATTTATCTCAGAGTTGAAAAAGGACACTTTATTGTGGGGACTTCAGATAAAGCTTTTGAATCAATAGGTCAGCAGCTTTTTGTAGCTCCCGGAAAATATGACAGGGATGCAGAACTTTTTATTGATGGGACTTTAGGAAGTGTTTCTTTTATTTCAGGACAAAAATTTCAGAATTTTTCTATTGAGCTCAAAGACGATGAAATTAAAATCAAGAACAATTCAAAACCTGAGATTTCAAACGCTTTTGTTTCAAGGTTTCAAAACGGAACCCATTTTCTGGAAATGGAGCTGGATGCGGATAATATAAAAAAATACACCCGGTTTTTCAATAAAGGTAATGCAGATTCTTCGCATATCAATTACGTTAAGGCACGTGTAGATCTTGAACAGGTCAATGATACCATTATCAGCTATGGGTATGATGATAACTTTAATGAAATTGAAAAAAAATCGGTTCAAAAGATTATTCAGCCTGATTATATCATTGCTCTTCAGAGTCTGGCTCCTGAAAAAACATGGGAATATTTTCAGGCTAAAAAATGGGTGAATGAAAAGAATGAGTTTACAGCTATTCCTTTTCAACCCAATACTGTCATCAAAAATGAGGTGGGCGCTGTTATACAGTCTACGAAAAAATCAATATCTCTGTCATCTGAAACCAAAGAAAATTATATTTTTATCAGAAACATTGCTTTATTGCTTTCTTCACTGAAAATGCTAAGCGGAGAAGAAAAAAGAATTCTTTCAGACATTGATTATCTCTTGTATAGAAATAAAACAAGGGATCACTCGTTGATAATAAAAGCGAAAAAAGGGGAGCTGCCCTTGCTTTTAAGATGGTAAAAATTATTTAATCCTTAAAAATGAATACGTATTAATGGCTCCGTCAGAAGTTATGCTGCTTAAAACAATCACGCACTATTTTTTGCATTTTGTTTTTCCGGTCTTTATTGCACTTATTTTCTATCCTCAAAATTGGAAGAAAGTGTATCTTATTCTATTGGCAACAATGCTTGTAGATCTGGACCATCTTTTTGCCAATCCTATTTTTGATCCGTCGAGAGGGAGTGTTGGTTTTCATTTTCTGCATTCTTATTATGCTATTGCGGTGTACTTTTTAATGCTGTTCTTTAAGGGTAATATCAGAATTATAGGAATTGGGCTCCTTTTTCATATGTTGACGGATTTTCAGGACTTTAACTTCTGGCCTCATTAAAATAACATTAATATTTTCTTTTGATAATGAAAATATTATAGATTTTTTGTATTTTGTAGTCACTATATGAAGCCAAAAGAATTTTTACACTATACTTATATTTTTCCTCTCCTTGCGGTAGGATACTACTTTTCAGGGTTGATGGGAGCAGGGGTTATTTACGATATCATCGCTGGTATTTTACTCATTGGAAGCGTTTTATCGGCAGTGCATCATGCGGAAGTGGTGGCTCATAAAGTAGGAGAGCCTTTCGGAACTATTATCCTGGCTCTTTGTATTACAATCATAGAAGTCGCGTTAATCATCTCACTGATGGTTGCCGGCGGAGATCAGGCGATCACGCTGGCCAGAGACACGGTTTTTGCCGCTGTAATGCTTATTCTCAACGGGATTTTGGGAATCTGTATTCTAGTGGGTGGTGTTAAATATCACGAGCAGTTTTTTGCTAGAACTTCCGCTACCACTTATCTTGTAAGTATTGTTTCTATTCTGGTACTTACCCTTGTTCTTCCCAATTTCACATCAAGCGTTAACGGCCCTTTTTATAACGAAGCGCAGCTTATCTTTATATCAATTGCATGTCTTGTCATCTATGGGATTTTTCTGATGGTGCAGACGGTACGTCACAGAAGTTATTTCATCGTTCCGGATGAGCATCCGGAAGAACATTATATTCCATCACTCACTAAAACCCTTATCAGTTTTGGCTTTCTGGTAATCTGCCTGGTAATAGTAGTTCTTATGGCAAAAGGACTGTCCAATACAATTGAAGGGATGGTGCAGAGCGTGGGAGCTCCCAAATCCCTGGTGGGAGTAATCATTGCGGCTGTTGTTCTTCTTCCGGAAGGAGTGGCTGCTATACGGGCTGCAAGAAGCAATCAGATCCAATCCAGCTTAAACCTCGCATTAGGTTCAGCGCTGGCAAGTATCGGGCTTACAATCCCTGCGGTTTCAGCTGTATGTATTTTGTATGATATCCCATTGGTGCTGGGATTAGATAAAAAAGATGTGATTCTTCTTTCTCTGTCCGTATTTATTGTAATGCTGTCACTGAGCAGAGGAAAAACAAATGTCCTTTACGGAACCGTTCTTCTGGTGAATTTAGCAGCCTATATTTTCACTGTCATCGTTCCTTAAGAAACGTAAAAAGACAAGATCAAAAAAATAAACATGAATAGGGTAGATGTTAAAGTCTTCTGGCCAGTTCCATTTTGAAAGCCATTAATTTTGCAATATTCTCAGATTTGTAAATAGCCATATCTGCATTTTCTCCTGCAAAATTTTCTTCAATAGCGGTTCTCCAGAGTTCCAGCCACTTATCGAAGTGTTTCTGTTCCATTGCTTCTATTTCATTGATGGGAAAATGTACTCCCATAGGATTTCCTTTATAAGTCATTTGTCCAAAAAGAATAGATTCCCAGAAAGAATACATTTTAGGAAGATGTTTGTCCCAATCTACTTTAGCAATATCATTAAAAAAGAATCCAATAGTCTCATCCTTTACAACTTTTGCATAAAATGAGTTGACAAGGTACTCAATGTCTTCTCTTGATTCGAGTTTTTTCATACTTCAAATGTACTTCAAATTCAAATTAAAAATCAAATGATTCAATTGATAAAATTCATGAAAACAATATTTTATCTTTGCAAAGGAAACAGAAAAAAGCAAATCCACGGAAGAGAGAATTTGCTATCGTAGGCTAAACTGTTCACAAACAAATGAGATCATTATGACACGAGGATTCAGAAAAAAAATCCGTCAGATAAATTCTGAAAACAGCGGATTCGGAAGCAGTGCATCCGGAAGATTCATCAATAAAGACGGCCTTCCGAATGTTCAGCGAAGAGGAGTGAATGTCTTCAACAGGCTCAGCTGGTATCATACTATGCTGAATCTATCTTCATTTCAGTTTATTTCCTATCTGGTAATTGCCTACATTCTGATCAATATTCTTTTTGCTCTGATCTATTATCTTATTGGAGTAGGGCATTTGACGGGAATTGATAAAAGTGATCCGCTTAATGAGTTTATTGATGTGTTTTTCTTCAGTTCCCAGACGTTTACCACTGTTGGATATGGGAGAATTGCTCCGGTAGGATTTTTGGCAAGCCTGGTTGCTACTTTTGAAGCTTTTTTAGGATTGCTTACCTTTGCAATTGCTACCGGTCTTTTTTACGGGAGATTTTCGAGACCGAGAGCTTATCTGAGGTTTTCTGATATAGCAGTTATTGCGCCTTTTCATGGGGCTTCAGCATTGATGTTTAGGCTGGCTCCTTATAAAAATAATGCGCTTACTGATGCTGATGTTATTCTCTCAGCAGCCATTGAAGTGATAGAAAATGGTGCTGCCAAAAGTAACTTCTACAGACTGGAAACCCATCTGGGTAAGATTAATACCTTGGCACTTAATTGGACTGTTGTTCATAAAATTGATGAAAATTCACCATTTTACGGGTTTTCTGAGGATGATTTTAAAAATACGGATTTTGAGCTCATTGTTCAGGTTCGCGCATTTGACGAAGTCTTTTCAAATACCGTTGTTCAGAGGTCGTCTTATGTGACGGGAGAAATTATTTACGGGGCCAGGTTTGTTCCGATGTACTATCCCAATAAAGATAATCTAACCACCGTTTTGGATCTGGATAAAATTAATGACTATCAAAAAGAAGAGTTACCACCTTGGGTGAGAAATAAAGAATAAATGAATTTAGATTTTTATAAAAAACAGGCTTTACAAAAACAAAAAGATCATAAAAAATTTCTGGACGGACTGAAAAAGAAACCACCGAAGAATCTTGATTATGCAGTGCAGGAAACCCATGAAGAAGTTTTTGAAAAAATAGACTGTTTACAATGTGCTAACTGCTGTAAGACAACAGGTCCGCTCTATACTGAGAAAGATATTGAACGAATTGCTAAACATCTTCGAATGAAGCAGGCTGATTTCGAAGCCAAATTTTTAAGAGTAGATGAAGATAATGATAAAGTACTCCAAAATTTGCCTTGCTTTTTCCTGAATACCGATAATACCTGCTCTATCTATGAAGTAAGGCCCAAAGCCTGTAGAGAATATCCTCATACTGATCGTAAGAAGATCTATCAGATTAATAATTTGATGCTTAAAAATACAGTGATCTGTCCTGCAGCTTTTGAATTTGTAGAACGAATGATGAAGAATGTAGGGAAATAGATCTCTTTCAGGCTATTTTAAAAGCCAGATTTTATAGATAAGGAAGACTTTTTCTTTTATTTGATTTTTTTCTGTCTAAATTATTTTTTGTAAAATCCTCTTAAATATTTATAAAGTTCGTTAAATAGAATAGTTATGCATAATTTTTTAAATGACCTCTCGTTTTAGTTAAACAATCATTTAAAATATTACATCATGAAAAAGTTATTTTTAACGGCAGCGTTTACATTAGCAGGAATAGTCGCGGTGTCAGCACAGACAGAACAAACGAAACCAGCAGAAAACCCTGCAAATAATCCATCGACAAACCAAACACGGCAACCGGTTTCGAAGACAAACAATACTTCGGATCCCAACAAACCGCAGAGAAATACAACTACAGTAGATACGGCAGCAAGTCCGGCTGCCACAATAGAAGCTGCAAAGCCTGCTGATGCTGCAAAAGAAGAAAAGAAATCTAAAAAGAAAAAGTGATAGTACCGTAATAGACGCTAGTCGGAGTCCTGAAATCTTGTATTTCAGGATTTTTTTTGGTCAATTTCTTTTATCCTGAATTGTACAATTTCATCAACCAGATCTAAAGGAAAGTCCTCGTCCATTGGAAACTGTACTGCACCTTTAGAGTATTTGTATTTTCTTTCTTCAAAATTTTTTTCAAAATTCTTGATTCCTTCCGCTCCGGGATAAAAGCCGATATGTTTTTTGTATCCTGCAAAATAAATCAAAGGTTTTCCTGTATATCTAAAAGCAGGCATCTGATATCCAATATATTCTTCCAGTTGCGGATGTATAGAATGAATGAATTCGCGCAATTCAGTAAGTTTTTTCTGTACCTCTATTGGAAACAGAAGGATATACTCATTAATATTGGAAAAAGTATTTTTCATACTCATAAAAAAAAAAAGTGCTGCAATATGCAGCACTTTCTCCTTTCACTTTTTACTTTTTTCCCATTATCCCGGGAACAGGCTGTATGAAAAAAGGTCGGGAGTTTTTCCCAACCTTTGTTATTTTTTGTTACACAACTCCTTGAGCCAACATTGCTTCTGCTACTTTTACGAAGCCGGCAATATTTGCGCCCTTTACGTAGTTTACATAACCGTCTTCGTCTTTTCCGTAGTCTCTACAAGCTTTATGGATACCAATCATGATTTCCTTTAATCTTGCGTCTACCTCTTCAGAAGTCCAGTTAAGACGGATAGAGTTTTGAGTCATCTCTAATCCTGATGTTGCAACACCTCCAGCATTGGAAGCTTTACCAGGAGAGAATAATACTTTATTGTCTAAGAAATAGTTGATTGCATCTAGTGTAGAAGGCATATTTGCAGCTTCAGTTACACACACACATCCGTTTTCAACTAATTTTCTTGCATCATCTAAATCTAATTCGTTCTGCGTCGCAGATGGGAATGCTACATCACACTTCACTTCCCAAGGACGTTTTCCTGCATGGAATTCAGCAGATGGATATTTTTTAGCATAGTCCTCAGCTCTGTTGTTTCCTGAGGCTCTAAGTTCTAATAAATAATCAATCTTTTCTCCGCTGATACCATCTTTGTCATAGATGTATCCATCAGGACCAGAAAGGGTTACAACTTTTGCCCCAAGCTCAGTTGCTTTTTTGATAACTCCCCAAGCCACGTTTCCGAAGCCTGATACTGTTACTGTTTTTCCTTGGAAGTTCTCACCAATCGTTTTAAGCATCTGCTCAGCGAAATATACAACACCGTATCCTGTAGCTTCAGGACGGATCAATGAACCTCCGTAAGCAAGTCCTTTTCCTGTAAGAACTCCGGTAAATTCGTTTCTGATTTTCTTATATTGTCCGAAAAGGTATCCGATCTCTCTTGCTCCTACACCAATATCTCCTGCAGGTACATCCGTTTCAGGACCAATATGCTTGCATAGTTCTGTCATGAAAGCCTGGCAGAAACGCATTACTTCCATATCAGATTTTCCTTGTGGATCAAAATCTGAACCTCCTTTACCTCCTCCCATTGGAAGCGTTGTTAAAGAGTTTTTGAATACCTGCTCGAAAGCTAGGAACTTAAGAACAGATAAGTTTACAGTAGGATGGAAGCGGATTCCTCCTTTGTAAGGACCAATAGCAGAGTTCATTTGAATTCTAAACCCTCTGTTAACCTGAATCTCTCCTTTATCATCAACCCATGGAACTCTGAAAATAATAATTCTTTCAGCTTCAGCCATTCTTTCAAGCAGCTTCATTCCGGTATATTCTTTTTTGGTAGCAATGAATGGAATTACAGTTACGGCAACTTCTTTTACAGCCTGTAAGAACTCCGGTTCGTTAGGATTTTTTGCTTCAATTTTTGCAATAAACTCTTGGATTTTCTGGTCAATATTATATTGTTCCATATATTAAGGTTGAATATTATTGTCAACAAATTTAATTTTTTTTTCAAGATTCACAATACTCTATTTTAACATTGTTGAAAATTAAATAAAAATGTGTCATAATATTATTAAATTGATAATTAGTGTGCAAATTTTGTTAAAAATGAAATGTTATCTGTGAAATAATGCAATATTAAGAAATCATTAATTCTTAAATTGCAATAAATTGCCTCCCGGAAAATGATTTTACTTTCCCGAAAAGTTCTAATTCTAAAATAATCGGTAATATTTTGTGGGAAGGAATTGAAATTGTGTGGGCAAGATCGTCCAGAGAAATTCGTGGATTTTCTTTTATAAACTGATATATTATATTTTGATTTTCAGTTAATTGTATTATAGTTTCACTATGTGGGAAAAGCTCTTCTATTTTTCCCTGATCTTTGTTAAAGCCAAGGGTGCTGAGAAGATCTTTTATGGTTGAAATAGCGGTTGCTTTATTATGGAAAATCAACTGATTACAACCTTGGCTGTAAGGATCAGTAATTTTCCCGGGAAGAGCAAAAACATCCCGATTATAGTCATTGGCAAAGGCTGCCGTACTTACAGATCCGCCACCAAAACCGGTTTCCACTACTATAGTTGCAGGAGAGATTCCCGCCACAATTCTGTTTCGCTGAATAAAATTTTCCCGATCAGGTTTTCTGGAAGAGCTGAACTCCGTAAGTAATGCCCCTCCTTCCTGAAGAATCTTTTCTGAAAGGTTTCTGTTTTTTGCCGGATATAAAAACTGAAAACCATGAGCAAGAACGGCTATTGTAGGTTTTCCATTTCGGATGGACTGCTCATGGACTTCTTTGTCTATTCCGAGTGCCAGACCGCTTACCGATATATAGTGATAAGACTGGGAGGTTTCAAAAAAGTCTTCAATAAACTTTTTACCATACACCGTCATATTTCTCGTACCCACAATGCTTACTTTTTGCAGTGAATCATCAAGATGTCCTTTTTGGTAGAGTACGGCCGGAGCGTCGGCGCATTCTTTAAGAAGTTGTGGGATTTCGTTCAGATATCTCAATCTGACAATGATATTATTCTTTTCGCAAAATTTCAGTTCTTCTTCTGCGAATTTCAAATAATCCTGATTTCCGATATCTGAAACGGTTTTGGGGCCCATTCCCTCCAGTTTTTTATATTCTTTCTTTGCACTCTTCCATGCTTCCTGGGCACTTCCAAAAGTACGGACAAGTTTATGGAAATTGATGTCACCAATCTGGCTGCACTCGCGGAGAGCTATTGCGTATAGGTATTCTTCGGAGATCATGTGTGTTTTTTTTCAAATGTAATGAAATAAGTCTTTACTTTTTCCTTAATTCATCCAAATGATCCCAGATATCATCTCTTTTTTTGTAAGGAAGTTCTAAGAAATCTTCAGGGTGATTTTCCTTATATTCCTGCCACAGTTTATCGTCTTTTTCACTATAATAATTAGGGAATTCCCAAATATATTTTTTCTTTTTCTCTCCAACATTTTTAAACGCAAAAGCTATAATACTGCCTACTACAGCTCCGGAGAGGTGTGCCTGCCATGAAATTTTACTTGGCTCTTCCATATTATAAAATAGCTCCTCAGGAAGCATTCCCCAAATCAAACTTCCATAATAGAGAACAACTAACATGGATATGGTAAGAAGTTTTGTGTTCCATTTGAATACCCCACTGAAGAAAAGGAAAAAAGCAAGAACATATACTACACCACTCGCACCAATGGTACAGGTATACATATATTCACCGGTAAGGATATCAACAGGAGGAAGTAGCCAAACCAAAAGTCCGGTAGCCAGCCAGCCAATAATAAAAACCTTATTGGCCACCACAGGGTAGAATTGATAAAGCAGAAACATGAGAGCAGCAATTGGAATGGAGTTACCTATAATATGATCAATATTTCCGTGTAAAAGGGGAGATGTTATAATACCAAGCAACCCTTCTGGGAGCAGAGGAATAATGGCTCCAAAGCAACTTGCAAAAAAGCCCAGAGTTTGTAAAAAATACCCGAGCCACATTGCAGAAAGCATCAGCAGGGGGTATATAATCGCTCTTTTGGAAATTACATTTTTAAACATGAAGGTTCTACGTCAAATCAAAAGCCAATGATAAATTTCGGAAAATTTGTCGATGAATTTTCCCTACTGAACTGATTTTAAGACAAAAAGTATCAATTTTAACGTTTAAACTTATTATTTTGGCACTGATTTTATTATGATATCATATTATTTAGTACTTAAAATCAGAGAAAAATATACTCTTTAAAGGTAAATTTACCTTTAAAAAAAATTATATTAATATTTTTGCATTGAAAATTATTTAGAGTAATGAAGAAGTTTTTATTGATTCTTTCCTTTTTTACGGGGATGTATGTAAGTGCCCAACAAGAATTAAAAAAAGATTCCGTAGTAGTAGACACCATAAAATATTGGTCGGTACTGGGGAAAAACACCTTAATGATCAATCAGGCAGCCTTTTCGAATTGGGTAGGAGGAGGAGCCAACAACGTAGGATGGCTTGCCGGTATCAATTACAACCTGACATATGAAAAAGACAAAGACCTCTGGGAGAATATTATTGTGATGGGCTACGGACAGAACGATACCAAAGGACAGGGAATAAGAAAAACCCAGGATGTAATCAATGTATCAACCAACTACGGGCGGAAATTTTTGAAGAGCTGGTATTTCTCTACGGGGGTTGGCTTTCAGTCTCAGTTCGCTCCGGGATATGAGGATGGGAACAACCCTGAAGCAAAGAAAATCTCAAGTTTTATGGCTCCGGGTTATCTGAATGTCGGTATGGGTATTACCTACAGACCAAATGATGATCTTACTGTTACCTTACGTCCTACCAACGCCAGATGGACCTTTGTGCTGGATAAAAGCCTTCAGCTGGCAGGTAGCTATGGTCTGAAAAGTGATGGCGATACCTCTTTACTGCAGTTCGGTTTTCTGGGAACAGCAGCTTATAAATTGAAAATTATGCAGGATATTTACCTGATGAATACCGCATCTGTCTTTTCAAATTATCTGGATCATCCGGATAGATTGGTTCTTGCCTACGGTGCTATCTTAAACCTTAAAGTCAATAAATATATTTCATCCAATATAACACTTGATTTATTGTATGATCATAACCAGATTGAAAAAACTCAGTTAAAACAAACGCTGGGAGTTGGTTTTGCCTATACATTGGCGAATGGTGTAAAACGTTCTGAACGTAAAGACAGCCAATGGTGGATTAAGAAATAAATCAGATATAGAATTTAAAAGAGAAGCACTTCCGAAATGGAGTGCTTTTTTGTTTTAATGGAGTGTTTTTTTTAGTTGGATTACGTTGTTGGTGTTTGTATAAATGTATAAGTATTTTAATGTCATTGTGTTATCAGGTTTATTTTATATGTGTTAAATTCAATTTATGGTGAATTTTATTTGAGGGTGAATTATTATTTATACATTTGTAATAAATCGTTAAATATGAAAAAACTTTTATTAATCGCTCCTGTTCTCTTGGGGGCGTTAGCCACTGCACAGGAAACTAAAACAGATACCATAAAAGCATGGTCTATTCAGGGACAAAATACATTAATGCTTAACCAGGCTGCCTTTTCAAATTGGGTAGGAGGGGGAGCCAACAACGTAGGATGGCTTGCCGGTGTCAATTACAACCTTACTTATGAAAGAGGTAAAGATCTTTGGGAAAATATTATTATTATGGGCTATGGGCAAAATAATACCCAGGGTACTGGTGTAAGAAAAACCCAGGATGTTATCAATCTTTCGACCAACTATGGTAGAGAATTTGCTAAAAATTGGTATATCTCAGCTGGAATGGGTCTTCAGACTCAGTTTGCGCCAGGATATGAGGATGGTAATAATCCTGATGCAAAAAAGATCTCCAATTTCTTTGCTCCGGGATATCTAAATGTAGGTGCTGGTGTTACTTACCGACCTAATGATAATTTGACAGTGACTTTACGTCCGGCTAACGCAAGGTGGACTTTTGTTCTGGATAAGGATCTTCAGACAGCGGGAACCTATGGTCTTAAAAATGATGGTGATTCTTCTCTTTTCCAGTTCGGTTTTCTGGGAACGGCTATGTATAAGATCAAAATCATGGAAAATATTAACCTGACCAATACAGCGTCTGTATTTTCAAATTATCTGGATCATCCGGATAGATTGGTTCTTGCCTACGGTGCTATCTTAAATATGAAAATCAATAAGTATATTTCTTCCAATATTACACTGGACCTACTCTATGACCATAATCAGATTTGGAAAACTCAGCTGAAACAGACATTGGGAGTCGGCTTTGCCTATAATATTGACAATGGAAAGAAACGTTCTGAGAACAAAGACAATCAAAACTGGTTAAAGAAATAAGCCGGAAAAAAAACATAATAAAAAGCACTTTCCAAAAGAAAGTGCTTTTTTATTATCAAATATATAAATCTTAAAATTCTATATCTACTTGCAGTTTCTCAGCCAATAGCTTTGAAATTTTTTCTTTTAGAGGCTCTATGTCGATATTTTGCATAGCGTCATTTGCAAAAGCATATAAAAGCAATGCCTGAGCTTCTTTTTTAGAGATTCCTCTTGCTCTCAGATAGAACAAGGCATCTTCATTCAGCTGGCCTACTGTACATCCGTGAGAACATTTTACGTCATCAGCAAAGATCTCCAACTGAGGTTTTGTGTCAATACTGGCTCCTTCGCTCAGCAATACATTGTTGTTCTGCTGATAAGCATTTGTTTTCTGAGCAATTTTATCAACAAAAACTTTTCCGTTGAAAACTCCGTGTGCATTCCCGTCAAAAATACCTTTGTAGTTCTGATAACTTTCACAGTTAGGGAATTTATGGTGAACAGCTGTATGGTGGTCTACCAGCTGATCTTTTCCAATAATGGTAATTCCGTTCATAAAAGAATTAATGTTTGAACCATTATGGATAAAATCCAGGTTATTTCTTACCAGTTTACCTCCGAAAGAGAACGTGTTTACAGTTGTTAAGCTATCTCTCTCCTGCTTGGCAAAAGTGCTGTCAATAAGATATGATGTATTATTATCATTCTGAAGTTTATGCCAGTCTGCTTTTGCATTTGGAGAGGTGAAGATTTCCGTCACCGAGTTTGTCAATACATAAGTACTGTCAAAATTGTGATGGCTTTCAATGACTTCTACTTTTGCTCCTTCTTCTACGATCAATAAGTTTCTTGTATTGTAGAAGGTGTTTTCTTCCTGATTTTGAGAAATATAGAAAATGTGGATCGGCTTTTCAATCACTACATTTTTAGGAACCTTCAAAAAGAAACCGTATTTACAGTAAGCAAGGTTTAAGTTCGTGAAAGCCTGATCCTGAACAGCAATGCTGTTGAAATATTTTTCAAAAACTTCTTTATGCTTATCATCATTCAATGCATAGTTGAATGAAAGGAACTCTACATTTTCAATTGAAACTTTTGATAGCTCTTTGTGAAGCTTACCGTTTATGAAAACAATCCAATCAAAATTCTCCTCTCCCAGATGCAGTTCATCAAACTGCTCTTTCGTAAGATTGTGGCTTTCTTTCGGGAAGAAGTTGTAGCTTTTTTCCGAGATCTCCTTTAGATTGGTATATTTATATTCTTCGTCTTTTTTTGTTGGAAAACCAAGGCTTTCAAACCTTTGAAGAGCTGCTTTTCTATCATCATCCAGAAATCTGTGACGAAGACTCTCCAAAAATTCATTATGGTTCTCTATAATTTGTTCTTTTAATGCCATTACTGGTATATCTGTGGTTTGCACCATTTTTTCTTTTTATTTGAACTAAAATATTGTCATTCCGAGGAAAACTGAATCAATTTTTAACAATAGAGATTCTATGTTTTACTATTCTTCATAGAATGACGGCGAAAATTTTAATCTCCGAAATAATCGATTTTCTCCTTAGTTAAGCAGCCAGTCGTAACCTTTCTCTTCAAGTTCTAACGCTAAAGATTTGTCACCTGTTTTGATGATTTTTCCATCTGCTAAAACGTGAACGAAGTCAGGTTGAATATAGTTAAGCAATCTCTGATAGTGGGTAATCAAAAGAACTGCATTTCCTTCATTTTTAAAGTGGTTTACACCATCTGCAACGATTCTTAATGCATCAATATCTAATCCTGAATCTGTTTCATCAAGAATTGCCAACTTAGGATTAAGCATCATCATCTGGAAGATCTCATTTCTTTTCTTTTCACCTCCTGAGAATCCCTCGTTCAATGATCTTGAAAGGAAATCTTTCTTGATTCCTAATTTTTCAGATTTGTCACGGATCATTGCAAGCATCTCTTTTGCCGGCATTTCTCCTAATCCGTTTGCTTTTCTTGTTTCATTTAAAGCAGCTTTGATAAAGTTCGTTACAGAAACTCCCGGAATTTCCACTGGATACTGGAAAGAAAGGAAGATCCCTTTATGAGCTCTGTCTTCAGGAGCGTCCTCAATGATGTTTTCTCCTTCGAAAAGAATCTCTCCGCCAGTCACTTCGTAATCCTCTTTTCCAGCGATTACAGAAGAAAGGGTAGATTTACCAGCTCCGTTTGGCCCCATGATAGCGTGAACTTCACCTGGTTTTATTTCAAGATTAATCCCTTTTAATATTTCTGCGCCATCTTCAATTTTGGCGTGAAGGTCTTTAATTTGTAACATTCTTGCTAACTTTTTCTTTTTATAATTGTTTAGCTTCCCCTATATGTGGAATATCCGAAAGGTGATAAAGTAATCGGAACATGATAATGCTCGTTGTCTTTTATCCGGAATATTACCTCAATTGATGGATAGAAGCTTTCTATATTTTTATGTTTGTAATAATCTTCTATGAAAAATACAAGCTTGTATTTCCCATTATTACCGGCTTTTTGATAAGGTAAAAAATCTGAAACCCTGCCATTATTATCAGTTTGCTTTTTACCTATAGAAACCCACTTTTGAGTAGTTTCATTATATTTTTCCAGTTCTATTTCTACCCTTCCGGCAGGTTGTCCCTGTGAAATATCAAGAATATGACTTGAAAGTTGAAATCCTGTCTTTTCCTGAGCTGAAAAGCTCAGAAAAATTAATCCAAAAAAGGCCAGTAAGAATTTTTTCATAGAGAATATTTTATCAATTGACTATCCAACTGATCCTTCTAATGAAATTTCCAATAACTTCTGAGCTTCTATTGCAAATTCCATTGGAAGTTTATTTAAAACCTCTTTACTGAATCCGTTTACAATAAGGGCAATTGCTCTTTCTGTATCAATTCCTCTCTGGTTGCAGTAGAAAATCTGATCTTCTCCAATTTTTGAAGTAGTTGCCTCGTGCTCCAATTGTGCAGTAGGATCTTTGATCTCAATATAAGGGAACGTGTGGGCTCCACATTCGTTACCCATTAACAGAGAGTCACATTGGGAGAAGTTTCTCGCTCCTTTTGCAGAAGGCATTACTTTTACCAGACCTCTGTATGAATTTTGGGATTTTCCTGCTGAAATACCTTTTGAAATGATCGTAGATTTGGTATTTTTCCCAATGTGGATCATTTTTGTACCGGTATCTGCATATTGGTGGTTGTTGGTTACCGCGATAGAGTAGAACTCTCCGATAGATCCATCACCTTTCAAGATACAAGAAGGGTATTTCCATGTTACAGCAGATCCTGTTTCCACCTGTGTCCATGAGATTTTTGCATTTCTTTCGCAAAGTCCTCTTTTCGTTACAAAGTTGAATACACCTCCTTTTCCTTCTTCATTACCTGGGTACCAGTTCTGAACCGTTGAATATTTGATCTCTGCATCATCTAATGCAATAAGCTCTACTACAGCTGCATGAAGCTGGTTTTCATCTCTTGATGGTGCTGTACATCCTTCAAGGTAAGAAACATAGCTTCCTTCGTCTGCCACAAGAAGTGTTCTTTCAAACTGCCCTGTTCCCGCCTGGTTGATACGGAAGTAAGTGGAAAGTTCCATCGGACATCTTACGCCCTTAGGAATGTAGCAGAAACTTCCGTCAGAGAATACTGCAGAATTTAAAGCTGCATAAAAGTTATCCCCTCTTGGAACTACTTTTCCAAGATATTTTCTTACCAGATCAGGGTGATTTTTAATCGCCTCAGAAATTGAACAGAAAATAACTCCTTTTTCCGCCAGTGTATCCTGGAAAGTTGTTTTCACAGAAATTGAGTCCATTACGATATCTACAGCAACTCCTGAAAGTCTTTTCTGCTCTTCGATGTTAATCCCTAGCTTTGCGAAAGTTTTCAATAACTCAGGATCTACTTCATCAAGGCTGGCCAATTCAGGTTTTACCTTGGGAGCCGCGTAGTAACGGATTGCCTGGAAATCTGGTTTTTCATATTTGATATTAGCCCAGTCAGGCTCCACCATTTTCTGCCAGATTTTGAAAGATTCCAAACGCCATTCAGTCATCCATTCCGGCTCTTCTTTTTTAGCAGAGATGGCACGGATGATATCCTCATTTAAACCAATTGGGAAGTCTTCATAATCTATCTTCGTTTCCCAACCGAATTCGTATTTTTTATTTTCTAGATCGACCCTTAAATCGTCTTCAGTATATTTACTCATTATTATTTTTTAGATTTCAGATTTTAGATTTCAGATTTCAGAATTAAGCCTGAGGTCTGTTCTCTAGTATCTAATGTCTTTTCTCTAAAGACTAAATGATTCTCCACATCCACAAGTTCGGGATGCATTCGGGTTATTAAAAACAAACCCTTTTCCGTTCAATCCTCCTGAGTACTCAAGAGTCGTTCCTGCTAAATAAAGGATGGATTTTTTATCTATAATAATTTTAATGTTATTATCTTCAAAAATCTGATCTGTGTCTGTTTTTTGGTTGTCAAACTTTAAAACATACTCTAAACCAGAGCATCCGCCGCTTTTCACTCCCACTCTTATATAATCTTCAGCAGGGTTAAAACCATCTTCAGTCATTAACTGAATGGCTTTCTCCTTTGCATAGTCTGATACTTTTATCATTGTATTTATTTAGAATGATTTAATGATGCAAAAGTACAAACTAATTTCCGCAATCTCAAATCGAAGCTATCTATTTTAATGATTCTGATCTTAATAGGAAATTTTAAAAACGAGATGCGTTCCGGAATTGTGTAATTTTACTCTCATCAACCTGAGAATCTTTGGGTTTGATTTAACCTTAAATGATCTTTTTAATCTATAAAGAAAATAAGCAATGAAACAAAAATTACTTGGCTTTTTTGTATTGTTTCTAGCAGTGATGTCCTATGGACAGACTACGAGATATATTTATGAAACTTTGGTCAACCCGGATTCAATCAATTTGGTGACCATGAAAAGTGAACGGACTTTCCTGGATGTTAAAAATGACCGTTCCTTATTTATCAGTGAAAATAAGCTGGTGAGAGATTCTATTTTTACCTCTTTTAAATCTGAAGTAAAAGAAAATAATAAGAAAGAAGAGAAAGAATTTTCAAAACTGGAGGGAAAGAAATATAATGAACCCACCTTTTTTGAATATTTTATCATCAAAAATATTCCTGAGCAAAAAATATATTTTTATGACCGTGCAGCGGGCAAACAGATTTATTATCAGGAGGACAGACCCATCCGTTGGGAAATTACAAAAGATATCGAGAAACAAAATGGATATGCTGCTCAAAAAGCAGTTACAAATTTTGGAGGTCGAACCTGGACAGCCTGGTTTACGAAAGATATTGCAGTTTCTGACGGGCCCTATAAGTTTTCCGGATTACCTGGACTGATCGTTAAACTGGAAGATGATAACGGGGATTATAAATTTGATCTTGTAAAAAAGATAGTGCTAAAAAATGCATTTGAAGAACCCATCAGTTCTGATGTGAAGCAAAGTACAAGAGTTAATTTCCATGGTGATAAAGCTGCTCTGGAAATGGAATTTGGTAAAAACAGGAAAACTGCTTCTGGAAATGGAAATGCTGCTGAAATGATGAATCAGGGAGGAGGAAGACATAAGGGAGGAATGAATGGAGGCGGAGGCATGAGAGGCGGAGGCCGTTCCGGTGGCGGAATGTACAGAGGAATGGGTGGCGAAGGGATTCCGATGGGAGGAAGTCCAACCATGGGAGGCGGTTCTATGAAAGCTGGTATAAGCCAGAATCCGATTGAGTTGAATTAAATAAAGAAAAAATAGAAATGAAAAAAATAGGAATTATCGCCCTTGCGATTTTTATACAGAATATTTCCGCCCAAACGAACAGGTTTGTATATCAGGTTACCATGAAACCGGATGCTGAAAATAAAACGGATATCAAAACAGAAAATGCCTATTTGGATATTTCTCCGGAAAAATCAGTTTTCTACTCTGAAAACAGAATTAAGAGAGACTCCATTATGCAAAAAGCATTTCAGGGAGGCGGAGGAAGAGGAAGCATCAACAGAGATCAGATGGAAGGATTAAGAACCAACATCAACTATACTGTTGAAAAAGATAAGAAGAATCAAAAAACGTATTTTAAAGACAGAATAGGGAGAGATATTTATTCTTATGAAGAAGACCGGCCAATAAACTGGAAGATTTCTTCTGAGACAAGAAAGATAGGAGAGTATAAAGTTCAGAAAGCTGAAACGGATTTTGCAGGAAGAAAATGGACTGCATGGTTTACGACTGATCTTCCTTATCAGGATGGGCCTTACAAATTCGGAGGGCTTCCGGGGCTTGTTGTAAAAGTGGAAGATGATAAAGGAGATTATTCTTTTGATCTGATGAAGAACTTTAAAATTGCTGAGCTTCCGACATTAAACCAATTTGGAAATACGCTTAAAGTAAAAAGAACAGATTTTTTAAAGCAACAGAATAAGTTTAAAACTGATCCAATGTCATTCATGAGCCAAAGCGGGGGAGGTGTTTCTGCTCCAATGAGAATAGGAGGTGGAAGAGGAGCCAGTGGCGGAAATCAGAATCCTGCCGATATGAGAAAAAGAATGGAGGAGAGAGTAAAAGAGGATGCTAAGAAAAATTCTAACCCGATTGAACTACAATAAATGTAAACCCCGGAAAATTTTCCGGGGTTTACTTATAATCACCTCTTTATAATTGTAATATACTGTACTTTATAGCTGAAAATTCAATTCTGAAACAAAGGTTTGATCCAGTATCAGTATTTTATCAGAAATTTCTTTTAATTCTTCCTGATAATGACTGACAATGAAAATGACTTTTTCAGATTTTAATTTTTGTATCAATTTGTAAATAAATCTTCTGTTGTCTTTATCTAAAGAAGAGGTAGGCTCGTCTAAGATCAAAAACAGGGGATCATGATACAACGTTCTCATCCATCCTATTAATTGTTTTTGGCCTCCGGATAAATTAATACCCTCCTCTCCCGCTAATGTTAAAAAGCCCTGTGGCAAAGAATTAATAAATGTGTCAAAACCCAGAATACCCAATTTCTCTAACTTCTCATCATTTACCTTCTCATCAAGAATGATATTTTCTAAAATAGTACCATTGAATAACTGGATGTTTTGTGGAACAATACCGATCATATTACGCCAGCTGTTTATGGAAATATCATTTAAATCTATACTATCATTGATAATAATTTTGCCATTTTCAGGCAGATAATTCTTCTGTAAAACTTCAGTTAATGTTGTTTTACCACTGCCGCTTTCTCCAAGTAGGCCGGTTATGGAGCCTTTTTGTAAAGAAAAAGAAACTCCATTCAGTAACCGTTTTCTTCCATTAAATCTGAAGTCAATATTTTTAACATCAATAGATTGGATATCTGTTATATTGCCCCCCTCTATCTTTTCTTTTTCCAGGGAAGAATACTCAAACATTCTGTCAAAGGCTACTTTTGCTTCCTGTATCGGAATCATTACTAATGCTAAATTAGTAGTTGAAGTAAGTAATGAGCCAGAAATTCCGATAATAGCCATTAATTCTCCAAGCTTTATTTCACCGTTTAAAACATGGTAAGAAGAATAGCTAAGAATAAGTAATAGAAAAATAATTAAAACCAATCCTGAATAAAGAGAGATGGTTAAATTAAGCTTTCCCAACTCAAAAATTTTTGTCTGAAAAAATCCGAATATGGTTTCATTTTTTTTTATAAACAATTGCTGCTTAGAAAATCCTTTGATAACTTCTATACCTCTGATGCTATCTATATAATTAGCCTCATTGATACTGTAAGACTGCATCATGTTTCTTTGGGATACAATAATTTTTTTATTGAAACTAAAAATGATATAAAAAATAACAGGTGAAATAATAATACAGACTAAGGCAATTTTCCATGAATAGAAGAAAAGGAAGCTTATTGCAATGAGAACGCCTAAAATATCTACTGCTGTATTGGTTATTAATTGTTTTATAACAGCCTGTATTCTCTGCGTATCATTAAGTCTTGCTACAAAATCTCCAATTTTTCTGCTGTCAAAAAATACTTTCGGAAGATAGAGTAAAGATGAATAAAATTTTTTATTGATTCGTTCATTAAAAGCTTTGTTCTGCCTTATGGTATATAATTCTTTTAATGCCTGAATAATAACTCTTGCCAGAAGCAGGAATCCAAGAAAAGAGATACTTAATATAAGAAGTTGTATTTTTTTCTCAGGTAAAATGTCATCTATTAATTTTTGTGAAAAAACAGACATGGACATTCCTAATAGAGTAAAAATGAATCCTAATATAATAATATAATAAATAGATTCCTGATCTTCTTTGATAAGGCTTCTAAACCATGCTTTTTTATCTTTCTGAATTTTCTGCTTTTTCTGGAATTGATCATTGGGTTTTAAGGTGAGGCAGGTTCTGGACTGCCATACTTTTTCCAGATATTCTCTCGTCCAGTATTCTAATCCTTTGGCAGGATCTCCGATAAGAAATTTATTATTTCCAGTAGAATCATAAGAATAGCATATAACATAATGTTCAAATTTTTGATCGATAACGGTATGTAAAATAGCGGGTTCTGAGTGTTCTATTAATGCCTGTGTATCGGCCTCACATCCCTGTGCGTAAAAGCCAATTGAATTGGCACATTGATGTAGCCCAAGAAGTGTAGTTCCTGTTTTACCTGTTCCGCTTTTTTCACGGAGCATTTCCAGTGAGATGTCTCCTTCATAATATCGCACTAAGGATTGCAGGCATCCAATACCGCAATCTGTTAAATCTTTTTGAAGGGAGAATGTTTTTTTTATGTGTTTATTTTCTTTCATCAAAACTGTTTATGAGTTTATCTAATTTTATAGCTCCTGGATTTCTTTTAATAAGATGATTCTTCTTATCATATATCAGGAAATAAGGAACACTACTGATTGCTAATTTTTGATAAAGAATTGCCATTTCATCATGACACCAGAAAATATCAGTCTGTTGATCAAGCTTATATTTTGCAGCAAACTCTTTAATCTCGTTCAAAGGTTCACTGGCGACCCAAATCCATTGTATATCTTTAGCTGTATGTTTATTTTTAGATAACTCTTTTGCCTCTGCATGGCAAAAATGACAACCGGGGCTGAAATATATAATGATTTTAGTTTGACCATGTGCCAGATTTTCCTGTGTAAAAGTGTTTCCATCAATAGTTGAAAGATGAAATGAGGGAATGTCTTTCAGGGCCTCTGCTTTTTGTTTTTTTTCCTGAAAATTTAAAAATAAATAGACGACCAGTCCTATTGCCAAAACGGGAATAACAGCTGCTAGTACTTTTAAAATTTTTTTTTTCTTCATCCTTTTAATATTGTGCATTTAAAATAAAAAACGAAACGACCCCTGCCCAGAACAGGAGAGCCATACCATAGGTTAGACTTGTTAAGGCTAAAGATTTTAGGAAACTGATTTTTTGTTCTGAAAGCTCCCAAATTCCCCACGCAAGAATTCCCCAGTAAAATAGCTCAAACAGATTGGCCAATTGTAAAGGATAAGCAAGCCACTTTTCTGTAGAAATATATTCTTTAATGTTTAATAAAGAGATCGGATAGTAGGTTTGAAGGGTTTCCATGGTATATTCTGTATCAATCCAATAGAAATTGACAAACTTGTAGATTCCTGCTATAATAAAAACATATTCTGCTATTAAAACGAGACTTATTAATTGTGAAAATTGTATGTTCTCTAAACCTGGTAAATCCAGAACCTTAATGAAATTGAGGCAGAAAGCCACCAATAAAACTTTTATTCCAATAAGAAATGGGAGTAATGTGTAGCTAAGCCACCACCATTTTTTCTGATTATCCATATAGTCCTGCACCATCTCATTGGGATAGTCCTTAGCGAGAAAGTCAAATATTTTGGAGCTGGTGGTAATGTAAGTTTTATCGAGATAGGTGAGCAAACAATAGCACACGACAATCCCTATGAAAAGGAAGAAATTTTTCATCATAAATAATAGAAATTTTATTTTCTGTGTTTTTATTAAAAATTTAATTCAGCATAATTGCGAAGAGATGGAACGTTTTGTAAACAATATGATCTTAACTTAAAAAGAGAGGCTTTTACACCTTCTATTTAACAGCTCATCTATTTATTTACGATCATATTTCCGGTAATATGAATGTCCAATTTTTTTTAACGAATTGTGAAACCTTGCAAACTTTTCAATTGCATGACATTCAATCTCTTTCAAAGATCACTTTGAACAGATTCTTTTATACTGTTGAGCTCTATGATCTCTAAAAAAATATCAATCTGAGTTTCTTTTTTAGATGAAAAATACTCTTCTTATAAATATCGTACACAACCATAAAATAGGGCGGAACCTATATGTGCGAGCGCAAAATTCATTGTCATTAGACCTCCTACGGCCATCATTGATGAGAAGTAACACGGGGTTCCGACTCCATGTCCATGAATGTTTTCTAATTGTTCAAAATTTAGTTTGGTCATTTTTTTTGTAATTTAAGAATGTTAAAAGCATACCTGTAAATATAACCAGTACTGTGATATACTTATTTTTTGCTTCATCTATAAAGGGATAAAAATAGTTTACTACTACCACTAATGAAATAATAACCATTAAAGTAAATATAATATATCTTAATACCTTCTTATTCATTTTGTATATTTTAAGTTATTATGAAAAACAACCCATTGAAATAGCACCGATAGCTCCTGTCCACAATCCCATTGCAGCACCTGCTGGGCCCATAAAAGCACCTATCCCGCCAGCAACAAGTGTTGCTGCACTCATGAGTGCGCAGTCTCTTCCTTTTCCATTACCTTGCAAATTTTCCATTTGCGAAACGTTTAACTTTTTCATTTTTTTGAATTTTTGTAGTTGTTAAATAATTTGTTTGTCATACATACCCTGACATGGGCTTTTTGCTGATCAGCCTATTTATACTTTGTACTGTACACATACAAAAAATAAACATTTGTGTTTTATCTGTAGCAAACTTATGTTGCCGGATAAAAGTTTCAAAAGATTTTACCCTTAAATTGATCCTTAAATTACTAAGGGTAGGAAATAAGGATTTTTAAGTTGTTGATTATGTGTGTTTTGTATATGAAGTATACATTCGTGATGCAGCATAAACTATAAAAAAAGAATTGGAACGCTCTTTTATTTTAAAGTTTTTCAAACTGTTAATTCAGCAGGCAAAAATGTTTAAAAATGATATATTAAAAAATAAATTTTCGGAATAAAACTTATTTTTCAGTTATTTGTTATACCCTAATATCTCTACAAGCAAAAAAAGAGAATAACTGATAATCCTGTCTGTTTCAATAGGTTTCCTGATAAATAATAAATAAATGCTCATAATTGAGCAAAATGCGAGTTATAGGATATGAATATTCTTTCTCATATATAATATGAATTTTATTTTTGTGTTTTTATTAAAAAGTTTAAAATGTAATTTTTTCGGAATTGCGAAGAGCCAAGTTGTGCTGTAAATCAGAGTATTTTGATATTAAGAGAGAGGTTTTTACACCTCTCTGGTTAATATCATATTAATTTAAAAAGTAAAACTTTATTTCCGTTTAAAAGGGCGATAAAAATCTAGAAATATAATATGAAAATTACATTTCATACAGTAAAAAACCAACCAAAAACAATGAAATCCCACAAATAAGTGAAAACAGAATGTCTTTAAATTTGGTATTCTTACTAACATGTATAGCTAAAACACATGACATTCCTACAATAAAAAAAAATGTATAAGCCTTGAAAGATAATACTGACATGTTATATGCCATGTATAAAATAGGAATGTATACAAGAATTATTAAATTCCTTTTTTCTTTAATTAATGAAACTGCCATAATATTAAAATTTACATTACCAAGATGCTACCCAGCACGACCACGCTAGGTTATAACCGAAAATAGGATTGATTAAAGTTGTAACAACTGCTGTATTCCAACAATCTTTCGGTTTTCCTCCTTTGATGATCTCCATATTTTTATTCTCTAACTTTTTCATAATATATATATATTATTACATTGAATAAAGATAGCAACCGAGACCCCAAATTGCTGCACCCACACCAATAGCAGGAATAAGTGCACCAACTCCGCCAGCAACAATAGCTGTTATATTACACTGATGGATGCTGCCACCTTGCAAATTTTCCATTTGCGAAACATTTAATGTTTTCATCTTTTTGAATTTATAAGTTAATAAATAATTATTTGCCATACAATCCCTGGCATGGGTTTTTTGCTGATCAGCGATATTTATACTTTGTATTGTGCACATACAAAAAATAAACATTTGTGTTTTTACCTGAAGCAAACATAAGAGGTTGAATCAAGTTTTGTGGAAAAAAAAGCACTTAAAAAGCACTTAGATTATCTCAGGGTTTATCTCAGGTTTTTTCAACATTTGATAATCAGTAATTTATTACATTTTAGCAATCATTCTTAAATTCTGATAATGTCCAAGAGTGAGAAAAAAAGATTAGATTTTCTTTTAGATTATTAGAATATATATGTAATTTAGAACTTTAAATAATGGCGTATAATATATTGTTAGTCAGTATTTTGTATTTGTATTTTTTTTCTTGAAAGATACTAAATATGTAATTTTTTACTTTATACATCACTAGAATATGAAAAATTTAAATGAGACAGAGAGGTTTCACCTAAAATCAATTTTAGCCAGGGCTTTTATCAATAATAAATCTGTTAATTATATTCTTAAGAGGAAGCATGACATGTCATTAATATTACGACTTATGGATTATTCTATCAATAAGGCTAAAAGATATGGATGGGTCTGGGTAAATGATCAAAATAATGCGTGTTGTATCATTTTAGATCCTTTAAAAGCAAAGAAAATGACTCTCTACTCTATATGTTTAGATATCAAATTAGTTTTTACTGTTGTTGGTGTAAACAATGTTGGCAAAGTATTTAAAAAAGAGAATCTAACAAATAAGTATCTTCCCAAGAATATAGATTTTTACATCTTTGGTTTATAGGAGTTGAATGTACAGTGCAAGGGCAGGGATTGGGAAGCGATTTTTTAAAACAAATAATAAGTTATTATATAGGTAAGACAGATGCTATTTGTTTAGAAACTTCTACATTAATTAATATCCCTTTTTATGAGAAACTAGGCTTTGAGATTTATCATGTTGAAGATTTTGGGTTTGACTTCTATTTTTTAATAAAATACTTGAAATAAGATGTTTGGCTCAGAGATAAAATTTGTCACATTTATATATATATGTACGTTGCTATTTATTTTGGTGATTGTATTCGTAGGGATTTTAAAGACTAAAGGCAATAAAAATTTTAATTATAAGTTTTTCCTTTTAACATTGTCTGTTTTATTGAATAATATTAGTTCAGGATTATTTCCTGATAAAAACCTTAAAATAAATATTCTTTCCCAAAATATTATTGCGTATACGATTGGTTTAGTAACAATTGCATATTATGCCTATTATCTTTCCTTATATTATAATTTGACATTCAGGAGTTATTTAAAGTTTAATTATATAATTATTTTTCTATCAGTAAATCTGGTAGTAGGTTTTATAATTCCATATACTATTACTGATAACCTACAGATTTCACGTAGAATATTTCTAGTATTCCCAGTTTTATTGATTTTTTTGCTATTATATATTATTTACAAAAGTCAATTTAGTTACTATTTTGGATTTAAAAATAAGTATGAGGAATTTCATTCTTTAGCGGGATTAACCGGTATTATTAGTGTTGTTTCAGTGCCTATTACTATGCTATTATTAGGAGATGATCAGACAGTTGAACAAACTCTATTTACTTTGGGGTATTTTTTTATCTGTATAGAATATTTTTTATACAAAAATTCTATACAACAAGTTTATTCATATGATCTTACTGATAGGGAATCAGAAATTTTGAACTTGATTATAAATGATGAGAAAATTAAATATGCAGAGATAAGTACTAAACTTAATATTTCAGAGAAAACTGTATCAACTCATTTATCCAATATATATAAGAAAGTAGATGTTAAAAGTAAAAAAGAACTAATAAAAAGAATTAATGAAAAGAATCTTTAGGGCTTTAGCTGATCACTGGCATTTATTTTTTATAGCTTGCACATACAAAAGATAAAAATGTGTTTTTTAACTTATATTGATGAGGAAAAGTTTCAAAAGATTTTATCCTTAAATTTCTAAAGGTAATCCCTAAGGGTTTTAAGATTTGATTATTAGATTTTTGCAAATTAAAGGTTCTGTTAGACATCCAGTGTGTTTTTATAGAACTCGCTTATTTTTCTAATTTCATCTTTACTTTTTATACCTAGCTTCTTATAAATATTAGACAGGTGAGACGAAAGGGCTCCTTCAGAAATGTTCAATGCTTTACTTAATTCAGCATATTTCAAATTAGGATCTTTGAGAAGTATATTTAGTATTTGGGTTTCTCTTATAGTAAGGGTTTCAAAAGAGATATCTTTTTTCATTTCTTTCCTACGTAAACCGTAAAAGAAGTGGTCAACGGTTAAAACAAAAAACCCGAGACTGAAAAAAGTCTGTTCTATCCATTGGTTATCACCAAATATTAATATCGTAACAGGAAGAGATAATAATGCTAAGAAGGCTAGTATTCCATTAAAATCATAGATCTTGAATAGGATGTTTTTCCGGTTTATTATTTTTATATATTGTTTGTGTATTACGAGTATAGCAGCAAATGACAATAATGCCAAAAAGAAACCTAGAAAATAAGTTCTCGAAGTTTCTAATGAGCCAGTAATGGTATAGGGAAGGATAAATAAGATGATAAAAGACAGCAGAGTAAATATTCCAATTAATTGTAAAGATAGCTTGCCTTTAAAAGTTAAATTATACTCATTTTTTATAAAAACAAAATAGTGAAACACTACAGCCAATCCGACAATCCATGCGAAGATATTCTGTGAGACAAGATTAATTTCAAAATTCTTATCAGGAAGAAGCCCTTCAACGATATTATAAAGCAACCCTGATAAAAGGATTCCTAAAAATTTAAGATAGTAATTTACATCCCGAGTATTCCATTTGAAAATCAGTTGGATGCACACCACAATGATCATCAATATGAATATGATGATATAAATAAATGTGCTAAAACAAATTTCAGTATTAAACATATTTTAAAAAATAAAGAGGATAATCTAATTCAAATGTTTCATGGAAGATAATAAAGCCGTTTCGTGTATAGAAGGCTCGGTTTTCAGGAGTTGTTGTTTCTATATAAATAAGCTGGTTATTATAAATTTCAAGTGATTCTTTTAAAAGCTGGCTTCCGATTCCTTTTCCCTGTTCTTGTGGAATGACAGCCATAAGCCAGAGATGGATAAATTCTTCTTCAGGATGAAAATTTTTTAAAAGTTTCTCTCTCTTTAGGACTTTAAACATATTTTCTAAGCCTATACAGGTAAATAATAATTTAATTTCGAGCAGCAGTTTTCTAAAACTAAACTTTGTTTTGTCAAGATAAAGAATACATCCTTTGCCATCATCACTTAAGAATGCATTACCATCCATCATAGACAAATCAAATTGAAATTCCATAAGGGCTTTCAGCCTTTTTGATCGGTTACCGGATTTTTTAACTACAAAGTTGATGGAATTAGGAATGAGGACATCGATGAATGATTGACACAATATATCAACGATATGTTTCCGGTCAAGATAAGTAGCTTTTCTCATTTGTTTGTTTTCCCTAAAATATGAAATAAAATGGAACTGAAAAATCGTTAATAACTGTTATTCAGTTGTTTATATTTTTTTTGAATAAAATTAGACTCAGGTTAAGTTTAGCATCACTTATTTCAATTTTTGGTAATATTAAGCGAATGAAAATCCTGATGTGAAAGTTTTTGCTTTATAAAAAATGTTTCTTTCAAATGAAATTATACATTTGCATTATCCTTAGAGCTAATAATCCCGGGTTTTACTGAGGTTTTCCTTCTCGCTTCTCATACTAATTATCGCAAGCTTTTAATTATTGTACGATAAAAAAGAATTGAAAATATTTAGATAAGAGAGGCTTTTACACCTCTCTATTATTAATCAAATTTTATTTATTATTGAAAAAACGTCCCAGCCCATATTTTCTTAAATTTGGGAAAAGGCTTTGTATTACTGGAGTAAGTACAAGAAAAATATAGATATAATAATAACCAAAGGAGTATTTAGATTGAAATTTTCTTTCCAGATAAAAAGTTATTAAAAACCCTATAATAAGTAATGTACACCAAAATATTTTCTTTTTCATAATTCGATTAATTTTTACTGAATTTAAAGGCATCCAAGAGAAGCACCAACAAATATAGCAGCAGCCCCTCCTGTGAAAAAGGACCCTACAACATTCAGGGCAATTCCTCCAACCGAACTATAGCCTGCGACCATACAATCTGACCAACGGCCATTACCATGCAAATTTTCCATTTGCGTAACATTTAATGTTTTCATTGTTTTGAAATTTTTAGTTAATAAATTTTTTACCAGTTCAACTGGCATAGACTTTCGTATTGTTATCGAGCCTATGTTGCAATCATAAGTTCAATATTATCAATACTTTTCAACGTTGAATATTTCAAAATTATAAATAAAAATATTTGAATTTTGCATGAAAATGTGCATTTTTATGGTAATTTTCAGGTAAAAGTCAAGGAATGTTTTTTTTGTGAAAATTGGAAAATTCGAAAAAAAATATACTGATTATAACTAAATTTAAAAAATTAGGACCCAAAATACTTTAATATATTGTACTATTTTCTAGTGTACACATTGTTGTACATAAAAAATTGTTTACTGATGACAGCAAATTAATAGAAAACCCCTGAGGAATATTCCTCAGGGGTTTTCTATTTTGATGATATTTATTTATTTCAAAAGCTGATTGAAAGTATCTCCTTGTCTGATGTCTCCGGTGTTATACCCTTTCATAAACCACTCCTTACGTTGTGCTGAGGATCCATGAGTAAAGCTTTCCTGATTAACATATCCTTGTGATCTTTTCTGAATATTATCGTCTCCTACAGCTTGTGCTGCATCTATTGCAGACTGAATATCTCCTGGTTCCAGAATATGTTTGGTATCATCTGTTCTTTTGGCCCACACTCCCGCATAAAAATCTGCCTGAAGCTCTGTAGCTACTGATACCTGATTCATTTGTGCTTCGGAATATCTGCCGCTTCTCCTTAAGGCATCCACTTTTTGAGTGGTACCGAGCAGGGTCTGTATGTGATGTCCCATTTCATGAGCAAGAACATATGCTACCGTAAATTCAGTGACTTTGGCGCCAAATCTTTGCTGAAGCTCATTGAAGAAGCTCATATCCATATATATCTTTTGATCAGCAGGACAGTAGAATGGGCCCATGGCTGCCTGGGCAGTACCACATGCAGAATTTGTTGTGCTTTTAAAAAGAACGATTTCAGGGTCGCTATATTTCATTCCATTTTCTGTAAAGATCTGGTTCCAGGTCTGGGTATTCCATGCTGCCATCATTTTGACCATTTCCCCTATATTTTTTTCTTCTACAGTAAGTTCTCTGGTTTCAGCGGAATTTCCGGAAGCTGGCATACTCCCCGAGTTCAGAATACCGGAAGGATCACCTCCCAAAAAGAAGACTATTGCGGCTATAATCAAAGTGCCGAGCCCCCCACCTACAATCATACCACCGCTGCCACCACCTGAACCACGGCGGTCATCAACGTTTCCGCCTCTGTCGTCTGTCCATTTCATATCAATTATTTTTATTGGTTAATTTAAATATTTTAAGTGAAAATTTATGTATATCTTCATTTTAAAATATTTAAATCTTTATTTGTTAAGTTGTTTTGTTTTCAGCCAGTATGATGTTGACTGATAGGCTGAAATAGCATCATCTACCAGCTTTTGATCTGTATTTTTTAATAGCTTCTCGTTGTAATACAATTTAAATTCAGGGGCAAGAGTGCTTTTTTCCAGCTCCAGAGAATACTGTTTTGTCTTTTTTACCGGCGAGATGATCGTAAGACGGTTATCCTTTACAAAACCAAGATCCTGATAAGTTGCAATATAAGCTTTAGGCTGGAATTCTTTTGTAAAGACATCCTGACCTAAAAATTTAGACTGATAGCTGAAATTCAATAATCCGAAAACAGTAGGCATAAGGTCTATCTGAGACATAAGTTTATCAAACTTCTGAGGCTGAATAAAACCTTCTGAAAAAACTAAAGCAGGAATTCTGTATTTATCCATCGGAAGTTCTGTTTTTCCGGCGCTGGATGCACAGTGGTCTGCAATGATTACAAAGACTGTATTTTTATACCACTCCTGTTTTTTAGCCATTTCAAAGAACAGCTTAAGAGAGTAGTCTGTATACTTTACCCCTCCTTCACGTGATTTTGATGTTCCCGGGATATCAATTCTTCCATCCGGATAGGTGAACGGTCTGTGATTGGAAACAGTCATCCAGTGATTGAAGAAAGGTTTCCCCGATTTTGCTTCAGCATTCATCACCTGAATAGCCTTTCTTGCCATATCTTCGTCAGCAACTCCCCATACATTGGCAAACGTAATTTCTTCAGGTTTAAAGTTGTTTCTGTCTACAATTCCATAACCATTGCCTGCGAAAAAGTCCTGCATATTGTCAAAATAACTGTATCCGCCATACAGGAATTTTACATCATATCCTTTGGATTTGAAGACATTTCCTGTTGTGAATTTATTTTTATTGTCATTTCTTTTGATAATACTTTCTCCGGCTGTAGGAGGAATACACAGCGTTAATGCTTCCAGTCCGCGTACAGTTCTGTTTCCTGTAGCATAAAGGTTGGTAAATAGTAATGATTTATCTGCTAAACTATCCAGGAACGGAGTAATCTTCTGGGTATTTCCATAATGTTCCATAAAGTCTGCTGAAAGACTTTCAATAGAGATCAATACTACATTTTTCTTTACTTCCGGCTGTTCAGCAACAATATTTCTTGATAATGTATGCTGTGGATATTGGCTTAGGAAGTTCTTTTCAGCCTGCTGCTGATTAAGCTGTGAATAAAACTGAAAATAATCCAGTTCATTATGAGTGAAAGCCCAATAAAATTTAGGGAGCCCATTGGCTTCAATTTCATCAGCAAAAACATTGTCAGATTTAATTTGCATTAACGATGGCAAGGTCAGTGTACTGATAAAGCAAAGAACAACAAATGATACCAGCAGCACCATCTTTTGCTTAAAATCAGGTAATTCCAGCAATTCATCTTTTGTTTTCTTATAAATAAACCAGGTAATAGTAAGCGTTACAATCATTATTCCTGAAAATAAAGGAATAACAGGGTAGCTTTCCATGATATTCCCTATTACTTCATTGGTATAGATCAGATAATCTACGGCAATGAAATTATAGCGTACCCCGAATTCATTATAAAAGAAATATTCACTCACGCCATTGAAAATAATCACAAGGACGTATAATAGCAAGGTAGTAAAATATAGTACATTACGGATTTTGAGTCTTTGGGTGGGCAGGAAAAGCATCAGTCCGAAGAAAAGTGTTTTTATTCCTACAAAAGCGAGGGCTACTTCCGTTACAGAGCCACCGTATTGTTTGAAAATATTATTAGGAATAAGCCATATATAGAGAAAGAATAGTGCTAAAGCTCCAAAAATAATGTATCCATAAGGATTTTTATATTTTGAATTGGAAAGGAACAGGAAGTACAGGGCGAGAATAGAGCTGGCAAGTATGAAAACGAAAATATCATTCACAAGACCTACCAACAGTACCTTTACGACCTCAAAAAATCCAAAACTAGCGGTAGTAATAGGATGAAAAAAGAATACTGTTCTTATTATCAACGAAATAACAAGATAGAAAACTCCTAAATATAGGAAAGGTTTTATTTTTCTTAAAAACATGTATTTACTGTCTATATTGGTTTTCACAAAGATAGTTTTTGTGTACAACTTTTTACATAAAAAAATGAAAACATAAGCTTTGTTATAAGATTTTATGAATCTTTAAAAGTTAAATGGAAACTGGAACTTATTTAATGAATTGAAATTTTAAAAACACTGTGATAAAAAGTAAAATGAAGAATAAAGTTACTTCTTTTCTGGCTATAAAGACTGTAAAAAAGGATGAATGTAGTGGTAGCTAAAATAAAAAAGCTATCTCATTTGTGAGACAGCCTATATATGATTGTTTGGATTGATCAAAAATTAAGAGTGACCGAAACCGATATTCCCTTTTTTATCAGATAATTTCTTTTTGAAATCAATCATTCTTAAAGCTGTTACCGCAGCTTCAACACCTTTGTTTCCAAGGTCACCTCCGCTTCTTGCAATAGACTGCTCTTTGGTATCATCTGTTAAAACACAGAAGATTGTGGGAGTATCTGTCATGATATTGCAGTCTTTTATTCCCTGTGCTACTGCAGAACATACATAGTCAAAATGAGGAGTTTCTCCACGGATTACACAGCCTATAGAGATTACTGCATCATATTTTCTCTCTTTGCAAAGCTGCATGCTTGCATAGTTCAATTCAAAAGCTCCGGGAACAGGGAAAAGCTTGATGTTTTCAGGTTTTACACCTTCTTTTTCAAGGATTTCCAAGGCTGCATCACGAAGATTGTACGTTACAAAGTCATTCCACTCAGAAAAAACAATGCCGATAGAAAAATCTTCGGCATTAGTTATATGAAGTGGCTTGTAATCGGAAAGATTAACTGTTGCCATTTTTTAATAATATTTAGTCATTTCAATGTAAGAATCAGACATTCCGTTGTCGTAGTCCTGATATTTCTCGTCAATTGCAGAGAAGTATTTTTTAGCGTCTGTTTTCTTGTTTAATCCTAAAGCTACAATACCTGCTTTTCTAGTGAAAAAATAAGTAGTATAAGGATCATCAGAAGCTGTAGATGCCTGGTCTAATAAAGAAAGAGCTTCGTCATTCTTATTAAGTCCTGACTTTGCATCTGCCATAGCACCATACTTCATTGCCATTAAAGTTTTGTTTTTTGAAGAAAACTTATCTAAAAGATCGTAAGCTTCCTGAAATTTTCCTTCTTTGAATTTCAATAAACCAGCATTGTAAGAAGAAAGTTTACCTATTTCGGTAGAAGAATATTCGTTATATGTTCCTACAAAACCTGGGTTAGCAGCTGATTTACCGCCCAATGCTTCTTTATCTTTGCCTTCTGCAAGGTTTTTTTGAGCAGCAAGGAAACTTTTTACAGCTTCAGTGTTTTGAGGAGCCACTACAAATTGTTTGTAAGCGAAAAATCCTAAAACTCCTAAAAGTAAAACTCCAAATACAAGACCTAACGGTTTTGAATATTTTTCAATGAATCTCTCAGTGTTTAAAGCTTCTCTGTCAAGGTCTTTAAAGAACTCAACTGTTTCTTTACCTTCTTGCTCATTCTGAGCACTCTTTCCCAATTTTGCCATAAGTTTTTAAAAATTGAAATGCAAATTTAATTGTTTCTGAATGATTTACAAAATACTTTATTGGTATTATTATGTAAATGTTGAGAATTTGCTTTTTTTTATACTAAAAAGACTTCGGCTCTGCTTAGTATGACATTTCTGAAACGGGTTGTTTCGCAGTGACTGTCACGCTGAGCGGAGCCGGAGAATATATTGGTGTATTTCTTAATATTCTAAAATATGATAGACTTCTGCCTCAAATTTCTTCAGCTTCTCATCTCCATTTAGGCCCGTTAATCCAATCAGGAAACTGAATTGGGAAACTGTAGCTCCTTGTTTTTCTACCAATTTGGCGGCTGCTTCTGTAGTTCCTCCTGTTGCAAGAAGATCATCGTGGATAAGAATCCTTTGTCCGGGCTTTATCTGTCCTTCGCGGGTTTCTATAACGGCACTTCCATATTCCAGATCATAGCTTTCAGAAATTATTGGGGGAGGAAGTTTTCCGGCCTTTCTAATTAAAATGAAAGGAACTTCCAAAGCTACAGCAATGGCAATTCCGAAAAGATATCCGCGGCTTTCTATCCCGCAGACAGCATCTACTTTTCCCTTACTGAAGGTTACAAGATCTGCAATGACTTCTTCGTAGAGTTTAGGATCTAGAAATATAGGTGAAATATCCTTGAATTGTATACCCGGAATAGGAAAATCAGGAACATTTTCTATTGTGCTTTCTAGTTTTTTGATCAGTTCTGCTGAAGCCATTTATGGATTGATTTTATAGCTGGAAATTTTCCAGTCTCCGTTTACGTTTTTAAGCCCGAATGTTACCTTTAAAGAGGTTGTTTTACCACTTTTATCAGTTACGTCATAAGTAGCATTTACACTTGCTCCATTAGGATTGGTTCCATTGGTAGTAATATTTTTTACGCTAACATTTTTTACTGATCCAAATCCTGACGTTGGATTTGAGAAAGACTCATAGCTTCCCCAGCTTGGATTGTTGGATGTTTCATAGGCTGCTTTCAGATTTTGAGAGCTTACGCTGTTCAAAAACTTACTGACTGTATTTTTAGGATCTGCAGTCGGTTGTTTTGGCGCTGCGGGAGCTGCCGGGGCCGCTGTAGCAGGATCAGTAGTTGTTGGGGGAGTTGCTGTAGGGTTATTAGGGTCTATAACGGCACTTGGCTGCTGATCTATAGCTGTAGTATCCGTTTTAGGGACTGCAGGAACTTTCAGGGCAGCTGCGTTAACATCAAGTCCTATTTTTGACATTTTGAAAGTTTTGGCAGTTGTCTTTACAGAAACTGTGATATCAATTTTGTTATCTACTACTTTTGATGCAGGGATGGAAGAGAACTTTAAGTTGAATCCTTTAAAGTTATTATCCTGCATTAGATTTTTAGCAGTAGCAAGTCGAACTCCGTTGCTGAAAACCTCCAATGTAGCTTCCAGACCTGCTCCGGTAAAGGATACTGGGTTTCCTGCCGCATCTACAAGTCTTGGAACAACCTGAATGGCGGTAGGAGCTCCTGCACCATCATTACCTGTAGGTGTTGTTACAATGCTCAATGAGCCTGCTTTTACATCGTTAGGATCGCTTTCTTTAGCTTTATCATCCCCAAAGATATTCATTTCTCCGAGTGATGGTGGGGCAGTACTGGCCCATTCTATTCCGTTTTTCTGTGCAACTTCGTCAGCCAGGGCCAAAATCTCAGGAACTTTTTTTCCATTGATCAGCTGTCCCAGTGCTTTTAGCTCATTCACATCACCGTCAGCTTCTACACCAAATGTCTTAAGGATATAAAGAGCTTCATTAAACTTAATCTGCTTAATGGTTGATAAACTGGCAGTCATATCATTGATACTAGACTGTAGTGTTTTAGTATTCGTAGCATCTACATGATCTTTCTTACATGCCATAAAAAGCAACAGACTGAAAACAAGTAGAAAAGAAAACTTTTTCATTTTTATTTGGTTTGTTGCAAATTTAATAAAACCTTTATTAATAGTGGATTTTATTTTTTGTTTTGTTGTTCTTTAAGATCATCCTTGAAAAAGCTGCTGAAAATAGTCTGCATATTTGGGAAGGATGGCTCTTTCCAATAGTGAGTTGTGTAATTGCTGTAATCTTTATTGAATTTTACTCCGTCAAGATTATTCTCATTACCAAAGCTGATTTCTGTCGTATAAAAGTTCTGATAATTAATAATTTGATTGAATTTTTCTTCGCTTTTATGTTTTAGTTTAAGATAAAGCAGCTCATTGAATTCTAGCAAGTCTTTAAGTGTTTTTTGTGAATTTTTTTCAAAAGCGATATTCTGAATTCCTTTCAAATCAAAAAACCGGAATCCAAAAATTGCAAATTCTTTTTGCTGCAGATATTCTCCGGTAACTTCAATTTCATCTTTAGAAGCTCCTTTAAGTTCTCTGATCTTTATGTTTTTCTTTCTATATTCATCTGGATTTCCCACTTTTTTCATATTTGGAATATCCAATGAATTGCCATAGTCCCAACTTGCAACCTGCTTTTTTTCTTTTTGGGGATCTGTTAGTCTGTAGGCCCGGTATTGTTCCACATAACTGCTTTTCAGTTTTTTAGTCTTATTATCAAAAACGTACGTAATTATTCCGTCAGCATAAGCATTCAGCTTATTGTTTACGGTAACATAAGAATTGAAATTACCTTTTATAAAAATATATTTTGCAAGCTTGTTATTTTTGATGACTACCGTTTCAATTTCTTTTACCTGATCATTAATTTTAATTACTGGTTGATCCAGGTCTGAATAGGAGAGTGTGGCAACCGGAAAATTATTATAGACCAGCTGAAATTTTTCCTGGTCAGGAGTTAAAGTTTGCTTGTCTATTTTACCATTAATGTCAGAGAAGGCAAGTATATTTCCATTTTTTCCCAATACAGAAACTTTAGGAAGTGGAGTACCCGTTTTTTCAGAAACAAAAGTAATGGTCTGAGCATGGGTAAAAATAGAAAGCAGGGTAAATAGTAAGTAGAGCAGATGAAATTTTTTCATAATAGTATTGGTTTTTGGGTAATATTGACCAGCTTTCTGTTACACTTAATAAATGAAAAAGTATGAATCAATCGCTTTTGGGCATAAAAAAAGACTGATTGTTTAACAATCAGTCTTTTATAGTTTTATTTTGTTACAAGTCCTTAGAAAGGATACTCATAAATTTCAGATTCGTGTAAGAATGGGTTTCCTGTAGGAATCAGCTTCAGTTTAGATAGAGCTGAAAGTACAGTAAACATAAACAATCCAGCTACGAATAGAACAGAACCTAATACTAACAAGAATACTTCAGGAGTTTTCCAGTATGGTCCTACCGTTCCCGGCATTACCATGTTGAAGTAGTCTAAAAGGTGTCCTAAGATAACTACAACCGCCATTACTGTTACTACTTTATAGTTTCTCTTGATGCTGCTGCTTACTAATACCAATAGTGGTAATAAGAAGTTTACGATCAGCATTGGTAAGAAAGTAGGAGAGTAGTGCTGGAATCTTCCGAAGAAGTAATTAACCTCTTCAGGAACGTTTGCATACCAGTAAAGCATGAACTGAGCAAACCATGTATATGTCCAAAGCATACTTGTAGCGAAAAGGAATACTCCTAAATCGTGTAAGTGATTATCATTGAACTGTGGTAAGAAACCATTTTTCTTAAGATAAACACTTAATAAAATAATAACAGCAATACCACTTGAAAGACAGCTAACCATTGAATACCAGATATACATTGTAGAATACCAGTGAGGGTCAATAGACATCAACCAGTCCCAAGCCCAAGCAGCAGAAGCAAATCCGAAGAATGCAATATATCCCACTGCCCATCTGTAAAGCATTTGATACTCAACTTTAGATTTAGTTTCGTCTACTTTTTTAGACTGAGCCTTTAATTTCCAAGCAAAGAAAGAAGCACCAATCACATAGATTAAAGTTCTTATTGCATAGAAAGGAATATTTAAGAATTTTTTCTTTTCGAATAAGATCACATCAAAATGAGGAGAATCCGGGTTTGTCAACTCGGGGTCCATCCAGTGGAATAAGTGACCATTGTGAGTGATATTCAAGATCATCATGATAATCAAGATAGCTCCTCCATAAGGAATAAATGAAGCAATAGCTTCCATTACTCTTGTAATGATAATTGGCCACCCTGCGTGAGCTGCGTGCTGAATACAGTAGAAAAACAGTACAGCACAACTTACTCCAAAGAAAAAGACAGCCACAAAGTGTAGTGATGCCAACGGCTGGTTGTGAACCTGAAGTTCAGTATGCTCTAGGTGAGCAGCGTGATCCTGTGGCCCAACCATTTCACTTGAGTGTGTAGGAGCAGTATGACCAGAAGCATGAACAGCTTCCATCATTTGTTCTATTTTCTCAGTAGAAAGTCCTTTATTCATAAAGAAGCCAATACCAAACAGAACTAAACCTACAACAAGAAGTATTATAGAAGTTGATTTTAATTTTGGTGAAAAACTATACATTTCTTTTCTTATTTTTTAGTTTCGGTAGTCGTTTCAGTTGCTGGTGCCGCCGCTGTAGCTGCTGCCGGTGCTGCTCCTTTTTTGAAGGCACTCATCACATACATTGCTACTCTCCATCTATCTCCTGCGTTCAATTGTCCCGCATAAGATCCCATTGCATTTCTACCGTTTGTTAATACATAATGAACAGATCCTACAGTAATTTCTCTGTCAGCATAATTAGGTACCCCAGAGAATGCTCCACTTTGTACGATAGGTCCTTGTCCATCACCTCCTGTTCCGTGACATGCAGCACAAGTGTGATCAAACAATACTTTTCCTCTTTCAAGATCCTTAGCTGCATTAGCTGGGTTCAAAGGAGAAGCAGTCATCTTTTTAGAAGCATCATACCCTGCATTGTACTCGTCAACATTCTTAGGTAATAAGCTTTCTTCAAAAACTCCGTCTTTATTCTGAGCAACCGATCCTTCTACCGGAGAAAGACCTGTTGCACCATTATTTTTCACGAAAGCCGGGATTTCATTTTCATGATCTGAATAAGCATCCTGAGCTTTCATCAATGGATCGTAAGCTACCGGAAAATACATATCCGGGAAATATACCAACGGTGTATTTTCTTTTGGTCCGCAAGAGTTAAGCAAAACTGTAGTTAAACCTAAAACTGCTGTAATTTTTAATACATTCTTTTTCATTTTAAGCATCTTTAACAGTTATTTCTTCAACTCCAGTTTCAATAAGCAACTGCTTTACAGATTCTACATCTTCAGTTACAAATTCCATCATGAATTTATCATCAGTAGTTCTTGGATCTGGATTCTGAGCCGGAGCTCCTGGATACATTTTGTTTCTAACTAGGAAAGTTAAAGACATCATGTGAGCAGCACAGAATACCATTAATTCGAACATTGGAACTACGAATGCCGGCATATTGTGTCCCCAGTCAAAAGCTGGTTTACCACCGATATTCTGAGGCCAGTCATGGTTCATTACATACCAGGTTAAAGTAGCACCGATAGTAACACCATAAAGAGCGTATAGAAAAGCAGCATCAGAGATTCTGGTTTTCTTTAACCCTAAAGCTTTATCTAGCCCGTGAACCGGAAACGGAGTATAAACTTCGTTTATTTTGATTCCTTTATCGTTGAATGCCTTAACGCCGTTCATTAAATCGTCGTCGTCAGCATAAAGTCCGTATACAATTTTAGTGGTGCTCATCTCCTTCTTTTGCTTTATAAGTTTCACCTGAGATTTTCAAAATCGATTTTAATTCAGCCTGTGCAATTACAGGGAACGTTCTTGCGTATAATAAGAATAATACAGAGAAGAATCCGATAGTTCCTAAATATACACCCACATCAATGATCGTTGGCTTAAACATTGTCCATGATCCTGGTAAGTAGTCTCTAGAAAGGTTGATAACGATGATATCAAAACGCTCAAACCACATACCGATGTTGATGATCAAAGCAACGATGAAAGTCCAGATAATGTTCGTTCTAAGTCTTTTGAACCAGAAAGAAGCCGGAATAATCAAGTTACAAGTAATCAACGCCCAGAAAGCCCACCAGTAAGGTCCTACTGCAGCACCTGGAGAAAGATATGTAAAGTCTTCAAATCTAGATCCTGAGTACCATCCGATGAAATATTCAGTAGCATAAGCTACAGTTACCATACCACCAGTTAAGATGATTACGATGTTCATAATTTCGATATGATACATTGTAATGTATTCTTCTAAGTGACATACCTTTCTTGCAACTAACAATAGCGTCTGTACCATTGCAAATCCTGAGAAGATTGCACCAGCAACGAAGTAAGGAGGATAGATCGTAGAGTGCCATCCTTTAATTACTGAAGTCGCGAAGTCAAAAGATACGGTAGTGTGTACCGAGAATACAAGTGGAGTTGCTAAACCTGCAAGAACCAAAGAAAGTTCTTCGAATCTTTGCCAGTGTTTTGCTTTACCACCCCAACCGAAAGCAAGGAATGTATAAATTTTCTTTGTCCAAGGAGTTTTCGCTCTATCTCTGATCATTGCAAAGTCAGGGATTAATCCCATAAACCAGAATACAGTTGATACTGAGAAATACGTAGAGATTGCAAATACGTCCCAAAGTAGAGGAGAGTTGAAGTTCCCCCAAAGAGAACCGAATTGGTTTGGTAATGGGAATACCCAGTATCCAACCCAAACTCTACCCATGTGGATTACAGGGAAGATTGCTGCCTGTACAACCGCAAAGATCGTCATCGCCTCTGCAGATCTGTTTACAGACATTCTCCATCTCTGTCTAAATAATAATAATACTGCTGAGATTAAGGTTCCGGCGTGACCGATACCTACCCACCATACGAAGTTGGTAATATCCCAACCCCAGTTAATAGTTCTGTTAAGCCCCCATGCTCCAATACCTGTCCCGATAGTATAAGCGATACAGCCGAATCCATAGATGAAAAGAATTAAGGCTGCATATAATGAGATCCACCATAATTTACCTGCTCTTTCTTCGATAGGTCGTGCAATATCTTCTGTGATATCGTGATAAGTTTTGTGACCAATAATTAGAGGTTCCCTTATCGGAGCTTCGTAATGTCCTGACATTTTTTACCTATTTATTATTTAAACTTTATTTTTCTACTCTGTTTCTTACTTTAGTGTGATAGAACACGTTTGGTTTTGTTCCGATCTCCTCTAGTAAATAATATCTTCTGTTAGAAGCATAGTGCTCTCTAATTTCAGACTCTTTATCATTCATGTCTCCAAATGTCATTGCTCCGGTAGAACAAGCTTTAGAACAAGCAGTCTGGAATTCACCATCCTTCACTTTTCTTCCCTCTTTCTTAGCCTCAAGAATAGTATTCTGAGTCATTTGGATACACATTGAACATTTCTCCATTACCCCTCTAGTTCTTACAACTACATCTGGGTTAAGTACCATTCTTCCTAAATCATTGTTCATGTTGAAATCGAACTTGTCATTTAGGTTATAAGTAAACCAGTTGAAACGTCTTACTTTGTACGGACAGTTGTTTGCACAATATCTTGTACCGATACATCTGTTGTAAGCCATATGGTTTTGACCTTGCTTACCGTGTGAAGTAGCCGCTACCGGACATACAGTTTCACAAGGAGCATGGTTACAGTGCTGACACATTACCGGTTGGAAGATAACGTCAGGATTATCTGCAGGGTGGTTTAATGCACCTCCGTCTCCGAAAGCAGTACCGTATAATTCTGGTACAGCCATTCCTTCTTTCAATCCTTCGTATACTTCTACCTTTTGTCTTGAAGAATAATAACGGTCTATTCTTAACCAATACATATCTCTAGACATTCTTACCTCTTCTTTACCTACTACAGGAACGTTGTTCTCAGCCTGACAAGCAATAATACATGCTCCACATCCTGTACAAGAGTTCAAGTCGATAGATAAGTTGAAGTGAGGTCCATCTGTATCATCGAAAGCGTCCCAAAGGTCAATTTTTCTTGCTGGAAGCGCTCCGCTGATTGTGTGGTATTCCAAAGGCTTATTCCATCCTTTGTGTTCGTCATCGAAAGCAACGTTGATGAATTCTGCTAAAGGAACTTCCTTAGCAATCTCATAACGGCCCATCAATGTATTTTGAAGCTGGATACCTGCAAATTCGTGATCTTCTCCTGTTTTCTCGATTTTCACCCCTGAAACAGCAAGGTTAGAACCATCAAATAAAGGATAAGCATTTACCCCTGTATCTGCAGTAGCTCCTGAATCTTTCTTACCATAACCAAGCGCTAGACCTACTGATCCTTCTGCCTGACCTGGTTGTACGAATACAGGAACATCTTTTATTGTTACTCCGTTTACAGTAAGGTTTACAATAGAACCATCTAACTGCATTCTTGCATTAAGATCGTTATCAATTGCAAACTTCTCTGCATCTTTAGGAGAAATCGTTAAATAGTTATCCCAAGACATTCTTGTCAATGGATCAGGTAACTCTTGTAACCAAGGGTTGTTTGCCTGAGTTCCGTCTCCCATTGAAGTCTTAGTGTATAATACTAATTCTAATTCAGAAGCTTTAAAGTTTCCTAGTTCAGCAATAGCCTGGCCTGCGTCTCCACCTGCATACGCTAATGTTGTTGCATTATTGGATGTATTGATACCATTATATAATGCTTTGTTGAAAGAAGTAGCTCCTAAGATAGAACCTGCACTAGATTTTAAATAATCATAGTAATTGTTTGCAGCATTATTCTTACCATTTTTCCAAACTAATAGAGATTCTTCAATCTGTCTTGATTTGTAGATCTTCTGGATCGTAGGCTGCATCAATGAATATACTCCTGTCTGTGGTTCGATATCTCCCCAAGACTCTAACCAGTTTGCTACCGGAATTACAGCTTTCGCTGCTTTGTACATTTCATTTTTCTTATCAGCAACAGCAATTACATAAGGAACCTTTGATAAAGATTTTTTGAAATCTTCACCTTTTGGATGAGAGTAGATAGGGTCTACATTGTTTGCGATCAATACGCCAACCTGTCCGCCATTTACCCATCCTAAGAATTCCTGATATCTTGCCTTGTCAAATTCTTTAAGGAAGTTTGCTTTTCCTGTGAAAGCAACAGAAGCTAATTTCTTGTTGATTAAGTGTGCTAAAACCTGAGCTCCTTTAGAACCATCAGCAAAAACAACAGCTTTGCTTCCTTTTGCGGTAAGCTCTTTAGCTATTTCAGCAGCAATCTTATCGTTAGTATTTCCTCCTCCTACAACTACATTATAAACTTCAACTAAAGTTTTGTTTACAGCACTTGGCTTTAATAGATGTCTTGTATCAGAGTTAGCACCTGTTAATGACATGTTAGACTCCACCTGGATGTGTCTTAGCATGTTTGGACCCGGCTTTCTAGCTGATGCATAAGAAGACTCTAAGCTTGAAGCGTTATAATCTCCTAAGAAGTCAGCGTGGAAAGCCACTACAAGCTCAGAACCTTTAAGGTCATAAACAGGGAGTGCTCTTTGTCCAAATACCTCCTGTGCAGCATCTAATCCTGCAGAATAAGGGAAAGCATCATAAGTTACTAATTCAGCTGTAGGATATTTAGCTTTGAATTCAGCAAATAATTTCTTGAAAGTTGGTGAAGCAAAAGAGTGTGATAAAACCACAATCTTTTTGCCTGACGCTTTAGCTTCTTCCAAACCTTTAAGAACGAAGCTGTCTACTTTGTCGAAAGTTTCGTCTTTACCGTCCAGTTTAGGCTGCTTTACTTTATCATTGTCGTAAAGAGAAAGTACACTTGCCTGGGCTCTTGCATTAGTTTTACCTAAATCACCACCAGCCGGGTTCGGTTCAATTTTGATTGGTCTACCTTCACGGGTTTTTACTAAAACACTAGCAAAGTCGAAACCATCAAAATATGTTGAAGCGTAATAATTAGGGACTCCCGGAATAATGTCATGTGGCTTTACCACATAAGGAATCGTTTTGATTACCGGAGCTTCGCAGGCAGCTAATGTAACTGCTGCAGTTGAGAATCCTAGTAATTTCAGGAAATCTCTTCTTGAAGTACTTGATCCGTTTTTCTCAGCATCTCCAAGGAAATCTTCTACCGGAATTTCTTCCAGAAACTCTTTCTGAGCCAGCTTATTATTCAAAGCTGGATCTTTAAGTTCATGAATACTTCTGAATTGTATTTTGTTTGAAGCCATTTATACTTCTAATTTTTTAGTTATTAATAATGACATTTACCACACTCAAGACCTCCAATTGCATCTACAGTGATCTTACCTCCATCTTGTGGATATTGTTTTTTCAACTTGTCATGTAGATTTTTGAAGTACTCTTTATTATAACCGTTGTTCATATCAACCTCAGTCGTTCTGTGGCACTCGATACACCATCCCATAGTAAAGTCGTTAGCCATCTGTACAACATTCATTGTATCAATTTTTCCGTGGCAGGCTTTACATACAACATCAATTTTGTTGTTAGGATTCTTTTTGTTGAAAGAATTGATGATCGCTTGTTCACCAGCAATTACGTGCTGAGAGTGGTTGAAGTAAACGAAATCTGGCATGTTGTGGATTCTCGTCCATTCAACCGGCTGTGTTTTCCCTGTGTACTGTTGTTTTGCAGGATCCCAACCTGTTGCAGCATAGATCTTCTGGATTTCTCCATCATAGAATGCCTTGTCTTTTCCTGGCTCCATGTAGTGATCCTGGTTGTATTCAGAAATTGTTCTGTGACAGTTCATACAAACGTTCATAGAAGGAATCTCAGATACTTTTCCATATTTAGCACTAGAGTGACATAGCTGACAGTCAATTTTCTGCTCCCCAGCGTGGATTTTATGAGAGAAGTAGATAGGCTGCTCTGGTTTGTAACCTTTGTAAACCCCAATCCACATCAACCAGTTCCATACTCCGTACGCCGCCAGAATAGCCAAGATGGCCAGTACTGCTTTGCCTACATAGTGGAACTTCTCATACATTTCCCTGAAGGAACGAACTCTTGTTTCATTAAGTCCTGCTAACTCTTCAGACTGACCTAAGGTTACCAATTGTCTTAGTTTAACCAAGATCCAAACTAGTAAACCTGCAATCGCTAAAAGGGAAATAATAACAATGTTTGTAGTGGTTTTGTCTGCAGGAGCTGCCGCCTCAGCGCCAGGTACAGGAGTTGCTTCCGGTTTTTTCTCTTCCGGAGCCGGAGGATTAGTAGTGAAAGCTAAAATGTCGTCTATATCCTTATCTGTAAGATTTGGAAAGACCTGCATTTCAGTCTTGTTAAACTTCTCAAAAATCTCATTAGCGTATTTATCCCCAGAAGCCCTCAGAGCTTTGTTGTCTTTGATCCACTTGTGAAGCCAATCTTTGTCTACACCGCCTTCTGTCTTTACACGATCTACAACCCCCTTTAACGGTGGTCCTACAACTTGTTTGTCCAGCGCGTGACATGCAGTACAATTCGCTTTGAAAAGTTTCTCTCCGTTTTTAGGATCGCCGTCTTGCCCGTAAAATGAAGCACTGGTTGATAGCAATAAGCCTATTGCGATCAACGTTTTTTTATAATGCTTTCTCCAACTAATCATTTAAATTATCTTATGTTAGTAAAATATTGAACATATCAATTCCGCAAAAATAATATTTTTAACAGGAATTTAACGGTATATGGAAAGGGGAAAATATCATTTACGTTTAATTTGTATTGATTCTAAATAACCTGTTTGGTATAGTTTTTTAATTTGTATAAATTTGCACAAACAAGTTTAAATGAGAAATTTGATAAAAATATTTTCGATATTGTCATTATTTGGTTTTTATAATATTGAAGCACAGCAGGTTGTTAAAAGAGATACGCTTTCAGGAACAGAGCTTGTTATCTCAATGGATTCCAAAATAAATACTGCTTTGGAAGGAGTTGAAGATAAATGTTCTAAAGTTATTGCTAATAATTCGTCTAAGGATTTCAGTAATAATAATGATAGTGGTGTATCTTCTGGTACAGGAACAAAACCGTCTAAAATTTATGTGCCAAACAGGGCACTTACCAACGCTGAAATTTGTAATAAAAATCCTAGAATTTTAGGATTTAAAATTCAAATTACAACAGTGAAAAGTAACGAAGAAGCTAACGAAGTAAAAGCTTATTTCAGAAAAAGATTTCCTAATCTAAAGGTGGAAACGGATGCGTCCTTAAGGCCTAATTATAAGATTTTAGCCGGAAGTTATTTCACTAAACAAAGTGCTGCAGGTGACGTTGCAAAAATTAGAGAATATTTCAAATCTGCAATGCCCGTGCAGTATAGAATCTTCTGTTCAGAAGCAAAATAGTACATATTATTTTTAAACATAAGCAAAAAGCTGAGAGAAATCTCAGCTTTTTTTATTGATAATAACTATCCATAAACCAGAAGAATTCTGACATACGGAATATATTATTACATAATAGATAAAATAGTAATAAAGACGTTACTAAGCTTAGAAAAAATATCATTTTTGGTGATGATCTGTAAGCTTGAAAAAGCCATCCTATAAACAATGGATAGACAAAGACGAAATGTCCGCCATAAATGTACGAAGTATGCAGCCCAAATCTCATGATACAGTGGATGATGATATCAAAGAGAAATGAAATCATAATAACCTGAACCCATTTATTTTTAAAATTTTTAACATAACTCCAACTAATTAATAGGAGTAAGGCTGCTACAAATAGATAAGAGAAGGCAGATGAATACAAATCCATATAAAGCCCTTTAAACTCGAAACCCTTCATATTGTGTTTGTCTGAAAGAATGAATCCCGGGAAAAGGATGTTACCTCCGAAAAAGAATGAGCTGATCATATCCCATGTAGGCATAGATTCTACATTTGAGAATTTTTCATACTGTTGATTGGTTTTGGAAAAAATATTCTGATAGTTAAAATCAATTCTGTTCAGATAGAGCAGGATGAAACATATTGCTGCAATTAAGACTCTTAGTGCTGCGTTTCCAAACTTTTTCCAGCTTTTAAAAAGATTTTTTTCAAAAAGGACGGGTATAAAGACTTTTACAAAATTGGTGATTGTAAGGCCGCCAATAGTAATTCCTGCCAATGATAATGCTAAGGCAGGTATTTTTTCTTGTTTTCTTAGCTTTATGGCTGCGTAATGATTGTATAACGTAAGAAGGAATAAAGTGTAAGTGAAATTCTCGGGCGTAAAAGACAGTAAGATATTGGTGGAAAACAAACCGAAAAATAATACAGTGAAAAAGCTGAACCTGAACGGAAGTCTGATAATATTCTTTAGATATTTAAAAACCTGAAGAATATTCAGTGAAATAACAATATTGCTGAGCCATGCTAATGTCAGCCTGAAATTGGCATCCATTTTTCCACCTGAGATTAATAAAGAAAACTCTCTGACCCAGTTAAAAAAATAATAGGAGAGAGGGTGTCTTTCAAAACTTCCTCCAGTCATAAGAATAGATTTGTTGTCAAAACTGAAGTAAGCATCCCAGGGAATCCTGCTGTCGAATATTATTCTATAATTAACAGCGATATAGGACCCCAGTATTCCGTAACAAATAATGAAAAACAGAAAAACTGCCAGTTCAGTATAGGATGAAGGAAATACCAACCTTAAAAAATCGATCAATTTAGTTTTGATAAAAGACACGTTCCTTTTTTTTTGCAAAAGTAAAATAAAAAAACCACCAAAGGAGGTGGTTTTTGTGAAGATTGTATAAATGGGTGTTATTGTTTTATCACTTTTTCAGTAGTAGTAGTTCCGTCAGAGAAATCTACTTTCAATAAATAGTTTCCTTTTGGCAGTGAGGAAAGATCTGCTTTTTCTGAATTGGTGCTGTTAACTGTTTTTCCTGTCATGTCAACAATAGAGGTAGACTTTATCTTTTTATCGGTTTTAATAGATACTTCTCCTTGGGTAGGATTAGGATAAAGAGCTACATTAGATTTTGTTTTTGAAATCTCGTTTGTAGAAAGTACTGCTGCTGTAGTAATCTTTACATCATCCAGCATAAACATATATTCGTTTGAAGACATATACTGGAATCCTACTCTTACAGTCTGCCCTGCATAGGCATCCAGACTTAAAGTAACCTGCTGCCATCCAGCATAAGGAGCCGTTCTGGCACTTGCTCCTGAAATGATAGTGAAATTACTGGCAGCTGTTGGAGTACCACTTCCCGTATAAACCCCTACTTTGTAGCTTTCTACGTAATCAGGAGAAAGTGCTTTTACCCAAAATGTTAAACTGTTGGACGTTGCGCCCAAAGTTACTGCCGGAGTAATTAACCAGTCATTGTTGCCGGGTACTGAAGGTGTTGGGGATCCTGCCCATGCTGCTGCATATTTTTGGCCTCCGTGAGGGGTGAAGTTTCTTATCTCATCATCAGTAGCTGTCACTGTTAAGTTGTTAGTGGCATTAGTAGCAGAAGGGTTGAAAATCTGAAAAGCCATAGGAGAGCCGGCATTAAGCCAGTTTGGATTCCAGGTGGCAGATGGTACGCCCCCTAATGACGGGCCACCACCGTAGAAAGTGCTTAATCCATCCAGGTCAAGCGTTAACCAGCTGCCAAAACCTGTTATGGCAAAGTTTGTGTACGACTCAAAGCCTTCATCAAGCAAAACTGTTTGGGAGTGTGCAATTGTTCCCAGTAATAAACTTAAAGAGAGTATAATTCTTTTCATGTTAAAGATTTTTCTAAAATTAGTGAAAATAATTAATATAATATGAATTATTCAATCAAATGTTTAATTTTTTATTTGTTTTATCAAGAACTGCAGGAAAGTGTAGAACATCCCGCAGTGTCGTCATAGCTGGACGGGCGTTTGGCTGAAAACTCTGGAAACAGTTCCTGATAGGGTGATTTTAAAGCTTGGGTTAGCTTATCCAGCATTTCTGATCCGCCATTATTGATCTCTTCAATGCATTCGTAAAGGAGATAGTTTCTTAGGATGAATTTTGGATTTGTTTCTTCCATCATTTTTAAAGAGGTTTCTCTTGAAATGGAGTTTAAGCTTAACCTGGACTCATATTTTTTGATGAAGTCTTTAAGCTTAGTTACTTTTTCGTCATTTAAAAGACCATATGAAACATCTTTAAAATGTTCTTGTGCATCCGATTCCGGGGTTAGTCTTTCAAGTTGATTAAAAAATAAAGTGTAATCAAACTCTAGCTCCTGCATTAAGCCCTGCCAATTGGTAAAAAAGTCTTCATCGGTTTTTAACAATTGATCAAATCCGAATTTTTTGCATAGCATCGTATCATGAGCTTCCCAGAAATAGGTTCCATAGCGGTTGAGGGTATCCTCTAAGAACTTTTCATCTTTGATTAACGGGTGAAGTGCATTAGCCAGCTGCCAAAGATTCCATTGGGAGATCTGTCCCTGTTTTCCGAAAGCATATCTTCTGCCGGGAAGATCAGTAGTATTTGGGGTGAAATTGAGATCATATTCATCCATCATAGAATAAGGACCATAGTCAATGGTAAGTCCCAGAACAGACATGTTATCGGTGTTCATAACGCCATGTACAAAGCCAACCCTAAACCATTCTACCATAAGGTCTGCGGTACGGGTGCAGATATTTTCAAAAAAATCTTTATATTTCTGAGGTTCTGAAGATGTAATTTCTGGGAAATAGTTTTCAATCGTAAAATCTGCAAGCTCCTGTAGGGTATTGTATTCTCTTTGGGATGATATCAGTTCAAAATGTCCGAAACGAATGAAGCTTTCGGCCGTTCTTATAATAACGGCTCCTTTTTCAAGCTGTGGATTTCCGCTATACATGATATCACGAACCACATCTTCACCGGTAAAGGCGAGGCTTAATGCTCTTGTTGTAGGAATTCCTAAGTGATGCATTGCTTCGCTCATCAGATATTCTCTTAAAGAGGATCGTAATACAGCTCTTCCATCTGCATGTCTGGAGTAAGGAGTTGCTCCCGGGCCTTTCCATTGGATTTCGGTCTTTTTCCCGTTAGCATCCACAATTTCTCCTGCCAGAATAGCTCTTCCGTCTCCCAGCTGCCCTGCCCAGTTTCCAAATTGATGTCCTGCATAAGCGGTGGCATAAGTTCGAACGTTCTTGGGAAGATTACTTCCTACCAGGAAGTCCAGATCTTTATCTTCAAATTTTCCAAGGCCTATTTCTTCCGAAAGAGCTTCGTTGAAAGCGATCAGTTTAGGCTTGTCAAAACCTGCTGGCTGAATGGTGGAAAATAAAACCTTTGGTGTATTTCTCTGCATAGGATTATTAGAAAAGTCACCTGGAAATTTCTCAATAAAAGGCTGGCTTATACGTTCAATATTCATCCTTCAAAGGTATAAATTATAAAAGAAAAGACCTTCCAAATAATTGAAAGGTCTTATGTATTTCTAAAAGAGAAATTATTTATTAAAATCTACCTCATCGTTAGAATGAAGGTTTTCATTGATATTATCCTCTTTCTTCTCTGTAGGCTTCTTAGGATTAGGATCCGCAGGTCTTGGATTCTTGATTTCATCAATCGTCTGAAGACTTCCGTCATCTCCATATCCTCCGCTTAGTCCTTTAAGGTTTGAACAGCCGTCTTTCCAGTCTGAAGGTTTAACAAACTTGTCGTCAGGAGTAACTCCTAAACTCTTGTCTGCCCATACTTTCTTCATGAAGATTGCCCAGATAGGTAATGCCATTCTTGCACCCTGACCTTCTCCTGTTCCAAGAAAGTGAGTTGCTCTGTCTTCCCATCCAACCCATGCTCCTGTCGCCAGTTTTGGTGTGATTCCCATAAACCAACCATCGGAGTTGTTCTGAGTAGTACCCGTTTTAGCGGCAATTTCTACTGCTTTTGAGATTCCTCTTCTTCCAAGCTCACCGGAAGCAGTTCCATATTGAGCAACACCTTTCATGAGTTCAATCATGGTGTAAGCGTACATTGGATTCATTACTTCTTTAGGCTCTACATTTACTTCCTTGATAACTCTTCCGTTGGCATCTTCAATTCTCCAGATCATTTCCGGTTTGTTGTAGTTTCCATAATTAGCAAAAGTACTGTAGGCACCTAGCATTTCATAAATGGTAATATCTGATGAACCTAATGCAATCGTATTGTTTCTAGGAATATCTTCCGTTACCCCCAGGTCTCTTGCTGTCTGAATAACCGCATCTACACCAGTCATTTCAATAAGTCTGGCTGCTACAGGGTTTTGAGAATTGGCTAAGGCATCTTTTAATGTAAGCATTCCCCCTCGTCCAGGTACATGCCATCCGTTATGATCATAAGTTCCGTTAGATACTGTGGAACAAGGAGTCATTCCCAGTTTCATAATAGCTGTTGCGTATACAAAAGGTTTGAAGGTAGATCCTACCTGTCTCTTTCCTTGCTTGATGTGGTCATACTGGAAGTGCTGCCAATCTATACCACCTACCCAGGCTTTGATCTCTCCGGTTCCGGGAACCATAGACATTAAACCTGCCTGTGCAATCTGCTTGTGGTATCTGATAGAATCCCAAGGGGACATTTCAACCTCTTCTTCACCTCCCCAGGTAAATCGTGAAGTCTTAATAGGCTTCTTGAATTCCATCATGATGGAATCTTCAGGCATTCCGTCCGCTTTTAGCAGTTTGTACCGGCCGGTTCTTTTCATTGCCTGAACCATTACACTATTGATTTGTTTGTCTGTAAGATAGTAGAAAGGTCTGTTCTTTCTTCCTCTCTGTTCAGCATCAAATCTCTTCTGAAGGTCAGTTAAGTGTTCTTTGATTGCTTCTTCTGCGTATTTCTGCATTTTAGAATCAAGAGTAACATATATTTTTAAACCGTCTTTGTAGAGGTTAAGCTTCTTGCCCGTTTCTTTTTCATTAGCTTCAAGATATTTGTCGATCTCTTTTCTAAGATAAAATTTGTAATATGCAGAATATCCATCCGTAATGCTTTTGATAGGGTGGAAGTCTACTTCTATAGGGGTATTGGCTGCTTTTTCATAAGTTGCGGCATCAATATATCCGGTTTTCTGCATCTGATCCAATACAACATTTCTTCTTTCTTTTGCTTTTTCAGGATATCTGTAAGGGTTGTTTTTTCTTGGATTTTCAAGCATTGCCACAAATGTTGCAGCTTCAGGCAAAGTAAGTTCCGAAGTTTTTTTGTTGAAATAAACTCGTGAAGCCATTTCTATACCATTGGCATTGAAAAGGAAATCAAATTTGTTGAAGTAAAGAGTAATAATCTCTTCTTTAGTATATCTTTTCTCAAGACTTACCGCTACAACCCATTCTTTTAACTTTTGGAACCCCCTTTCAAACTTATTCTGGGAGGCATTTCCGGTGAAAAGAAGTTTAGCAAGCTGCTGGGTGATTGTAGAACCACCACCACGTTTACCACCATAAGCTACTGCTCTGGCGATAGAGTATAGGTCGATCCCGGAGTGTTCTTTGAATCGCTCGTCTTCTTTAGCCTGAAGGGCATAGATGAGATAAGGAGGAAGGTCCTTATAAACAATAGGCTGCGTTTTTTCTTTTTCAAATTTACCTAAAGTAACTCCATCTGAAGAAATGATCTCAGAAGCGACAAATATATCCGGGTTTTCAAGTTCTTTTACATCCGGCATTTCCCCAAGGAATCCTTGAGAAACAGCAAAGAACAGACCTGAAATACCAAGTACTACCGCAATGAGTCCGATCCAAATAAATGAAACCCATTTTCTCCAGGAGGTGTCTTTCTTTTTTTTGGGAGGCAGAGGAAATGTTTTTCCTCTATTTCCTGCATTTTTTTTGTTTTCTTCCATTTATGGTTACGGTTTAGCCGTTTCTATTTTTACCCCAACATCCTCAATTCCGGGAAGATTGTCATTTCTCATTGCCTGAGTAAGACCTATTTCATATTTACCCTTCCCTGGAAATTTGTAATTTAATTTATATTGAAACAATGTTTCTTTTGTGTCACCAAAGCCCGTACCAAGCCATTCTCCATTTGGTTTTGCCAATACATAATTCAGCGTATCGGTTTCCTTTTTCTTATTTTGAAGATTGGTGAAATTAACAATAAACCTTATGTTGCTATAAGGATAATCGTTATTGTTTCTTACAACAAATATAATATTTTTAGGATTCTGCGGATCTGAAATTTCAAGATTAAATTTTTGTTCACTTTTCTTATTCCATTTATTATCAACGGAATTCATGATAACATCTTCACCTGGGGAAGAGTTGCAGCTAAAGAAAAGAATAAGGGAAAATAATCCTAAAATTTTACGCATTTTTATCTTTTTTTGGAGGAAATTTCTTTTTAAATTTCTTCTTGTTCGGATTGCTTTGTGGCTTTTGTTCAGCATCAGAAGTTACCTCGACTTTTTCTACAGGAGCTTTCTGCTGTGGATTTTGTTTCTGTGGTCTAGGCTGATTGGCGGACTGAGCATTAGAGTTTTCAGATCTTTCCGGTTTTTCTTGTCTTTCCGGTCTGTTCTTTTTCGCTCCTTGCCCTTGTGTCTGTTGGCTGTTGTTTTGATTTTGCCTGTTCTGATTCTGATTAGGTCTGTTGTTTCTGTTTCCTCTGTTTTTCTTTTCGAAACGGTCTACGCTGTTCTCCTGAATAAGATCAATGCTTTGAACAGGGGTATCAGGCTCTTTCAGATCCTCTAAAGGAAGTATTTTCTCACCTCTTTTATTTTTTGAAATAAGTTTTTTTACTAGATCAATATCAAAATCGTACCATGCAATAGAACTGTCTACATAAGCAAACCACATTTTCTTTTTGAAAACATCAATTTTAATACAGAATGCTTTTCCTCTCTCTGTGTCTAATGTTGTTGAAGAAGAAGGGAAGTTGCTTAATGCATCCAGATAACTGTCCAGCTCATAGTTAAGACAACATTTAAGCTTTCCGCATTGTCCTGCAAGCTTTTGTGGGTTGATACTCAGTTGCTGATATCTTGCTACGTTGGTATTTACCGATCTGAAATCTGTAAGCCAGGTTGAACAGCAAAGCTCACGCCCGCATGATCCAATTCCACCTACTTTTGCAGCTTCCTGTCTGAAACCGATCTGTTTCATGTCGATTTTTGTTCTGAAAGCGCCAGCATAATCTTTGATTAACTGTCTGAAATCCACACGGGTCTCAGCAGTATAGTAAAAAGTGATTTTTGAAGAGTCTCCCTGATATTCTACATCAGTTACTTTCATTTCAAGGCCTAATCGCTGTGCAATTTTTCTTGCTTCAAGTTTTACTCCGTCTTCTTTTTTTCTAACTTCCTGCCATACCTCAAGATCTTTTTGGTTGGCCTGTCTGTATATTTTAAGTGCTAATTCTTCAGAAAACTTTTTCTTTTTCATCTGAATTTTTACTAATTCTCCCGTAAGGCTTATAACGCCTACATCGTGTCCCGGACTAGATTCTACTGTAACTACACTACCGATATGTAAAGGAATATTATTTACATTCTTATAAAACGATTTTCTGTCATTTTTGAATCTAACTTCTACATAATCACACCTGTTGGCAGATGGATTGTTGATGTCAGAAAGCCAGTCAAAAACACTTAATTTATAACTATTCCCGCAGGTATTTACATTTTCACAGCCATTTGCGGTTTTTTTAGGACCACAAGAATGTGCAGAATCGCCGGATGTTTTGCATCCACAACTCATATTACTATTATTTATAATCTTGCAAATTTATGTATTTTTATCTTTATCCAATTCTAAAATACTTAAATAACCTGAATTCAGAATAAAACATTTTGCATTTTAACTCAGAAAGGAGGTGGGGAGCACAGTAGTCCTTCTTTTTCTTTAATGGATTTTGTTGTGATAATTTTTATTAAATAAAATACCAAAAATTAACATTTTTGAGTGGTGAATCTTCCTTTTTATACCTATTGTAATTATTTCGTTAAACATTTGTTTAATATTAAACGCTTGATTTGTATTTGTTTTAAAATGAATTTAAATGTTTAATAATCTTTGTTTTGTGGTTCTTTTTATTTAAAGTGTTATTTTAAACATAATTTTCTTTTAGGATATTGTTTAAAATATTAGCAAATATTAACAGACCTATGTAAAATAATTTTATATTTGGGTTATATAATAACAGTCTATGAAAAAAATATTAGTATCAACTGCTTTATTGGCGGGAGTTCTATCTTACGCAGGAGGCTTCAGAGTTTCCCTGCAAGGGGTAAAACAATTGGCAATGGCGCATACTAGTGCTCATGCCGAAGATGCGAGTGTGGCATTCTTTAACCCTGCGGGTATGTCATTTATCCCTTCCAAGCTGAGTATAGCGGCAGGAGGGTTTGGTGCAAGTAATAAGGTGACTTTCCAAAACCTTAATACTTTACAAAGTACATCTACGGATAACCCTTTGGGAACTCCTTTCTATGCTGCTATTACTTATAGACCAATAGAAAAACTGTCCGTAGGTCTTAGTGTAACAACACCTTTTGGAAGCACAATTCAATGGCCGGATAACTGGGAAGGTAAGGAAATGGTACAGAAGCTGGAACTGAAGAGTTTTTACTTCCAGCCAATGGTTTCTGTGAAACTTGCTCCTTGGTTGGCTTTTGGTGCCAGCTACATCTACGCAAGAGGAATCGTGGACTGGGATAAAGGTGTAACACAATTCGGAGGACAGGTTAATATTAAAGATACAAAAGCGAGTGGACACGGATATGGTTTTGGTTTCTATTTCAGACCTGATCCTAAGTTGGATGTGAGTATTGCTTATCGTTCACCGGTGGATATGAAGGCTAAAAACGGAACAGCTACATTTCAGTTCCCATCACAATCTATTTATTCTCAGTTGAAACTTAACGCAGCAGGACAGGATGGCTTTTCAGCAACGCTTCCGCTGGTTGAAGAATATACCATTGGTTTAACCTATAAAGTGACCCCAAAATGGCAGGTTTCTGCAGACTTTAACTACCATGGGTGGGAAAGATACAGTAAACTTGTATTGGATTTCCAGAATGCACCTATTGGAAATCAGGCAGATCCAACAGTTCTTGTAAGTCCTAAGAATTTTAGAAACTCAAAAACATTCAGATTGGGAACTCAATATGCGTTCACAAATATGATTTACGGGCGTTTAGGAGCTTATTATGATGAATCTCCTTATAGTAATGAAAACTTTATCGCGGAAACGCCTTCATTTGATACCTTTGTAGTTACAGGTGGGGTAGGATTCAAGCTGAAGAAATTTGGAGTTGATCTTGCTGGAGGATATGCAATGCCTCAATACAGAAATGTGAATAATGCGGCTCTTGGATTCTACGGACAGGCAAAAGCAAAAGCATTCTACTTTGGTCTAGGAGTAACTTATAATCCTTTTTAACTTTAGAAAACTATGAAAAAAATTATAATATCGACAATTGCTGTTTCTGCACTTCTTTTTACAGTAACAAGCTGTAAGACGGATTTCGATACTGATGTGAAAGATATCCAGGTAACAAAAGGAGACGCAGACTTTACAAGATATATTTCTTTAGGAAACTCCCTTACTTCCGGCTACAGAGACGGTGCACTTTACAGCAGCGGACAGAGTGAATCTTATCCAAGCATGATTGCGGGCCAAATGCAGTTAGCAGGAGGAGGAGCATTTAAACAACCTATGATGCCTAATGATATCGGTGGATTTACAAACTTGTTTAATCCTGCTACAGGAGATTTTGCTGGTAAATATGTGCTAAGTCTTGTGAATGGAGCATTAACTCCGGGCCCAACGGCTCCCGGTGGACCTTTGGATAATATCTCAGCAGGTGGGCCTTACCAGAATATGGGAGTTCCGGGTGCAAGAGTAGCTCATTTATTAGCACCAGGATATGGAAACCCAGCGGGGTTAGTTTCTGCACCCGCCACTGCTAATCCATATTTCGTAAGATTTGCCTCTTCGGTATCAGCTTCTGTAGTGGGAGATGCGCTGAAGCAGGATCCTACTTTTATCTCTTTATGGATAGGAAATAATGATGTTTTATTATATGCAACTTCAGGAGGTGCAGATCCAAACGTTCCGATTACACCGGTAGATGGTGCAGTAGGAATAGGTTTCAGCAATACCTATGCTTATTTAGTAGATCAATTATTCCCGGCAGGAACAAAAAGAAAAGGAATCATTGCCAATATTCCGTCGGTTACTAATGTTCCTTATTTTACAAGAGTTCCGGCTATGCCGCTTACAGGACTTACAGGAGCTCAGGTAACTCAGCTGAATACAGGATATGCTCAGTACAATGCAGGATTACTTCAGGCTAAAACATTAGGAGCAATCAACGATGCTGAATATCAGAGAAGATTAATCAAATTCACTGCAGGTGCGGTTGCTAATGGTGCTGTTATTGTTGACAAGGATTTGTCTACAGTTCCAGGACTTCCAAAATACAGACAAACTACAGCTAAAGATTTAATTCTTTTACCGGCAAGTAAAGTTCTTACTCCGGATGCAGGAGGTGGTACTTCAGTTCCTTTAGAAGATAAATTGGTGCTTACGGAAGCTGAAACAGCAAAAGTAATAGCTGCTACAACAGGATATAATACCGCTATTAAAAAAGCAGCAACAGATAAAGGTCTGGCATATGTAGATATGGATGCTAAAATGAAAGAGTTGAGCTCTACATCAGGAATTCTTTGGGATGGTGTGAGATACACTGCAACATTCGTTACGGGAGGAGCTTTCTCTCTTGATGGTGTTCACCTTACAGGTAGAGGATATGGTATCGTTGCCAATGAATTTATCAAGACAATTAATGCTAGATATGGCTCTACGTTACCGCAGGTAGATCCTAATAAATATTCAGGAGTTAAATTCCCTTAATAATTGATAAAATAAAAACTTAGAAACCACAAGAGTATATCTTGTGGTTTTTTTTTAAATTTGCAGAATCTTTTAAAAAGTAAAAATGGCCGATCAGTTAAGTTATCTATTTTGTACAAGAACCAGCAGGGACTTGGCAGAGAAAATTGCCCACAATTATGGGAAAGAATTAGGAAAAATCAACTTTCAGGAATTCAGCGACGGGGAATTTGAGCCTGTTTTGGATGAATCTGTAAGAGGAGGGAGAGTTTTCCTAATCGGATCTACATTCCCGCCTGCAGACAATCTTTTAGAACTTCTTCTAATGATTGATGCAGCGAAAAGAGCTTCTGCAAAGAGCATTACCGTAGTAATTCCTTACTTCGGACTTGCCAGACAGGACAGAAAAGACAAGCCAAGAGCGCCGATCGGTGCCAAGTTAGTTGCAAACCTTCTGACTGCAGCGGGAGCAACAAGAGTAATGACAATGGATCTTCATGCAGATCAGATTCAGGGATTCTTCGAAATCCCGGTTGATCATTTGTATGCATCTTCTATTTTCGTAGATTATATCAGATCTCTGAATCTTGATAATCTTACCATTGCTTCTCCGGATATGGGAGGTGCAAAAAGAGCTAAAAACTATGCAGGTCACTTAGGTGCTGAAGTAGTAATTGCTTACAAAGAAAGAAAAAAAGCAAACGTTGTAGAAGAAATGTTCCTTATTGGTGATGTTACAGGAAAGAATGTTGTTCTTATCGATGATATGATTGATACTGCAGGAACTCTTTGCAAAGCTGCAGATATCTTAATTGAAAAAGGAGCAAAAACAGTAAGAGCGATGGCGACTCACGGAGTGCTTTCAGGAAAAGCTTACGAGAATATTGAGAAGTCACAACTCTTGGAAGTTATTGTAACTGACTCAATTCCTGTTAAAAATAATTTGTCATCTAAAATAAAAGTGCTATCTTGCGCCCCATTATTTGCAGATGTTATGGCAATGGTTCATGAGCACAAATCAATTAGCAGTAAGTTTATTATTTAAGTGATTTTTAGCAGTTTGCAAAATTAAATTAGAACAATTTTTTAAATTTTTATAAATGAAATCTATTACAATTCAAGGTACAAAAAGAGAAAGCGTGGGCAAAAAGTCTACAAAAGCTTTACGTGATGCTGAATTAGTTCCTTGTGTTGTTTATGGAGGTGGCGCACCTTTGAACTTCTCTGCTGAAGAGAGAGCTTTCAAAGGGTTAGTATACACTCCTGAAGCACACACGGTATCTATTGAAGTTGATGGTCAAACAATTCCAGCAGTTCTTCAGGATATTCAGTTTCACCCGATCACAGACAAAATTCTTCACATTGACTTCTATCAATTATCTGATGATAAGCCAGTTGTTATGGAAGTTCCTGTAAGAATTACTGGACGTTCAAAAGGTGTTGTTGCTGGTGGTGTTTTACGTCAGTCTTTCAGAAAGCTAAAAGTAAAAGCTATTCCTGCTAACTTACCTGATGAGATCGTTGTAGATGTTACTCCATTAAGAATTGGTAACAAACTTTACATCGGTAGCATCAAAACAGAAGGATATTCTTTCGTGCACCCGGACAATGCAGTAGTAGTTGCTGTTAAAATGTCTAGAAATGCAATTAAAGGTGCAGCGGCACAGGATGATGATGAGGATGAAGAAGTTGCAACTGAAGAAGGAGCAGCTACTGACGCAGCTGAAACTGCAGCAGAATAAGATTGCTTATTTAAACAATAATATGAAACCTGTCAATTTTTTGACAGGTTTTTTTATTAAATAATGGTAGAAAAAAGCTCGGAGAATCATGGAAGTAAAGAAACCAAAAAGCCTGGTCATGTTTCATGGATATTGAGATGAGCTTTGAAACTTATTGTATATTTTCAACATACAGTATTGAATATTTCTATCAGCTGATAACTATCAGGCTTCATCCTCATGCATCCTTTCGGAAAAAAAGCCGTAAATTTGAAGAGTTCTAAATAAGAACGTTTTAATTAAAAATAAAATAAATGTTTGACATTCAGGAAATAAGAAGCCAGTTTTCTATATTGGACAGAGAAGTGAATGGTAAGCCTCTGGTTTACCTGGACAATGCCGCAACGTCGCAAAAGCCAAATTCGGTTTTAGAAGTCTGTCACGCATATTATACAGAGCTTAATGCTAATGTACACAGAGGAATTCATACTTTGAGCCAATTAGCAACGGAAGAAATGGAACTTTCAAGAAGAAAGATCCAGAAATTCATTAATGCTGAACATGACTTTGAAGTTATTTTTACTAAAGGAACTACAGAAGGGTTAAACCTTATCGCTTATATTTTAACACAGAAACTGCAGAAGGATGATGAGATCATTATCTCATATCTTGAGCACCACTCCAATATCGTTCCTTGGCAGATGCTATGTGAAAGAACAGGTGCAAAACTTCGTGTTATTCCTATTGATGAAAACGGTATTCTTCAGTTAGACCAGTTTGATAAGCTATTAAGTGAGAAAACGAAGGTAGTTTCTGTTAATCAGGTTTCCAATGCATTAGGAATTGTAAATCCTATTGAAGAGATCATCGCAAAAACAAGAAAAAATACAGAGGCCTATATCATTATTGACGGCGCTCAGTCTGCACCGCATTTCAATATAGACGTTCAGAAGATGGATTGTGATTTCTTTGTTTTCTCGGGTCATAAAATGTATGCTCCTATGGGAACAGGTGTTTTATATGGTAAGCGTGAAATATTAGAAGCTTTACAGCCGTTTCATGGAGGAGGGGAGATGATTGCAACGTGTTCTTTCGACGGAACTACCTACGCCGGGCTTCCGTTTAAATATGAAGCAGGAACGCCAAATGTGGGAGGAAATATTGCCTTAGGTGCAGCTGTTGATTTTATGAACAGAATAGGACACGGAAATATTCAAAAACATGAGAATGCTTTATTGGAATATGCTCAGAGACAGCTTTTAGAAATAGAAGGCATTAAAATCTATGGCGAAAAAGCTCATAGAACAGGTGTTGTTTCTTTTAACCTTGAGGGAGTAGGTATTTCTTCAGATGTAGGAATGATCCTTGATAAAATGGGAGTTGCTGTAAGAACAGGACATCACTGTACACAGCCTATTATGAACTTCTTTAATATTGCAGGAACGGTAAGAGCAAGTTTTGCAGTTTATAACACTTTTGAAGAAATTGATATTCTGGTAGAAGGAGTAAAGAAAGCCAAGAAAATGCTTGGCTAAAAAATAGAGAAAAAGCAGCTTTTAAGCTGCTTTTTTTATGAGTTCCACGGAACACAATAGCATCGTCCGTTAATAATAACCTGATGATAATCGTCAGCACATTCAAGGCAGATCTCTCTTCCGCCCATTATGCTTTTCAGGGCATCTTTGTTTAATTTTTTCATGATAATGATTTAAAGTGTTAATAATCAAAGGTAAAGATAAATCTAAAACAAAGTGCTGAGATAAGAATATATTTTAAAGGACGAATCAATTACGCTTTTAAGTATAATGATATAAAAATGAAAAGCCCTGACCTTGGCGGTCAGGGTTTTTGCTATATTGTAAAACTGAAGGATTTAAAATCCTATATTGTTTAAAGGTTTGGTTTCCAGTCTACCACCGCTCTGATGAATGCTTCAGCATTCTCTACAGGAACATTAGGTAAAATTCCATGTCCCAAGTTGGCAATGTATCTGTCTTTTCCAAAACGGTTGATCATTTCATTCACCATTTTCTTAATTGTTTCAGGTGTTGAATGAAGTCTTGCAGGATCAAAATTCCCCTGTAACGTCATTGTATGATTGGTCAATGTTCTTGCGAATTCCGGTTTGATTGTCCAGTCTACCCCAAGAGCGGAAGCCTTAGACATCGTCATGTCTTCCAGTGCAAACCAGCATCCTTTTCCAAATACTACTACATGAGTAAGAGGGCTCAGTGCTTCAACAATCTGATTGATATACTGCCATGAGAATTCCTGATAATCAGTAGGAGAAAGCATTCCTCCCCAAGAATCGAATACCTGCACAGCAGAAACTCCCTTTTCTACTTTTCTCTTTAAATAAGCAATCGTAGTATCTGTAATTTTCTGTAGTAATAAGTGTGCAGCTTCAGGCTGTTGGAAGCAGAAAGATTTTGCAATATCAAACGCTTTGCTTCCTTTTCCTTCTACGCAATAACATAGGATTGTCCAAGGAGAGCCAGCGAAACCGATCAATGGAATATCGTTGTCCAGTTTCTGAAGTGTCAGTTCAATAGCATCAAAAACGTAGCCTAAAGTATCATTCACATCCGGAGTTTCAATATTTTGAACCTGTTCCATTGTTCTGATAGGAGTATCTAACCATGGTCCAACGGATTCCTTCATTTTGAAATCAATTCCCATTGCCTGAGGAACTACCAGAATATCAGAAAACAGAATCGCGGCATCCAGTGGAAATCTGCGGATAGGCTGTAATGTAATTTCAGCAGCAAGTTCAGGGGTCTGACATCTTGTGAAGAAATCATACTGGTCTCTTAGAGCAATGAATTCCGGCAGATATCTTCCAGCCTGCCTCATCATCCAGACAGGAGGTCTTTCAACGGTTTCTCCGCGAAGTGCTTTTAAATATAGGTCGTTTTTAATCATAATCTATTTTAAACTAATATTACCGTTCCAATTCGGTAAAAAATATTCTATTTGGTTCTTCCGGTTTCCCTTCTTATCAATTCAAAGATGGAAGTAAGTGTATTTTCTTCGGAAGTAAAAATCCTTTCCTGAGTATAATTTCTCAACTCGGAGGATGTGGTTTCCCCAATTGAAAAAATCTTCATGCCCTCCATAGAATTTCGCCTTGCAAAACTACGAACTCCGCTCGGACTAAAAAATACTGCAGCATGATATTTTTCAGGTATTAAAGGGTTGATTTCCTCTGTATTATATATCGTGATCTTTTTATATTTTATGTTTTGTAAAGGAAGATCCTTATCCAGAACATTAATGGCAAGATTGCCACAGAAGTGAAGAAATTGCTCGTGCTGGCAGCTTCCGATGATAAATCTGGAAAGTGTATCAGCATTTTTCAAAACCTTGAATGTCCCGAATCCAAACTTTCTCAATGCCCTCTTTGTCTTTTCACCTACACAATAAATTTTATTGTAATTCTTTGCTGTAAAATTTTCGTTGGGCTTAAATCTGTTTTTAAAAAAAGAAGCCACTCCATTTACACTGGTGAAAATCAGAGAATAGTTTTTCAGATCAAAAGGATTGATGATAATAGGTTTAGTCTTAATTACCTCAATACAGTCAACCAGCATATCCTCTCCTAATTCTTTGGATATAATATTCTGGTCTATATTTTTGGTAAATAAGATTTTCATGCCTGTATAAGTTAAGAAGATGAAAAAAGGATCGTTAAAAGAATTTAAAACCTAAAATTTAGATCTGGCTTTTGATTTCTGCCATTAATTCCTTTCCTCCGTTTTCCAGAATTACTTTTGCGAATTTTTCTCCAAAGTTTTCTGTAGAATTGTATTCGAAGTTTTCATCAACAGCAATGCAGTTTTTGCCATCCAAAGAGCACAGTGCTGCTTTGAATCGGATTTGGTCTCCGATGATTTCTGCAAAAGCTCCGATAGGCGCAGTGCAGCCTCCTTCTAAAGTGCTTAAGAAATTTCTTTCAATTTCTACACAGATCTGCGTAGGCTGGTGGTTGATCTGACTTATAATTTCATTGATTTCCGGTTTTTCAGAATGTCCTGCTACAGAAATCACTCCCTGAGAAGGAGCTGAAATCATTACTGGGAGCATCTCATAATCGATCTCCATTTTCATTCTTTTGATTCCTGCCAAAGATAAGATGGTGGCATCAAAGTTTCCGTCTTCCAGCTTTTGAAGTCTGGTTTGGATATTTCCACGGATATCCGAGAATTCCGCGGTTGGATAATTTCTTAGCCAGAATGCCCTTCTTCTTAAACTGCTTGTTGCCAGTTTCAGTTCATGAAATTCTTTATTTCTTGAAGCTTCTTTTCTGATCAGGATGTCTTGTGGATAATCTCTTTCAAGATAGGCAATCATCTCAATATTATGAGGCAATTGAGTAGGTACGTCTTTTAAAGAATGCACCGCAATATCAATTTCATCATTCAATAGGGCAATATCAAGGTCTCTTGTGAAAACCCCTGTGATTCCTAAAGAATATAAAGGCTGATTAAGATTCTTATCGCCGGAAGAGACGATAGGAACAATCTCCGTTAAATAATTATTGTTTTGAAGGTGCCTCGCAACCTCTCTAGCCTGCCAAAGTGCAAGTGCGGAATTTCTGGTTCCAATTCTAATGCTTTTCATTGAATTCGTTGTTTGGTTGTTCAACTAATATTTCGTGCATTAATTTACTGATTTCTTCGGCTTTTAAAGGATTGTCGATGATATATTTTGCAAAACGGTTGGTGATTTTCTGGATCATTTTATCAGAAAGTTCCATGTCCGTGATGTTTATGTATTTATTCTTTTTATAAAAATTATGCATCTCATTGCGTTCCATATTCTTTAAAACGGCTTTGAAATGATGAATATTGGGTGCCATTTTTCTCTTTTTCTCCCATTCAATGAAATCCTTCATCATTTCTTTGATGATCTTTTCAGCTTTTGGGATTTCCTTTTCCCGCTGTTGGATAGTCTCCTGGATTTGTTTTGAAAGTTCATCCACATCAATCAGCGTCACATTTTCGTTCTCAGTGACGTTCTTTTCAACGTTATGCGGAATGGAAAGGTCAATAACCAATGTTTCTTTTCCATTCGGAAAGTGAGACTGGTTCACAATAGGATGCTTGGCTCCCGTTGCTACAATAAGAATGTCTGTATTTTTTAATTCCTTGTCAAAATCAGAATAATCAACATGCGGAATATTATATTTTTGTGAAATTTTTTCAGCTTTCTCCTGAGTCCTGTTGGCAATTTTTATTTTAGGCTGATAAACATGCTTTACCAGGTTTTCAACCGTATTTTGCCCTATTTCACCTACTCCCAAAAGAAGGATGTTTTTTTCGGTGATTCTCTTTTGGCTGTTTAGGATATAATGAACTGCAGCATAAGAAACTGAGGCAGCTCCATTGGAAATACCTGTCTCATTTTTAATCTTCTTGGAAATCTGAATGGCAGCATTGATTGCTCTTTCCAGATACGGGTTAGAATTTTGTCTCTCTTTTTTGAAGCGGTTATATGCTTTTTTAATCTGTCCGATAATTTCAAAATCTCCGATAATCTGACTTTCAAGACCTGCTGCTACTCTGAAAAGATGAATTAAAGCTTCCTCTTTTGTAAGGATATTAGCAAACTGAAGAAAATCAGTAAGATGTACTCCAATAGTTTTGCAATACTCTTCTGCTACCAGCAGATAATTGGACGAAGTAGTATAAATTTCTGTCCTGTTACAGGTGGAAACCACAAATGCATCACCAAGATCTTCCTGATGGACCCTGGAAACAAAATTTTTGATGTTCTCATCAAAAAATGCAAATTTTCCTCTCGTTTCTACATCGGCTTTCTCGTAGCTTATGGAAAGCACGGCAAAATTTGATGTTTGATGGATGTGGGAATACTGTAACATAAGCAGTCGCAAATTTACGTTTTTTTTAATTAATCATTCTCTGATAGTGTATATGATAATTATCGTAAAAAACTATAGTGCAGATCGGAATTTATTACTTAAAGTTTCGGTTTTCGTAAATGGGTTGGCTTTGCAAGGCATTAGGAGCGGAGGAAGAAGATTGAGGTTTAATCAATGCAAGTATTGTTGATGTATTTGTTTTTCTGTTTTTTCGTGTTTTTGCCCTTTCATAATTTTACCTTTTCACGGCTTTATTTTCCCCGTTAATTTTAGTTGAACTCAAACTCTGTAAACATCTAGACTGAAAGTTAATAAAGAATTATAAATTTTAATAAAATTTTAACCAAATTAAGTTGGCGGGAAATTTCTTTAGTAGTGTTAAATTTATATCTTTGTAATCTTAAAATCAGAAGAAAAATATGAGTTTATTTGATATGTTTACGCAAGAAATTGCGATAGACCTAGGAACTGCTAATACCCTTATCATCCATAATAATAAAATTGTTATAGATCAACCATCAATTGTTGCAATTGAACGTTCTTCGGGTAAACCCATTGCTGTAGGTGAGCAGGCTAAACATATGCAAGGTAAAACTCATGAGGATATCAAAACAATCCGTCCTTTGAAGGATGGAGTTATTGCAGATTTCCACGCTTCTGAACATATGATCAAAGAATTTATCAAAAAAATTCCTGGGATCAAAGGTAAATTCATACAACCGGCATTACGTATTGTAATCTGTATTCCTTCTGGTATTACTGAAGTTGAAAAAAGAGCGGTAAGAGACTCTGCTCAGAAAGTCAACGCAAAAGAAGTAAGGTTAATCTATGAGCCAATGGCAGCAGCAATTGGGGTTGGGATTGACGTTCAGAAACCTGAAGGGAATATGATTATCGATATAGGCGGAGGAACTACTGAAATTGCTGTAGTAGCTTTAGGAGGTATCGTATGTGATAAATCTGTGAAAATTGCTGGAGATGTATTTACTAATGATATTGCGTATTACTTAAGAACTCACCATAACCTTTATATCGGAGAAAGAACAGCTGAGCGAATCAAAATTGAAGTAGGTTCTGCAGTAGAAGATCTGGATGTAGATATCGAGGATATTCCGGTACAAGGTAGAGACCTTATTACAGGGAAGCCTAAAGAAATTATGGTTGGATATAAAGAGATTGCACGTGCATTGGATAAATCGATTATCAGAATCGAAGATGCCGTAATGGAAACTCTTTCTCTTACTCCGCCGGAATTGGCAGCTGATATTTACAAAACAGGTATTTATCTTGCTGGAGGAGGGGCTTTGTTAAGAGGTCTTGCAGACAGAATTCACAAAAAAACAGGTCTTCCTGTATTTGTTGCTGAAGATCCGTTGAGAGCTGTTGTTCGCGGAACTGGTATTGCCCTTAAGAATATGGATAAATTCAATTTCTTAATTAAATAATTTTAACTTTTTACGACTATATATCTGAATGGGATTTTTGCTGAGATTATTTTCGAAGAATACTCTTTTTGTCTTCTTTATATTCCTGCAAATTATTGCTCTGGTTTTGATATTCTCTAGAAATGCAATGCAGAGATCCTGGGTGGCAGGCCAAACGGCTGCGTTCAATTCCTGGGTGTCCGGATATATTGATGAAGGAGTTTCTTATCTGAAGTTAAAACAGATCAATGATGATCTTGTAGTTCAGAACAAGGCCCTTATGGCTGAACTTTACGGAAAAGACGGATCTAAGAATCCTGTTTTCAAAAGAGTTCATGATACCATTGGCGGAGGGCAGATCTATACTTTTGTAGATGGTGAAATCGTCTTCAACAGTATCAACCGAAGAAATAATTATTTCACAATCAACCGTGGCCGTAGAGATGGAGTCTTTCCTCAAATGGGAGTGATGGCGCCAAGAGGTATTGCGGGGATTGTTATAAACTCTACAGACAGTTATGCATTGGTTCAGTCAGTCTTAAGTGTAAATAAGATCAGAATTAATGCCGCACTTAAAAATTCAGGATACTTTGGTACTTTAACATGGAATGGAGATAACTCCAGGGTAATGCATCTTGCGGATATTCCAAAATATGTCGCATTAAAAGTTGGAGACACCGTTGTGACAGACGGGAAATCTGCAATTTTCCCTAAAGGACTAACGATTGGTACTATCGCAGGTTATTCTGTAGACAATAAAACCGGCTTTTGGGATATCACCGTTGAGCTGAGTGAAAAAATGGGAGCGTTGAATAAAGTGTATGTAGTAAAGAATCTTAAGAAAGCAGAAGTGCAGAAGATTCAGGATACTATGCAGGCTGTAATAAAAAAGGAAAATGATTAGCAGAACTTTATTTACAGATATATTGATCATGATTTTTCTTGTTGCATTACAGATATTTGTATTGAACAGGATTACGCTTTTCGGGAAATATACTCCGGTATTATATCCTGTATTTGTCATGTTCTATCCTTTTTTCAGGAATAAATTTCAGTTCCTGGCATTGAGCTTTTTAATAGGACTGTCTATTGACGGTTTTCTTTATTCATGGGGGATTAATGCATTTGCTACAACGTTGATTGCTTATTTCAGAACGTTGATTTTCAGAACCTCCACAGACACATCTACGGACTTTTTCTCTTTTCAGTCCCTTCAATGGGCGCAGTTTTTGCTGTTTTTATTTTCAAGTATCTTTCTGCATCAGCTTTTAGTACAGTATATCGAGTTCTTTAAGTTTAGCAGATTTTTTGAAATATTATTTAATGTGTTGGTAACAAGTGTAATTTCCTTTATATTTATCGTTGTTTACGCATTAATATTTAAAATCAAACAAAAAGTTTGAACACACGTTATTTAAAAATCTTTTCCATTCTTGTTGCTATCGCCATTATTTTTGTGGCGAGGCTTGCATATTTACAGTTGTTTACCGACCGTTATGCACTAAACGCAGCCAATACATCCATCAAAACAGAATATGTTATTCCGCAGCGAGGGGTAATTTTCGACAGAAATGGAAAGATCATGGTAGGAAACCAGCCGGCATATGAAGTTTCTTTTACGCAGGCTTTAATGAAATCAGACTTTGATACTCTTGGGTTCTGTAGCCTGATGAAAATCAGTAAGCCCGATTTTATTAACAGGATTAATCTGATTAAAAAAGAAAAATACTACTCTAAACTGACCCCGATGACCTTTCTGAAGGATCTGAGCAGGGAAGATATTGCAAGAGTTCAGGAGATTATTTTTAAATATCCGGCCTTTACTATTGTGCAAAGACCACAGCGTCAATATGAAGTATCCACATCAGGAAACCTTCTGGGATATACCAGTGAAGTAAACGAGAGAGAGATTAAAAAAGATTCTACTTATTACTTACCGGGGGATTTTATCGGAAAAACAGGGGTTGAAAAATCTTACGAAAAAGAACTTCGAGGAATAAAAGGAATAAAATACATCCAAAAAGATATCAGACTCCGAAATATTGGTTCTTATAAAAACGGTTCTCTGGATAGAGATGTTATTACCGGTAAAGATATTACATTAACTATTGATTATGACCTTCAGAGAACGGCTGAAGAAATGCTGGTGAATAAACACGGAGCAATTGTTGCAATCGATCCTAATAATGGGGAAGTATTAGTTGCTGCTACCGGACCGGACATTGATCCTAACCTTTTCACCGGACCTAATAAATCAAAAAATTTATACGCTTTATCTAAAGATACACTTTACGAAAATAAACCTACATTCGATAGATCATTACAGGCGGGGTATCCTCCGGGATCTACTTTTAAACTATTGACTGCTTTGGCCGCAATGCAGATGGGAGTAATGGATGAAAATACAATTTTCCCTTGTGGTGGTGGATTTTTCTATAAAGGTAAGAGAATTAAAGGCCACGGGGGAGCCGAGCCGTTGATTCCTTCTATTCAGGTTTCCAGTAACTGCTTTTTTACCTATGCATTTATAGCGATCATCAAGAAATATCCGGGAAATCCCTCAAAAGGTGTTGATGAATGGAAAAAAATCATGAGCAGCTTTGGAGTAGGTGAATTTTTAAATAATGATTTTGCCGTAGGGGCAAAAGGAAGAATCCCTTCCGGAGATTTTTATGAGAAAAGATTTAAAGCCATCATGAAAGCGAGCGGCTCTAAGAGAACTGATTTTAAAAACTGGGATGAGATGTCAACTGGGGCTATTTACAACGGGATGGGGCAGGGAGATGTTCTGGTAACTCCTATTCAGTTAGCTAACTATGTTTCTGCTATTGCCAATAAAGGATGGTACTATACTCCACATATTGTAAAAGCAATTGACGGCAAAGCCAATCCGGATCCTAGATTTAAGGTAAAACATAAAACTCTTGTAGATCCCAAGCATTTTGAGCCTGTTTTAAAGGGAATGGAAGCTGTGGTCTTAAGAGGAACTGCGAGAAGTCTGAAATCAAATGATTTCACTCAGCTGGCCAAAACAGGTACAGCTCAGGTTCCGCAAGGAAAAGATAACTCTATTTTTGTACTGATTGCTCCTGCTGATAAACCTAAAATTGTGGTAGTTGCAGTAATGGAACATGCCGGATTCGGGGCAACGTGGGCAGGTCCGGCTTGCACTGTGATCGCTGAAAAATATATTACCGGTGATCTTAAGAGAGAAAATCTCTATAAAAAAATGATCGGTGCCAGTTTTATGCCTGAATATAAAAGGCAGTGGATAGCAGATCTTAAACGTAAAGGTTGGTATATAGACCCTAAACCTGACTCCATCAGACGAAAAAGAATAAAAGATAGTCTGGAATTTGTAAAGCAACAAAAAGCCAGGCTGCAAAAGAATATAGGAGAGGAAACGAAAAATAATAACCCTGCTAAAAAACCCGTGAAGCAATGAAATGGACTGAAGGAATAGATAAACTGGGCCTTGGGCTGTATTTCCTGCTTTGCATCTTTGCTATTGCAAATATTTACAGTGTGGATCAGAAGCTGGGTGAAAAGCAATTGATGTTTTTCTGTATTTCTTTGTTCGTAGGACTTATGATTTTCTTTAGCCGAAGCAAGTTCTTTGAGAATATGGCGGGGATCATTTACATTGGGGGAGTTCTTTTACTGATTGGACTTTTTCCCTTTGGAAAGGAGATTCTGGGCCAGAAGAACTGGTATAAATTCGGAAGTTTTACCATGCAGCCTGTAGAGTTTGCAAAAATAGGAACAGCACTGATGCTGGCCAATTATGTTTCCGGGCCTGATTTTAATCTGAAAAACAGGAAATCTCTGTGGACTACTTTAGCTATTATAGGTATTCCGGCAGCAGTAGTTCTGGCAATTCCGGATGTGGGTTCCATGCTTGTATTTATTGCGTTTTTCATCGCTTTATATAGAGAGGGATTGAGTGGACTTTTGTTTGGAATAGGATTTATTTTTGCAGGAGTCTTTTTAGTTGCGCTGGCTGTACCTCCGGTATATGTTGCTGTAGCTGTTTTGGTGATTGCCGGTGTTCTTATTGCCATGAATTATCATAGAATGTCCTGGGACGTCATCTCTATATCAGGAATTGCAGGATCTATTCTTTTATTATGCGGACTTGCATTTGGATCTCCCTATATCTTAGAAAAGCTTCCAAAGCACCAGAGAGAGAGAGTTGAAGTTCTTTATAAAGGAGAAAAAGCGTTTAGAGATACCTCTGGTTATAACTTGCTCTATTCAAAAACAGCCATCGGATCAGGTGGGCTTTTGGGGAAAGGATATCGTGAAGGATCCGTTACTCAGGGGAAATTTGTTCCTGAGCAGGAAACCGATTATATTTTCTGTACTGTAGGAGAGGAGTGGGGATTCTTAGGAAGTGCTATTCTGATTTTATGTTACATGGTTTATATTGGCCGTATTTACTATCTGGCAGAAAAGCAGAAGTCTACCTTTAACCGCGTATTTGGATATTGTTTTGCCTCTATTTTGCTGATGCACTTTTCAATCAATTTAGGGATGGTTATGGGGCTTTTCCCAACAGTAGGTATTCCTTTGCCATACTTTAGTTATGGAGGAAGTTCTTTGCTGGCATTCTCTATGATGACTTTTATCTTCTTTAAACTTAATTATTCAGACAAGAATAGTTTGGTATAAGCTTAAAGATTATTCCCTGAAGTTAATATTTAACCGCTTATTTTATTCAACAATGTTTATAGCCCGTGAAATCTGCGGGAGAATTACTGTTATCAAATATCATCTTTATGAAAGAAGCTTATATTGTAGATCAAAATTTTGAAAACATAGATTTTTCACAGCTGGAAAAAGGAGAGTACGAAAACTGCACGTTCAGAAACTGTAATTTTGAATATGTAGATCTGTCGGGCTTTAGTTTTACAGACTGCGAGTTTATAGGATGTAACCTCAGCATGGCAAAGCTTATGAAAACAGCCTTCCGTGATGTGGTGTTCAGAGAATGTAAAATGTTCGGACTTCAGTTTAATGATTGTAACGGCTTTGGATTATCTCTTAAATTTGAAGATAGCGCTTTGAACAATTCTGTATTCTATCAAACCTCAATAAAGAAAACGGTTTTCAAAAATTCTAAGCTGATAGAGGTTGATTTTACTGAGGCTGATCTGTCAAATGCTGTCTTTGGTAACTGTGACCTGTCAGGTGCTGTTTTTGACAGTACAAACCTTGAAAAAGCAGATTTCAGGACTTCGTTCCACTATTCAATAGATCCTTCTTTAAACAGGCTTAGAAAGGCTAAATTCTCGCTTTCTGAAATCTATGGCTTACTGTACAAGCTGGATATTGAAATTGATAAGAGTTAGAAGTCAAAAGTTTAATATATAAAAAAGAAAATTGATACTGTTTATCATTAATAGGAGCGGGCTTTAGATCCGCTTTCTCTTTAAGGATATATTCCGTTGGCTTACCAAAAACATATTAAAACAATACCAATAAAAAAGCCATCAGAATTCTGATGGCTTCATTATTTAAATCAATTATTTATAAAACTAAAAATTTGCTGGTGTAGCTGGAGTAATAGCCGCTAAGTTATTATAAGATTCTCCTTCTTCATTGATTACTCTTTTTGCGAATCTGAACTTAGGTCCCCAGTAAGAATCATTCAGAGAAGATATCATTACTCCTTTGGATGTTGCTGCGTGGATAAACTTGATCTCACCTTCTTCACTAACACTTTCTACAATACCTACGTGAGAAATTCTTCTTCCATGAGAAAAGAAGATTAAATCTCCTTTCTGAAGGTCTCCTTTTTCAATTTTTTCACCTTCCTGAGCCTGAGATGCTGCTACTCTTGGTAAGCTAAGACCTGCTGCCGCTCCGAATACAGAAAGAACAAAAGCTGAACAATCTATACCGTTTCTTGTAGTTCCTCCATATCTGTAAGGAGTTCCAAGGTATGTTTCAGCTTCAGTAAGGATACCGTCAATGGTTTTATTATGTTTGATTGCTTTTGCAATCTCAGAATTCTTAATTGTTTTTTTAGCATTAGCTATAGATGCTGCCTTTTCAGCTAGAAATGAATCTATCAATTTCTGCTTATCCTGCTCCATTTTTTTGTTATCTATAGAAGCTAGTTTGGCATCTGTTTTGTATTCTTTTGTGTAAGTTGCTGGTTTTGAAACTACATAATTAGTAGCACACGATTGCAATGAGACTGTAGTAACTATAGCGACTAAATAAGACAAAACTCTTTTCTTCATATATATTTGATTAACCGTGTTAAAAAGGGATATTTATTTTCAAAAGCATTACAAAAGTAGAGATTCCGAGCAAAAGACTCCTCTTATGATAATTATCAGGATCTTATTTTAACACTATTTAACATATTGTTTACATATGTTAAAGAAAAATAAACCGCAACCGCCTATTTTTGGCGAGTATGCGGTTTTTTTTATTAAGATTCTTTAACAAACAATATCGATTTTCTTCTATAAATCGGATTCTTTGATTTAAAACTCTAATTTTCAAGGCTGTTAATAAATCAAAAAAATTCCCCGGAAAACCGAGGAATTTAAACTAATATGGAACTGTACAGCTGTTATTTGGTAAACAACATTTCTCTGTATTTTGTCATAGGCCAAAGCTCATCGTCTACCATCATTTCTAGTGCATCAGATGCGTCACGAATAGGGTCAAATAAAGGTTTTACTTTGTTACAGTATTCTTCTGCCTGTTTTTGGCTGTCTGAAACATCTTTTGCAACTTCTCTGGCTTTAAGAAGGGCTTCAACTCCAAGTTTGATTTTAGAGACATTTTCGGAAATGTCTGTAATCAAACTCATTTGTTCTTTTGCCAATGGCTTGAAGTCTTTGTCTCCAAAAATTTCTTTAAGACCTTTTACGTTTTCAATTAATCTGTTCTGATAATTTAAAGCAGAAGGAATAATGTGGTTTCTTGCGATATCACTCAATACTCTAGCTTCAATATCGATTACTGTAGAGTATTTCTCCAGTTTGATTTCGTTTCTTGCCTCAACTTCTCTGTGGTTGAAAATTCCCATCTCCTCATATAGATCTAAGAATTTTTTGTCCATTTCCTGCTTAAGAGCTTCAGGAGTTGTTTTAAGGTTGTTTAACCCTCTTTTCTCAGCTTCTTTTGCCCAGTCATCAGAGTATCCGTCGCCTTCGAACATGATGCTCTTGGATTGCTTGATGTATTCTCTTAATACGTTGAAGATGGCTTCGTCTTTCTTCAGACCTCCTTCTATAAGGCTGTCCACTTCTTTTTTGAAGTCGTTAAGCTGCTTTGCTGCAATAGTATTCATTACCGTCATAGACTCTGCACAGTTAGCAGAAGAACCTACGGCTCTGATTTCAAATTTATTTCCTGTAAATGCAAATGGAGAAGTTCTGTTTCGGTCTGTATTGTCTAACAGGATTTCAGGAATTTTTCCAACTACATTTAATTTTAATTCTGTTTTTTCTTCCGGAGATAATTTTCCGCTTGTTACTTTTTCAAGTTCTTCCAAAACACTGAACAATTGGCTTCCGATAAATACGGAGATAATTGCAGGAGGAGCTTCGTTCGCTCCAAGTCTGTGGTCATTGCTTGCAGAAGCAATACTTGCTCTCAGAAGATCCGCATACTCATGAACCGCTTTTATTGCGTTAACGAAGAATGTTAAGAACTGTAAGTTTTTCTTTGGATTTTTTCCTGGACTTAATAAGTTTTCTCCAGTGTCTGTAGCTAAAGACCAGTTGTTGTGTTTTCCGCTTCCGTTTACTCCTGCGAAAGGTTTTTCATGGAATAGAATGTGGAAGTGGTGCTTGTGGGCTACCCTTGCCATGATGTCCATCAATAAAGAGTTGTGGTCTACAGCGACGTTTACCTCTTCAAACATTGGCGCTAGTTCAAATTGGTTTGGAGCTACTTCATTATGTCTTGTTGTTGCAGGAATACCAAGTTTCATACATTCAATTTCCAGCTCCTTCATGAAGTTCATTACCCTCGTAGGAATAGAACCGAAATAGTGGTCATCCAGCTGCTGTCCTTTTGCAGGAGAATGCCCTAATAACGTTTTACCTGTTAAAACAAGGTCCGGACGTGATTGGTATAGTGCCGAATCTACAAGGAAATATTCCTGCTCCCAACCCAAAGTAGGAGTTACTTTCGTTACATTTTTGTCAAAATACTGCATTACATTCGTTGCAGCCTCATCCACAGCGTTCAAAGCTCTTAAAAGTGGCGCTTTATAATCTAAAGTTTCTCCTGTGTAAGAAATAAAGATAGAAGGAATACATAATGTAGTTCCCATGATAAATGCCGGAGATGTAGGATCCCAGGCTGTATAACCTCTTGCTTCAAAAGTATTTCTGATCCCTCCGTTTGGGAAAGAAGATGCATCAGGCTCCTGCTGAATCAGCATGCTTCCACTGAATCTTTCGATTGCTCTGCCTCCTTCAATAGGGGTAAAGAAAGAATCGTGCTTTTCCGCTGTAGTACCTGTCAAAGGCTGAAACCAGTGCGTGTAGTGAGTTGCTCCTTTGCTCATTGCCCAGTCTTTCATCGCTACTGCTACCTGATCTGCAATATGCCTCTGGATTTTAGTGCCTTTTTTAATGGCATCCATAATAGAACCGAATGCTTCTTTTGTTAAATACTCTCTCATCGTTTCTTCAGAGAAAACATTTTTACAGAAGAGTTCTGATAATTTTGCAGGGATTTCAACAGAATTATCTTTTCTGAAATCCTTAAACGGAAGTGTTTCTAATGCTTTGAATCTTAAGGTTGACATATTTAGGTGATTTTTTACAGGGCAAATTTACAAAAAAAATGAATCAAAAATAATTTAACCCTAAAAAAATAAGGGGTGTTGTTTAATTTTAACTAAAATTTAAACAATGGTTTTGTTTTTTAACAGGGGGTGTTAACATTTAGAATATAACGTTTCAGATTTTAGAATGGACAACGTTTACTAAGGGGAGCTTTAGTCTCAACCTTTAAAAATTTATGCCAGTATAAATATAACATTAAATATAAATATTCATTTCCTGTTAAAATAGATAAGAAGACCAGTATATTATCAAAATAAAGCGGCTTATCTATGGGTTTTAAACAACTTATTAAAAGATAGTTAAAATAAGTTGAGAGGAGATTTTGTATATTTGTGTGAAATTTATTTTATGACAAATTCTAGAGCAAGAGAAACCACCGAGGCTATCGAAAGACTATACATCTCTATGAGACACTTATTTTATAGAGGATTTTTCAAGCCAGGAGGGGTTTCAGGAGAAAGTATAAGAAGTTTGTTGAAAACCATCAATCCGGAAATTTATGGGACCATGAATATTCCGAACAAATTGGAGCTTGACGGCTTGATGTATGTTTTGGACAGACTTCCGGAAGGGATTGAGGAGTGTGCTTTTATTCATCTTACATCTGATGAAGGTTTTGATAAAGGAAGTTTCGAACCCATTGTTCCTAAGAAAAGAAGAAGAAACTGTTATAGAATTGATGAACACCAGATGAATATTGAGGTTCTTTTGGGTCGTTCCGAAATTTATGACATTCTTACCCACCTTACATTTCTATTTATAGAAGCTGATAAAATTCGTAACCAGGCTTTCATTCGGGATGAAAACTGGAAGCCGACACGCGCCTTTAAAATTATTGAAGAGGTCGTGAAGGGTGAAAAGAAATACAGCAGAAAAGAAAAAGAGGTTGCTCTTATTCATCTTTCATCTTTAATAGGAAGAACTTTTGAAGAAACTTTAAGAGCTTATAACACTTTTGGAGATGATGACAATCCGGACCGATTATTTAAAATCATCTATAACTTAGGAAAAGTAAGTCTTGAAGATGCTAAAGAAACCACAGAAAGAGAAATTCATTTCAGTGCAATATTAAAGGAAAGAGTAGGACACCATTACTTTGGAGAAAAGTGGGCGGATAAGGTAAAGGAGGTTTTATTTGAAAACAATCTTCATATGCGTCCGCTGCATATTATCTCTGCCAATATGCACTCTGTTAAGAATATGCTTTATGCGAATGAGGCGCTTAAAAAGAAGCAGCATCATGAAGTAGACTACAAGTTGTATGAAGAGATTTCAAATAAAAAGGAACTTCGTGATAAAGTATCAAAATATGCTTTAGATGGAGGAATGATTCATATTGCTGATAAGAGTGGAAGTAATATTGATGTTCAGATCATTGATTTGAGCAAAACAGATTTGAAAAATACTCCTTTCAGTGATATTAAGTTTTCCGGAGATGATGTGGTAATGGTATTCGATTATGCATTCGGAGAGCAGGCTTTTGAAGTAATGGATGAATTACTAAAACCTTTTGAGCATAAGGGAGAAGTATATATGATGCATGTGAAATCTGTTTCCATTATGGGGAAAGCAGGAATTCTTACAGGAGAGAAAGGGGATATTATGATTCCTACCTCTCATATTTTTGAAGGAACAGCAGATAACTATCCTTTTGAAAATGCATTGAAACTTGATGATTTTAAAGATGATGAATTAAAAGCTTTTGAAGGCCCGATGATCACTGTTTTAGGAACTTCGCTTCAAAACAGAGATATTCTTTCTTATTTTATGAATACTTCATGGAGGGCTATTGGTCTTGAAATGGAAGGGGCACATTATCAGAAGGCTATTCAGGTTGCTTCTAAAATCAGACATCACATTTCACCGGATCTCTTTGTATGCTATGCGTATTATGCTTCTGATAATCCTTTGGAAACAGGAAGTACATTATCTTCAGGAGGGTTAGGTCTTACAGGAGTAAAACCAACTTATCTGATCACTTTAAGAATCCTTGAAAAGATCTTAAGAAGCGGAAAGAAAGAAGCTTCTTCTAAAAAATAATTGTAATCTTAAATGATAATACCAGCCTCAAATGTGTTTTGCATTTGAGGCTTTTTTCTAGTCGCAAATACTATTTTTCACAGGTTAGCAAAGCAAGCCGGTACTTTATGATAAATCACAATCTGCAAGAATTTAAAATAAAGTAATTGTCAGATTATATTAGTGTTTTAACAAATTGAATTACCATTCATCTAAAACCATATTAAACAGAATAAAACCTCCGGATAACTCCTATTTTGAGGGTATTATTTAAATTACCTACCTTTAAAAAAAAATAAATTTTAAATGAGAAAATCGGCTGCAATCATTTTTGCGTTTATCATTTCACAATTTCAAGCTCAGCAAGGAGCTTATTATCAGCAGGCTGCAAAGTACAAGATGGATATTGATGTCAATGCTGAAAAATTTACCTATCAGGGAAAACAGACGTTAGAATATACCAACAATTCACCGGATGAGCTGAATGTGGTTTATTTTCATCTGTACTGGAATGCTTTTAAGCCTGGTTCTATGATGGATCAGAGAGTAGCTTCCCAGGGTAAAAACGGTGACTCAAGGTTGCAGAAAGATGGAATTTCAAGGCTGGCCTCTATTCCGAAAGATCAGGAAGGTGTTCAAAATATTCACTGGATCAAGCAAAATGGTAAAGACCTGAAATTTGAAGTTCAGGAAACCATTATGAAGGTCTATCTGGCAGAGCCGATCAAGCCTAATACTACAACAGTCTTTACAATGGATTGGGATTCGGTGATTCCTCAGCAGATCAGAAGAAGCGGAAGAAACAACAGAGAAGGCGTAGATATGACCATGACGCAATGGTATCCAAAGATTGCAGAGTACGATTATGACGGCTGGGCAACATTTGATTATATGGGAAGAGAGTTCCATGCACCGTTCTCAGATTTTGATGTTACAATTAAAATCAATAAAGACTACGTTATCGGGGCAGGAGGTATTCTGGAGAACCCTGCAGATGTGAAGGGGTATGATGCAAATGCTAAAATAAAAGCAGAAAAAGATAAAAAAGTAAGCTGGAGGTGGACTGCTAAGAATATTCTAGACTTCGCATGGAGTGCAGACAGAGATTATTCAGTAGAGAGCTTTAACGTTCCGGAAGGTCCAAAAGTTTATTTAGTTTATCAGAAAAATGATAAAACGAAAGCATGGGGTGAAGCACAGCCTTACCTTACAAAATATTTCCAGATCATGAATTCCCATTTCGGAAAATATGTATATCCAAGCTATGCATTCATTCAGGGAGGCGATGGTGGAATGGAGTACGGGATGTGTACGATGATTCTGGGTGAAGCTAAAAGTATTAAAGACCTGATGGGCTTAATGGCTCACGAAGGATCTCACTCTTGGTATCAGCAGATGCTGGCTACCAATGAGTCTGTAAGACCATGGATGGACGAAGGATTTACAAGTTATGCAGAAGGCTATACTATGTATCAGCTGTTCCCTGAACAATTGCCTAATCCTTTTGTGGAAAGATTGGATGCGTACAGAAAATTTGTTAAAAAAGGGATTGAAGAACCTGCAGTATGGCTGGGAGATCATCATGACAACGGAACGGCGTATACCTATGCTTCTTATGTGAAAGGCGAGCTTTATCTGGTAGAACTAGCTTACATTATGGGAGAGCAAAATCTTGCTGAAACCTTAAAGCAATATTATGATCAGTGGAGCATGAAGCATCCTTCAGACAGGGACTTCCTTCATATTGCACAAAAAGTTTCCGGAATGGATCTGAAGTGGTTTCACAATTATTGGATCAATACAACGAAAACCATTGATTATGGAATTAAGGATGTAAAGTATGAAGCAAAATCTACTACCATTACCTTAGTTAATAACGGTCAGGTTCCTATGCCGATAGACTTTAGTGTGATGACAAAAGATAAGAAGGTGGTTACTTACCAGATTCCGTTGAATATGACACACACCTGGAAAGAAAAAGATGCGTATGGTGAGTTCAAAACAATGCCTTACTGGCCATGGACTCAGAAAGAGTATACCATTACGGTTCCTTACACAAAATCGCAATTATCTGTGCTGGGAATAGACTTTAGCCAGAGACTTGCTGATGTAAATATGGAAGACAACTTTGTAGAAGTGAAATAACGTATAACAACATATAAAAATAAATCCCGCAGATGATTCCGCGGGATTTGTTGTTTCAAGAATATTTCCATTCACTTGGCCATTCCGGCACAAGTCTAATGATGGATTTTCCTACATCATTTTCTAAAATTGCACCTGATTAAAAAGGTTTAAATAATTTGTATTGATTTATTGAGGTGAGATTAATAGAAATAAAGCTCGTCTGGTTCCGTGCAATGTTGTTTTGAATAAGGAAGAAATATAAAGGGCTTTTCTATGATTTTTTGTAAAGATTACTGAATACCAAACTGCTGTACCATCCAGTGATTAGCATGGTTTTTAATAAGGTCTTTTTTCAGAACCTCATCTTTGGTATTTAAGTAGCTGTATACTTTTAAAGGAATGGAATCAGGATACTCCTTTAATCCGTTAGCTACCGTAATTTTTGCTTCTTCTTTCTTTTGACCGCTGTCCAGAGCCTCAGCTTTATAGATATAAATGATAGCCGGGATTTTTCCATAAACATTTTTGGTTTCATTTTCCAGCAGGTTCATTGTTTCCATCTGGAATTCAGGATTAGCTGCTTTTCCTGCCATTACAGTCTGGCTGATATGCTGTTGATACATCAGGAAAAGAAAAAGCAAATGAAGGTTTTTGGTATTGGGATCAGAAGCCGCTTTTTCAATCTTATGTATGGTTTCGGGGGTGATCTCATCATCATCAGCCTGAAGGCTCTTCTGATAAAACTCATCCATAAGATCATAGACTGTTTGATCATTAGAGTCAATATTTGACTGACTTTTTATTTTCTGAAATGTTTCTTTTATTTGTAGACTTGATTGTGCAAAAGCGGTGAAGCTGAAGCATAACAAAATAGCCAGAATCAGATTTTTCATAGAGCGGTTCAAATGTTTTCCGCTTAAATATACTCATTTGTTCCAGAACTGAAAAAAAGAAATAAGAAGGGCATCATAATTTAGTGGATAATCCAAAGGTTGTTTTTCCTAAAATGATTAATTTTAGGGCTGCAAAATTAACATAGGATTTCTTCTCTTTCTATTACAGAATGACCAGAAATTTCTTTTGAAAAATATGTCAATGAATTCAATCGTAATCAACGTAGGAAACAGTAATATCAGATTTGGTCTTTTTGATGATGATAATTGTGATATTTCTTGGGTAATCAATACAAAACCATACAGAACGGCGGACGAATTATACGTTCAGATGCTGATGCTTTACCAGACGTATAAAATAGAACCAAAAGAAATCCAAAAAGTAATTATTGGTTCTGTGGTACCCCAGCTTACCAAAGTGATGAGTGCTGCCATAAAAAAGATTCACAAAGTAAGTCCTGTAATTGTTGACAGTACAACGCCTTCAATTGTTCAGGCAAAATCTAAATCAAGAGGAACGGATATTTATGCCAATCTTGTAGCGGCTCATATGCTTTATCCTGGAAGAAAGAAGATTGTTTTAGACTTCGGAACAGCACTTACGGCAAGTTGTATTTCGGAAACCGGAGAATCTTTGGGTGTTATTATTGCCCCGGGCATTATTACTTCTCTGAATTCTTTAATCAGCCAGACTGCCCAGCTTCCGGAAATTGAACTGAAGAAGCCTAAAACTGTTTTAGGATTGGATACGGTAAGCTGTATGCAAAGCGGTATGGTATACGGATTTTTAGGAATGGTAGAGGGCTTTATTGACAGAATAAATGATGAGGTAAATGACGATTGTTTTGTCATTGCAACAGGGGGTGTATCTCATGTCTATAAGCCTTTGACGAATAAAATTCATTTAATGGACAGGCTCCATACGTTAAAAGGACTTTATTTCCTGGGAAAAGATTTATAAATTTATCATATTAAGATCCGGGTTGAGCATAAGCAGATCCGTTGTCTTAGTTTCAACTGTAATATAATGAACAGATTTCCGACCTTAGAAACAGAAAGGCTCATTCTCTCACAATTGGAGGAGAAAGATATTCCTTTTATTGTTGAATATCTTCAGCATAGAATTTATTCCGATCTTACGTCTAATATCCCTTATCCTTACACAGAGAATGATGCCAGATTTTGGCTGACAATATCTCAGGAAGCTTTTGATGAGCAGATAGGATATACTTTTGCTATCCGTAATAAAGAAGGTCAGATTATAGGGGCTATCGGCCTTCATGACAGGGAAGATGATAAAGCGGAATTAGGATACTGGATGGCAATTCCTTACTGGAATAAAGGATATGTAACGGAAGCAGCAAAAGCAATTGTGGATTTTGGTTTTAAAGAGATGGGAATCAATAAAATTTTTGCTACTCATTTTCCACACAATCCTGCCTCTGGAAAAATCATGGAGAAAATAGGAATGGAACAGGAAGCTGTTTTAAGACAGCATGTCAAAAAGGACGGAGAATATCATGATCTTGTCATGTATGCTATTTTTAATCATAGAGACTGAGTACGTTAAATATTTCAATGCGATAAAAATAAAAGTCAGAGAATATTTCTACATTCTCTGACTCTTTTATTATCTAAATGACTTTATGTATTCTTAAAGATCTCCTGTACAAGAATCGCATTCTACCAATGGATAAACCCATGTACCATTAGAATCCTGGAAAGGCTGATTTCTGCATCCGATTTTTCTTACGCCATTGCTGTCTGTGTAAAAACATTGGTCAGGGCGGATACCTCCGTTAATTTTTGCTGTTTCTTTTCTTGATAATTTTTTCATAATATTTTAATTTGATTGTGATCAAATATACTTAATTATTCAATAAATCATATTTGTTTCATTGATTTTTCAAGTTTTTATGAAAAATAATTCCCACTAATGAGAGTCGTTTTATCTCTTACTTTTAAAAAAATCTTTAACGATCGCGGAACATTCTTTTTCCATGATTCCGGTTATCATTTCGGTCTTTGGATGTAAAGTAAGATGTTTGTTGATAAACCCTCTTTGTTCATCTCTCGCTCCAATCACTACTTTTGAAATTTGAGACCAGGATAAAGCTCCGGAACACATTACACAGGGTTCCATTGTTACATATAGAGTGCAGTCTTTTAGGTATTTGCCTCCAAGGAAATTGGCAGCAGCAGTGATAGCCTGCATTTCTGCATGGGCGGTCACGTCATTTAATGTTTCGGTAAGGTTGTGGGCTCTTGCAATAATGCGGTTGTTAGAGACAACTACACATCCGATAGGGACCTCATCTTTTTCTAAAGCAGCTTCTGCTTCCTGCAGGGCCATTTTCATATAATATTCGTCGGTAAACATTTAATCTGTTACTGTTAAAGTTAAGGGAAGTGTAAAGCGATAAATGGCAGGATCACCTTTTATGACTGCAGGAGAAAATTTTTCTGCGAGAGAATATAATGCAATTTCCGCTTGTCTGTTGAACGTGAAGTTATCACCCTGCGCATGAACATTGCTGACGCTTCCATCTTTTTCTACCATAAAAGCAACATCTGTCTTTATTGTTTTTTCCTGAGAATATACTCCGTCAACATACAGCAGATTGGCGACTTCCTGTCTCAAAGAATTGAGCCCTCCTGGATAATCGGCAACTTTTTCTATATCGGGAAGCTTTTCAGATGAGATTGCTTTGAGACTATTAATGGAACGAAGATCTTCTAAGTTTCGGACTTTCACCAACGCTCCGATTAATGCATTGTTTTCAATACTGTCCATTTTTTTCATAAAAAAAAGAAAATCACCTTTTATAGCAGATTTTTTTAAGGTATTGGATTCTTCATCAAATTTTTTCTTAAACTCTTTATTCAGCATACTTCTATGCTGATTATAATAGTTTTTCACAAGCCGGAATTCTTCTTTTTGCTGTGACAGACAAAAGGAAGAAATAAAACAGGCAAGGAAGATGAATAAAGTTCTCAATAGGCTATATTTATGTAAATATAACAAAAAAAATGAGATGTGATCGTATATATCAACTTTCCAGATATCGGTTCAGCGACTCCTGCAGATGATTACGAATATCATCAACTAAACATTTAGGTTCCAGTACGGTAACTTCTTTTCCATAAGATAAAATTTCCTGCATAAAGTCATAGGTAGGGTGGAGGAAGAACTCAAAATAGATCTCTTCAGGAGTTTCTTTGGTTTCTTTCTGCGACTGATGAAGAGGGAAACTTTTGATATACTCTCCCTGATGGCGGCTGCATTTTAATACAATTTTCTCCGGTTTTTGTTCCGTCAGGTTCATAACACCAAATGCATTTTTGAAATGCTCTCTGAAGTTGTATTTGTACTTTTCTCTAAACTGATTCTTAGCCACATCCAGATAATTGATTCTGTCAAGCCCGAATGACTTCAGAATTTTGTCTTTGGTATCAATAGCAATGAGGTACCAGCGGTCTTTGGATTCTTTCAATGCCAAAGGATGTACCTTTCTGGAGGTCATCAGTTTGTTTTTGTAATTATAGTGTTCAAAAGTCACAACCCTTTTATTTCGGATGGCGAAAAAGAGGTCATAAAAATTTTCCACACCAGTAGGTTTGCGGCTTTCGAAAAAGATAAAATCGGAAAAATTGGGATGGGTATTCATGGCATTGCTCACCTGGAATGATTCCAGTAATTTCTGGTTGTATTCATCCACCTCCATGATTGGACGGCTTTCTATATAATACCTGTTGTCCCCCTTTTTTTTATTATGAATAGAAAGATTGAAAAGATCAGAAATTTCACGAATATCCCTTTGCAGAGTACGGATAGAGTAGCTCTTGATGTCCGCATCCTGGAATTCAAAAGAGTTTAAAAGATAGTCCTCCAGCTGAGAATAGGTAGCCGGAGAACTTTCTAATCTTTTAATTATTAAGGCATATCTTGTCAGATAAAAGTCTTTCTTCATAGTAAAGTTTTGTAAGACAAATATATGTGCTTAATGCGACAAAAGGTGTCGTATTTTATTTTTTATATTTGAAAGCATTGTGATTATTCGTAATCAAAACAATCTTTGTCTTGATACCAATAATTTGTCATACATAGTCTCAAGGAATTATTTTTATAAGCTTCTAGTTGATCTTCCAGTTCACCTGAGGTTCCAAAAATTGACAACTCTACACCTTTTTTTCAACAAGGAACGGACCTCCTCCCATTAATGCATATTTAAAAACTCCAGTTAAAATATATTTCTTAGAATTAAAATGATAAATATTTCCGTAAGATTTTTTTTGTTAAAATTCGATTAGTAGTCCTTTACCCATTTTTCAGTTTTAGGATTCCACTCTAAATAATTGTCCCAATTATCTTCAATCAGGTTTTCAATTCCATTACTGAAAACAGTATTTATTTTAAAATAACCGTCTCCAACAAGATAAATACTACCTTTTAAATCTGTATAAACCATATAGTGATCAGGATAAAAATAACCTACTTTGTAATATGTTCCAGGAAAGGGTAAGTCTGTATTTATAATATTCTTTAACAAATCTAATTTCGTATTTAAAGTATTTATTACGTCTGATTTATAAGGTTTACAATCTTCAATAATTAAATCTCCATAAGAAATTAAAAACTCTTTAAGGTGATTAGGTAGACTATTAAAATTATCGATCTTTTTGTTAAGATTCGTCTCTATATTTCTGTTATCAGCCCAGCCGGCCTTCTCAAATTGGGTTTGAATGTTTGCTTTAAATTTCATATGTTTTAACGGATTTCTGTAATATTAAAATATTTTAGCATCGGATTGCATGTGGCACATGCTTCTTTACGTAATCCTTGGATTAATGGCTCTTTAACATTATCAATTCTAAGAGCTTTACTTTTAGACTTACTTAATATTTTTCTTGCTTCATCAATTTTTAAGGAATTAGCTTTCATTCCAAGCTGTCTTTCAATTTCAAATAAAAACTCTGAAATGCAAATAGGTTCTGCACATTTTCCATGAGTTGGTCTTTTTCTAAGCTTTATATCTGCGATTTCTGTAAGCCATTCTTGTACTAATGTATGTCTTCTACCAATAATCTGTTCTTTTGTTAAGCCTTTAGAACTATAACTAATTACCTGATACATTTTACCGTTTATTTCTCCTTCTAGGACACCAACAGCACCTGGTCTGCTGTATGGGGTTTTCCATTTTATAAGAGCATCATCAGCATATTGCTTGAGGAAAATATCCAAATTAATCTTTTTCAGAAAAACTTTTTCCTCTTTTGGAATTCTTTTTCTTTTAGCAATTTGCTCTTCAATTTTTTCTACATCCGGTATTTTATCTTTAAGTTCTTTTTCTGCGACATCAAAAACTTCTTTAATCTCATTTCCAACGGTTTGTTGTTCTAGCTTTAGAGAGAGTTCTTGTGTTGATTCTTTTAAGACCTTCTCTGATACCTCTTCCGATACTTCTTTTGTTACATTAGTTGCTATTTCTGTAGCTTTCGCTGCTCTACCAGCTTTTAAAGCAGGAACAAGAAAAGTAAGTATATCAGGGGTAAGTTCTCCTAATTTTTTATACCAATAATATTGATTAGTGCCATATTTTAAATACCAATCGGGGAATTCTTTTAATGCTGTAATAATCTTTGTCCAAAGCTTCTTTATAAAATCTTCAAAGTTAAAAACAAGTTCATTTAAAAGGTTCTCAAAAGCTTCCCCTAGGGCATCAGTAAGTACAAAGCCGATACCATCTCTTGCGATGATCATGACTAAAGAGACCAAATCTATAAGCCCCGCTACAAATTCTAAACATCCATTCCAAAGACCTACTAAAAAAGCATTGAGATTGTAAATCTCGTTAAGAATTTCTCCTTCGGGCAAAAACTCATCTAGTTTCTTTAGGCCATCATCTAATAAAGAAGAAAATTTTTCAAACAAATATAATAAAACATTGTTCAGAATTTCCTTAAATATTTTTTCTACGACGGCATCGTTTTGATTGAATTTTGAAATGTTGTCAATCTGTTGCTTAAACTTATTTTTTATAGATTCCAGTATTTCTTCTCTATTTTGAGGAACGATTACGGTGGGTAAAAAAGCAGGAGTAAAGCCTTTATCCAATAAAGCATTCCAGTATTTTTCCTCTTCATATTTTTTAGTTCTCATCCAGTGAGATACTTCCAATATTTTTTTAGGAATATTCAAGCCTAAATATTTGTCTCCTTGTAAAAAGAGTAAAAACCATGACATATCATCAAATTTCTTTTGATTAAAATCATATTTGATAGCTTTTACTAAAAGATTTTTTAGTTCTTTTGTATCAAGTTTTACTTCTTTACTGGCCTGAACAAATTCAAGATTTGGGTTGCTTTTCACTTCAAAAGGCCGTTTTAGAAATTCTTCAGCTAATTCTTCCTCGTCTGTTTGCCCGAAAAAAGGATATTGAAAGTGAAGTTTTTTTATTGCTTCTGCTCCTAGTTTCACCCGGACAATTTTTCCAAAATCAAATTTTCCATCATCGGTTTCAATAAAAAATATAATTTCATTATTATCTGGTTTAACTTCAGGATTTGCATATTGCTTTAAAACTTCCTGACCGTCAGGGTTGGCATAGACTTTAAATTTTATATCCCCCCAATCCTCGCTGATTGTGTTGTTGTGAAGTGCTGCTGCTGAATAATTAAATTTTTTGGAAAGGTCTATAATACTGAAATTGGATTCATTTAAAATTCTTGCCGGGCCATAATCTGCAATAGCCCAGGAGGGTAATTGTTTTTCCCAATATTGTCCAAATGGACTATTTTGAAATGCGCTTATTTCCTCAAAAGTATTTTTTTTATTGTTAAAGAAGTTTTGTTCAAGTAATCCATTTTGAATATTCTCTTCTGAAAGTAGCTTAGATATGGATAGATCGCTGCTCCCTTTATTGTTTAATATATCTAAACTCATTTTGTGATTTTTAGGTTAAAAAAAGACAAGGATTTTACTCCTTGCTCCTAATTGATTGCTTTATTCAAAGGTTCTTTGCTTACTGATGAGGTCATTCTCCGGAAAGATCGTCGTAAGTTTATTTTTGGAATAATGCTCTTTTATTGCTGCTTCATCTAAAACCAGAAGGTCTAAATAATAACCTTCATCTATTAATACGTAAGCGTTTTTCAGCTTACATTTAGCCTGAACCAGAACATCCCAATCTTTTCCTTCCAGAGTATCCCATTCTTCAAAAGGAACCCGGCCTCTGCTTCCGAAAAGAAATATCTTTTCAACAGCAGTAATGTCATCAATCTTTTCCTTTAAGGTTGTGAGGATATAAGGCAGCACTTTTTCGTGCTGCCAAATAGCCTCGAGTTTTACTCGACTCATGGTTTTATGTTTTTAGAGAATTAAATTAAGAATCTTGATAGAGTTAGTTTTTCGTGATATTCCTGAAAATCAATAAGTTTGTCGTCTTTGTCAAACAGTCTGTTTGAAGAACCGGTGAAAAAGTCATCAGCGAATTTCAGATAATTAGTTCCATCGGTAGTAAACGCTAATATATCTGACATTTCAGAATAAGGTGGTTTTACAAATTTGAAGTTTTTGATTTTGTCTATATCCACTCGAATGGTAACTCCATTTTCAGGATTGGCAAATGCTTCAATACCCTCTATTCTGGAAAGGCCACCAGCCAAATCGCCATAAAGCTTCACCAAAGAATCTGTTTTAGACCATTTTGCATCTCTGACGACTTCAATGGTTTGTCCCATACATTCATATTTTCTGGGGAATTCACCTGCATCATCAAGATCACCAACGGTTTTATAAGAAGCCGTACTATCTAACTGTTTTAGTGAAAACTGGATCTGCTTAGTACTTGATTTAGTTCCCATTAAAGAATTATCTTTTACGAAATTACTTTCAGTGATCACATCTCCCGGAACTTCAAATTCGTTAGGATCTTCAGCAGTGAAAGGTAAAGCGTGACCTACTTTTAAGCCGATGCTCTCTGCCTGTAAAATGTTTAATGGAGTTGGAAGTCTTGTAATCCATGCTTTCCCTTGTTTTTCTCCTTTTGGCTGTTTCATTTCATCTACAATAGACAGATAAAGTGAATCTCCAATTACAGGAACTTCTCCGCCATTCCAGATTTTTCCGGTGGCCATATAGAACTGCACTGCATCTTCAAATCCTGGACGAACAGTAGCTACAACTCTTGCCATTCCACTTTGAAGGAAGGCTCTGAACAGAGGATCTACATCTTCAGCCTGATAAAGGTTGGCCCATTCTGTTTTGTTTGCCCAATAGTAAGGATACAGATAGTAAGAAAGGTTCTCCCATTCGAAGGCCTGTTCCATAAATTTCAGGAAGGCTGTATATTTATCAAGTGTTGAAGACAGGTCCGTTTCGTAGTCTGTAAAGGTACTTCCTGTAGTTAATCCTGCCATACCATATCCATGGGTAGAATTGGCTGCTCTGTTGATCATATAGGAGATACAGTTTTTACGAAGAACCGTATTCTCAATCTGACGATAGAATCCAGGGTTGAAACCTTTGATCTGTATACCGGTAGCTTTTTCTTCAGCTATTTTCTGTTCATAAATGGCTAACGCTTTTTCATAACTGTCAATGATGGCTTTAAATGTTTTCTGGAACCACGCATTTCTTGCTTCAGCAGTAAGTTCTAAGTTTAGTTTTAAGGTTCCCTGCATAATTGGACTTTCCCCGGTGGCAAAACTAAATTCCAGTTTGTTTTTAAGATTGAGTGTTGAAGTCGTTCCGCCCATCTGTGTGCTGTTCGGTGAAGTAATCCAGCTGGTACCTTGCCCTCCAATAGTCATGAAAGCTTGGTGAGCCCCCTTGAAACCATGTGGATAGGTCTGGAAAGTGTAATCAACCGTTTTTAATAAATATCCCTCCGGAATTTCTACTTCTCCGTTTCCGTTGACGATCTGAACCTTGTCATCATCTTTTCCTCCAAAGTTTCCATCACGCCCACTGAAGGACTTACTGATCGCAAAAGATTCGGAAGGTTTTTCATCAATTTCAGCATTGTATTTACTTACCCAGTACTTTAGTGAAGCTTCATTACTTAGGGAAGCATAATTTTCCAAAGGTAAAGTACTTGCTTTTCTTGGGTCTTCAGGTTTTACAAGATCGCTTTTTGTAGCTGAATTATCCAGGGTCATCCCCAATGTATGAAGCTTTGCCGGCTGAGGAATCATAAATTCAAACATCAGACGTTTTCCGTAATTATAGATCTGATTTTTCATAAGCTTGTCTACCCAGCGGAAAACACCCACTACATGTTTGTCTCCTTTGGTATTGTCAAAGCCGTGTTTATTGTTTTCTTCAAATTCTTCAATGATTTTTTCAATTCTTTCTTCATGAACTTTAGTCACTACTCTGTCTAGTGCTCTTGCGGTAATATCCTGTGCCTGAGTTACTGCCTGTCTTGTACTTTCCTCTTTAGAAGAATGATTGGCGTATCCTCCCGCAACTCCAGTACTAAATGAAGCTCCGCCAGTCATTTCCCATTTGGCATCAAAGTGTGCCTGTACATTGGTATCTCTGGATTCCTGAAGCATTTTGGCGATTTCACTCTGCATTTCAAATCTTGTTGCAGTCGTTGTATCGGTAAGCTTTTCTCTTTCAGTATCAGAGGAAGTCGTGCTTGTATTTTCGCTTCTTCTTAGCCTTCTTGTCGCTTTTTCACGATATTCACGTGCCATTACATTTTCAATGTGGGCAACTTCTCCTTCTACATAGGCGTGGGTAGTTTGCTCCACCTTAAGATAATCTGCAATACCAATCTGCTTGAATCCGAATCCTGAAGGGATGTAAGAATCATCTGGCTGCTGCTCAACAGGGTCTTTAACTTCATTTACTAATTCAAAAGATGAAGAGTAGCAGGACTTCATGGTGATAATCCTTGGTTGGAAAGCGGTTACTTTACCATTGGTGAATGTAATTTTAACATCCATTGTAAAGTTTTCTGTCTGAGTGATGTATACTCCATCTGTTGTAGGACTTGCTAATAGTTTACTTAAAAAGATCTTATTTCCGACACGGCTTTTTTCAAAATATGTTCCGGAAATAGGGCCTGCATTGGTGTAAAAAGTATAACTCATGCTGGCTACATTCCAGGAAGCATCAGGGACGTCAATGGATAAATCCAGAGAGGTGAATCTCATGATAAATTTCGGACATAGCTGATAAGTAAAAGGAATGGTTTCTACTCTTGAAACAGGAAGAAGAACTCCGCCAATGCTGGTGTAGGTTTCAGAATTATCCATCATATTGTCCAGGATGATTCTATTGGCCTTTTCAGAGGCATTTGAGATAAGATCTTTTACCTCATTGAAGGTATTTCTGCCTGCCAATAAGCTGTCGATCATTCCGCTATTATCAATTCTTCCTTTATCTCTCCCTGAAAAATCATATTCTAAAAGAGATAGCATGGTATCAACACTGTCTGGTTTTAAAGTGTTTGCCAGTGTTTTTCCTTCAATTTCAGAACGGAATGAGAAGTCGAATTTATCAAGTTTTGGATAAGGAATTTCTTCTGGCCTCTGGCAAGGGTCTGCTGGATTATAGGGTTGATCAGGTTTTCTGATTTCGCAGAATTTTCTTCTTGCTTCTTCTACACGAGCATAATAATCATCAATAATATTCTGGTTGGCGTTATTGTACTCTTTTTCTTCGGATTTATATTGTTTTGCATATTCTTTCTTGTATTGGGTTTCAATAAGAGAAAGTTCTTTTGTTAATGCATTGTATCTGCTCAATAGGGCTTGGGCTTCCTGGATTTTTTGTTGCTTTTCCATATAAGCCGAAGGTGCGGTTTCTTCCCCTAGCTCTTTTTCTGCCATTTTTGAAGCAATACCAATGGGGTGGTTATTAGGCTCATCTAACATAATTTCTTTTGGTATAACTATTCTTGCATTAAGCAAGACTTTCATTTCTTCTTTACTAGGTGTAGGATTTGAAATAGTTCCTGCCGAAAGAATATGATTTGCCAACAACAACTGCATAATCATCTCTTTAATGTAAAAATCTTTTTGGGTTACAATCTGATAAATTAGATTATTCCAAAGAAGATTTTCTGAAGGGAAAGGATTAAAACCAGTCGCAAATAACTGTTCTTTTTTATCAACAACTTCTTTATATGTACATGTATTTTTATTTATTGCTAACCACGTTCCAAATTCATAGATTGCTTTATAAGCAGATTTAAAATAATCTAAGTTGTTGGGAGTATTAGCTTTTTTTGAAATATACTCTGAATTGTTAACATAGTTGGCAGCACAAGCCTGTAAAAGTCTTTTTTTAGGACCTGTTCCAGTGGCAACCGGGACATAAAAGTTATTATCTTTTTTCATATCCTTTGGAAAAGTAATAAACCTTTTGTCATCTGTTGTTTCATCAGATAATTGCGGACTTCTCAGGTTTATAAACCTGAAGAGTGTTTGTGATGGTGTATTATCAGCTGATGAACCAGCTGCTTTATTTTCAGAATTGCTCATTTTGTAATTTTGGTTGGTTTTATAAAGGGTAAGATTTGAAGTGTCTTTTTACTAGATTATCTTCAGGATTTAGCCTTATTTTTTTAGGTGGTTTCAGACAAAGATTTCCACCGTTATTCTTGATTTTCAAAATCATATTTTATTATTTTCTATGTAAATTTTAAGACATAGTTCTGGCTGTTCAGCATTTTTGTGAATGGTGAATTCAAAGGAGTTGGGAAAGTTTAATGAGACTGCTGAACGTATCGTATAGAAGTATAGAGACTTCAAAAGTAATGATGAACAGCGTCAGAACTTGTCGTGTTTAAAGTATTATTTTATAATTGATCTTCTTCAAGAATATCCTTTTCAAAATCTTCTCTGAAGAAGTTTTCTATGTCATTGAGATCGTTTTCATAATCCATCTCAGCATTTTCGATATCACTCCATTGTATGGTATAAAGATCTTTATCGAATAATGTATTTGTATCGTAATCTGGTGTTTCCATGTTTTGTGTCGTGAGGTTTTGGTTAGAGTTTGAACATATTTTAGGCTGTTCAGCATTGGTGAATGTTGAATTCAAAGGCTTTTTAAAAGTTTTTATTGATTGTTATTTTGTGTCTTTTTGATACTCCAAAGATAGTGGAGTGATGCGTCAAAACTTGACGTGTTAAAAAAATATTTTTTATTTTTTTAATATAATCTTCAGCGCTTATAATTGCTATTTATAAGGTGAAAAGCTTATACTTTGTTTTTGATGAGCTTCTGCACAATTTGATTCAGTGTTTCCCTGTTGTCATCAATATAACTTAATCCGGCCTGTATCAGATTTTCAATATTGGACCTTCTTACATTATCCATTGCCGGAGAGGCATTTTTCAGTGAAGGATTCAACCGGAAATAATTTTTCTGATTTCTTAATCCCAGGGTATGAAACATTTGTCCCAACTGATAATCCACTGTTTCTGCATTGGCAGACATCAGGATATCGATAATGGGGCTTACCCAACCTATCTTTCCCGCCTTTTCCAATCTTTTGAAAGAATATGGCCTGGCTTCAATTCCGGTTCCGATAGAAATAATAATCATATCATTGACACTGGGGCGATTGGCCTTCTGATGGGTTTTTAAAACCTCTGCAAAAGGAATTTTTCTGGCTTCTGCATAAGCGCAAAGCGATGGATTATTGGCGAACATTCCGCCATCTATCAGACTGAAGATCTGCCCATACATAGATTTGACCTGTACAGGACTGAAGTAGGTAGGTGCTGCTGAAGTTGCTCTGCAGACATCTTTCACAAAAAAATTATCTGTGCTGAGGTTGGCTGTCCAGGAATTGAAAAGTTTTGCTCTTCTGTTCCCTATATCGTAACTTGTGATTAAACATGGTTTTATTAATTCTTTTAATTCTAAATTCCCAAAAAAGTCATTTAAATTTTTTTCAAGGGCTTCCTGGGGAATTCTTTCATTCAATAATCCGAATGGATTAACCAGTTTTTCCCAAAAGGAAACCTGGAAGATGTCGCCGCCCTTTTCTGCATACAATTCTAATCCTTTCTGGATAGAATATTTTGCTTTTCGGGTTTCATCGGGGCATAGAATAATAGATGCAATCAGGCCTCCTGTACTGCTGCCCGCTACCAGATCAAAATAATCACCAAGTTTGGCACTTGGTTTATCATAAACCTGAAGCTGCTCTTCTATGTAGCGTAGAATAATGCAGGTAATAATCCCTCTTATTCCACCCCCGTCCAAAGAAAGAATGGTTATCTTTTTCATGTTGTTTTGTTTTTTCAAAAGAAATATTGTAACAGCTTTAGACAAGTAAAACCAATAGATTTCCGTAAAAATGGCTATTGGTTTTAGCTGGTTATAATGAGTGCTAGTGGTGTTTCTTTTATAAAGCAAAGATAGATGGCGTAAGCGACAGAACTTGACGTGTTTTAATTATTTTAAAATAAAAGAGCATTAAAAAATGACATAATTCTGTTTATCACGAGGCATTTTCAAAAGCATTCTCCAGCTTGTTTTTATAAGTCCTTTTTTGGATGGGATATTCTTTTTTTCAAAGTGGGGCAGATCTTTGAAGGTTTTCCAGTTGCCGCCCCAGTCCCATCCGTGTTTTGCGAAAATCTTCACGCATTCGTACCAGTCTGCAACCTTATCATTATCCCAGTCTTTTGCGGTGTCCCAGCTTGCTGTTTTTCCGTCAATCATCAGGCAGATATCTACTGCCAGACCATAATTGTGTATACTTTGCCCGGCTTTAGCATTCGTTACTTTTTTCCCGGAAGTAATTCTTCCTATAGCATATAACTTTTCCTGTTCCTCAAAAGATCTCAATCCCTGAGTGATTCTGACTTTTGCTCTTCCGGTGAGTGCTTCATTACATTCTTTAATAATTTGTATCACTTCATCTCTTACAATGGGGTGAAGCTTCTGAATTCGTTCTGATGTTACTTTATCCATGATGTTATTTTTATAAAACAAAAGTAAGGCTGAAAAGCGACGAAACTTGACGTGTTTTAATTAAAATTTTAAAGTTTATTCTATTGTATTCGATCAAAAAATAATAAAAGATGATTTTTAACTTTTTAAAATCAAATAGAAGTAGTAAATATGACTAATAGAAAACACAATTCTGTATGCATACGATTTTACCCTTCTTTCTGGCGATGATTGCGGCCATCGTCTTATTGAATATGTGGGCTGCCAGATTGAAAATTGCCTATCCGATTTTACTGGTTGTATTTGGACTGCTTGTAAGTTTTGTACCCGGCTTACCAGTTGTGAAGATAAATCCGGATCTTATCTTTTTTATTTTCTTACCGCCTTTGTTATTTGAAGCTGCATGGTCTATTTCTTTTAAAGAAATGAAAAAATGGTGGCGTATTATTGGAAGCTTTGCTTTTCTGGTTGTCTTTTTTACCGCACTTACGGTTGCAGTAGCGGCTAATTATTTTATTCCCGGGTTTACTCTTGCGCTGGGGTTTCTTTTGGGAGGGATTGTATCCCCGCCTGATGCTGTGAGTACAGGGGCAATCATGAAGTTTGTTAAAATACCGGCCACCACTTCTGCTATTCTCGAAGGAGAAAGTTTACTAAATGATGCTTCTTCGCTGATTATTTTCCGTTTTGCACTGATTGCAGTGGGAACAGGGCAATTCATATGGCAGGAAGCTTCATTGGAGTTTTTATGGATGGTTATCGGTGGTGCAGGAGTAGGGCTGCTGCTAGCCTGGATTTTTGTACAGGCACACAAGCGTCTTCCTACAGATGCATCGTCAGATATTGCCCTAACACTTATTGAGCCTTACCTGATGTATTGGATTGCAGAACAAATTCATTGTTCCGGTGTTCTGGCGGTTGTTTGCGGTGGGTTATATATGTCTAATAAGCGGATGTTTTTTTTAAACAGTACCAGCCGTATAAGGGGCTACAGTGTGTGGGAAAGTTTTGTATTTATTCTGAACGGGATCGTATTTTTACTTATTGGCCTGGAACTTCCTGAGATTGTAGGAGGGTTACGGGAAGAAGGAATTCCACTGGGCACTGCAATTCAATATGGAGTATTGGTAACGGTGATTCTTATTGCTGCCCGGATCATAAGTTCATATGCTGCAATGGTCGCTACTTTGATTTTCCGGCGCAGTGTGGCGCCAAGGGCATCTTCGATGAGAAGAAGTTTGATGATGCCTCTTTTACTGGGATGGACAGGGATGAGAGGTGTTGTTTCGTTGGCTGCTGCTTTGGCTATTCCGATTACTCTGGAGAACGGTACCCCTTTCCCGAATAGAAACCTGATCCTGTTTATTACTTTTGTGGTCATTCTGCTCACTCTTTTGGTACAGGGGCTTACATTACCTTATTTTATAAAATACGGACATGCATTTGATGATTTTATAGATGATGAAAAAGAAAGGCTGGCTAAACAGGAGGTCAAGCAGAAATTAAAGCAGCATGTTTATCATTTTCTTAAAAACAAACATGAAAACGCACTCCACAGTCATGCCGGCATTGAGAGAATCCTGAAACACTGGGAAGAAAAGAACGATGCCAATAACACGGATTGGATGGATGAAAATGTACGAACTGTTCTTTTCGAAATGCTGGAAAGCCAGAGGCAGTTTCTATCAGAACTCAATAAAGATATTTCGATTAATGAAGAGATTATACGTCATCAATTGTATCAGATTGATTTGGAAGAGGAAAGGCTAAGAATGATTTGATGAGTTTATGATAGAGTATATGTTTTCCGCATTATTGAAATGAATTTTTTTGTTGGTACTTTTGAAAAATTAATATGAGAAATAAGAATATGAAGATTCTATTGAATGTTTTACAATCTATTTATATCAGTAGTTTCTTATTTTTTTTATTCTATTTGTTAATGATATTGACAAGTAGCCATACAATTCCGTTTCAAACGTATTTTAAAATTGGAATTACAGGATTTCTTTCAATAATGTCTTATTTACTTCTCCATTTTTTAAAAAAGAAAAATAAATAAAGTGTAATAGATCAGAGTTGTTTTTTTTATCTCCTTTCATACTTCCAGTTTCTTCCTTTACCCTCAGTGATCCATTCCAGAGCCTGATCCATTCTTTTATTTCGGGTAGTTTCTGTTTTGGCATCTGCAATCCAGGTAATATATTCTTTTCGGAAGGATGGAGAAGCCTTTAAAAATATGTCAAGGGCATTCTGATTAGCATTTAAAACATTTTGAAAATCATCAGGAATTTCCATTTCTGTTTTGGAAGGAGCTGCTTTTTTCATGGTGACACCCATATCCGTAAGCTCCATGGCTTCTTTAATCGCCTTTTTCAGCTGAGGTTTGGGTGGAAGATCCCCGATCAGCGAAATTTTTCCTAAACTGAACATCGAGTTTTTCTCAATATCCTGCGTGATCTCCTGCATGGTTTTCATCTCCCTTTCCAGCCAGAATCCAAAGGTACAATGTTGCTTAAAGGAAGCCATTGCACAAAGATTTTTTCCTTTATAGATAAAATGGGGAAAGCTCCACTTCATGGTTTCTTCGGCATCAGGACAGAATTCATGAACGGTTTCACGGATGTAATGCAGAATAGGTTTTGCAAAATCCTGTGATTTTTCAATGTATGCATCAATTTTTGGACTATATTTCTCCATCGTATTTATTGGAATAATTGTACAATCTCATTGACAAGGAATTTTACCTGATCAGGTCTTCCCCTGTCATTTTTAGGGTTGTTGGAATAACTTCCGGTTTTTACAATGACCATGTTATACTCCGGAACCATAATGATATATTGTCCCTGCAATCCCAGAAAATAATAATGTTTGATGGGATTGTCATGATTGATCCAAAGTCCCATTCCATATATGTTTTCAGACTTCCCGGTAGGAGTTCTCATCTGTTCGATAAAATCAGAATTAAGAATTTGCTGATCCCCGGATTTTCCGTTATCCAAAAATAGCTGTCCCAGTTTGGCAAAATCTCTTGCATTGGAATGAATACAGCAATAAGTTTTTTCCATGCCGTAGTCATCTGTGCTCCATTTTGCATTTTGTTCCATTCCCAGCGGGATCCAGAATTTTTCAGATAAATAAGTTGCTAAGGGCTGATTGAGCGCTTTTTTTAGAGCAAAACCAAGAAGCTGGGTTGCTCCGCTTTGGTATTCAAATCGTATCCCTGGTTCTTCTTTAAACCTTCTTGAGAACACAGCTTTTACAAGACTTTTACCATAATAGGCTTTGGCGTTAGGTAAAAACGGATTGTTGTAATTTTCATCCCAGTCCAGTCCGGCTTCCATTTGGGCGAGATTTTTAAGCGTAGTCTTATTGCCAAAAGGTTTCTCTTTAAACTCCGAATAGAAATCGGAAAGTTTTTTATCAATAGATGTAATAATCCCTTCTTCTAAAGCTTTTCCTAAAAGCATAACCGTTACAGCTTTGGCCATAGAGAAAGAATTAGTTTGTGAAAGCTGATTATAGCCTTCCCAATACTGTTCATGCAAGATTTTACCATTTTTTATCACCACAAAAGCAGCTGTTTTGGAGTGTATTAAGTCTTCAACTAAATGTTTAGGTAGTTCGGTCTTGTTGTAACCCGCATCTTCTTCCCAGAGTACAGGTTCCTCTGTAGCAATAGGATTGCTGGGGAAAAGATATCCATCATCAATATAGGCGCTGGATTTTCCTCTAAGATAGGTTTTGGAAATACCATTAAACAAATAATCATATCCCAGAAAGTAAGCAGCTGCTGCACCTGCTACAGCTCCGCCTATCATATATTTTAATATTCTCATGTTTTATGAATCGGTGTCTAACAAATTTAGAATAATTTGATTATAAAAATTAAAATGAATCGGCAAATACGTTAATTTTGCTTTTATTGATGAAAAACATGACCAGAAAACTGATCGCATTATGGTGTCTTTTTCTTTCTGTGATGGGAATTGCACAGATTTATAAACCAATGGACACGGCAGATTATACACAGAGAAAAGTATTTTTGACAAAATTTGTCGGAAATAATGAAGCGACTGTTAAGAAGATAAAGTCGCAATATTCCGGGAAAACAGGTTCGGAATTATCTAAAATTTACAAAGAATTCGGTGCTGATTTTGAAAAGCAGGTGAAAAATAAGGACTTTATCTTCAAGTCTGATTTTGAAATGAGTATACAGTCTCTGATTCAGCGCCTTAAAAAGAATAATCCAAAAGTGCCCCAGGACCTTAAAATTTTAGTGGCCAAGGATAATACACCTAATGCATACTGTCTTGCAGACGGAACTTTCGTGATTAATATGGGGCTCTATGGCTGGCTGAACAATGAAGAGGAGATTGCTGCTGTTATTTCACATGAGCTGGGACATAAAATAGAAGAGCACTCTATGAAAACATTTTTAAAAATCATAGAGCAGGATAATCTGGATAAAATTAGAGTTCAGGACATAAAATCTACAACGGAAAATAGAAGCCAGAGCCAGAATCAGAAAGCTTTTGATATATTTAAAAATACTATTTATAAAAAAGGGGAGGAAAGAAGACAGGCTGAAATGCAGGCGGACTCTCTGGGATATGTGCTCTTTAAGAATAGTGATTTTAAGAAAGGAGAATATATAAATGCCCTTCAAAAACTGAAGGATTTTGATACGATTTCACCCAGAGAGCTGAAGCCAGAAACGTATAAAAAACTTTTTGATCTTCCTAAACAGGCTTTTAATGATAAATGGATGAAAAAGGAAGATTTTTCACTTTACAACTATAATTTTTATAAAGAAAAGCTGAACAAAGACTCTCTTGCCTCACATCCTGAAGTTTCCCGAAGATTGGAGATGCTAAAAAAAACGTTTCCGGAGCTTAAAACTCCGATGACTCCGGAGAAACCTTCCGATTTATTTATCGCTTTAAAGAAAACGGCACGAATGGAAGCTTTACCCAACTATTTCCACTCTGAGGATTATGGATTGGGCATCTATTCCGCGATGCAGTTTCTGCAGGATGGAGAGGAAGAAAAATATTATAAAAGCTGGCTTGGAAAATGCTTCTCTAAAATATATGAAGCAAGGAAAAATTATAACCTGAACCGATATCTGGATAGGATAGAGCCTAAAAATCAAAGTGAAAGTTATCAGCAGTTTCTGAACTTTATGTGGAATCTAAGTCTGGATGAAATTAAAAATATTGCAGACTATTATAAAGCAAGTGAGACTGTTGCAAAAGTGAATTGATTTTTTCATCACTTGCAGGTTTTACAGAGTAAAAGGTATTTGCAGTACATGATAAGACCGTGGGGAAATCAAAGCCCAAACTTTGCTTAATACCCCAAAATAGAAGAATCCTGATGACTCATCAGGATTCTTTGTTTATACTTAATAGTTGAGTTTCTCTAAACGGATTTTATTGAACTTCTCTTTTTCATTATATTCCCGTAGAAGAATATAACCTTCTTTTCCTACGTAAGGGATAACAGTGTAGTTATCTTTTTCAGAAATAGGGATGATTTCCTGTTTGAATTTCCCGTCAATGACTGTATTGATGAATAGGTTCCATCTTTTCTGTCTCGTTACTTCATCTTTTTGATAATCACGATAGAAGAATACCACATCTTTTCCACCGTTGAGGTATTGTGAGAACAAATAATCGCTATTGACCCATTTTGATTTTTCTTTTTCAAAAACCTGTACGTTTTTCACTTTAAAATCTTTATCAGTATAGATATAGACGAGGTCTGTGGTTTTCGGAGCGGAATATTGACCTGCCGGTTTATACTTTTCAGATAAAATACCTACACTTCCGTCGTTCATGAAGTACATATCTTTGATCTGAAGCATATAGCCGCTTTCTACATTCCCTTTTTTATCAAGTTTTGGAAGAAAAGCTGAAATATTCGGTTCATAATTAATTACTTTGGTATCTACGGTAAAGTTTGATTTGTTGACCATCATTCTCGCAAAGCCTATAGACTCGAAACGGTCATAGTTTCTTCCCAGCAGAACTACTTTATCATCAAATGTTTTATCATTATCAAGCTTTTTGTAATCGGAATAAAAAGATTCAATATTATCGAGGGTTTCATCAGATAAAGTTCCTTCAATTTTTTTATTGGATGCTTCTTTTCCGGTTTTCATATCAATGGCAACAAGGCTGAATAGTTTCTGCTTGTCATTCACTTTCTTCATGATACAGTACATATAATTGGCATCCCTTTCCAGCACAGATAAAGTTGTATATGCCTTCTTGCTGCCATCCGTATTGTATTTATATCTCCACAGTTCCTTTTTGTTCTCATCAAACCTCATAAGGCTGTTGTTGTTTTCATACTTTCCGTAATCTTTGTATTCCACGGCAAAGTAACCTCCCTCCTTCAGTTCTCCTACAGCAGAAACATAATTATAGCCTTTATCTTTTTTCTCATCACGGTTTTCCTTGCGCTGTTCTTTCCAGCTTTTAGGCTCATTGATTTCCTTGAAAGTGCCATCTTCCAGATAATCGTAATATATTTTCCTTTTAATGGTATTTGTTTTGGGATCAATGACCATTGACACCGGAGTGAACACTTCTCTACTTTTTATCAGAGAATAATCTATGTAGGAAGGCTTTAGAATGATCTGCCCCTTGAAGTCTACATAGCCTCTGTAAGAAGCTGCTGTGATGTCTCCTTCAAACTCTTTATTGGCAACAGGGTTGAGATTTTTGTCAAGGATAACATATTCAAATTTCTTGGTTTTATCCCCTGACTTTCCGTAAGAATATAATGAAACGTAACCGTAAAGATTGTCTTTATCGTCGAATAAGGCATTCATCCCCACATGATCGCCGGCAGCCAGCTTAGTCAAATCCTGAGTTTGGGCGAAAGCAAATGTCTGGAGAAGTCCAAACACTACTAAAGTTATTTTTTTCATGGTTAAAATTTGAGGGATAAAAATAATAAATTAAGACATATCTTGACGAAAAATAAAGGTGATTATATAGAATTGTAATAAAGTCTGATGTAAAATTGTATAGAATTATCAGAAATTAAAATAGCCCTGAAGTAATCCGGAGCTATAAGTATTTTTAGTAAGACATTAATTACTTGTTGTATTCATAAAGATACGTGTGGGCATTCGTTCCAAAACCAGAACTTGTATAAGTCAGCGCCGATTGTGTAGGATAGCTGGCTGTATTGAACGTATGAACTCCCTTGGTCTTGTTTGTTCCATTCAATGCGCCTGCATAATTGCCGTTTGAATTGATCAGGTTGTTGTAACCCGTTTCGCCATCTCCAAGAGAGCACATATCCATTTTTACGTAACCCTTTACATTTTTCATAGGATGATTGTTTCCGTCATAAGAAAATGTAGTAATATATGTAGTTCCGTTGTGCGTATAAGTGCTGGAAAGCAGATTTCCGTTAACGTCGAGATAAATGTCTTTATCCACATACTGTATATTGGAATAAACTCCTGTAGAAGGGTTATAAGTGACAGATTGATAATCGTTGTGTTTGATGTGGCTTTCGCTCAGGTATTGGTAGTTTTCTGTGTAAACCAATGTTCCCGGCTGGTGTGTATCCGTTACTTTTTCAGAAACCATTTTTCCATTAGCGTAGGTGAATTCTCTCATAACCTTTAGTATACCATTCTTATCGTATAGTTTGGTTTTTACGATATTATCACCATTATAAGTATATATTGTTTTTTCTTTATTTGCTACATCAAAGGATTCAGTTATTTTAGTTCCGTTGTATTTGTAATCTACGACAAAAGATTGGCCATCCTGGGTAATCTCAGTTGATTTCTTTAGAAGATAAGGGGTATTTTATGTAGTACCATTATCTCTGTGATCTGCAGGATTATCATTTGACACACAGCTTGAGATCACTGCTATGGCCAGTGATGAAAAAATGAGTTTTTTCATGGTTTTAGTATAGTTTTAGTTTTTAATTCGTTAAAATTAACAATTTTCAGGACTAGACAAATATGTAAAAATGAAAAAGGCCCTGATCTCAGGGCCTCTTTTATTATAATTTAGAAAGTAAATTTCTGAAGTTGGTCTTCTCATCGATGATCCTTCTCAAGTCTGAAACAGGAACTCTTTCCTGTTGCATAGTATCTCTGTCTCTAATGGTTACTGTGTGATCCGTAAGTGAATCGTGATCAATAGTAATACAATAAGGAGTACCAATGGCATCCTGTCTTCTGTATCGTTTTCCGATAGCATCTTTTTCTTCATAGAATAAGTTGAAATCGTACTTAAGATCATTGAAAACTTTCTCTGCATATTCTGCTAAACCGTCTTTTTTCATCAACGGAAGGATAGCTGCTTTTATTGGAGCAATAGCAGGAGGTAGAGATAAAACTGTTCTTTCTGAACCGTCTTCCAATACTTCGTCTCTCAGGCAGTGAGAGAAAATAGAAAGGAATAATCTGTCTAACCCTACAGATGTTTCTACAACGTAAGGAACATAGTTTTCATTTCTTTCAGGATCGAAGAACTGAAGCTTTCTTCCTGAAGCTTCTTCATGTGCTTTTAAGTCGAAATCTGTTCTTGAGTGAATACCTTCCAGCTCTTTAAACCCGAATGGGAAGTTGAATTCAATATCAGCGGCAGCATTAGCGTAGTGAGCCAGTTTCTCATGGTCATGGAATCTGTAGTTATCGTTACCTAATCCTAAAGCTAAGTGCCAGTTCAGACGCTTTTGTTTCCACTGCTCGTAGAACTCAAGTTCTGTTCCCGGAGCTACGAAGAACTGCATTTCCATTTGTTCAAACTCACGCATTCTGAAGATAAACTGTCTTGCAACAATTTCATTTCGGAATGCTTTACCAATCTGTGCGATACCGAAAGGAAGCTTATGACGTGAAGTTTTCTGTACATTTAAGAAGTTAACGAAGATACCCTGAGCCGTCTCCGGTCTGAGGTAAAGATCCATAGCACTGTCAGCAGAAGCTCCAAGCTTAGTTCCGAACATTAGGTTGAATTGTCTCACTTCCGTCCAGTTTTTAGAACCTGTATCAGGATCAGCAATTTCAAGCTCCTCAATCAAAGATTTTACATCAGCCAAATCTTCATTTTCTAAAGATTTTGCCAGTCTTGAAAGAATAGCTTCTCTTTTAGCTCTGTATTCCAAAATCTTTGGATTAGTAGCCTCAAACTGAGCCTTATCAAAAGAATCTCCGAATCTCTTCGCAGCTTTCTCGATTTCCTTTTTCTCTTTATCTTCAATTTTAGCACAGTAGTCTTCCACCAAAACGTCTGCTCTGAAACGTTTCTTAGAATCTTTATTATCAATCAATGGATCATTGAAAGCGTCTACGTGGCCTGATGCCTTCCATGTTGTAGGGTGCATAAGGATCGCCGAATCAATACCTACAATATTTTCGTTAAGCTGTACCATAGCCTTCCACCAGTATTGTTTGATATTATTTTTAAGTTCGGCTCCGTTCTGCCCATAATCATAAACAGCGGATAAACCATCATAGATCTCACTCGATGGGAAAATAAAACCATATTCTTTAGCGTGAGAAATCACTTTCTTGAAAACATCTTCTTGCTTTGCCATAATTTTTACGTCTGAGGTACAAAAATAATGTTTTTTATTGGGAAAATATTAATACCTGTAAGATCGTACATTAGAGATTGTCATTAAGATGAATCCTCCTGCACCAATGATCAATAAAATGCCGGCAATAATAAGCAGTACTATTTTTACTATTTTGTATTGTTTTGACCGTATCAAAACAATGACAGCGATCATTAGGATAGCCGCGATCAATATCAATTTTATAAAAAAATCAAAATAGTCTGTCAATTTTTTAGAATTACCGTAGGACCTTATACTCATATAAACAATTTATTTAAAGAATAATGATCAGGAGCTGGAAACCTGCTTTCGCTACTCGCTTTTCCTTGATTTTGGCGGTGGCTTTGCCACCGCCAAAATCAAGGAAAGAGCTCAAACATGCCGCTCAATCAGGGCTATATCGGTTGAAAATTTCTACTTTTGCACCATGTTAGAAATTCTTTATCGTGACGAGCATATTATTGCCATTAATAAGCCGAGCGGATTATTAGTTCATAAATCTTATTATGCGGGAGAAGCTGATACCTATGCTATTCAGGAACTGAGAGACCAGATAGGACAGTATGTTTATCCTGCACATCGTTTAGACCGTAAAACTTCGGGTGTTTTGTTGTTCACATTAGATAAAGACACATTGAGAATCATGAATGATCAGTTTGCAACACGGCAGGTTGAAAAAAAATATTTGGCAATTCTTCGGGGCTGGACGAAAGAAGAAGAAACTATCGACTATGATTTGATTAACGAGGATGAAATTCAGCAAAACGCAATTACTTATTACCATCGTTTGCAGACTTCGGAAATAGATCTGCCTTTTGGAAAACATGAGACTTCCCGCTATTGTCTGGTAGAGGCCATTCCGGAAACGGGTAGAATGCATCAGCTGAGAAAACATTTTAAACATATTTTACATCCTATTTTGGGGTGTCGCCCTTACGGCTGTAATAAACAAAATAAACTGTGGCTGGAGACTTTTAATATGAGTAAATTGATGCTTCATGCCCACCAATTGGTTTTTAATCATCCTGTTACCAAAGAAAAAATGACACTGAATGCAACGGTAAACGAAGAATTCAAAAGAGTAGGGGATATTTTGAAGCTCGATTTAAGTGCCTATTTGCCATAAAGTTGATGATCCTGAAAGCGTCTAAGTGTAGGATTAGAAAATGGTAGTGAGATTTGCGTTAGGATTTCTGCAGAATGGCAGAATTTGTGTTTATTTCACCATAATATAATCAAGGACTTTAACCCTAGCCCCGATTGTAATGAAAATCCTTTTTTTGCAAAAAAAGATTGTAATAAAAAGCGGGAAAAGCTATAAAATAAAATCTTCTTTAAAAACAGTTCACTGATTTTACCAGTTTAAATGATCGGGATGGGTTTTGATTACTTTTCCATATATTAAATGTTAAAATATCATAGGATAATCGGAGATTAATTTTAAAATGAGTAATTTCGTAAAACTTTTTTTCAATGTACAAATCGATCATTCGTCCAATTCTTTTCAAATTTGATCCTGAAGAAGTTCATCATTTTACATTTTCAATGCTTAAAAATTTTGGATTTCTTACCAAATTGTTTTTCCCTAAACCTATTGAAGACAAGCGTCTGGAAAGAGAAGTTTTCGGGTTGAAATTTAAAAATCCTGTAGGATTGGCTGCCGGTTTCGATAAAAATGCTGTTTTGTTTAACGAATTGGGAGATCTTGGTTTCGGATTTGTAGAAATCGGGACGGTAACTCCAAAAGCTCAGGCCGGAAACCCTAAAAAAAGATTATTCCGCTTAATAGAAGACGGTGGAATTATCAACAGGATGGGGTTCAACAACGATGGTCTTGAAGCGGCTATTGAAAAACTGAAAACCAACAAAGGAAAAATAATCATCGGTGGAAACATCGGAAAAAATACCAATACAACTCCCGAAAACTATACCCAGGATTATTTAGACTGTTTTGAAGGTCTTCATCCGCATGTAGATTATTTTGTACTGAATGTAAGCTGCCCGAATGTTGGAAGCCACGCTAAACTTGAAGATGTGGAATATCTGCGTGAACTGATTACAGCAGTGAAGAAAATAAATCAGTCGAAAACGCTACAAAAACCTATATTACTGAAGATTGCTCCGGATCTTAATGACAGTCAGTTAGACGAAATTGTGGATCTGATAGCAGAAACAAAAATTGACGGAGTAATTGTTTCCAATACTTCTGTCAACAGAGAAGGCCTGAAAACCTCTCCTGAAGTTCTAGAACAAATAGGAAATGGGGGATTAAGCGGAAAACCTATCCGTGAGAGAAGTACCAGAATGATCAAATACCTTTCTGAGAAAAGCAACAGAGCTTTCCCAATCATTGGAGTGGGAGGAATACATTCTGCGAAAGATGCTGTTGAAAAACTGGATGCCGGTGCAAGCCTAATTCAGCTGTACACGGGGTTTATCTATGAAGGTCCGGAACTGATCAATGAGATCAATCAGGAACTTTTGAAAAGAGCAAGCAGATTACCAAGATAAAAGAATACATACATATTTCTGAAGCTCAAAAAAATATGAGCTCTAGCTGCAACATTTTTTGTCCTCCTGAATAGGGGGACATTTTACATTTAATAATCTTCGACTTAAAATTATTTGACCTAACCCGGGAATTTCTTTGGATCTATTTTGATTTTACAATAGATGCATTTTCTATATCTACAGTAAATGCATAGGCAGGAGAAGAATCCGATTTGCCTACTTTATATTGTATTGTTTTTCTGTCTTTAGATTTTGTTTTTGTTGTGTCATAGATAGATTCCAGACAGCTTTCGGTTAAGAACTCCTGATAATTTTTATAATTCCAGTCTTTTGTAAAATAAAGAACCCGGTAGCCTTTCTCTCCTTCACTTGCACCACATCTTCCACAGGCATTCAGGTTGGATGTGTGTTCAAAATATAGCAGAACGCGGTTTCCATTTTCTCCTGATGTATAAGAAATCAATTGGTTTCCACCTGCTTTATTAATAAAATCATAGGTGTTGATCTTTTTATTATTCGGGAGAATAATATAATTGTTATAACGGTAGATCATACTATTGCCGGTAAACAATTGAGCAGGCTGAACTTTTTTATCCATATAAAACTGACCGGGAAGGGTGTTTTTTTTGGTCGCATCCTGATCAAACAGTATATATTCTTTAGGCTGTAGTGCTTGCGAAATCTCGTTTGTTTTTTCTACTTTCTGTGGTGATGTGATTTGCTCTTTCAATATTTTGGAATTCTGCTTTTGCTTCGTTCCAAAGTTATATAATGACAGATTGCCGTAATTATATACTCCCGTCAGGGGTATTTTCTTCTGATATTTATCATAGTAATACCAGCCTTCTACAAAATATTGATACAGGCTGCAGTCTGCAATTCCTGCAAAATAAAGATGCATAGTAACAGGAGTTCCTGCAATTTCTCCTTTGAATACTTGTGATGAGTCGGTTACCTTTTTCAGTTCAACTTTCTGACAGAGAAATAATAGAAAGCTTAAAAAAAAGAATAGAGAGAAAACTTTTTTCATGATTGTGTGATGGATAGTTTTAGCTTTTTCAAAGGAAAAAATGGGAAACAGTATAGATAATAAGTCCTACTAAACCTCCTACAAGGGTTCCGTTGACCCGGATGAACTGAAGATCTTTTCCTACTTCCAGCTCCAGCTTTTCACTCAGCTCTTTTCCCTGCCAGTTTCCTACAGTGGTACTGATGAGATTCCCGAACTGATGAGTATTTTTAAGAATGTATTTATAGGCGGTTACCCGAACCCAATGATCTATTTTATTCTGAAGTTTTTCATCGGTCTTTAAATTTTGAGCAAACTCATTCAGGTTCTTGGAAAGATAATTTTTCAGTGCCGAATGATCTTCCTGAAGTTCTTTCATCAGTGTTTTTTTTATAGAAACCCAGATGTCATTGGAATACTCGTCCAGCTTGTCATTTTTTAAAAATCCGTTCTTGATGGTTTTAAACTCATCTTCCCATTTTGGATCTTCTTTCAGATCAACAGAGAATTCATGAATTTTTTGTGTGATAAGTTCTCTTACTTTATGCTCCGGATCTTCTTCTACCTCCTTGAAAAAATCAGAAAGACCTTCTGCAATCTTATCTGCAATTTTATTATCTACAAATGAAGGGATAAACGTGTAACTGCCCTTCTTTACACGGTCCTTGATCATCTCATCATTTTCAATGATATATTCTTTGATCTGCTTGGAAAGATTGGTAATGATCCTCTGATGGTCGTTCTTTTCCAGAATATAACCAATTCCGTTTCCTACCACTTTATTAAGCTTGATGTCATCCGTCATTTCAGCTACTTTTTTGCTGATAAACTGGCTTACTGTAGAGTCGTCCAGCTTATTGAGAATGTCGAGAACAATATCAGAAAGGTTTTTAATCAAAATATCCTGACTTTTCTCTTTACCCAGCCATTCTCCCACAAAGTTGGAAACCTTAAGCTTCTGAATGTAGGGCCGTATATTTTGAGGAGAAAGAAAGTTGCCCACTACAAAACTGCCAAGATTATCACCTAATCTCTGTTTGCTGTTTTCAATCAGATTCGTATGAGGGATCGGAAGGCCAAGGGGATGACGGAATAGGGCGGTTACTGCAAACCAGTCTGCTAATGCACCTACCATAGCTGCTTCTGCAAAAGCCCGAACATAGCCTATCCAATGAGAATTATTAGACTTCTGTAAAATAGTGGTCACTATAAAAATAATGGCCATCAGAACAAATAATCCTGTAGCAAATGCTTTATATTTTCTGAGCTGTTTTCTTTTTGCTTCGTCATTCATATTCTCAAATTTACTAAATTTGGTTACGAAACCCGTTATTCTTAACAAGAGCTTTTAACCCATAAAAGATACAAAAACTTTTGAGCCTTTTCGGGTTAAGGTTTGCGGAGCTTACATAAGAAATGTAATTTTTAGTTTCAACGATATTAATTGTTCTGACGCTTGCGTAGAGAAATATTAACCTATTAAAACTATTCCTATGGAAAATACAGAAGCAAAAAACAATCCATACTATTCCAGAACAGATACAGCCAAGCTGGATATCCCTAATGAAGAATGGAAAAAGATCCTGGCTCCGGACCTGTACGCCATTGCCCGAGAAGCTGCCACAGAAAGGGCTTTTACCGGAAAATATAATGAATATGATGAGGTAGGAGACTATTATTGTGCCGTTTGTGGAAACCACCTGTTCCGTTCAACGTCAAAATTTGCAAGCAGCTGTGGATGGCCGAGTTTCTTTGAAGCCGATAAAGACGGTGTGTATTATAAAAGAGATCAGGCTTATGGAATGGAGAGGGTAGAAGTGCTTTGTAAGCGATGTGATTCTCATCTGGGACACGTTTTTGATGATGGCCCGAAACCTACAGGATTGAGATATTGTATGAATTCTGTGAGCCTGGAATTTATTTCTGATTCTCAGAAATAGATTTTTTATAAGATATTCTTTGAAAGAGCTGGATTTCCGGATGAAAGGAAATTTGTCCGGAACGGCCTTTCGAAGTATCATCTTAATATATAGCCTGAATTTGGCGGAAAAAGATGAGTTAAAAATATTATGAACTGGAAAGAATCCGGAAATGAACTGAATATTTTTGTGATCAAATATTTTTATATGATATTTCAACCTGTAAATAGGAGTTATCGGGAACAGGCGGAATAGATTTATAATCAGGCAGATGCCTGCACTACCGTTAAAGTTTCTTAAATAGCGTTAAACTTTTTAGAGTTATAACCCTCTGGTAGTTATGTTTTTATAATTTTGCCCCACTAATTTGGATTTATATATTATTGAATGAAAGGATTTTATAGCGTAATAGGCCTTGTTTACATGGTTACGACTTCATTCTATCTTTCTCCAAGAACGGTGGTAAAGAATGAAAATTTCAAAACAAAAACTGAAAAAGTAGCTGTAGCTGACGACACGAAATCTGAGAAGAGCGCAGGAGCTGTATCTTCATCAGAAGCATTGTACCAATCAATTGCCTTTGACCCGGAGCATGAATTGAATTTTGAAGTGTTCTCAAAAGCATTGACGGGTTTCGAAAATTTAAAAAAAGCAGGATTACTTAACCAGGATTCGCATTTATTGACTATCTGCGATTTTTCTATGTCTTCGAATATGAAAAGACTTTGGATAATTGATCTTGAAGATAAAAAAGTTCTGTTCAACTCATTGGTTGCTCACGGTAAAAATACAGGCGAAGAATTTGCGACGAATTTTTCTAACAGGGAAAGTTCGTTACAGAGCAGCTTAGGATTTTATATCACAGATGCAACCTATCAGGGAGACAACGGATATTCTTTGAAACTGTTGGGAATGGATAAAGGATTTAATGATGCTGCATACAGAAGGGCAATAGTCCTGCATGGAGCCAACTATGTAAGCGATGATTTTGCCGCCATGCACAAAAGAATCGGAAGAAGCTGGGGATGTCCTGCGGTACCAAAAGAACTCACGCAGCCCATTATCAATACAATTAAAGGAAGAAACTGTCTGTTCATTTATTATCCTGATCAGAATTATCTTTCCTCCTCGGAATGGTTAAAAGCATAAAAAAGAGCAGTCAGATTTGACTGCTTTTTTTATTTTTTAGAAGAAAATTCTATAGTAAATAAGCTCCCTTTTGAAATTTCTGAATGCACGGAAATCTTTCCTTCATGAATTTCTACAATTCTTTTTACAATAGAAAGACCTATACCATTTCCTTTTTCAAAGTTTTTATTAGACCCCCGGTAAAAGAGGTCGAAAATATTGGAAAGGTCTTTCTCCGAAATCCCAATCCCATAATCTATAAACTTGATCTTTATAAACTGAGCATTGGTTTCTATTTCTACATGACAGCTTTTATCCCGTGAATATTTGCAGGCATTTTCCATAAGATTAGAAAAAGCAACCTGCAGGAGATACGGATTTCCATGGAAGTCATAATTGTTCTCATCCTCATCCGTAGTATTCCCTACATAATTGATTCCGATTTTATAATTTATATTTTTCTGAAGCAGTGCTAGCTTGGCTTCTGCCAAAATTTCATCCAAACGAACCTTGACAAGACTGATTTGTGAGACATCATAGCTGGCCCGCGCAAAATCCAGAAGGGCTGATGAAAGCTCCGATGCATCATTGGCATCCTGTAAAGCATTGTCAATGGAAAGCTTGTAATCATCCAGAGTTACATTCAGTTCTTTGGCCAGTTCAAGTTCTGCAATTAAAGTGGAGAGCGGAGTTCTGAATTCGTGAGAAAGTGTTGTCACAAACTGTTTATGGCTGTTAAAAGATTTTTCAAGTCTGTTGAATGTAGAATTGAAGGTTTCAGTCAGTTCATAAATTTCATCCTTAGCTTTTGGAATATCCAGTCGCTGATCCAAATTATGTTCTGAGATATCACGGATCTGAACAATGATATCTTTTAATGGTTTTAAGGTATAATAGGAGAACAGAAATCCAATAATAAAAATAAGAACAATACAACTGATATAAATGATGATGATGTCTTTTTTAAACTCTGCAATATGAGCCTTTCCGGTTACATCCTCTGCACTTCCTATGATGTAAAACTTCTCTCCGTTTGATTCAAACTGAAGAGCAATATACTGACGGTCGCCCTGCTGCCAGAATATTTTGTTTTTATTGGATCTGATCATTTTATCCAGATACTTTTCATTGCTTTTTGAAGGGGGAATATCTGTGAATGTAAGTTCTTTATTACTGTTATAAACGCTGATATCTGCCTCATTCAGCAGTTTCTGATTACGCTGATGAAGCTCACGGATTTTTTCATCGTTGATTCGGGCATCAAAAATAAATTCCGAACGCCAGATGACTTTATATCCAAGACGGTCATTAAACTCATCTTCCCGGTTTTTTTCGGATACAAAATAAAGAACGTAGGCAAACAAAAAAAGGATGCCTGCTGTAAGTACAGCGTAGATCAATGCAGTTCTGGTTGCTATTTTCATAATTGTGAAGTGAAAATAAATCCTACCCCCGGCTTGGTATGAATAAGTTTCTGGTCAAAATTCTTATCAATTTTTTTTCGCAGATAGGCAATATAAACATCTATATAATTGGTTCCCGTGTCAAAATGATTTCCCCAGACATTTTCAGCAATTTCCTCCCGGGTAAGAATCCTTTCCGCGTTGCTCACAAGAAATACCAAAAGCTTAAACTCTTTGGGGGTGAGTTCAATCTCTGCTCCGCTCCTGAAAACCCTGTTGAATTTTTTGTCAATTCTCAGATCATGATATTCCAGCTCCGTCAGATAGGCTTCTTTATTTTTATTAGACCTTCTCTGGAGAATAGCCTTTATTCTCACAAAGAGCTCTCTTATTTCGAATGGTTTTACCATATAATCATCTGCTCCGGCATCAAATCCTTCAATTTTTTCATCAATTGTTCCCAAAGCGGTCAACATAATAATGGGTAAGTCAGGGTAATTTTGCTTAATCAGTTTACAGAGATCTATCCCATTCATTTTAGGAAGCATGATGTCCGTAATAGCCAGGTCGAATGTTATTTTATTCAACAAAACAATGGCATCTTCTGCATCTTCGGAAATATAAACCTGATATTCCTGACTTTCCAGTCCTCTCTTTAAGAGACTTGAAACCCGTGAATTATCTTCTACTATTAAAACTTTCATAAGCAAATACTAAGGATGTAAAGACTTTTTTTTATTCAGAATTTGTTTTCAAAAGGTTGATTTTCAGCTAGCCTTAAATCCCTGTACAAAGGTATTTCATATTTTCATTTTATCAGAAAAGATTAACCTTTTTAATAGTTTTCTATAAGGTTTCTAATAGATTTCTAATACCAGTGCAGGCTTTCCCGATCTAATTTTGTCCCGTTGAAATCAACAAAAAGATAAGAATAGAAAAAATATGAAGACTACCTCTTTCAGAACCGGACTTGCTTTATTTTCCCTGTTGGGAATCATGGGAAAATTAGAAGCTCAGAAGAAAAATGATTTTAATAATCCCGGATTGACCCATTATTTCAATGATGAACATTCACGATATATTTCCCTGAGCGGGTACGCTGAACTATGGGCCAGGTATACACAGCTGAATCCTGGAAGTCTTGTGAATAATGAAGCTAAATCAGATCTGTCTGATCTTTCGCTTCGCAGAGTTCGTGTGAAAATGACCTACAAACCTACTGAGAAATTAATGTTCGTATTGCAGGGAGGAACTACCAACGTGAATGCCAATGCAAAAGCGAGTAATTATTTTGATCTGTTGGATGCTTATGCTGAATATTCCTTTAATGATAAAATTGCTTTCGGAGCTGGACGCTCTACATGGCGCGGTCTTTCAAGGTTTACAACGGGCCCTTTAAATACGCTGTTGTACGATCTTCCGGCTTATGCCACTTCCAATGCCGGAGCTACAGACTATACAGTGAGAGAGCTCAGTGCTTATATCAAGGGCCAGCTGGGAAAATTTGATTACCGTCTGGTAGTAGCAGATCCTTATACGATGACCACTGCAGATCCTAAATATAATGTGGCTGCTTTCAGTAAAAATTCTCCGGGGAAAGATTTCTCAGGATATTTCAGATATGCTTTCTTGGATAAAGAGAATATTTCAACCCCTTTTAATTCGGGAACATACGTTGGCAAAAAGAATGTATTGAGTTTAGGAGCCGGATTTGATTATATCCACAATGCACTATGGCATCTGGATTCCGGAAAAAATACGGTGAATGATGATATGAAAAGCTTTGCAGTAGATTTATTCTATGATGCCCCGCTGAACAAAGAAAACGGAACATCAATAAGTGCTTATGGAATGGCAATGCATAATGATTATGGTCCAAACTATATCCGGTATGTAGGAACCAATAACCCTGCAACTTCTGTAGATGTTACTCAGGCCAGCCTTAACGGAGCAGGAAATGCAATGCCTGTCATCGGAACCGGAAATACCTATTATGTACAATTGGGAGGAACCCTTCCTTATTTAAATAAAGAGAAGAAAAATCTCCAGTTACAGCCGGCAGTTGGAATACAATTATCTGACCTGAAAGGACTTCATGATAATGCAGTAGTCTATGATGCGGGAATATCTCTTCTGCTGAACGGAATGTCCTCCAGATTAACCTTTGATGCGCAGAACAGACCTGTTTATGCTAACGGCCCTTCCAATGATGCAGTAGTCTCTGACAGAAAATGGCAGTTTGTCCTTAAATACAGAATCGATTTTAATTAAAATAAGATACTATGGAAAGAAGAAAATTTTTATTCCGATCCGTTCAGGCTTCTGCCTTGCTTTTGGTTTCGGGAAATATGCTGGCCTCTGCTTTACCCATGTTTAACCCTATAAAAAAGAAAAAAATGTACTTCCATTATTTATTGTTCTGGCTGAGAAAAGATCTTTCTGAATCAGAAGTAAAAGAATTTGAGAATTTTTTTGAAGGCCTTAAAAAACTTCCTTACCAAAAAAATCTTCGCTACGGAAAACCAGCAGCATCCACTCCGAGAAGTGTTTTAGACAGCACATTTACCTACAATGCCTCTATGGAATTTGAGAGTCTGGAAGAACTGGAAGCTTACGGAAAACTTCCCGAGCATCTGGCACTGGTTCAGAAATATAAACCATTCTTTGACAGAATGTTGGTTTATGATACTGTATATAATTAAAAATAAAGAATTAAATTTATAATGAAAAATTTCATGAAAGGGCTTAGCCTTGTTTTAGTAGTAAGTACTGTAGGATTTATGAATGCACAACATAAAAACCACAAAAATGTGAGTGTAACTCCGGAAGTCTCCACAGAGTTTATTCCGGCTATAAGGTTGATTAATAACCCTGATGGGTCATGTACTTTTGAGAAAGGAAAAATACCAACACTTAAGCACATGAATACAACGACCTTCTGGATGAGTAATAAAACTGAAGAATGGGAGAAAAACGCCCATCCTGCACCCAGAAGGCAATATGTAATTACCATCAAAGGGAATATTAAATTCAAAGTGACAGACGGGTCCACTTTTATGATTAAACCTGGAGTTGTACTTCTTGCCGAAGATCTTAAAGGATCCGGACACAGCTGGGATATGGTGAAAAGTAAAGAATGGGAGAGACTTTACATCCCGATTTCAGAAAATGCTGATGATCTTTTCGTTCCGGATGCTCAGTAATTTTTAATACAACTCTCTTTTAAAAGAGAATTATATAGATTCGTTATGTTTGAAGCAGCCAGTTTTGGCTGCTTTTCCTTTTGAAGAAATTATTCTAAATACTTTTTAATAACAGTTCTGGCTTCCTCAATACTATTGCTGATTCGGGCAATTATTTTTCCGTTTTCATCGATGATAAAGTGGAGGGGATAGGTTGTAGCATTCACTTTTTTTTGGAAGTCTTTGTTGGCATCAAAGAAATTCATCCAATTCGCATTGTTTTTCTTTAAAATATTCTTTGCAATCTCCATTCTATTGGGTTTTTGTTCGTCTGTGATCGTGATGAAATTTACATTTTGATCTTTATATTCATGATACAGCTTCACAAGTTCAGGCATACTTTTTATACAGGGAGCACATGTGGTTGACCAATAGTCAATAAAGGTTAATTTATATTTCTTAAAGTCTTCCGAAGTCAATTTATTCTGCTTGTCAAAATAAATATCAGGTATTTTTTGTCCGATGGATGTAGATTGTTCTGCTTTTAAACGAGCTTCAACACCTTTGTATAATTTGTTTTGTTTAAATTTTGCTGAAAATAAATTTAAGTTTTTCAAATAAGCAGGGTGATAATCCTCAAGAGTATAATCATTCACAATCTCCCATAATGCGACATATGAATTTGGTTTTTTCCTGATATATTCTCCTAAAAATTCCTGTTTCTTGTTCATGTTGATCAAACTGTCACGATGGTGAGGACTTTTTGATTTTATATAAAACTGTTCCAATGATCTTTGTAAAGCCTTATATTCTTTATTGGCCGGTGAATCTATATTAAGTTCTAGATTGTTAATGTGTTGAGGTAAATTAATTTTATATTTTCCTTTTTCTAAGAAAAATATTTTTGTATTATAAATGGGCTCACCTTTCTTTCCTATATAGCCAAACGCTACAGGTTGAGGATATTCTATAAAACCATTGACAATATTTTTCTTTTGAATTTTAAAATAATAAATTGAATGAGCTATCTTGATCTTTTTACCAAAATCAGAAATATTATCATTCGTTTGTATTTTGAATGTATAAAGATCTCCAAATCCGTTTCTCGTCATTGGAGCACCCAACATGAGGCTGTCATTAATGTATGAATCTGAACTGAGATCAATTTCAAAATTATTCTGAGAATAAATAAAATTTGAAATGAGAATTAATAATGCATAGAGAAGTTTCTTCATAAAATATTTTGTAATGGAACTAACTTACAAAAAGTTTTATACATAAAAAATCCTTGTGCAAAAAACACAAGGATTACAATTTATTTTGATTTCAGGATTAGCTGAACTTCTTGAAAATTACGGTTGCATTATGACCTCCGAACCCAAAGGCATTGCTTAAAGCATAGGTAATGTCTTTTTCCTTCGCTTCTCCAAATACAATATTGATATCCTGTGGAATATTCTCGTCAATAGAATGAAGATTGATGGTTGGTGGAATAATTCCGTTTTGAATGGCTTTGATGGACAGAATTGCTTCAACAGCACCTGCTGCTCCTAGTAAGTGACCTGTCATGGATTTTGTGGCACTGATGTCAAGGTTTTTACTTCCTTTAAATAATTTATTGATACCGTTCAGTTCCACCAGATCTCCAAGTGGGGTAGAGGTAGCATGAGGATTAATATAATCAATATCATCTGTGTTAATTCCTGCTTCATTAAGCGCTAATTGCATTGCTTTGATTGCTCCCACTCCGTCAGGATGAGGTGCTGTCATGTGATAAGCATCCGCTGTCATCGCAGCTCCTACCAATTCTGCATAGATTTTTGCACCCCTTGCCCTGGCATGTTCGTACTCTTCCAGAATCAAAGTTCCTGCACCTTCACCCATTACGAAACCATCTCTGTTGGCATCATAAGGGCGGCTTGCAGTTGAAAAATCATCATTTCTCGTAGACATGGCTTTCATAATAGAAAACCCACCGATAGATGCCGGAGAAATGGCTGCTTCAGAACCTCCGCTTACAATTACTTTAGCTTTTCCAAGACGAATGTAGTTGAAAGCATCCATTAACGCGGTATTCCCGGTTGCACATGCTGAAACCGTTGTATAGTTGATCCCCTGAAGACCATATTTCATAGAGATCATTCCTGATGCCATGTTGGCGATGAACTTCGGTACAAAAAAAGGATTGAATCTTGGTGTTCCGTCACCGGCAGCAAAATTCATTACCTCGCTTTCGAAAGTCCACATTCCGCCCTGTCCTGTTCCCCAGATTACACCAGTATCGAAAGGGTCCATATTTTCAAGTTCAAGTCCGGAATCCTTTAAAGCTTCCGCAGTTGAATACATTGCATATTGTGAAAATAGATCACTTCTTTTGATTTCGTTGTGTGTTAAATGAACTTTTGGATCAAAATTTTTAACCTCACAAGCAAAATGAACTTTAAATTTTTCCGTATCGAAATGGGTTATTTTATTAGCCCCACTCATTCCATTGATGCTGTTTTGCCAAAATTCTTCGACATTATTTCCCAAAGGCGTCACTGCGCCCAGACCTGTAATGACAACTCGTTTCATACTTAGTTATTGATTTTGAATAAATTGGAGGTCCCTCTTGCAATTAAGCGCGTTTTGTCAGCGTTCCATATTTCGCATTGCGCGTTTACAAATTGCCTGCCTCTTTTAATGATTTTAGTTTCAGCTACAATATTATCATTTTCTTTTGCAGTTGAAAAATAATCAATGACATTATTTATAGTGGTGATGAAAGAATTTTCATTTAAAGAAAACATGGTGGCACCGATAACGTCATCTATAATAGCTGCTGTAACTCCGCCGTGAAGATTTCCAATCGGATTCAGCCACTCAGCTCTTACAGTGTATTGAAACTCAAGCTGCCCTTCTTCTACAGAAAGCACAATAGGATTCAGCCATTTCATAAAAGGAGATGGTGACTGGTCAAATTCTTTTCCGATGAATTGTTTTAATTGTGTTAATCTATCCATACTTTCAATTTTTATTTTTCTAAAATCATCGTTATGCCCTGTCCCCGCGCTGCACATATGGAGATAAATCCTTTTCCATTTCCTTTTTCATGAAGAAGTTTTGCAAGAGTTGCAATCACTCTTCCGCCTGTTGCTGCGAAAGGGTGGGCTGCTGCCAGGCTTCCTCCTTTTACATTCAGTTTAGTCCGGTCTATTTTTCCTAATGCTTTTTCCAAGCCGAATTTTTTTGCCAGATCATCATTTTCCCAGATTTTTATAGTGGCTAAAACCTGTGCTGCAAATGCCTCATGAATTTCGTAATAATCAAATTCTGACAGACTCATGCCTGCTTTTTTCAGCATTCTTTCTGCCGCAAATACCGGAGCAAGAAGTAAATCTTGTTTATTTTCGACATACTCTATTCCTGCGACTTCTGAAAAAGTGATATATGCTAAAACAGGGAGGCCGTTGGCTTTCGCCCATTCTTCGCTTGCTAATAAAACTGCTGAAGCTCCATCCGTAAATGGAGTGGAGTTTCCTGCCGTTAAAGTTCCATTTTGCTTATCAAAGGCAGGTTTTAGCTGTGATAATTTTTCCAGACTGCTGTCACGGCGGAGGTTATTATCTTTTTCCAAACCGAAAGCAGGGGTAATCATATCGTCAAAAAATCCTTCATCATAAGCTTTTGTCATGTTTTGATGACTTTTTAACGCTAATTCATCCTGTTCCTCTCTGGAAATCTTATAGTATTTAGCTGTAATCTCTGTATGCTCACCCATTACCAGACCTGTTTTAGGCTCCTGTCCTTTATAAGGGACCGGCATCCAGTCTTTCAGTTTGGGGCCTAAGAGTTGTTTTAGTTTTCCAAAGGCTGATTTTTCTTTATTCGCTTTTAATAAAGCCTTTCTTAATCGTGGTGAAGACTCAAAAGGAATATTGCTCATGGCTTCTACTCCGCAGGCTATACCACTTTCTATCTGTCCCAAAGCAATTTTATTTCCAATATAGATTGCTGCTTCAATCCCTGTATCACAGGCCTGTTGAAGATCACAGGCAGGGGTAGCGGAATCAAGAGAAGTGTTCATAACCGTTTCTCTGATGAGGTTGCTTTCAGAAATATGCTTAATCACGGCTCCACCTGCAACTTCTCCAAGCAATTTTCCTTTGAGCTGATAGCGGTCTATCAATCCATTCAGTGCTGCCAGTAGAAGATCCTGATTGCCTTTTTCTGTATAAGCGGTATTCATTCTGGCAAATGGAATTCTGTTGTATCCTATTATTGCCACTTTTTTTGTTTCCATAAGGTGAATTTTATGATGGAAGAATATTGAGTTCCTGGTCAATCATACTCCTGATTTTATCTAAAGCCTGATTCAGGAATTTCTCATCATCCATGGTTTTGGAAAGTAAGATTCCCCCTTCAATAAGCATCACAAATAATGATGCATATTCATCAGCATTTACCTTCTCATTCAGTTCTTTGTTTTCCTGACCATGTTGAATGACGGCCGTTATTTTTCCAGTCCAGGCTTCAAAAGATGTTTTAACCTGGTTTTTGAGCACTGGAAATGAGTCATCTGCTTCGGTAGCAGCATTCATCAGCGGGCAGCCCCCATTTGAAAAGACAGAGCGCCAGTTCTTTCTGTAAAAATCAACAAAAGCATGAAGTTTATCTACGGAGGCCGGATATTGATCTCCAAACGAACGGCTCATAATTTTGCTCAATTGGCTTGCATTGTATTTATACACCTCAATGGCTACCTGATCTTTATTTTCGAAATTACCGTAGATGCTTCCTTTCGTCAGCCCCGTTGCTTGAGTAATGTCTGAAAGCGAAGTAGATATATAGCCCTTTGTATTAAACAAAGTAGCTGTTTTTTCAATAATGAACTGTTTTGTTTTTTCCGCTTTTGACATTTTAAGTGTTTAATTATAATGCAAATATACAAAAATATACCAATTGGTATATTTTGTTTGAAAATTAAATCTGAGGGTTACTATTGCTCAGATTTAATGTGTACTATTTACAATCCTTATTGCTCTAAAGTAGCATTCAGAGTGATTTCAAAGTTGAAAGCAGCACTTACAGGGCATCCTTCTTCTGCTATTTTAGCAAATTTCTGAAACTCTTCTTCTGAAATTCCCGGAACTTTAGCCGTTAAAGTCAATTCAGATTTTGTGATTTTTCCAATATTAGGATCCAGAGTGATAACAGAAGTTGTTTTCAGTTCTTCAGGATTATAACCTGCCTGAGAAAGCTCTGCATCCAGTTTCATAGTAAAGCATCCTGCATGCGCTGCTGCAAGCAACTCTTCGGGATTGGTTCCCACTCCGTCAGCAAAACGGCTGTTGAAAGAGTATTGAGTCTGGTTTAATGTTGTACTTTGCGTTGTTAGGTGTCCTTTTCCTTCTTTGATTGTTCCGTTCCAAACGGCTGTTGCGTTACGTCTCATAATGTTTGTTTTTTAATATTGTTTGATTTTGATGATACAAAGGTAGATCTGTGGCAGGTTTTATTCAATAGAGGAAAAGACTTAAATATTGTACTTTTTTCCCGTAGAGTAATTTTTTTTAAAATAAGCAGGAGTACTTCCTGTTTTACTGGTGAAAAGCCTGTTGAAATAAGCAGGATCCTCATAGCCGAGATCATAGGCTACTTCTTTGACTGGTTTGTCAGTATAGAACAATAATCTTTTAGCTTCTAATAAAATCCTGTTAATAATAAGCTGGTTCGGAGAATCAATGTTTAAATTTCTGAATTTGTGGGCTAATGTTTTAGGAGCCATATGAAGGAGTTCTGCATAATCTGCTACATTATGTTTTTCCCGGAAATGAATTTCCAGATATCTGCTGAAGTCTCTGAAAAGATCGGGTTCGGTGCCTGAACTTTTAGTGATCTTATTGTTCAGATTCTGTTTTTTCCATTGTCTTGTTGCCCGGATGATCATCTGCTTTACATAGGTTCTGATCATTTCTTCCACAGAAGAATCTTTCGCTTGAAGTTCGATTTTAATATTTTGAAAAAGCTCTTTTATAAGCTTTGTTTCTGTATCGTCGAGTTCCACAAATGGAATTTCGAATACATTATGAAAGAGAAGTCCGTCACAGGCAACCTCTCTATCATGAATCTGAATACAATAAAAATCACGGTTATAATACAGAAGTATTGACTCTTCTTTTCCTTTTTCTATATTCAGGTGCTGGTTGGTAAGAAAGAATAATGAGGGTTTCTTTGTTTTGTAATGATTAAAATCAACGGTAAGTTCGTAACCTGCAGGAATGAAAAAAATTTTAACGTCTGTTCTAAACTTATTTCCGTTGACGTTTTCCAGATTTTCTTCTGAAAATATTTCAAGCCCGAGTCTTTTATAATGATCTTCAAAAATAAGAGGTGGCGGCATACTTTAACTTTAGATTAAAGATACAAAAAAGCATGATTTCAAACAGATTAAATTATTGGTATCCTATTTTATGATGCTATACCTATTAAAATAGCATGAAAAAAAGCGAAAATATGTTTTTACATTGATATTATTTTATCATTTTTACAAAGATTTGTACCGCAACCTCTATTTTTAACCCTTTTTCAAAACTGCCTGCATGAGTGAATTAGAAAATATTCTGAGAGAAATAACTCCACTATCTGCTGAGGACAGTTTTCTTGTGTTCGACAGGATCAAAGCATCATTTGATTTCCCTTATCATTACCATCCTGAAATTGAAATTAATTTTGTTTACAAAGGAAAAGGATACCGAAGGATGATAGGCGACCATACGGGAGAGATCGGAAACATAGAACTGGTCTTGGTTGGCCCCAATCTGCCCCATTGCTGGGCCAATTATAAATGCAAGAACAGAAAGACCCACGAGATCACTATTCAGTTCAATCAGGATTTTTTTAATCAGTCGATGATGCAGAAAAACATCCTGAAACCGATTAATAATCTGATGAAAGATTCGATCAGAGGGATTCTTTTTTCCACAGAAACGGCCGAAAAACTAAAAGATTCATTTCTCAATCTGTCAAAAATGAACAGTTTTGAATCTTTTATAGAAATTATGAAGATTTTGAATGAACTGGCCGTTGCAGAAAATAAGACACTTTTATCATCCTACAGCATAGAGCTGGAAACTTTTGGTGATAATGATAAAATGAAGATTATTCATGATTTTGTTCATAAGAATTTTGAGAATAAAATAACGTTGGACGATGCTGCTTCTTTGGTTAATATGAGTAATGTGACCTTTAATCGTTTCATAAAAAAGAGAACGGGGAAAACATTTATCAATTACCTTAATGAAATTCGGATCAGCTATGCTGCACGCTGGCTGATGGAAAAGAATCTGACGGTCTTTGAAATCGCTTTTGAGGCCGGTTTTAATAATATTGCGAATTTCAATAAGGTATTTAAGTCTATCAAAAAAACAACTCCTACAGAATTTAAAGAACAATTTAAAGGGGTTAAAAAAATTGAATAGTATTTCTTTACAATTGGTATCCCGGTTTCATCGGTTTCTTTTAATTTTTAAGATCTAAAGCAAAGTATTTTGTCTGATTTTGATAAAATACGAAGATCAATCCTCTTTTTTTAATTGATTGGGTGGTGTCTTATTTTATTGATATTGAGTGTGTTATTTGCTTTTTTTTGAAGTTGCTGAAAAAATAATATCGTTTTATGATAAAATAGTATTATATCAGACTGGTTACAAAATTTAGATTTGTCAATGTGAATTAAATCTTAAGAAAACTTTAAATATTTTAATGCGTAAACGATAAAATATTGCTAAAAAAACAATAGAATTTCGTATTTAAATATAAAGCAATGTAATTGATTCTCAATTAAATCTAACTATATCTAAACCTTATGAGAAAAGCAGTTATACCTATTCTGTTCGTTTTTTCACTTTCTGCCACTGCACAGGAGAAAAAAGCTTCTGACACAGCGAAGACAACCAGCATTCAGGAGGTCGTGGTCACCTCTTTGGGGATCAAAAGGCAGGCCCGTTCTTTGACGTACTCCAGTCAGCAGATTGGCGGAGATGAGCTGACAGAAGTGAAAACTCCGAACCTATTAAATTCAATCAACGGAAAAGTTTCCAATGTACAGATCAACAGAACCAATGGTGTAGGAAGCTCTGTAAGGGTGATTATGAGAGGGAATAAATCTGTAAACAATACACAGCCACTCTATGTGATTGATGGAATTCCTATTATCAACGGAACGGGAAAATCAGCAGATATCGGACAATATTCTAATATGCCGGATCCGGGAGATGTCTTAAGCTCAATCAATCCTGATGATATTGAAAGTATGAATTTCCTGAAAGGGGCTTCTGCTTCTGCATTGTATGGATCTGCCGGAGGAAATGGAGCTATTTTGATTACCACTAAAAAAGGACGTGCGGGAAAAAGCATAATCACATACAGTTCAAGTCTTACTGTAGATAGGGCTTATAGCCTTCCAAAACTGCAACACAGTTATCTATCTTATGATCCCTCTGTAGCAGGATCACAGCCAGGACAGGCTGTAGACAGCTGGGGAGCGAAAGGCTCATCTAAGGATTATCTTAAAGATTTTCTGCAGACTGGAACGACGTGGGTAAACAGCCTTTCTTTTCAGTCAGGGAATGAAAAGTCTACCAACTATTTCTCTATCGGGAATACAACCAACAAAGGAGTGGTTCCGATATCTTATTTTGATCAGTATAACATCTCTTTCAGAAATTCAAGTAAGTTTCTGGATGATAAATTAACGTTAGATGCCAACTTTATTGGATCTTTACAGGAAAGTAAGAACAGACAGACTCCGGGAGCGTCTTTTTCTCCTCTGACCAGTTTGTACTGGTTACCTAGAGGTGTAGATTTTGATCAATATGGAGCTAATAACTATTCCTATTTAGATAAAACCAGATTTTTGCCAGCTCAGAATTGGTGGGAAGTAAATCCGGATGGAAGCTTTAAGGGAAATCCGGTAACACAAAATCCGTATTGGATCCTAAATCGAAATCCTGTTACAGTGTCTAATAAGAATGCATATGGTGCACTTGCTCTTTCATATCAGATTAATCCATGGTTGTCTGCAAGAGTGAGAGGAAACTACAGCTGGAATACTTCTGATAGCCAGCGTGATATTGCTGCTTTTTCAGCACCTAGTTTACTGGCGAATGGGGTTAATGGCAGAATGCTTAAGAATATTTACGAAAATTCTTCTACCTATGGAGATGTTTTGTTAATTGGTAATCCTAAAATAAGTGAATCGATCTCATTAGATTTTACTGTAGGAGGAAGTGTCAATACAACAAGAAATAAGATCACGCAAATTGATAATGCCTATCTGGCAAATCCTAATCTTTTTACATTGAATAACCTTCAGTGGAGTACAAACAGAGCACCGGGAGACGGGTATCATCATACGTATACCAATATGAAAAAGCAGGTGCAGTCTGTATTTGCAAGTGCTTCCATAGGGTACAAGAATATGTTCTATGTGGATATGACTTTCAGAAACGACTGGGATTCTACTTTAGCTTTAACGGGAAGAACCGGGTTTGACTATGAGTCTGTAGGGGTGAATGCTATATTATCTTCTGTCTTCAAACTTCCGGAAGCTATTAATTTCTGGAAAGTAAGAGGATCTTATGCAACAGTAGGATTGGGATTGCCAACGAATATATCCAATGCAATGGTTGAATACAACAAAGGATATACCTATGGTGTAGATGCAGGAACGCTTGTATACCCTAAAAGCTCCTTTGCTACAGGTGCCGGCTTTGAAGATTTACTCCCAAAACCGGAGCTTAATAAAACTTTTGAAGCGGGAACTGAATTAAGAATGTTGAATAACAAATTAAGCTTTGATATCACTTATTATAACTCGAATACAAGTAACCAGTTATTGGAAACTACAATTCCGTCATATTTAGGAGGATTGATTCCTGGGTCATACTACTTAAATGCAGGGAAAATCCGTAATACAGGTTTTGAGTCTTCCTTATCTTATAAAGTTTTCAATTCGGAAAAATTCGGATGGACTGCTACTGTGAATGCTTCAGCAAATAAGAATAAGATTGTTGAACTATTCCCAACAAAGTTGAGTATTTCTCAAGAACTTCCTTTCTCATTGACAGGAGGAGGAGAATATACCAAACTTAAATTGGGAGGATCTTTCGGAGATCTTTACGGAATTAAGTTTAAAAGAGATGATCAGGGACGTATTTTAGTGAATGAGAAAGGGGTTCCAATAGGCGAAACTACTGTTTCTTATCTTGGAAACCCGAACCCTAAGTTTATTATGGGTTTCAATAACTCATTTAACATTGGTAAGCTTGGAATTTCTTTCCTTATTGATGGTAAATTTGGAGGTAAAGTTCTTTCTCTTACTGAGAAAGCCAATGATTTGTTTGGAGTAAGTCAGGCTACTGCTGATGCAAGAGATGCTGGAGGAGTGTCTATTCCAAATGCAGTATATGCACCGGGAACTCCTAATGCAGGGCAAGCTTATACCGGGACTACTAACGCGAAAGACTACTATAAAGCAGTTGGGACTACAGAAGGTTTTGGAAAAGGAATTGACGAAGTTTATTTGTATAGCGCTACAACAGTACGTTTACGTCAGGCTTCTGTTTCATATACCTTTGATATCAATTCAAAATATATGAGAAATGCAACGGTAAGTTTAGTGGGGACTAATTTATTTTTCTTCTATAAAAAAGCACCGTTTGACCCTGAACAGGTATCAGGAAACACGCCTGGAGGAGTAGGGGTAGATTCATTCGGACTACCGGTTACCCGATCTGTCGGATTATCATTAAAAGCGAACTTCTAACTTTTACAACTAAGAAAATGAAAATCAATACTATTAAAACATTGGTATTCGGAGCTGCTGTTCTGTTTTCTGCATCAGGATGTACCAATGACTTTGAACAATATAACCAGGAAAAACTGGGTGGACCAGAAAATTTTTACGCAGATTTTATCGCTATTGTTAACCCAATGAAATCCATACAGAGGGGGTTGCAGTCGGATTATCAGCTTTATCCTAACCTTAGTGCCGATATGTACAGTGGAATGTTCAGTACGGCAACTCAGTTTAATGGCGGGGTAAATAACCTTACCTATTCTATGATGGACGGGTGGAATAATAGGATTATTGCCAGACAACAGGATATTTTCAATTATTCTATCATCATTGATAATGCTGCTAAAGGTAATTATGCGGGAATAGATTTTACCGGAACATTTGCCGTTAAAAAGATTTTGAAAGTGATTACGGCAGCAAGAGTTTCAGACAACCATGGTCCTCTAGTATACAGTAAATATGAAAAGCCTAATCCTAACGGAGTTACTGATTTCGATTCCCAGCAGGATGCTTACAATTATTTTATTGCTGATCTTAGTTCAGCTATTACAGATTTACAGAAAATAGCGGCTACCCCGGCAACACAGAATGTAGAAGATAAAACTTCATTAAAAAGTGCTGACTTGGTGTATGGAGGAAATATGACTCAATGGGCAAAACTGGCCAATTCATTGAAGCTGAGGTTAGCTATGAGAATGAGTTATGCAGATCCGGCCAAATCAAAACAATATGCTGAAGAAGCATTGGCTTCAACCGCAGGATTTATTACTGATAATGTTGATAATGCATTGATTAATGTAGGACAGTCTGAATTAAGTTTTATTATCTATTCATGGGGAGATTGTTTAATAGGAGCGCCTTTGATGGCCTATATGAATGGATATAATGATCCAAGACTTTCTGCATACGCTATTCCTGCAAAAGACGTAGATGTTCAGGGGAAATACATAGGGGTACGCCAGGGAATTGATTTATTAAATGGAAAATCTACGTATGGTGCATTCTCGCAACCGCAGGCGAAATCAGCAGCTGGAGATTATTTTTCAGCAACCGATGGTAAAATGAAATTATTTACAGCTGCAGAAACATGGTTCCTGAAAGCTGAAGCAGCGTTGAGAGGATATACCGGAGCAGGTGATATTAAAATCAATTATACAACCGGAGTTCAGCAATCTTTTGGTGAATGGGGGAAAAGTGCAGAGGTTGGAACTTATCTTGCCAATACAACAGCTACGGAAGCTCCTTATGTTGATCCAAAAAATGCAGCCAATAACATAGATGCTGGAAATCCCCAATTAAGTACAATTACCATTGCATGGAATGACGGAGATTCTAACGAAAGAAAACTGGAAAGAATCATTACCCAAAAATGGTTGTCCCTTTATCCGAACGGACCAGAAGCATGGGCAGAGCAAAGAAGAACAGGATATCCTATCCTTTTTAAGGTAAGAAAAAATGACAGTGGAGGATTGATCAGTACAGAAGCTATGATCAGAAGGATTCCTTTCACTATTGACACTAAAACATCCTTGTATAACTATCAACAGGCGGTACAAACTCTTAGTGGACCTGATACCGGTGGAACCAAATTATGGTGGGATAAAAAATAATACACCACAATCACTCAACAATACAGAGGCATCTCAAATTTGCATTCACTCATTGAGGCTGGAGCGTAAAATCTCCAAAATTTATAGTTTCGTTTTATTAGCCGATATGAGCTTTTTGAGATGCTCTCTTTTTCTTTAGAATCTTATTTTTAAATATGGGAAAAAATAACTCCGGAACCCGTCGGATTCAGCCTATTCTCTGGATATCCACATTATATTTCGCAATGGGAGTTCCCTTTGTGACCATTAATGCGGTTTCAGGAATTATGTATAAAGATATGGGGGTTTCGGATTCGCAGATCACATTCTGGACCGCTCTTATTTTGTTCTCCTGGACGTTAAAACCCCTTTGGAGTCCTTTTCTGGAGATCTATAAAACCAAGAAATTCTTTGTTGTTTTTACCCAGTTTGCGATAGGAATTTTGTTTGCACTGATTGCATTAAGTCTGCCTTTAAACGACTTTTTCAAATACAGTATTGCCCTGTTTGCTGTGGTGGCATTTTGCGGAGCTACCCATGATGTGGTAGCAGACGGTACTTATATTGGCTTTTTGACCAATAAAGAACAGGCAAAATACATTGGATGGCAGGGTGCGTTTTACAATCTGGCGAAGATTATCAGTAGTGGAGCATTAGTCTATTTTGCAGGCTTTTTAGAAAAAACGAAAGGAGTAACCCATGCCTGGATGATCATTATGATTATTTATGCATTACTGTTTTTTGTATTAGCCATTTACCACTATCTGATTCTGCCTAAAGAGAACAAAGAAGAAGATCAGAAAAAAGATAAAACAGCTGGAAATATTCGTAAAGAATTATTGGAGGTCATCACTTCATTTTTTACTAAAAAGAATATTTTATGGTCGGTTCTGTTTATTATTTTGTACCGTTTTGCAGAGGGTTTTGCGATCAAAATTGCTCCCTTGTTTTTTAAAGCTCCAAGATCTTCAGGAGGATTAGGACTATCTACATCTGATATTGGACTTGTATATGGTACTTATGGTTCAGCAGCATTTATCTTAGGATCTGTTCTTGCTGGATATTTCATTTCAGCCAGAGGATTGAAGAAATCTTTGATATGGCTGTGCTGTGCATTCAATATTCCATTTGTGGTATATGCATTATTGGCCCATTATCAGCCTGTTGATCTTCTGCCTGTAGGTATTGCGGTGGTAGTAGAATACTTCGGTTATGGTTTTGGTTTTGTAGGACTGATGCTCTATATGATGCAGCAGATTGCACCTGGAAAACATAAAACAGCGCACTATGCCTTTGCAACAGGAATTATGAATCTTGGGGTAATGATTCCCGGAATGTTCAGTGGAATGATCAGTGACTGGATCGGGTACAAAATGTTCTTTATCTGGGTGTTGATTGCTACGATCCCGGCATTTGTGGTGACCTTATTAGTTCCTTTCCCTTATTCAGAAAATCAGAAAAAAGAATCAATCAATTCGTAAATAATTAAAATAAAAAAGTAAAAAATACTTTATGACAGCTCAATCAGTAATGATCCCTTGGCAGGATCGCCCGGAAGATTGCAATGATATCATGTGGAGGTTTTCCGAAAACCCGATCATTAACAGATATGCGATACCTACATCCAACAGTATATTCAACAGTGCCGTGATTCCTTTTGAAGATGGATTTGCCGGTGTGTTCCGTTGTGATAACAAAGCGGTGCAGATGAATATTTTCGCAGGTTTCAGTAAAGATGGAATTAATTGGGAGATCAATCATGATCCTATTGAAATGCAGGCAGGAAATACCGATATGATTGAATCCGACTATAAATATGATCCTCGTGTTACTTTTATAGAAGACCGCTACTGGATTACATGGTGCAACGGATATAACGGACCTACCATCGGAATTGGATATACCTTTGACTTTAAAGAATTTTTTCAGTGTGAAAATGCATTTCTACCCTTCAACAGAAACGGAGTGCTTTTCCCGGAAAAAATTAATGGTAAATATGCGATGCTGAGCCGTCCTAGTGATAACGGACATACGCCTTTCGGGGATATCTATATCAGCTATAGCCCGGATATGAAGTACTGGGGAGAACACCGTTGTGTGATGAAGGTAACACCTTTTGAAGACAGTGCATGGCAGTGTACCAAGATCGGCGGCGGGCCGGTTCCTATCAAAACAGAAGAAGGATGGCTGCTTTTCTATCATGGAGTGATCAATACCTGCAGAGGATTCAGATATTCAATGGGGGCTGCTTTGCTTGACCTTGAAGATCCTACAAAAGTATTGTACAGAACGAAACCTTACTTATTGGCTCCCGCTGAATTGTATGAGCTGACAGGGGATGTTCCTAATGTAGTTTTCCCCTGCGCAGCCTTGACGGAGGGTGATAAAGTAACCGTATATTATGGGGCAGCCGATACTGTAGTAGCGATTGCCTTCGGGTATATCTCAGAAATTATTGATTTTATGAAAAAGAATTCAATCTAAATATGTGATCATAGTGTTTTAAAAATATGAAAACCTGCTTAATCTCTCTGTTTATTGGGATTTTTGTTATGGTTTTCATATTTTTAAACCAACTTTTAAATAAAAAAGAACCTCGATACCTTTTATCATGAAAAAATCCCTGTTTATCTGCTTTTTTACAACTCTGATTTCGGTAACAAATGCTCAGCAAAATAAAAATAATGTTTTATCCTGGGTAGACCCGTTTATAGGTACAGGCGGACATGGCCATACATTTCCGGGGGCTACTACACCATTTGGGATGATACAGCTAAGCCCCGATCAGAATACAAAAAGCGGCGACTGGGACTGGTGCTCCGGATATCACTACAGCAGTAAAACGATCATGGGATTCAGCCATAATCACCTTAGTGGAACGGGATGGGCAGATCTTGGAGATATTCTGGTAATGCCAACGGTAGGACAGGTAAAAATGGTTCCCGGATCAGAAGAAAATCCGGAAATAGGGTACCGTTCAAAATTTACTCATGACAAAGAAACGGCATCACCGGGATATTATTCTGTAATGCTTGACAGTTATGGGATTAAAGCAGAATTGACCGCCTCACCAAGAGTAGGATTTCATAAATATACTTTCCCGAAAACAGATGAAGCCAATATCATCATTGATCCTACCAATAAAATCTTCGGAAATATTTATCACACTTTGGTAAGTATAGAAGGAAATAATAAAATAAAAGGATATTGCTACAGTGGCGGTTGGGGAGGAAAAAGATTTGCCTACTTCGTCATGGAATTTTCAAAGCCATTTAAATCTTACGGAGTTTATGCAGAAGGGAAAACAAAAAATAACGAAAAAATTGCTCTTGCTAAAGATGCTAAAGCTTTCGTAAGGTTTTCTACAGAAGATAACGAAAGTATTGAAGTAAAAGTGTCTCTATCTCCGGTAAGCACGGAAAACGCACAGGAAAACTTTGATACAGAAGCGAAAAATATAGATTTTGCAAAAGCCAGAGAAACAGCACAGCAAACCTGGCGAGATCTTATCGGCAGATTCCAGGTGACTGGGGGAACAGATAGCCAGAGAAAAATATTCTACACAGGTGTTTACCATACCTTCATTGCCCCTAACCTTTACATGGATGCCAATGGTGATTATGTAGCCGCTCAGGAAAATATGAATACCAAATGGTTCACCAACTACAGTACCTATTCATACTGGGACGGATTCAGGGCAACGCATCCATTACTTACCATTATGGATCAGAAGCACACCAAAGAATTTGCCAATTCTCTGATCAGCAGATATACAGATCGTAAAGATCATATGCCGATCTGGGAATTATGCGGATATGATAATTTCTGTATGCTAGGATATCACAGCGCTTCAGTAATCTGGGATGCTATTTCCAAAGGAGTTCCCGGTATTGATGCTGAAAAAGCCTTTGCGGCAATGAAAGATGCTTCTTTAACAGATAAAATGAGCAGCAGCGATGGTGGCGGAGGCCTTAATGACTATATCAAACTGGGGTATACCCCATCCGAGAACGGAGCTTCAGTTTCCGCAACATTGGAATATGCATATGATGACTGGTGTATTCAGCAGTTAGCCGAAAAATTAGGCAAAAAAGAAGAATCTGAAGTGTACAAAAAACGCTCTATGAACTTCCTGAATAGCTTCAATAAAGAAAATAAACACTTCTGGCCGAGACAGAAAGACGGTAAATTCTTAGCAGATTTCGCCCTTAACGACTGGAAAAAACTGCAGCCACACTGGGTGTCTGGAAATATCTGGGCCTATGATTTCTTTGTTCCCCATCAGATTGATGAAATGATGAATCTGTACGGAGGAAAAAAAAGCTTTGAAGAAAAACTGGATAAAACCTTCACAGAGGCATTGCATATGGAAGGAGAACAGCATGTAGATATTTCAGGATTCATCGGGTCGTTAGGATTCGGAGACGAGCCGGGGCATCATGTTCCTTATCTGTACAACTATGTGGGAAGCCCGTACAAAACGCAAAAAATGGTAAAATATATCCGTGACAATATGTATGCAGCCAAGCCGGACGGAATTGTCAATAATGAAGATTGCGGACAGATGTCAGCATGGTATATTTTCTCATCGCTAGGATTCTATCCTGTAACACCAGGGAAACCTGTTTACGCCATCGGAGCCCCACAATTCCCGAAAGCTTCTTTAACATTGGAAAACGGAAAGACATTTACGGTGATTGCAGATAAAATATCAGATAAAAACATCTATGTACAGAAAATCTTCCTGAACGGAAAAGAATACAAAAGCTGGGAACTGAACCACAGTGATATCATGAACGGCGGAGAGCTGAGATTTGTAATGGGAAGTAAACCTGTGAAATAAGACTAATAAAAATTAAACGAAACAAAAGTATCAATGGAAAGGAGAAATTTTATTAAAACAAGTGCATTGGCAGGAGCCGGACTGCTGTTTACTCAGAATGTTTTTGCTAAAAACCTGATCCTGGAGGATTTTCCAGTTGTCCGGGTTCCAAAAGACAAAAGACATTTTGCCAGTGAATCCGTGGAAAGTGCTATTGCAGCTTTTAAAAAGAAAGTTAAAAACAAAGAGCTAAGCTGGCTCTTTGAAAACTGCTTTCCTAATACATTGGATACTACTGTTTTCTATAGTGAAAATAATGGAATACCGGATACTTATGTGATTACTGGAGATATTGATGCGATGTGGCTTCGTGACAGTTCTGCGCAGGTTTTTCCTTATCTGCAGTTCTCCAAAAAAGACGAGAAACTTCACAAACTGATCTCAGGAGTTATTCATAAGCAAACAACATTTATCCTGAAAGATCCTTATGCTAATGCATTTTATAATGATGATCAAAAGATAAGTAAGTGGCAGGAATACGACCACACGGATATGAAACCGGGAACCCACGAAAGGAAATGGGAAATTGATTCATTGTGCTATCCGATCCGCCTGGCCTACCATTTCTGGAAAACAACAGGAGATACAAAACCTTTTGATGCCAACTGGCTGCAGGGAATTAAACTTACTTTGCAGACCTTCACAGAACAGCAGAGAAAAAAAGATCTGGGACCTTACAAATTTGAACGTACAACAGCCTGGGCTACTGATGGAGTTCCGATGGGAGGATATGGCTATCCGACAAAACCCGTGGGATTGATCAGTTCTATGTTCCGGCCAAGTGATGATGCCACAATCTATGGATTCCTGATTCCCTCCAATTTATTTGCAGTGGTAAGCTTACGCCAGGCAGCTGAAATGGTTTCCCAGATAAAAAACGAAAAAACATTGGCTCAGCAACTCAACAGCCTTGCTGATGAGGTAGATGCAGCCATCAAAAAATACGGAATTTACAATCATCCTGAATTTGGAAAAATATATGCTTTTGAAGTCAATGGTTTCGGAAGCTATAACCTGATGGATGATGCGAACTGTCCAAGTTTGCTGGGACTGCCTTATCTGGACGCGGTAAAAGCTGATGACCCTGTTTATCAAAACACAAGAAAATTTGTGTGGTCAGAAAATAACCCGTTCTTTTTCAAAGGAAAGCTGGCAGAAGGGATAGGGGGTCCGCATATTGGACTTGATATGATCTGGCCAATGAGTATCATTATGAAAGCGCTCACTACAAAAGACAGGAGTGAGATCAGAGGGTGCATAGATACCTTGCAGAAGACACATGGCGGAACAGGCTTTATGCATGAGTCCTTCCATAAAGACAATGACAAAAAGTTCACCAGAGAATGGTTTGCGTGGTCCAATACCTTATTTGGAGAACTATTATGGAAAACCTTTAATGAAAATCCGGATCTGCTGACATAGTCAACATTTTTATATCGCCGTTTATTTGAGATATTTTTCTTCAAAAAGGAGAATGTCAGGGGATTGCTGTATGAAATTTTAACACCTAAAACATCACCAAAATATTATACAATGAAAAAAAAATCCATCCTTACCGTACTGACTGCCATGATGCTTCAGTCTGGTTCTCTGATTAACGCACAACAGCTTAATCCTACAGGAATATGCTATGTGGAAGTGAATAACAACAACCTTCTGAATGCAGGAGCGTACAAACTGCAGACATCGAACAGCTATCTGTTTAATGTAGTGAATATTTTTGCCGCCAATATCAATTATGATGTCAGCCGAGGCAGAGCGTATCTTTATTCAAATAATAATGTAACCAAGGTTCTTACCAATGCAGATACCTACATAAAACCACTCCAGCAAAAAGGAATGAAAGTAGTGCTAACCATTTTAGGGAATCATCAGGGAGCGGGGATTTGTAATTTTCCTACCCGGGAAGCCGCAAGAGACTTTGCATTACAGCTTGCCAATACAGTGAATACCTATGGTTTGGATGGGATTGATTTTGATGATGAGTACTCCGATTACGGGCAAAATGGGACCGGGCAGCCTAATGACAGTTCTTTTGTAATGCTAGTACAGGAACTGAAAGCCCTGTTGCCGGATAAAATAATATCTTTTTATTATTATGGTCCCGCAGCTTCCAGACTTTCCTGGAATGGAATCCGAGTAGGAGATTATGTCAATTACAGCTGGAATGCGATGTATGGAACGTTCTCTGCCCCAAATGTACCTCCGCTCACTAAAGCACAGATTTCTCCAGCTGCCGTTTGGATGGGAAATACCTCCAATTCTACAACCACAAGCTTGGCAACACAAACAAAAAATGGCGGGTATGGAGTATTTATGTGGTATGATCTTCATGGAACCAGTGAGACAACACAGCTTTCGGCGGGAACACAAACGTTATATGGACAGCCAACGGTGTTAAGCGGAACTTTACAATCGTGGACACAGGGCACAAATTGTGATGCTCCAATCGGACTATACACAAGCAATCTTACAGGAACAAGTACAAAACTAAACTGGTCGGCAGTAGGAACAAGTACTTATGATATCGATTATAAACCGGCTTCCTCTACAACATGGACAAATGCAGCATCAGCTCTAAACTCTACTTCAGTAACCGTTTCAGGTTTAACCGCTAATACGGAATATGACTGGAGAATAAGAACTAACTGCAGTGTGAAAAGTGCTTATATGTTTGCTCCAAGATTTAACAGCGGATCGGGGACTACAACTCCTACAGGCTCCTACGCACTCGCTCTTGATGGAAGCACCGAGTCTGGCACTGCCGGAAATATTAATCTTAGCGGTTCGGCATTATCTTTTGAGGGCTGGATCAAACCTTCGTCTTTTAAATCTGCATCTCCCTATATTTCGTCAATCATGGGAACGGAGGTCAGCGACAGTAATTCTGCCTTTTTAAGATTGGGAGACGCTGGTCTGGCTAATAATAAACTTCAGTTTGTGGTAAGCATTAACAATGTACAGCAAAAACTGGCCTCAGCTACAGCTTTGAATGCCAATACATGGTATCACGTTGCCGCAACCTACGATGGATCTGCGATGAAACTTTATATCAATGGTATTTTAGACGCAAGCAAAGCACAAACAGGAAGTATCAATTCCAACGGAGCATTTAATGTAGGATATCTGTATAATACTTCCAGAAACTTCAATGGGAAAGTAGATGAAGTAAGAGTCTGGAAACGGGCATTAAGTCAGGCGGAGATCAGCCAGAATAGTTGTAATGTATCAGTTCCGGCTTCCTCTCTTGCTGCGTACTGGAAATTTAACGAAGGAAATGGTTCTACAGTTCAGGACACTTCAGGAAACGGAGTAACCTTAACATTAACCGGGGTGGATGCTTCCAATTGGGGAACAGATCTTCCTTGTACAACCGGAACTTTAAAATCGGCAAGAAATGCAGGAAGCCAGAAAACTGTCGATTCAGGAGACATCAATGTAAAGAATCAGATAAAGCTATATCCGAATCCGGTAAGTAAATCCTCATCCCTCACAGTTGCTGTACCACATGAATATAGCAGAGGAAAAATGACTGTTTATGATTTTAATGGAAGAGTAGTAGACACAAGATCACTGAATGCGGGTGATAATTCATTTGAACTGACCAGACTTTCATCAGGAAACTATATTCTTCGGTTTGAATCTCAGGATGGAAGCCTGAAACAAACAGAAAAATTAATGGTAAAATAAAAAAATAAGTCATTGGGCGTAGTCCCAATGATTTTTTCTACTATAAAATTAATATACTATGAGAAAAAAATCCTTTTTTATCCCTTTAATGGCCCTGATGCTCCAGTCGGCTCCGTTGCTTAAGGCGCAACAGCTAAATCCTTCAGGAATATGCTATGTGGAAGTGAACAACAATAATCCGCTGAATGCAGGTTCTTATACACTTCAGAATACAAATCGTCAGCTTTTTGATGTAGCTATTATTTTTGCAGCTAATATTAATTATGATGTTTCCAAAAGCAGAGCTTATATTTCAAACAATAACAACGTTACTAAAGTTCTGAACGATGTGAATACCTATGTGAAACCTTTACAGCAAAAAGGGATCAAAGTATTATTAGATCTTTTGGGAAATCACCAGGGGGCAGGAATTTCTAATTTTCCAAACCGTGAAGCAGCAAAAGATTTTGCTTTGCAGGTTGCCAATACCGTCTATACCTATGGATTGGACGGGGTAGACCTGGATGACGAATATGCAGGCTATGGCAACAATGGAACAGGCCAGGCTAATAACAGCTCCTTTGTAATGCTTTTACAAGAACTGAAAGCAGCAATGCCGGATAAGCTGATTACATTCTACTATTATGGCCCGGCAACAACAAGACAAAGTTACAATGGTGATCAGGCAGGAAATTATATCGACTATACATGGAATGCAATGTATAGTACCTATAATGCACCTGTTGTTCCCCCTCTAGATAAAACCAAAATTTCAGCTGCTGCTACCTGGATACAAAATTCAAATTCAGGGTCTACGTCAGCCACTACTTTGGCAAACTTAGCTACCAGTACAAAAAATGATGGTTACGGAGTTTTTATGTGGTATGATTTAGGAGGAACCAACGTTGCCAATTACCTGAGCACAGGTTCCAATATCCTTTACAATGAAAATACAGTCCTGAGCGGGCAGCTTTATTCATGGTCTCAGGGACAAGCTTGTGATCCGCCACTAGGGTTGGAAGTTTCCAATGTGACTGGAGCATCTGCTAAACTGAATTGGATCTCCAACGCTTCCCAATCTTATAATATTGATTATAAACCAGCCAATTCAATGGTTTGGACCAATGTAGCCAACAATTATTCAGGAAATAATATTATTGTGAATAACCTTACCCTGAATACGGATTATGACTGGAGAATACAGTCCAACTGCTCACCGACATTAACAAGCACTTATATTTTTGCTCCAAGATTCAACTCCGGAAATGGTTGCACCACTCCTTCAGGGCTCACTTCCGGAAGTTATCTTGGAAACTCCGCTCAATTGTCATGGGATGCTGGAACCGCGTCTTCTTATACTCTGCAATACAAAACGACAGCCGCTACAACGTGGTCTGAAATTCCAAATATTACCACGAACTCTTACTCGTTACAAAACCTGGCTCCGAATACCAATTATGTATGGAAAGTACAGGCTGCCTGTACCGGAGGAGCTACAAGTGCCTATTCAGGGGAAGGAGCGTTCAATAGTGGTTTTGTACCTGTTACAAGCCCCGGCCCAAGATCTCTTTCCTTTAACGGAAGTACCAATTACCTTAATGCAGGACAATTTAACCTGAGTGGAAATGCCGTAACTTTTGAAGGCTGGGTAAAAGTAAATGCCTTTAAATCAGGATTCCCTTACATTTCATCGGTAATGGGTATTGAAGTAGGAGACAACAACTCGGCTATGCTTAGATTTGGAGACGGTAACCTGGCGAATAACAAACTTCAGTTTATTTTAAGCTTTGGATCTGCTCAGGTGAAACTTAATACCAATACTGCCTTTAATACGAATACATGGTATCATATTGCTGCAACTTATGATGGAACTGCCATGAAAATCTATGTCAACGGTAATCTTGATGCAAGTACTCCTGTTACGGGTAACTTTACAGCAAATGGGATTCTTTATCTGGGAAGAAATTATGATAACTCACGCACCATCAATGGTTCTCTGGATGAATTCAGAGTATGGAAAAAAGCATTGACTGCTCAGGAAATTCTTGATAATAAATGTAATATAACTCCTGATTCACCAAATCTTGAAGCTAACTGGAAAATGGATGAAGGAAGTGGTAACGGAGCCCTGGATGCAACTTCAAATACTCATTTTGCAGCTTTGGTTAATATGACAGATGCCAACTGGGCAGCAGATGTACCTTGTACGGCTTCTCTGTCTGTGAAAGACATCGAATCAGGAAAAGAGAACAGTGGTGCTTATCCGAACCCGGTGAAAAGAGGAAATGATATTCATTTCACCATCTATTCTTCAGCTGAAGTATTATTGTATGATATTTCAGGTAAACTGGTAAAAAAACAAACGATTAATCAAAATAATAACACGATGAATACACAGGATTTAATCAGTGGTACCTATATTTACAGAATCACATCTGCCAATCAAAAAGCAGTGTCATCGGGTAAGATTATTGTGAAGTAAAACTCAGATCACGAAACCGTTAATAAAGACTGATGATATACAAAACAGACGGACAGGCAGTGAGCTCCTGTTGGTCTGTTTTTTCAGTCACAGAAAATAGCTTGAATTTAAAATATAAAATAATGCAGAATATAGTAGGAATCGATATTGGAGGATCACACATCACACTGGCTCAGGTTGATCCTGAAAAACGTGAGATAATTTCTTCAACGTATGTAAGGGAGCATGTTAATTCCTTTGATGGTAAAGAGGTTATCTTCTATGCCTGGGTTTCAGCCATTGAAAAAGCAGCCCATGATCTTGAAAAAAAGAATCTTTTAATAGGAATTGCAATGCCCGGACCTTTCGATTATGAAAGCGGAATATCGCTGATGCAGCAAGGAAAATTCATCGACATCTATCAGGTAAATATTAAAGAAGAACTGGCAAAAAGACTTGCTGTTTCTGAGGATCAGATTCATTTTGTGAATGATGCGGCGGCATTTATGGAAGGAGAAGTATTTGGCGGTTGTGCACAGCATTTCAAAAGCGTTTTCGGAGTAACGCTCGGGACAGGATTGGGAACCACTTTCTTCAATGGAGAATTTGCCACAGACGAAGATTTATGGGATTCTCCTTTTAAAGAATCCATCGCTGAAGACTATCTGGCAACACGCTGGTTTGTGAGTCGTTATAAAGAACTGACCGGAGAGGAAATTTCAGGAACCAAGGATTTACTGGATAAACCAAAAGCAGTACAGATGCAGATATTCAACGAATATGCAGATTCGTTCTCTGAGTTTATTACAAAATATGTTGATCATTATAAACCCGAAGCTCTGGTGATAGGCGGTAATATTGCAAAAGCTTATCCTTATTTTGAGCCAAGATTTATTCAAAATTTAACAAAGAATAATATTAACTTGCAGGTTAAAATTTCTGCCATATTTGAAGATGCCGCCATTCTGGGAGCGGCCAGCTATGCATTAAAAAAAGCTTTTATAAATTAACAAACGAAACGAAACAATGAAGTTTATATTTTCTACCTGCTTACTTTTATTACAGGCCTGGGCCTTCGGTCAGAATGTATCTCCCGTAGATTATGTGAACCCTTTGATGGGAACCCAGTCCAAACCCTCATTATCCAACGGAAATACCTATCCGGCAGTTGGGCTTCCCTGGGGAATGAATATCTGGACTCCGCAAACCGGTAAAATGGGTGACGGATGGGCTTATTCCTATGATGCAGATAAAATAAAAGGGTTTAAGCAGACCCACCAGCCTTCCCCCTGGATGAACGATTATGGTGCATTTGCCATTATGCCGGGAGTAGGGAAATTAAAATTTAAAGAAGAAGACAGAGCGAGCTGGTTCAGCCATAAAGCTGAGGTTTCAACCCCTTATTTCTATAGCGTTTATCTGGCAGATATCAATGTTACCACTGAATTCACTCCTACAGAAAGAGCTTCTTTTTTCAAATTCGACTTTCCGAAAACGGATAGTGCCTACGTGGTGATTGATGCCCTGAATAAAGGATCCTACATTAAGATTTTACCTAAAGAAAGAAAAATTCTGGGGTATACAACAAGATATTCCACAGGGAAATACGAAAACTTTAAAAACTACTTCATCGTTCAGTTTGATAAAGATTTTGAGTTGACCAAAACCTGGAAGGATGATAAATTGATCAATGATCAGCTGGAAATTACAAGCGACCATACAGGAGCTGTGGTAGGTTTTAAGCTTAAAAATAAAGAAGCCGTTTATGCAAAAGTAGCCTCTTCATTTATCAGCTTTGAGCAAGCTGAGCTGAATCTTAAAAGAGAAATCGGAAACAGAAATTTTGAACAGGTAAAAACCGATGCCAGAAATATCTGGAACACAACATTAGGGAAAATAGAAGTAAAAGGAGGGACAGATCAGCAGATGAGAACTTTTTATTCCTCTCTGTACAGAACTTTATTCTTCCCTCAAAAGCTATACGAAATTGATGCTCACAACAGAGTAAAACACTGGAGCCCCTACAACGGGAAGATTGCAGACGGAAAAATGTTTGCAGGAACCGGTTTTTGGGATACTTTCCGTGCTTTATATCCTTTCCTGAACCTCGTATACCCAAGCATCAATGTAGAAATGCAGGAAGGCCTGGCCAATGCTTACAAAGAAGGAGGTTTCTTACCAGAATGGAGCAGCCCGGGATATTCTGATATTATGATTGGAAACAATTCCGCATCAGTAGTCGCAGACGCTTATATCAAAGGACTTCGCGGATATGATGTGGAAACCCTTTGGCAGGCAGTAAAACATGGAGCCAATAATGAAGGTCCTATAACAGCAGTGGGCCGTAAGGGTGTAGAATATTACAATACTCTGGGTTATGTTCCTTATGATGTAAAAATAAATGAAAATGCTGCCAGAACATTAGAGTATGCTTACGATGACTTCTCTATTTATCAATTGGGAAAAGCGTTGGGGAAGCCGGCTTCAGAAATTGATATTTACAAAAAAAGAGCGTATAATTATAAAAATATGTTCGATAGGGAAACCGGATTGATGCGTGGTAAAAATAAAGACGGTAATTTCCAGAAACCTTTCAATCCTTTTAAATGGGGCGATGCCTTTACAGAAGGAAACAGCTGGCATTATACGTGGTCAGTGTTCCAGGATATCAACGGTTTGGCAGAACTGATGGGAGGTCAAAAGAAATTTGAAGCAAAACTGGATGAGGTATTCTCATTACCGCCTGTATTTGATGACAGTTACTACGGAGGAGTGATCCACGAGATCAGAGAAATGCAGATCATGAATATGGGACAATATGCTCACGGGAATCAGCCTATTCAACACATGATCTATCTTTACAATTATGCAGGAGCTCCTTATAAAACCCAATACTGGGTAAGAGAAGTAATGAACAAACTGTATCATGCTACTCCGGACGGTTATTGTGGAGATGAAGATAACGGGCAGACTTCCGCGTGGTATATTTTCTCTGCACTAGGCTTTTATCCGGTAACGCCGGCAACGGATCAGTATGTATTAGGAGCACCATTATTTAAAGAAGCTACCATTCATCTTGAAAATGGTAAGAAAATTGAAATAAAAGCTGCGGAAAATAATGCTGACAATTTGTATGTAAAATCATTGAATGTAAACCAACAGCCTTATTCCAAAAATTGGGTTAGCCATAAAGAACTGATCAAGGGAGCTGTTCTGGATTTTAAAATGGATAACAAGCCCAATAAAGAAAGAGGATCACAGGAAAAAGATTTTCCTTATTCAATGTCAAAAGAAGAAACAAGTAAATAATTTTAATTTAGAAATACAAAACTGTATGAGTACAGAAAAGAAAGAAATATTCGACAGAATTGAAAATAGGCTGCAGGAGCAAGGTTTTACAATCGCATCTAAAGATGATACAAGACCGTGGGGTGGTTTTTTTGTGATCGATGAAAACCAGGCACAGGATTTTGCCAACCAATATTTTGATGGGATTGATGTGGAGAATCTGAGAATAGGAGGGAAGTTGAGTCCGAAAATTCTTATCGTTGCTCCGGAAGCCAGATTAAGCTGGCAGTATCACCACAGAAGAGCAGAAATCTGGCAGGTAGTGGAAGGAACTGTAGGGATCAAAAGAAGCAATACAGATGAAGAAGGCGAAGTTGGAGAATACAAGCCGAAAGATCAGGTGAAACTTCAGCAAGGAGAAAGACACAGATTAATAGGTCTTGCAGGGTGGGGAATTGTAGCAGAGATCTGGCAGCACACCGATGCGTCTAACCCTTCGGATGAAGATGATATCGTAAGAGTACAGGATGACTTTGGAAGATAAAAATAAAAAGCAGTATCAATGTTGATACTGCTTTTTTTGTATTCAGAAACAAGCTTAAAATAAGAATATTTCCAAACCTATAAGGCCTAACTCTTTAAAACGAAAAAGATAATATAAATTTTCCGTTTTTTATCTTTTAAAAAGTCACATCAAGACCCACATAGAAATTCGCTTTCATAATCGGAGCATATACCATTCCGCCATCAAAATAATTGCTGAAAGGTCTTTTAAAATCTACAATCGCATTCTTCTGATAGTAAGAAGTCAGGTTTTCTCCTCCCAGATAAGCTCTGATCTTTTTGTTGAAGTTTCTTGAGATCTGTGCATTCAGAATGGCATAAGATTCAGAATATGCCGGAAGCTGAAACTCCTGAGGGTTGCTTGACGTATCAGGAAGTCTTTGCTTGCCCACCCAGTTTAAAGTAGTATCAAAACTCCAGAATCCGCCTTTATCATTTTTATTGGTTGAATAGGCTAGATTAACGAAACCTCTGTGCTTGGCCATGAAAGGAACTTCTCTCCTTCCACCGATATAATCAGCCTGTACATCATAATATTTATAAGCTAACCTTACTTCAAGGTTTTTCACAGGCATAAAATCCCATTGCGTCTGAAATGAATTGGCAAATGATTTTCCTTCAAGATTGTAAAAAGTCAACTGTTGTGGAGATTTGTCCAGATCCACTAAAACCTGATCCTGGAAATCTGTTCTGAAGAAGTCTGCAATAATACTGGATTTTCTTCCAAACAGCTTAAATTCCTGCTGTAAACTTGCACCGTAGTTCCATGCGATTTCTGGCTTTAATCCATAGATGTTTCCATTGTTCGGTAAAATAGTAATCGTTCTGTTGGAAGCAAAATACTGCTGGCTTTCTGCAAATACATTCGCCGTTCTGAATCCTCTTCCCGCAGAAAGTCTTAAAATCGTCTGAGGCGTGAAGTCATATTTAAAATTAACTCTCGGTGTAAACTGAGTTCCTGCCAGATTATGGAAATCTACTCTGGAACCTGCTACCAAGGTGTATTTTAACCCTGTTAAAGTATATTCCGCAAAAATACCCGGCACAATTTCATTCCTTCTCAGATCATCCGTTAAATAAGTTTCCTTATAACCATCATATAAAAAACTTGCACCAACTTTATACTTGTTGTTGGTATTTCCGATGATGCTTTCGAATATTAAATTGGAATAATAAGTATGCTGTTGTCCCGCATAATTTCTCCATCCGAAAAAGCTGTCCTGCTGGTGGTAGACATACTGGTTCATCCATCCGATACTCTGGTAAGGTTTTCCTTTAAAAACATAGCCTGTTTTATTCCAAACCTGGAATCTTGAAATATCAATCCCTACACCATAAGCGGTCTGATCATCCTGAGGCAGTTTTTTATTAAAATCAACCTGCCCCGCAGTTCTTTCATCTCTGATAAAATTTATTCCAAAGTGAGATCCGAACCCTGATTTTTCAAGATCATTATAATTAAGTAAATATGCTGCATTGATCTGGGTTCCTTTCGGTCTGTCCAGAAAACCATCATGATTCATATCCGTATTACCGAAAGTTCCGTTCCCGTGCAGCAGAAAAGTATGAGACCATTTATCATTGATGGGGGCAACGTTGGTAATATTGATTTCTGCTCTTCCGTTAAAATCAGAAAAAAGGTTCAGAGAAGTCTCAGGTTCTTTTGCATTTTTCAAAAGCTCCGTGTTAATCTGTCCTGTAATACTTTCATAACCATTCGTTACCGTACTTCCTCCCTTTGTCAGCTGAATACTTTCAATCCATCTTCCAGGAATAAAGTTTAAACCATATGCAGAAGCCAGTCCTCTGATTTCAGGAAGCTGTTCCTTGGTTAAACTCGTGTATTTTTGATCTAAACCAAGCATTTTTAACTGCTTAGTCCCTGTAACAGCGTTACTGAAAGAAACATCTACTGTTGCATTTGTTTCAAAACTTTCAGAAAGGTTACAACAAGCCGCTTTTAGCAGTTCTTTTTTATCAATATTAAAAACAAGTCCTGCTTCTTTCTTGCTTAAAGCTGTTGCCGCTTTAGAACCTGTCACTACTACACCATCAATGCTTTTTTCATTCTTTTTGTGATCTTCTTCAGCTGATAGTGTCTGATGCTCTTTGTGGTCTTCATGTTGCGTTCCTTCCTCATAATGAATCTTTGGATTAGCTTCTCCAAAAGCAAAGTCTCTGTCGTACAGGCAACATCCCGGAAGTCCGTTATACACTGCGTCAGAGGCTTTGTATTTTTCATTGTCGTGTCCTGCATCAGCGATAGCTCGTAAAATTTTATCTGATGAAGTTTTTGACGGGTCAAAATTCAACACAACAGTTTGTTTCTCTGCATTCCATTCTGCTGCATCTGCACCAGCTCCTTTTGCTGCCTTTTCTATTCTGGCTTTGCATGAAGCACAGTTTCCTCTTACATAGAACTCATCCTCTTTTTTCGCATTCATTTGATGCTCAGGGTGGTGAGTTTCTGTCTGAGCAGACTCTTGTAGGTCTCTATTGTAATGGCAGCATCCCGGAAGACCTTCATAGGTTTTATCAGAGGCTTTAAATTTTTCATTATCATGCCCGGCTTCAGCTACTTTCTTCAAAATATCATCAGTAGAAACCTTATCCGTTTCTATGGTTAACGTCTGAAGATCAATAGAGTAAACTGCTGTTTTTGCGCCTGCATTTTTTGCGGCACTTTCAATTCTTGTTTTGCACATTTCACAGTTCCCTTTTACCTTGAACTGGTTTTTTGAAAGTGTTTGAGCAGAGATAAATTGTGTAAATAGGAATAATGCACCAAGTATCAACCTGGAAATATGTAATTTCATTTTGTTTAAAAGTTTAGATTAATTAAAAAATGGTTCATTAAGCATTATAATGAACTCACAATGTTTTAATTAACCTATTTTAGGCGGTTGCCAGATTTCCTTTAAACGGTCTGAAAGATAAGGATCTGAATAATGGAACTGGGGATTCTTATTCGCTTTGTAATAAGATAGTTCCAGATGTAGATTTTTTGAAAACGGAGTCTCAATAAAAGTATAACAGGCAACACATGATGAACAGCAGTCGTCATTACATGATTTTTTTTGATCATGTCTGTTGTCTTTTTTGGAAGAATGATTTTTACAGCAGTCACTCTTTTTAGACTCTGCTTTACAGCATGTTTCCTGCATCCCTTGCGCATAGAAGCTATCCTTAGGAATCAAGAAAATCCCTAAGCAAAACACGATTGCAAGTATGTGAAACAACTTCATATGTGCAAAAATAAGAAATTTATGGCAAAGGATCACCAACTTTTACCGAGCAGTTATGCCAAGGCTCTCCGTGTGCAGGGTTAGCTTTTGGTTTTTCACCCATTGCAAGATTTTGAGCAGCGGGTGCCGGGGAAGGAGTTGGAGTGGTTTGTACCACATTCTGGACAGGCTGTGGAGCCGGAGCGGGTTTACTGTTTAAAGGCTGGCCTACCGGAATATCACATCGGTGTCCCGGCTGTCCATGCGGAGGATTCATTCCCGGAGCTGTTTTTACCGGTTTTCCGTTGTTATCAATGGCAATTTTACCAGGTGATACTGAGTTGGGATCAATCTGAATGGTATTGGTTCCTCCTCCTACATTGATGTTTTGAGCAGCTGGAGTGGCATTAGCCGGCTGGCTGTTTAGAGGCTGACCTACTGGAATATCGCATCGGTGGCCGGGCTGCCCGTGTGGAGGATTCATTCCCGGTGCAGTAGCCATAGGAGCCGGATTGGAATTTGTCTGAATTCCGGCCTGTTCCATTAATGCTGTTTTAGAAGTGCTGTTTGAAGCTATATTAGGCTGTGTAACGCCTGCTTCTTCTTTTAAATAAGTTGCTTTTTCATCCTTTTTACAAGATGTTGCTAATAGTGATACGGTGATCAAACCTATAAATGTATTCTTCATATCCATTGGTATGAAACAAAATTAGCAAAACATTTTCAATTGTTTTGCTAATTTTATATTTATAATTTGATTTTTGGCTTAATTTTTTACCAAAAGTCTAAATCCTTCTCCGTGAACGTTGATAATTTCCAACCCTTCGTCATCTTTTAATAATTTACGAAGCTTAGCAATATAAACGTCCATACTTCTAGCGGTAAAGTAATTTTCTTTTTTCCAGATCTTTCTCAAGGCAAGATCTCTTGGCATAAAGTCGTTTCTGTGGATGCAAAGAAGTTTTAGCAGCTCATTTTCCTTCGGAGACAGTTTATATTCTTTATCACCTACTTTCAGTTGTCTCAGCATAGAGTCAAAGAAAATATTGCTGATCTTAAACTGTTCCTGTTCTTCATTTTCCAGTGTCGAGCTTCTTTGAAGAATAGCTTTGATCTTGTATAAAAGAAGTTCAGTATCAAAAGGCTTTGTGATATAATCATCAGCACCCAGTTGATATCCTTTCAAAATATCCTCCCTCATATTTCTTGCGGTAAGGAATATAATTGGTGTATTTTTGTCAATCTTTTTTACGTCTTCAGCCAATGAAAACCCATCTTTTTTAGGCATCATTACGTCAAAAATGCAGATGTCAAATTCATTTTCTGTGAATTCTTTAAGTCCCTGCTCTCCATCAGTGGCAAGAGTTACTTCAAAATTATTGATTGTCAAATAATCTTTAAGCACCGCCCCGAAACTCTGATCGTCCTCTACTAATAATATTCTGTTGCTCATAACTTTTACTAATTAATGATTACAATTAAGAATGAACATTCTCACTCTATCTTCTTATATTTTGATATTTGGTTTTACTTTTATTGATGTTCTCAGCTCATTGGAAGCTTTATCGTAAACTTACTTCCATTTCCCTTATTGGATTCTACGATAATCTGTCCTTTGTGCAGTTCTACAATTTTTTTCACGTAAGAAAGGCCTAATCCCTGTCCTTTTACATTGTGAATATTTCCGGTTTCTTCTCTGAAGAATTTTTCGAAAATTTTAGTCTTATTCTGAGTATCCATTCCCATCCCTTTGTCTGAGATTTCGATAACATACCATTGTTCCTCATTTCTTGTCTCTACATGAATTTCCGGTGCATCAGGAGAATATTTATTGGCATTATCCAGCAGGTTAACCAGCATATTTGAGATATGGAATTCATCAATCTTGAAATTATAATGAGTCGCGTTGAATTTTTGAGTAAGTGATCCCTTTCTCTGTTCCACGATAAGATTGAAAGATTCTGTTGTTCTTTTGATCAGTTCTCTTACGTTGGTTTCTTTTAAGAACAGTTCAACTTCATTTCTTTCAAGCTTAGACATATTAAGTACATTCTCCACCTGCTTCTTCATCCTTAGGTTCTCCTGTTTGATCAGTTCTGAATAATATTTCACCTTATCCGGATTGGTCGCAATCTTATCATTGGCCAAAGAATCTGTGGCTACTGAAATAGTGGCTAGAGGAGTTTTGAATTCGTGAGACATATTGTTGATGAAGTCCGTTTTCACTTCAGCAAGCTTCTTCTGTCTCATCATATAGTTGATGGAGATGATATAAATACCCAAAATGGTCAGAAGTGAAAGAAAGGTCCCTAAAAGCATCGGCCAGTTGTTCATCGCGAGGGAATATTCTTTCTTCGGGAAAACCAATGCTAGGCTGTATAATGTATTCTTTTTGTCTGTGAAAAGAGGGTAGCTGTACGTGTTGCTGTCTTTTTTTTCTTTGTAAGCTTTATTGGCAATGCTGGTAAGTTTACTGTTCTTATCAAGTACTCCATATCCGAACTTTGCAGTTATTCCCCTTATTCTCAGTTCCTTAGTGATTACAGAATCGAGTGTTTGGGAATCTACTCTTTTCGTAATAGGAAGATTTTTACCATAGACCTTTACAAACTCTTTCATAGAATAATCACCCGTTTCAATATCCTGATTGATATCGGTGGTGAGAAGTTCGCGGTTCGTGGTATCTCTTTTTATTTTATAGGCGGCTTCATCGGTATACAACGTGGTAAGCTTCACAGAATCTCCTTTTTTAGAGATCGGAAGCTGTGTATTGGATATGATATTTTTAGAATAGATAATCTGTCGCTGGGTTCCGGAGTCTTCTACCTGTTGAATAGTCGTTAATGAAGGCTGCTTGCTGTTGGCAATAATATTTTTTCTGAAATCTTTAATATCCTTATTCAAATATTTATCGGCCTCAATCTCTTCAACACTTTTTGACGTACTTTCCAAAACAGCATACACTTTGTTTGAAAAATCCTGCTCGAGGACACCGTAATAGCCTTTCAACCAATAAAATTGGAGCGTCACAAAGACAATCAGTGAGATCGTCATAAACACCGAAATTATTGGGATGAATTTGTTATTCATTAGTTAATTATATATGTTTTGGAAAAATGAATGTTAAAATTAATTGTTTTAAGACTACATAAACAAAAAACGAGCCAAATAAATGTTTTTTTTCTCTTAAAAGAGTGTTTTTTAACAATTATTTATGAATTATCTTTTACTTGTCATATGAAAAGTCCTTTCAATAAATAAAATGGTAACTTTATTAAAAATAATTACTTATGGAATCTAATATCATTTTTAACAAAGATTTTGACGCAAAGAGCACTTATGTCATGAAAATTTATGATGCTGATGTTTCAAAAGTATGGGACTATTTTACTAAATCCGAATTGCTGGATCAATGGTGGGGCCCTAAACCCTGGAGATGCGAAACAATAAATCAGGATTTTAAAGAAGATGGAGTCTGGCTTTATTCAATGGTCGGACCAAATGGTGACAGAGGGTATGCCCAATTCAGATATGGAGAAATCATGGAGCACAGGAGTATCGACTGGATGAGTGCTTTTTGTGATGAAAAAGGAACTGTGAACGAAGATTTTCCACCATCAAAGTGGCTGGTCGGTTTTACTGGGGTGGAAGAAGGAACAAAAGTAACCGTCAATATTCATTATCAATCTCAGGAAGTCATGAAAAAATTGTTTGATATGGGATTTGAAGGAGGTTTTACCATGGGGCTGAATCAGCTGGAGGAGATTCTGAGTAAATAACCCTAACCCATAAGATTGATTAAACCGTTCAGCTTAATATTCAAATTGAACTGTGTTTTTAAATATAAAAAGCTTGGAAAAATATCCAAGCTTTATTTTTATAACAGTTCTTCGTCCTGAAAATATTGTATGATTGCCTTTTTCATAAGCAATGACTGCTCATTGGGTCTTAATTCAGGCAAGCCCTCTATTTTTTCGAAATGTGGCCATCCATCTTCGTAATGCGTAAATTTATAATAGCCAAACGGTTCCAATAATCTGCAAACCGCTATATGAAGAATATTTAATTTATCGTCTTTCGTATATTTTTGTTGACCACTTCCCAGTTCCTGAAGTCCAATTAAAAATAATATAGTTTCAATGGGCGGATTTTTTTCAGTCTGGAAATTTTCTTCAAAGAATTGTTCTACTTTTTTCCAATATTCAGCTTCGTTGATCATTCTTTTTGATTTTCTAATTTTAATAAAAATGCGAATTCCAATGCGTCTTCTTTCAAAGATTCAAATCTTCCGCTTGCGCCTCCATGCCCGGAGCTCATATCTGTTTTAAATACTAAAATATTATCGTCTGTCTTTACCTCTCTTAGCTTTGCTGTCCATTTTGCAGGTTCCCAATACTGTACCTGAGAATCATGGAACCCGGTAGTGATCAGCATATGTGGATACTCTTTAGCTTCTACATTGTCATAAGGAGAGTATTCTTTCATATAATGATAATATTCTTTATCATTTGGATTTCCCCATTCATCATATTCTCCGGTAGTCAAAGGAATAGTATCATCCAGCATTGTGGTAACTACATCTACAAAAGGAACCTGTGCTACTATTCCGTGGAATAATTGTGGCTCATAGTTCACTACAGCTCCTACCAAAAGTCCTCCTGCACTTCCGCCCATGGCGTATATATGTCTGGACGAAGTGTAATTTTCCTTTATCAGGTATTTTCCTGCATCAATGAAATCAAAGAATGTATTTTTCTTATAAAGCATTTTTCCATCTTCATACCACTCTCTACCCAGGTACTCTCCTCCGCGTATGTGGGCGATAGCGTAGATAAATCCTCTGTCCAGAATAGACAATCTTACATTGGAAAAACTGGCATCTACGGTATGGCCGTAACTTCCATATCCATATAATAGGAGTGGGGTATCGGCGGTTTTTTTGGTGTCTTTGTGGTACACCAAAGAAATAGGGATTTTAGTCTCTCCGTCTCTGGAGTCTGCCCAAATTCTTTCAGAAATATAGTTTTCCGGGAAGAAGTTTCCGCCCAAAACTTCCTGCTGTTTCAGGAGCTTTGTCGTTTTTTCCTTCATGTTGTACTCGTAAGTTGAGCTTGGCTGTGTCAATGATGTATAGCCATAACGTAAAACTTCTGTGTCAAATTCAAGATTGACCCCAATATAGCAGGTATAGGTAGGATCGGAGAATGGCAGGTAATATGAGTCCTGTGTTTTTTCATCAATGATTTTGATCTGAAGAAGTCCTTTTTCTCTTTCTTCAAGAACCAGATAATCTCTGAAAATTTCAAAACCTTCCAGCAAAACCTCGGCACGGTGCGGGATAACATCTACCCAGTTTTCCATACCGCAGTTGGCGATCTTTGTTTTTACAATTTTAAAATTTGTAGCATCATCGGCATTTGTAATGATGTAAAATTCATCCTCATAATGCTCAACAGAATATTCAAGATCATCTATTCTTGGCTGGATAATAGTCCAGTCTGTGAATACATTATCTGAAGGGATGAAGCGGTGCTCATCAGAAATAGTACTTGAACTTGCGATGAAAATATACTGTAAAGATTTTGTTTTGAATACGTTGACATCAAAAGTCTCGTCTTCTTCATGGAAAATAAGAATATCTTCAGATGAATCCGTCCCCAGTAGGTGTCTGTATACCTGGAATGCACGAAGGTTTTTATCTTTTCTGATATAGAAAACATGCTTGTTATCGTTAGCCCATACAGCTTTTCCTGTAGTGTTCGGAATCGTGTCAGGAAGAATTTCTCCGGTCTTTAAGTTTTTAAAGTTTAACGTGTAAATTCTTCTTCCTACATTATCTGAAGAAAAGGACGTCAGCTCATTATTAGGGCTTACAGCCACACTTCCTACTTCAAAGAACTCCTCTCCCTCGGCTAAGATATTCACGTCAAGAACAATTTCTTCCTGATTGTCCAGGCTTTTATACTTTCTGCAGAAGATTGGATATTCTTTACCCTCTTCATATCTTACGATGTACCAGTATTCATTAAAGATGTAAGGAAGTGATTCGTCATCTTTTTTATAGCGGGCCTTCATCTCCTCAAAAAGATTTTCCTGAAGAGTTTCTGTGTCTTTCATGATGAATTCTTCGTAAGCATTTTCTTCTTCAAGATATTTGATGACTTCAGGGTTTTCTCTTTCATTGAGCCAAAAGTAATTGTCAATTCTTCTGTCGCCGTGGGTTTCTAATATTTTTTCTATTTTTTTTGCTTGTGGGGCTTTCATCCGTATATTTTAATTTTTTATTGAATAGGATATGCTTTGTCTATTTCTTTTGAAAAATATGATTTGCAAAGACAGTTCATTCAATGTTAATTCTTGTTCAAATTTAGGTAAAAAAAAACCATCTTTTCTGTATTGAAAAGACGGTTGATCGTATTTTTATAGTAAAGACTATTTATGAAGTGCTTTAATAAACTTTTCAAGAGCCATTGTCATGGAAGGTGTTTCCTTCGTAGGAGCCATTAAGTCTACTTTTAATCCAGCTTCCTCAGCAGCAGCCAAAGTTGTGTTTCCGAAAACACCGATCTTTGTTTCATCCTGTTTGAAGTCTGGGAAGTTTTGTTGTAGAGACTTGATTCCTTGCGGGCTGAAGAAAATCAGCATATCATAATCCTGAATGTTGATATCTGTCAGATCACTGCATACAGTACGGTACATGATTGCTCTTGTCCATTCTACATTCGAAGAATCCAGAGTTTTTACAATATCCGGGCTTAAAACATCTGAAGATGGCAACAGATATTTTTCACTTGGGAATTTTTTGAAAAGAGGCAGCAGATCCGAGAAGTTTTTCTCCCCAAAACTGATTTTTCTTTTTCTGTAGACAATATGCTTTTGAAGATAGTTGGCAATTGCTTCCGACTGGCAGATATATCTCATCGTATCAGGAACAGCAAAACGAAGTTCCTCTGCAAGTCTGAAGTAATGGTCTATTGCATTCTTGCTGGTAAAAATAATACCTGTGTACTGCGTTAGATCAATCTTCTGTGTTCTAAGTTCTTTATTGTCAACTCCTTCGACGTGGATAAATGGACGGAAATCAATCTTTATTTTTTCCTTCTTCGCTATATCCAAATATGGAGAAGACTCACTAGGCGCTGGTTGAGAAACCAATATAGACTTTATTCTCATCATTGACATTTATTAAAAAAATAACAACTTCCAAAGCAATAATAATGGTGCGATTTGGAGGGTGCAAATATACAAAAATTTATAATACCATTTCTCTGGAAGAATCTTGTTCTTGTGAAATAAATAGAAAAAAACTTTAAATATGAACACAAAAGCAAAAAAGCAGAAATAATATAGAAAGATCCTATTTCTGTCTATAGGGAAATAATAGTGCGCTACACAAAGGATTATCAGCAAAAATGACAGTATAAAATAAAACTTAGTGGAGGTAAAATAAAAAATAGACCATTTTTTTCCGTCACCTATACTTTGGTAAAATAGAAAACCTAATGTAGATTTTGTCAGATAAAAGAACAGTATCGCAATAAGGGTATAGCCAAATTTATTGAGCTGATATCCAAAAAGCTGGAGGTCTGCAATGTATTTAGGGACTATCGGGATGTACTGTGAAACTAAAACAGACAAAGTAAGAGTCGTTACACACGAGGTGATGATCCAGCTGGGAAGGTTGTTGCTTGCATCAAAATATTTCTGAAGCAGAAAATCTTTCAGACTGGCATCCCTTTCTATAATGTTCATCATAAAAACATATAAAAATATACAGCCTACGAGTATAAAGATTACCCAGTCATTGTTCTCAGGTATTCTTACATGGTTGATGAAGTTTTGTGATGACGGCAAAATTTATTTTTTTTTTAATTTTTATTTAATTTCAAAAGCATAGTCTGGCATAGATTTTCTTATTGCCTGATCTGTGAAAATTGTAACTTAAATATATGCTCCCGCCGATTTTGTGTACTATTCAGATTCTTTCAGTAAAAGTTTCTGTTTCATTCCCTTAATCCGTGAGAAATATTTTTGCAAAATTATAGATTATTTTGTATAAAATAAAAAGGTTAAATAAACTATCTTTGCAAACTGAAATGAAAAAACTAGTCATTATCCCAACTTATAACGAAAAGGAAAATATTGAAAATATTATTTCCGCGGTTTTTGCATTGGAGGACGACTTTCATATTTTAGTAGTAGATGATACTTCTCCGGATGGAACGGGAGAGATGGTGAAGGAATTGCAGAAGAGAAATCCGCACTATCTGCACCTGTCCGTAAGACATACAAAAGATGGATTGGGGAAAGCATATATTCATGGATTTAAATGGGCGCTGGAAAACAATTATGATTACATCTTTGAGATGGATGCCGATTTTTCGCATAATCCTAATGACCTTCCCAAACTTTTTGAAGCCTGCCTGAATGCTGATATGGCCATCGGGTCCAGATATTCAAAAGGAGTGAATGTAGTCAACTGGCCTATGGGAAGAGTCTTACTTTCTTATTTTGCATCCAAATATGTAAGATTTGTTTTAGGACTACCTATTCATGATACCACAGCCGGGTTTGTCTGCTTTTCAAGAAAAGTACTGGAAGAAATAGGCCTGGATAATGTAAGGCTGAAAGGATATGGATTTCAGATAGAAATGAAATTCAGAGCTTATAAAAAGAACTTCAGAATTGTAGAAGTACCTATTATATTCACCAACAGAATTTTAGGAGAAAGCAAAATGAACGGAGGGATTATTCATGAAGCAGTATTTGGAGTTTTAAACTTAAAATGGAAATCCATTATCAATAGATTATGAAACACAGCATAGTCAATGCTTCTCATACAGGGAAATATTTATATGCGAAGTTCTTCAGACTATTGAAAAATATAAAAATAAACTGATGAAAAAACTGATCTTCATTTTCGTTTTGCTGGGACTGGTTTCATGCAGTGATTATATTGATAAGCCTAAAAATCTGATCGATGAAGGGACCATGGCTGATATTATGGCAGATCTTGCGATCAATGATCAGGCAATCTTTATGTATCAGGACAAAAATATGGAAGCTGGGACAAGAGCGGTTCTTACATCTCATCATGTGAAATCTGAAGACTTTATAGAAAGCTTTAAATATTACGTGATTAAAGAAAAAATGGAAGGGATCGCCAACGATGCACAGGAAATATTATTGAAGAAAGATCCCAAAGCTGATAAATACGTAAAGGATAAAATAAAACAGAATGGAAGTATGCCAACTATGGTAAGGTAATTATCAGGCAGAATACTTCTTATTCTACAAAAAACGCAGGTAAAACAGCGGGTTAAAAAAGTATAGAGATGAAATTTTTTAATATAGAAAAAACCTCTGAGGGAAAAGCAAGAGCAGGGGAGATTACCACAGATCACGGGAAGATTCAAACTCCTATTTTTATGCCTGTGGGAACTGTAGCCAGTGTGAAAACAGTTCATCAGAGAGAATTAAAAGAAGACATTAAAGCTCAGATTATTCTGGGAAATACCTATCACCTTTACCTTCGTCCCGGTATGGAAACGATGGAGGCTGCAGGTGGATTACATAAATTCATGAACTGGGATCTTCCGATTCTTACCGATTCCGGAGGTTTTCAGGTTTTTTCATTGGCAAGCAACAGAAAAATGACCGAAGAAGGTGCGAGATTCAAATCTCATATCGATGGAAGTTATCATATGTTTTCTCCGGAAAGATCAATGGAGATCCAAAGACAGATCGGAGCCGATATTTTCATGGCCTTTGATGAATGTACACCATATCCGTGTGAATATAATCAGGCAAAATCATCGATGGAGCTTACCCACCGATGGCTGAAAAGATGTATCGACTGGACGAATGAAAATCCTGAACTTTACGGCTACAAGCAAAGACTTTTCCCAATTGTTCAGGGATCAACATATTCTGATTTAAGAAAAATTTCTGCAGAAGTAATTTCTGAAGCTGGTGCTGAAGGAAATGCTATCGGAGGACTTTCCGTTGGAGAGCCTGAGGAAGAAATGTACAGAATCACTGATGAAGTGACAGATATTCTTCCAAAAGAGAAACCAAGATACCTGATGGGAGTTGGTACTCCATGGAATATTTTAGAATCCATCGGTTTAGGAATCGATATGATGGATTGTGTAATGCCGACAAGAAATGCAAGAAATGCAATGCTTTTCACATGGCAGGGGGTGATGAACCTTAAAAATGAAAAATGGAAGCGCGACTTTTCGCCTCTGGACGAATTTGGAACCAGCTTCGTAGACCGTGAATATTCAAAAGCATATCTTCGCCACTTATTTGTATCAAAAGAATACCTGGCAAAGCAGATTGCTTCAATCCATAACCTTGCATTTTATCTTGATTTGGTAAAAGTTGCAAGAGAACACATTCTTGCAGGAGACTTCTATGAGTGGAAAAATTCTGTAATACCAGTTCTTAGACAAAGACTTTAAGAGAATTATGCTTAAAATTGTAGACAAATATATCATCAAAAAGTACCTTGGAACTTTCAGTTTCATGTTGGTTCTTTTGTCTATAGTCGTACTTGTTATCGATGTTCAGCAGAAGATTCCAAGGATAGAAAATGCGAAGGCCATTGATGCAAAACTTGACCTCACCTATTTTCTGATCCATTTCTATCCTTTTTGGATTGTGAATCTTGTGGTGACATTTCTTTCCATTCTGGTCTTTATTTCGGTGATTTATTTTACATCCAGAATGGCGAATAATACCGAAATTGTAGCTATTATCAGTAGTGGAGCAAGTTTTCACAGGTTTTCAAAACCTTATTTATATACTTCTATTTTAATTGCATTGATGTCCCTTTTGGTGTACCATATGGTTCTTCCTTGGGCGAATATCAAGAAAAATGAACTCGAAGCCTATACCTATAATGCGGCCAATAAAGAAAAGATTTTGGGAACGGCACCTGCCTCTTCGCAGTTGAGCAGAACAGAATATATCTTTGTTGACTCATGGAATAAAAGAGAAAAAAGAGGCTCTAGCTTCGTCTATCAGAAATTTGATAAAGACAGAAGAATGGTATATGAGCTGAAAGCCGGTGATGTATATTGGGATAATGTTAAAAAACAGTTTGTCTTAAATAACTTTTTCGAAAAAACAATCAATAAAGACAATACTGAAAAGCTGAATAACGGCATAGAGCTTAGAAAAAACTATGGACATTCACCCGAAGAACTCTTTCCAAATGAGCTTTTAGGGCAAAATAAAACCACTCCCGAACTTTTAAAATTTATTGAAAGAGAAAGAGCAAGAGGAAACGGAAACCTGAATTCTTATCTGAATGAACTTCATCAAAGAACGTCAATGCCTGTTTCTATTATTATACTGACCTTTTTAGCCCTTTCACTATCCTCTCAAAAGAAAAGAGGAGGACTTGGGGTCAACTTGGCGATAGGGATTTCACTGGCCTTTATTTTCGTGTTTTCATTTGAAGCCTTAAAAGTAGTATCAGAAAATAAGAGTCTGCCTCCTGCATTAGCGATGTGGCTGCCTAACCTCGTATTTCTTCCGCTTACCCTATACCTGTATATCAAAAGAGCAAATCAATAATCAATAAAGGAGTTTTACTTCTTTATGATAAAACGGGCGTAATCCGTCATTTTCCAGTTCGATCCAGAGCTCACCCTTTTCGTCTGCATGTCGGATGATGCCATTTTGTCTTTGTTTTCCGATTTCAAAAACTGAGATTTCATTTTTACGGAAGAGGCTTTTATTAAAGACTTCCAGTATTTCCTGATCAGATGGTATATTTTTAAGTTTTTCAGACAGATAAGTATGAAAATTGAAAGCGACCTCCTCAAGGTCAAATTGTACCCCAGTTTGAGTTAAAAGCGACCCTGCATTTGATATTTCATCAAATTTATCCTGTAGAATATTAATTCCGGTTCCGATAATGAAGTAATTATTTTGATTAATTTTTTTCTTTTCTATTAAAATTCCAACGATTTTTTTACCTTTAAGGATAATATCATTCGGCCATTTAATTCTTACATCAGAATCAGCCAATTTGGCAAGGAAATCCCGGACAATAATTGCGGTATAATAATTGAATATAAAGTCGGAGCACAGAATGTGTTGAGTATTCACTGCCAGCGTATAAGCTAGGTTTTTTCCGGCAGTCTGAGTCCATACATTTCCATACTGACCACGGCCTTTAGTTTGATTAAAAGTATGCAATCCTATAAAATCTGAATTTTCATAAAGTAAAAACTTTGATATTTCGTCATTAGTAGAAGAACATTCGTTCAGATAGAAGAGTTGGCTCATTTAAGAAAACTTTAAGACATTAAGGGGGTAAAAGTAAGGTTAAAGTAAAGAAAAAACAATAAATTTGCAGATTATAGTATTTTTTTAATGAATAAAACAGCAGAAAAACAAGCATTAATAGATAAAATCGTTGAAGCTATCCAGGATGTAAAAGGTGAAGATATCATGATCTTTGATCTTTCCAACATTGAAAACTCCGTGGCAGAAACGTTCGTAATATGTAGTGGTAACTCAAATACGCAGGTTTCGGCATTAGCGGGAAGCGTTGAGAAGAAAGTTAGAAACGACTTAAAAGACAGACCTTGGCACGTTGAAGGAACGGAAAATGCAATGTGGGTACTTGTGGATTACGTTTCCGTGGTAGTTCATATATTTCAGAAAGATGTACGTGAGTACTATGATATAGAAGAGCTTTGGGGTGACGCAGTTATCACCAAAATTGAAAATGAATTGTAAAATTTTAAAAAGTATAAATGAATAATAAAGGATTCAACTGGTTCTTTCCTATTGCAATCATAGCTCTTTTGCTATTCTTTGGCTCCAATTTCCTTGGAGGTGACAGTGCAAAATCTATTGATGAAGATGGTTTCTTTAGAGAAATGCAGGCGGGGAAAGTCCAAAATATAATTATATACAAAGACATAGAGAAAGCTGATGTTTTCCTTACCAAAGAGGCCAAATCGGCAACGGTTGCCAAAACCGCTAAAGAAAATAACCCTCTTTCTGCATTCGAAATGGCTCCTAAAGCAGATTATTCTGTAAAATATGGAGACCTTCAACTTTTCCTTCAGAAATTTGAGCAGATAAAAGCTGAAAATCCGGTGATTAAGACTTCTAAAGATTATGGAACAGGTAAAAGCCCGTTTGCCGATATCTTAGTGTCTGCATTAATCTGGATCGCCATTTTAGGATTATTCTACTTCCTTCTTTTCAGAAAGATGGGCGGTGGAGGAGGCCCCGGAGGACAAATCTTCTCTATCGGGAAATCTAAAGCAAAGCTTTTTGACGAAAAAGAAAGAATTCAGGTAACATTTAAAGATGTTGCAGGACTGGAAGGTGCTAAAGAAGAAGTTCAGGAAGTAGTTGATTTCTTGAAAAACTCTGAAAAATACACTAAACTTGGAGGTAAGATTCCTAAAGGTGTGCTTTTAGTAGGTCCTCCGGGAACAGGTAAAACCTTATTGGCAAAAGCTGTTGCAGGTGAAGCTAAAGTTCCGTTCTTCTCACTTTCAGGTTCTGATTTCGTAGAGATGTTTGTAGGAGTAGGTGCCTCAAGAGTAAGAGACCTTTTTGCACAGGCAAAAGCAAAATCTCCGGCAATTATCTTTATTGATGAGATAGACGCTATCGGACGTGCAAGAGGGAAAAATAACTTCTCAGGCGGAAACGATGAAAGAGAAAATACCCTGAACCAGCTTCTTACGGAAATGGATGGCTTCGGAACAGATGTGAACGTAATTGTTATGGCAGCCACCAACAGAGCAGATATCCTTGATAAGGCTTTGATGAGAGCAGGACGTTTTGACCGTTCCATTTATGTAGACCTTCCGGAATTACATGAAAGAAAAGAAATTTTTGATGTTCACTTGAAAAAAATTAAGCTGGACGATAATGTTGACAGAGATTTCTTGGCCAAACAAACCCCTGGATTCAGTGGAGCAGATATTGCTAACGTTTGTAATGAAGCAGCACTTATTGCTGCAAGATACAACCATACCTCTGTTACAAAACAGGATTTCCTGGATGCTGTAGACAGAATCATCGGAGGTCTTGAAAAGAAAAACATGGCCATCAAGCCATCTGAAAAGAAAAGAGTTGCTTATCATGAGGCAGGTCACGCTACAATCTCATGGTTGGTAGAGCATGCATCACCTCTTTTAAAAGTAACGATTGTTCCAAGAGGACGTTCTTTAGGTGCAGCATGGTATCTTCCGGAGGAAAGACAACTTACTACAACAGAACAGATGCTGGACGAAATGTGTGCTACCTTAGGAGGTAGAGCAGCAGAACAGGTGATCTTCAATAATATCTCTACAGGTGCACTTTCTGACCTGGAAACGGTTACTAAGAGAGCACAGGCAATGGTTACGATTTATGGTTTAAGCCCGAATATCGGAAACATTTCTTATTACGACAGCTCAGGCCAGTCTGAATACTCTTTTGGAAAACCTTATTCTGAAGAAACTGCTACTAAAATTGATGTAGAGATTAAGTCAATCATCGAAAATCAGTATGAAAGAGCAGTAAGAATTCTTGATGAAAATAAAGATAAACTTGATGCTTTAGCCAATAAGCTTTTAGAAAAAGAAGTAATCTTCCGTGAAGATCTGGAGGAAATATTCGGAAAGAGAGCGTGGGATCCTGAATTGACGGAGAGACCAGTTACCAATACAATTCCTGTAAAAGATATTCCGGGAGCATTGGATATACCTCAGATCAAAGAGAAAGAGGAAGAAAGTGAAATACAGGCTCCAGAAAGCCCGACACAGCTTTAATACTCTTAAAAATAACTTTAATAAAACCTGACAACTTCAAAATTGTCAGGTTTTTTCATATTTAAACAGATATTTAGGACTCTATTGTAATTTATTTTCTATTTTTGTATAAAGTTGACTAAAAATAGATTAAGTTGAATTTATTCAAGAGGATTGTAAGCAAACTTACCAACCAGCCTGAGGAAGAAGACAAACAGAGCCTGGAGAAGCTTGGGGATTCGCTGAAAAATGCGGATCTTGACTATAAGTTTGCGCAATTATTTACGCATTCGGGGGGATTTTTTAATTATTGTGCAGATGAAGCGGAAGCTCTACAGACTTTAAATCAAATTGTCAAAATAGAAAATATTGGCAATCTTTTTTGCTGGGATAAAGAACTTCAGAACTTTTTGAACGTTGTGAAGACTTCTTATACTTCAGAACTGCAGCCATCTAATGATGCTGCATTTATTACTTGTGAGTATCTCATTGCTTATGATGGCAGGATCATGCTGTCACATAACAATATTCTTCACTATCACTCTTCAAGGCTGCCGGAGAAAATAATCATCATTGCCAATGTTTCTCAGATTGTCAACAATCTGAACGATGCCATGGGGAAAATAAAAAGAAATGGAAATATCAAGAACCTTACTTCCATCAGTGGAAGCCAGTCTAAAATGGACAGTTCTTCCAATTCTAATGTGAAACTGTTTTTATTACTGCTTGAAGATTAAGCACCCACTTCTAAATTTTAAATTTTGGACAAAAATCTCATTCAAAGAACCATTTCCGGTATAGTCTATGTTGCTATCATTATTCTTTGTTCAACTCCCTGGGGAGCACAACTGATCAATAATATCTCTCCCGGCCTTATCAAACAGCAGTATCTTTATCATGCACTGATGTGCCTTCTGCTTATTGTAGGTACCTGGGAGTGTGTAAAGATCATGAAATTCGGAAACGGATATGAAAAATGGGTAGTATATCCATTGGTTATTTTTATATTTTATATTTTTTCAAAACGATACTTCAATCATGATTTCTTTTTTGACTTCAGGTTGAGCGAAATATTAGCATTGGCCCTGATTGGGATTGCTGTGCTTACTTTATTCAAATATCCTAACGAATTATACTTCGACAGCGGGAAGCTGATTTTTACGGTCATTTACGTGGCTCTGCCGTTCAGTTTTGCATTAGGCCTGCCTAAGTTTTCCAGTTATAATGACACTTTTACTTTGGAAGTTCTTTTTCTGTTTATCCTGATATGGAGTAGTGATACTTTTGCTTATCTGGTAGGTAAATTCTTTGGTAAACATAAGATGGCACCCAAGATTTCGCCTAAAAAAACCTGGGAAGGATATATTGGAGGTGTTGTTTTAACGCTGGTTTTATCTTATTTCATAGAACATTATCAGCCGGAGCTTAGAGGAAACTGGATGTTTGTCGGGTTTTTAGTAGCAGCTTTTGCTCCATTAGGCGATTTGGTAGAGAGCCAGCTGAAAAGAAATTTCGGTGCAAAAGACAGCGGAAACATCATTCCGGGGCATGGTGGAGTTTTAGATAGACTGGATAGTTTTATTATCTGCGTTCCTGTCGTATATTTGTACTTTATTTTAGAAAAATTTATTTAGTCTCATGAAATTACATAGAGAATCAAAAGGAACGATTACTGTAGCGACCATACTTTTTATTATATTGGGAGCATTAGCAATTTATTTCCTTAAAATATGGTCCCTGTTGATCATCGTACCTTTGCTGGTTATTTATTGTTTAGTCTTCTGGTTTTTCAGAGTGCCAAACCGTACTATTCTTGACCACAAAGAAAATGTGATCGCTCCGGTGGACGGAAAAGTAGTCATGATCAAAGAAGTGGAAGAGGACGAGTTTATAAAAGGGAAAGCTATTCAGGTTTCTATTTTCATGTCTCCACTGAATGTTCACATCTGCAGGTATCCTGTTTCAGGTGAAGTGATTTATAAAAAGTATCACCCTGGAAAGTATCTTGTAGCATGGCACGAAAAGTCTTCTACAGAAAATGAAAGAACAACAATGGCTGTACAAACTTTAACCAACCATAAGGTAGTTTTCAGACAGATTGCAGGATATGTGGCAAGAAGGATTGTTTTCTATTGTAATGAAGGAGATAATGCAAAAGCGGGACATGAGTTCGGATTCATCAAATTCGGTTCGAGAATGGACATATTCCTGCCTTTAGATACTGAGATCATCTGTAAGATCGGAGATATTACAAAAGGAGGTCTGGATGTGATTGCCAAGCTGAAAGAAAATTAAAATTCTTATTATAGATAAAAGTACAAAGAGAGCTGTAAAGGCTCTCTTTTTTGTTTGATGGATATATGAGTTCATTTGATTGTTTTGAGTTTAATTACGCATGAGTACTATTGCGTATTGGAAGGTTGATGCTTTTCCTGTTTGGATAGATAATTTTGCGGCTTAAAAACACAAGCTAATGCTTTTAATTGATGTGAGGTAAAAGCATATTAATTTTTATCAAAAATTGTATTTCATTTGATAATTTTAATATTGATTTTTAGTAAATTGTAACTAGAAAAACACCTTAATCATATTCTTTATAATGATAATGCTAAAAAAAGACTGACATATTTCATTATTGTAGGTTTTTATTTGCATAAAAGGCTGTTAATATTGGGAACTTTATGCTTTCAGGAGTACAAATGCCAACTTAAGTTTGTGAAAGAGTAAAAAACAATAACAAGATGATTTATAAGTTTTTCTTTAAGGTGATCAATGACGAAGCTGAGACAATAGATGATTTTGAAAGTAATTATCTGCATCTTATTAACCGCTATCTGCTTTTACTTTTTTTCATATTTCTGTTTTACTCCATCTTTATTATTACTTTTTTTGGAGATATGTTTGTTTCCATATTTCTTACTGTGATTACTTTTTTCTGGTTGTTTCTAATGGCAATAAAGGGAAAGACGAAACGGTTCAGAAAAGTATTGAAAACTGCCATTATCAGTATCTTTGTTTTACTTACCTTTATTGTGAGTTTTTTTAATATTTACACTTACAAAAATGCCGGGGTAGAATATTTTTATTTTTGTCTTTTGTTTGCTGTTCCATTTTTTCTGAACTATAAAAAAGATGCATTTTCTATCTTCTTCATTACTTTCATGATCAGCATTAATTTTATTGTGTGCCTGTACTTTGATTTTGACTTCCTGTCCAAAAGCAGATTTATAGAAAAGCAGGACTTTAAAACAATAAAGCTGCTGAATATCTTATTTTCTATTGCATCTTTCCTGATGGATATCGTTTTTATTACTCAGAAAGATTCGCTTATTAAAGGGCTGATTACAGATCGGAAAGAGAAGGATTCCACCATTAAAGATCTTATAAAGACGAATGCTGAACTGATGAAACATCAGATGCTGATCAATCATCTCTCAGAGGAAAACATTCAGGAAATTTTGAACCTTGCAGAAGCTAATTCTTCCATGTTTTTTGAAAAATTTCAGGTGTTTTTTCCTCACTTTATCCCGGATATTTTAAAAATAAACCCAAATCTTATTCATTCAGAACTGTATTTCTGTGCGTTGATGAAACTTGATTTTGATACGAAGAAAATAGCACAATGTACCAATAACAGTATCCGTGCTGTAGAAAGTAAAAAATACAGAATACGAAAAAAACTGAATATTTCTTCTGAAGTAAACATCAATAGTTTTCTCATTAAAATTTAGATTTTGGCTACTTTGAGTTTTAATACTTATAAGTAGTGTTGAGTAGTGCTTTATGGTATTTGTTGGCCTGTTGGTCAATAATTTTACCTGAAAATAATGCAATGAATATTAAAAACATCCATATTGGCAGTCTGATCAGATCCAAAGTGGAAGAGTATCAGATCCCGATAGAAAGAATCAGCAGATTTTTAGATAGAGCAGAAGAGGATGTGGAAAAAATGTACAATGAGAAAAGCATTGACACTGAAATTCTGTTGAAATGGTGTAAACTTTTAAAATTTGATTTCTTCAGATTTTATAGCGGACATCTTATCTTGTATGCTCCTCCGTCAAGAGTTGATAACACAGTCAGCGAAAAGAAAAACACAATGGTCTTCAGGAAAAATGTCTATACGCAAGAGGTAAAAGATTTTATACTTGAGAAAATAGCACATGGTGAAATGACCGCCAATGAAGTTGTTCTACGGTACAAAATTCCCAAAACGACCTTATATAAATGGATGAAAAAAATATAATATGATTCCGGATTACAAACAGATTTATACGGATATTCTTAAGGAAAAGTTTCCTGAGAAATTAATGGATATTAGCATTAAGCATCGGCTGGAAAGATTGCATTCGGCTATTGATGTTGTGAATTTTAATCAAATGGTTTTTGGACAGCCGGAATATGATGTCGGATTTAATAATCAAAGGCTTCGCTCTTATGATGAAGAATCAATTTTAAAAATTCTCAGCTATCAGAAAAAGAATAAACTTACCAACCTACAGTTGAGCAGCCATTTTAAAATAAGTAGAAATACAGTTACCAAATGGAAAGCTATTTTTAAAATTTGAAGATCAGCCCATCTTTGTATTTGTCCTTTTTAAATAAGTAATTATTAACATTTGTGAGTTTTATTACGCGTGAGTAGCATTGCGTAGGTGGAATTGATTTGTAATTATCTGTGAATGATAACTTTGTGATGGTTAAATGACTTATGTTGAAATTTTAATCATTAAACAATTATAACTTATAAATGATGGAAACAAAATTTACAATCCTCCCGATCAGGGCTTTGCTGATAGCGCTGCTCTTTACTTTTGGAAAATCTTATTCACAGGCCAATAACGGAGCTGTAGGTATTAATACCACTTTCCCCAATTCGAATTCCGTTTTGGATGTAGTTTCAGGAAATAACAACAAAGGAGTACTGATTCCCAGGCTTACCGAAGCGCAGCGAAATGCGATCACAATCAATCAGTCCAAAGATGATGGTTTGACGATTTACAATACTACTGAAGACTGCTTCAATTACTGGAGCTTAGCAGATAATGAATGGAAAAGTGTCTGCGGGCAGATGGGTAAGGCTGTTTTTACGGTAGACTGTTCTTCTTCCAAAGCAATGGGAAGCTATGTGAAAGGTAAAGAACTTACCAATTCCAATTACCTTAGTATTGCTGTCAATATAACAAAAGTTGGTAATTATACTATTTCCGGAACGACTACAAACGGATATAACTTTTACGGAACAGGAGTATTTCTCAATACAGGAGTACAAACCATACAAATACCAGGACAGGGGATTCCTCTGAATATTCAGACAGATAATATTGCACTTGAAGCTAATGGAACAGTGGTTACCTGTAGTCCTGCAATTTCTATTTCTGTGCTGAGCCCGGCAGCAACTTACACAATGAGCTGCGGAAGTGCAACAGTAAATGGTGTGTATAAGGTGGGAACTACTCTTGCAGTTTCTAATACCATTACGTTACCTGTAAATGTTTCAGCATTGGGTAGCTATACCATTACAACCAACACGGTTGACGGAATTTCCTTTAATGCTTCAGGTACATTTACTGCTACGGGAAATCAGAATATCACTTTGCAGGGGATGGGTACACCTACTTCAACCACTTTAAAAACAATGACCATTACTTCGGACAGTAAGGGAGGAGTTTCCACCACATGTACGGTAAATGTGATTGTAGTTGTTCCAAAGAAAAAGCTTTTAGCCATTGGAACAGCACCAAACGGATGTGGATATAATGTATCGGGGACTTCTCCATCAGGTATGCTGACTAAAGCCGCCGCTAATTTTGGAACATTGGCAAACAGCATCGTAAAATATGAAGGATGGGATCAGATTATAGACGGTACAGACAGCCCGAATGCTACACAGCTGACAAGTTGGACAACGGGAGCCAATCCTGTAGATATTATTGTAATAGGATATGCGTGGGGAATGAATGCTGCGGAAGCACAGGTGCTAAAAAATTATCTGATAAAAGGGGGTGTCATCATTGCTTATTCTGAAAGTAACAGCGGAATGCAGAATCTTTTCAGAAATGTTTTTGACGGATCTGTAAACACCGGAAGTGTAAACAGTGCGGGAGCTGTCTATAAACTACCGCTGACAAATGATGAAATCCTGAATGGTCCTTTTGGAGATATAAGAGGATTGCAATGGGGAGAAGATGCTTCTTCTACAACGTATGCAACTGGCCTGCCTTCAAGCGAAATTACGGTATATTCAGGAGATACCAATATCTCTACTGCTTCACCATCAGGAACGGTAGGCCGTGTAACTGCATTTAAGCATAACACGCTAAACTTCATCTGGGCAGGAGATGGCGGATTCAACTCTCAGTGTGGAACAGTTGCTTCTCCAAATACCTCAGATACGATTTGCCCTTTCTATGCAGATACGAACTATAAGCCAATTGCTAAACCTAATTATGGAAACGGTGCTACTGCTTATAAAATGAATGTATACAACTCAATATTCTACGCAAATGCTCTTGCCTGGGCAATTAAAAAGGCAGAATTCAACGGAATAAACACACAATGATAAAAGGTTTTTAAAGAAGGCTCCGGTACGATTATTCGTGCCGGAGTTTTTATTTTATATATCTTTTAATCTCTTCTGTAAGGCTTAATATAAATTCTACTGGAAGATCTTCTTCCATATCAATGAGAAGAATCTTAAACTTCTTTCTGCCATCCTGGATCAGCTCAGGATAATCGAGTTTGTCACCGTGATAAAAACTTAGGTAATGCTTTTGGTATTTTTTGCTGTAATAGAAATAGCACAGCATTTTCTTTTTATACTTGAAAAAAGGAAGCCCGAAGCTAAAGGTTTCTGTAATGTTTTCAGTATCGGATGCCAGGATCTTTTTGCGCAAAAATAAAAGAGTACTTCTTTCAGGTTCTTTAATTCTGTAGAAGTACTCTTGTATAGGATTCATTTTTAATTAAATTAAAAAATTAGTCAAAGTTTTGAAGCTCAACAAGCTTGTTATACATTCCTTTTTTAGCAATAAGGTCATAATGGGTTCCCTGCTCTACGATATCTCCTTTTTCCATCACGACAATCCAGTCTGCTTTTTGAATAGTTGAAAGTCGGTGGGCAATTACTAAAGAAGTTCTGTTTTCCATCATTTTTTCTAAAGCGTCCTGTACAAATCTTTCAGATTCTGTATCAAGGGCTGATGTAGCTTCATCAAGAATCATGATTGGAGGATTTTTCAATACTGCCCGTGCAATAGAAACCCTTTGTTTTTGTCCTCCGGAAAGTTTATTTCCATCATCTCCAATATTGGTGTCATACCCTTCAGAAAGTCCGGTAATAAAGGAATCTGCATTGGCAATTTTAGCCGCTGTGATAACTTCCTCCCTGGTTGCATCCGGTTTACCCATCAGGATATTATTGTAAACAGAATCATTGAATAAAACAGACTCCTGCGTCACCATTCCGAGAAGCTGTCGGTATTCTTTTAATTTTAAATGTTTGATATCTGTTCCGTCAATCAGAATTTCTCCTTCCGGAACATCATAGAATCTTGCTAAAAGGTTAGCTATAGTTGTTTTTCCACTTCCACTCTGTCCAACTAATGCAACGGTTTTTCCTTTAGGAATCGTTAGATTAAAGTTTTTAAGAATCAGATTGGATTTGTCATAGTAGAATCCGATATTTTTAAATTCAATATGATCTTTAAGGGTCGTAATAGAAACAGGCTCTGCAATTTCTTCGATTTTTACATCTGCATCCAGAATTTCCAGTACTCTTTTCAGAGAAGCTTCCCCTTTTTGTACGTTGGAAATAGAAGTGGATAAGCTTTTTGCCGGAGGCAGGATCTGGAAAAATAATCCTAAGAACACTAAGAAATCCGCTGGAGAGATACTTTGTTCAACAATAATTTGTTTTCCTCCATACCATGCGATAATCAAAAAGGTAATAGAACCTAAAAATTCGCTCATCGGAGACGCTAATTCCTTCTTTCTTCCTAAGCTGATTGAACTTGAAATCCACTTATTCATAGACTGCATAAAACGATTGTCCATTATCTTTTCAGCATTGAAAATTTTAATGACTTTCGAAGATTTCAGTGTTTCATCTACTATAGAAAAGATGGTTCCCATTTCATTTTGTGCTTCATGAGAATCTTTTTTAAGACTTTTCCCCACTAAGGCAATCATTGTTCCCATCACAGGAAGTACCAATAGAGAGAAAAGGGTCATCTCAGGACTTAGGATGAATAAGCTGACCAAGGTACTGATCAACATGAAAGGAGCGTTAATAAGCTCCACTAAACTTCCTAAAATATTGCCTTCAACTTCTCCCACATCATTCGACATACGGGACATCAGATCTCCTTTTCTGCTGTCAGTAAAAAATGAAACAGGTAAAGAAAGTACTTTTCTATACATTGCTCCACGAAGATCCTTTGTAACGCCTACACGATAGTTGATTAATAGGAAAGCACCAAGATATCTGAAAATATTTCTTAAAAGAAACATAAATGCCGTTATGATACAAAGCCATGCAAGAACCTTCAGGGTACCATATTCAGCTACTAAATTCTGAATAGAATAATTTAAATAATCTTTTATATAGCTGAAAAAATCAAGAAACTCTCCTGAATAAACAGGGGCAGTCTCGTATTTTTCAGGTTTGATGGTCCCAAAAAGCATCCCTAATACGGGTAAAATAGTTCCTAAGGAGGCAATTTGAAATACAGAATATAGGATATTGAAAAATAAACTTCCGTAGATGTATTTTTGATGCGGTCTCGCGAACTTTAAGATTTTTTTATATTCGTTCATTCAATGAAAAAATTGGATAGCAAAATTACGTAAAATTAAAAGATAAGACGTTCTTAATCCTGTTTTACTTTAATTGATATGTTTCAAAACATATTTTTTTGTTACAAATGCCTCTCTTTTAATTCTATATTCTTTTTTGATCATAAAAACAGAAAGGAATCTATAAGCCTGTTATCAATAACTGAAGGGATGGCTCATTAAGCGATAATAAATGCATGAAAAACCGCCATTGAGACGGTTTTACTACTATAATCATGAATTAAAATTTTACCTGATCATTATATTTAGGAGTGAAATTTTTGGGATTCAGTTTATCCAAAGTTTGCCCGAAATTATTGATGATCTGAGTCATATTATTGAAGTCCACAATGTTGATGTCATCATTTTCATGGTGATAATGAGTAGCCTTTGTCATGTCAACTGTTGAAAATGAATGAGCAATAATTTTCTTTTTTACAAAACTTACATTGTCTGAACGGTAAAATAGCTGCTGCTTTGCATAGGGATCAGCGTTTATTTTTAATCCGTTTACAGCATACGTGTTAAAGAGTTCATCCAAATCTGAAAATCCGTCTCCTGTCATATACAAAGCGTTTTTTCCCCATTGAGATTCTGTAGCTACCATTTCAAAATTGAAAAGAGCAGTCATTTTGTTATAGATAGGATCCAGATTGGTATCTGTTGAAATCGCTTTTGATCCCAGCATTCCTTTTTCTTCTCCATTGAATGCCATGAAAACCATTGAGAATTCAGGTTTTTTATTCTTAAAATAATCAGCAATTCCTACTAAAGTTGTAATTCCGCTGGCATCGTCATCTGCTCCGTTATAAATATTATCACCCGTTTTATTGCTGGTTCCGATATGATCAAAATGCCCGGAAAAGCCAAGATATTTGTCCGTTTTTCCTTTTTTTACGCCACAGACATTGTAAACTGTTTTTCCATTATAGTCAAAGGGAATCAGGTAAGAATTTCCCGTACAGTATTCCAGTTTGTTTTCTTTAAAAAGCTTGGCAATATAGTTAGCTGCGTTTTCATTTTCCTGAGTTCCTATTTCACGGCCTTTCATTTCGTCTGATGCCAGAGTTGAAAGAATGGTTTTTACCCTTTCCTGTGAAACCTCCTGTGCAGAGGATACTATAGAGAAGAGAGATAAAGTAAGGTAAGTGAGCTTTTTCATTGTCTTTAATTAAGAGTTGAACGATCTGTCGTACTTTTTGTTTAAAAGTTGCATGAAATTACATAAATTAATTAACCTGTGGAGATTATGCCGGCAAAAATGGATAATCAGAGATCATATAAAAATAAAAAACAGCTCCTAAAAAGAAGCTGTTCTTACTCAAAAAATCGTTGTAAGGTTATCGAAGTCTGTCTACAGATTTTACGAGCCTCTCATCTTTACGGATGTATATGTTTGCAATAAGCAGACATATTATCGCGATCAATGGGAAAATCGGCTCAATACCCTTCTCAGGAAATTGAATTCCTCCGGATAAGTTTAGTAACCAGTACGCCAATACACCAATCAACAAAGCGTTTATAATGATGCTGATGGTATTCAGCAAAATTTGTCTTTTTCTGTTTTTAAAACTAAAAATACTTAATGCGCCAGTGATAACAAGCACTATGCAAGCAATATTAAGGAGAGGAATACTGTCGGAAATGACAACATCCTGTCCCGTTATAAAAAGGAAAACAGCAGCTAAAACTGCTAATAAGGTCCATATACTTTGTATTCTCTGTAGCATCGAATATTAAATTCCTGGCAAAAATAACATAAATTTTGCACAATTCAAAAATAAGTGTAGATTTGCATTATACAATGTACTTGAAAACCAAAGTCACCGGACTTACTTTTCTTACTCACAATTAATTACATTTTTACATAAATATGTTTAACATAGAAACGTTAAGGTCAAAATCCGTAACGGAACTGACTAAAATCTTAAAAGATTTGGGCGTTAAAGTTGCAAGAACCAGCAATGAAAATGACAAAATCTTTGCTATTCTTGACTTTCAGGCTTCTAACCCTAAAGTTGCAAAAGATTATTTCAACGCCACAGAAACCACCAGTATAACCACTGAAGAGGCCCCAGCAGAAAAACCTGCTAAAGCCCCGGCAAGAAAAGCTGCCCCCAAGAAAACAGCAGCCAAGCCAAAACCAAATACAAAAGCTCCAGAAGAACCTATAGAAGAGGAAAAAGCAGAAGAGAAGATACCGGTTTCTGAAGAAATTAAACCCGAGGAGCAAAAAGCCGAAGCAGTGGTAGTGGCAGAAGAAACATCAGCTGCAGCTCAGGCAAAAAAGAAAAGAAAAAGAGTTCCTACCAACACAGCTAATACAGAAGTAGCCCAGGAAAGAACAGAAGCTCCAAAAAACACAGAACCCCAAGAGTCTGCTCAGACCGAAGAAAAGCCTAATAATCCCCCTCAGCAACCACAAGCGCAACAACAGGCTAACAGACCTCAAAAAGGGAACAACCATCCACAGAACAGTGGAAACCAACATAAAAATCAACATCCGCATCAAAACCAGCACCAAAACCAAAATCAGAACCAGAATCAAAACAGGCATTCTGAAAAGGTAGAGGAGCACCAGGACCATAAAAGAGAATTCAATTTCGACGGAATGGTTAGCATTGAAGGTGTTTTGGAAATCTTACCGGACAACTACGGATTTTTACGTTCTTCAGATTTTAGCTATATTTCTTCTCCTGATGACGTGTATGTGTCTACAGCGCAGATCAGAAATTATGGTCTGAAAACCGGAGATACAGTTAAAGGAATTGTGAGACTTCCAAAAGAAGGTGAGAAATATTTTTCATTATTAAAACCTACAGAAGTGAACGGACGTGACCTTGCATTCATCAAGGACCGTGTTGCTTTTGAGTATCTTACCCCCCTTTTTCCTGAAGAAAAATTTAATTTGACAGGAAACGGATCTACGATCTCTACAAGAATTGTGGATTTATTTGCACCTATTGGTAAAGGACAAAGAGCAATGATTGTTGCCCAGCCTAAAACAGGTAAAACAATGTTGCTTAAAGACATCGCTAATTCTATTGCGGCCAACCACCCGGAAGTATATATGATGGTTCTTTTGATTGATGAACGTCCGGAAGAGGTTACTGATATGGAAAGAAGTGTGAATGCAGAGGTTATTGCCTCTACATTTGATGAAGCAGCAGAAAAACACGTTAAAGTTGCCAACCTTGTTCTTGCAAAAGCACAGAGAATGGTAGAATGTGGTCATGATGTCGTTATTTTATTAGACTCTATTACGAGATTGGCAAGAGCGTACAATACAGTGACTCCTGCATCAGGTAAAGTTCTTTCCGGTGGAGTAGATGCCAATGCACTTCACAAGCCGAAAAGATTCTTCGGGGCAGCAAGAAAGATCGAAGGTGGAGGATCTTTAACGATCATTGCAACTGCATTGATTGATACCGGATCTAAAATGGATGAAGTAATCTTTGAAGAATTCAAAGGTACAGGTAACATGGAACTTCAGCTAGACAGAAAAATTGCTAACAGAAGAATTTATCCTGCTATTGACCTGATTTCTTCCAGCACACGTAGAGATGATCTCCTTCTGGATGAAGTTACTTCTCAGAGAATGTGGATTTTTAGAAAATACCTTTCTGAAATGAATCCTGTTGAAGCTATGGAATTTGTAAATAAGAATATCAAAGGAACTCTTAATAATGAAGAATTCCTGATGTCTATGAATAAATAAATTTAATTATTATCAACTAAAAAGCACGGATCATACAGTATGATCCGTGCTTTTTAGTTTTTCAGAGATTAAATGAAGATTAAATACGAATATTTTAAAAAAAATAATTCATTCTAAATCAATATATCAATGTTAAAGATTTATTAAAGTAATCCACAATCTTTGATAATCCCTTAAATATTGGCTAATTTTGAAGTATAACATTAAAAATAAATATTATGTCATTTGAATTACCAAAACTAGGATATGCATATGATGCATTGGAGCCTACTATCGATGCTAAAACTATGGAAATCCATTATACAAAGCATCACCAGGCGTATATTGACAATTTAAATAAAGCAATTGAAGGAACTGAGCTTGCAGGAAAAACAATCGAAGAAATCTGCCAGACAGGAACAGATAAGCCAGCAGTAAGAAACAATGGGGGAGGCCACTTCAATCACTCTTTATTCTGGGTTATTTTAACTCCGGGAGGTAGTAAAGAGCCTGTAGGAAATGTAAAAGCTGCTATCGAAAATTATGGTGGTCTAGAAAAATTCAAAACTGATTTTTCTGAGGCTGCTAAAACAAGATTCGGTTCAGGATGGGCTTGGTTGGTAAAAAATGCGGACGGTTCTGTATCTGTTTCTTCTACTCCAAACCAGGATAACCCATTAATGCCTGTTGCAGACGTTAAAGGTACTCCGGTTTTAGGATTAGACGTTTGGGAGCACGCTTACTATTTAAATTACCAAAACAGAAGACCTGACTATGTTTCTGCATTCTTCGATGTAGTAAACTGGGATAAAGTAGAGGAATTATTCAACAAATAATTTTCAGCTATTATAAAATGAAAAGGTTCAGATTTATTCTGAACCTTTTTTTATTGATTAATGTTATTGGCTATCTTACGCTGTCACTTCCTGAAAGTCCGGTCATTTTCAAACCATATTTCCAGTTTACATAAGCGAAGACCTGATAAAGTTTGTACTCAAATTTGATCCCATAATTCTCCTTGGGGTCATAATCAATTCCTGATTCTATAATATTTCTATATCTTCCTGAATGGTAATAGCTGTTCCATTCGTTCACCAGAAATGCATTTTTTGTCTTCAGATAAGACTCAGAATATTGACTGATGGGTTTTGCAACTGCGCTCAGGAAATAATCAAACTGAGTATCTATTACTGTAAGATCCCATTCCCCGTCTTCGTTTTTAGAAGGTTTCATTTCGTTCTGTTCCTGATCTTTTTTCTGGGAAGTATCCTGAGAAAAACAACTTAAGGGGATCAGTGCAAACAATACGATTAAAAAAATATTTTTCATGATCAATGTATTTACATAAAAAAAGCACTCCAATAAGAGTGCCTAAATTTTTATGGTTCTTTCTGCAGAACTACAAATGCCGGGAAGTGGTCACTGTATCCGCCTGTAAACTGATCTCCGTTCCAGGATCTGAAAGGGTATCCTTTGTAATTTCCTTCTTTATTGACTAAATAAGCAGGAGCAAAAATTTCTGCCTTATAAACTGAATACTCTTTTGTTACCTGATCAGACATTAAGTTTTTAGAAACAATGATCTGGTCAAACAAGTTAGGAGCATCCTGGTATGCTAAAGAAGCTACTCCTTTTTTGTATAAAGGATGCATTAAGTTAAGATAAGGAGTTTCTTCACTTAAATCTTTAGGATTTGCCTGAGCTTTCAGATGATTTTTTAAACTTGGGCTTATAGGATCATCATTGAAGTCACCCATAGCAAATAATTTTGTAGTTGGATCGGCTGCTCTTACGCTGTCCATCTGCTGTTTAAGTAAAAGTGCCGCAGCATTTCTTTTTGGTAAAGAGATTGCTTCACCACCTCTTCTTGAAGGCCAGTGATTCATGAAAAAAGCAACTTTCTCATTATCTAAAAAACCTGTTACAACAAGGATATCTCTTGTATATTCTCTTCTTCCGTTGTCACCAAAGATTTTTAGTTCTTTCTTTAATGAATTGGTAGGGGTGAATCTTCTTTTCTGGTAGATCAGGGCAACATCAATTCCTCTGTAGTCATAAGAGTTGTAATGAATGATTCCGTAATCATATTTCTTTAGAGCAGGTTCGTTGATCAGGTCCTGAATAACCTGTCTGTTTTCCACCTCTATCAAACCTACAATTGCAGGAGCAGTTTTGGTATATTGTGCTCCCATCTCAGAAATCACTTTAGCTTCGTTAGCCAATTTTGCTTTGTAAATTTTTGATCCGTAGTTTTTTGGGCTTTTAGGAGTAAACTCTTCAGAACCACCTTGTTCTCTAACTACTTTTTTCCCTATTAAAGCACCATCGCTCCATGGTCCGTCGTATTTTTCAGCATCCAGAAATTTGATAGAATCAAATGGAATACTTCTGTGGAAAGCTGGATTTTTGATATCTTTAGTTCCGTCAATATAATCTGCTGAACGAATAGTATCCCACAGGTTTTCTACATTTAAAAAACCAACTGTAGCTACTTTTCTCAGTTTTCCTTGTTGTTGTGAGAATGCCATGATCGAAAAAACGATGGCAAACAGACTCGAAAATCTCTTCATCTCTTAGAGTTATTATTAATATTATTTAATTTGCAAATTTACTTTTTTTTAATTCACTGCATTTTAAATATTTGTAAATTTATCTGCAATAATCTGAACATTTTTTATATAATGATTCTTAAAATTTTGCAATGTTAAGAAAAAATAATGTTAAAAAAGTTGTGAATTGTAAATTTTGACTAAATTTGTGCCCCCAACTTTTAAACTGTTGACAATTAACAAGAAAAGTATTTAAAAATAAATATACTCATGATTAAAAAACTATCATTAATCTCTTTATTCACTTTGCTGCCTGCGTCCTATTATTTTGCGCAGACGACAGTGTTTGCGTATCTTAAGGATGCGGATGGGAAACCTGTTGAACAGGCAAGCGTGGATTTAAAAGGAGCAGGAAATGATGTAAAGGCGGACAAAATCGGATACTTCCAATTTGCTGATTTGATGCCCGGACATTATCAGATTATGGTTACAAAATCAAATTTTGAAACTAAAATTTTAGAATTTGATGTAATTACTAATGAGAAAAAGAAAGATCTTGGAGTAATTACTCTTTATTCGGCATTAACTAATGCAGATCAGGGCTTAGCTATTGTAGAAGACTCTGGTGAGAGTGATAATGGAGGACAGCAAACTGCAACAGTAGGGCTGCTTCAATCTTCTCAGGATGTATTCAACAGAATTGCAAGCTTTGACCTTGGACAGTACTGGTTCCGTCCAAGAGGAATTGACAGCAGAACCGGAGAAAATATGATTAATGGAGTCTCTATGGCCGCTGCAGACAACGGAGACGTTGATTTCAGCACATGGGGTGGATTAAATGAAATTACCCGTTATCCGGAAATTTCTGCTAATCATGCTCCCTCTGAATATGCTTTCGGGGGAACTACAGGTGTGTTTTATAAAAATACTAAAGCAAGTGAGTACAGAAAAGGAAGTCAGCTGACTTACTCTCTGACAAACAGAAATTATAATAACAGATTGTCTTACAGATTCTCTTCCGGGATGAACAAAAACGGATGGGCATTTACTGGGATGATTGCAAGAAGATGGGCCCAGGAAGGTATTCAGGATGGAACTTCTTATGATGCATACAGTGGCTATATCGGTGTTGAGAAAAAATTCAGCGACAGCCATACCATGACGTTTAATGCTATTGGTTCTAAATATGCGAGAAGTTCTTCCAGTCCAAATACTCAGGAAGTATATGATTTCAGAGGAGTTCATTACAACTCCTACTGGGGATGGCAAGATGGAGAGAAAAGAAATGAAAGGGTAAGAAGAGGTTTCCAGCCCATGCTTCAGCTGCAGGATTTCTGGAAAATCAATAAAAATTCCCAGTTATGGACTTCAGTTTCTTACCAGTTTGGAAAAGAATATAGTTCAAGATTAGATTGGTACAGAGCCAATAACCCATCACCTACCTATTACCGTAATTTGCCAAGTTATTGGTTGAATTATAATAATCCGGCTCCATCACAGGCAGAAAATATCGGCTTCTGGAGAGACAAATGGACTAATAATGACGAAAAATATACACAGATCAACTGGGATAATCTTTATAATGCCAACAGAAATGTGGAATACAGTTCTGTGTTTGGCGGAAGAAGAGCTGCCTACTATCTTGTGGATGATGTAAAAGATGATAAAGTATGGAATGCATCTACTCACTATACTTATAACTTCAGTGATACTTCACGTTTTATTTTAAACGTATCTTATCAGAATTACAGATCTGAGCAGTACAGAGAGGTAAACGATTTATTAGGGGCCGATTTTGCTCTGAATATGGACCCGTTTGCATCCAACACAACTGCCGGAAATGTTTGGGGGCAGTACAATACGAAAGAAGACGTTGGTTCTGTTGCAAAGAGAGAAGGTGACAGAATTGGATATAGCTATATTTTCAGAAGACAGGAAGTTAAAATAAACCCGGCATTTAAATTTGCAACAGGGAAATTTGATGTCTTTGTTTCCGGATTATTCGGATATACCAATAACAGCAGAGAAGGGCAGTTCCAACATTACCTATATCCTTCATCTTATGGAAAAGGAGAAGACAAAAACTTCTGGAATGCAGGTATCAAAGGGCAGGTTACTTATAAAATCAATGGTAGGAACTTCTTGGTTTATAATGGAGCATACTTTTCACAGTCTCCGTTCTTAAATGATATTTATTTCAATACAAGAGTAAGTGGTGTTACTACTCCGGGTATCAAAAACGTTGTGATCGATGCTAATGATCTGAGTTATGTAATTTCTACTCCGATTCTTAAAGTTAGATTAACAGGTTACCTTGTTAATACTCAGAATGAAACAAGTGTACAGAGATATTTTGCACAAGGCGTTAAGTTGACGACACTCACTGAAAGCGGAGATCAGACTCCTATTCAGGATGGTGCTTTCATCACGCAGGTACTTGCAGGAGCAAACAAAAGAAATATGGGGATTGAACTTGGAGCTCAGGTGAAAGTTACCCCTACTTTAACGGCTAGTGGATTGTTAAGCGTAGGACAGTATACTTATACTAATAATCCTACGGTTTATTTCGCTTCTGACGCTGTTGGAACGTTCAGAGAACTGGATGGAAACGGGAATATTGTATCAAGATCTTACACCAACATGGGTGAGGCTACTCTTAAAAATTACAGACAAGGAGGAACTCCTCAGGAGGCGTATACTTTAGGTCTTAGATATAGCAGCCCTAAATACTGGTGGGTGGGTGCAACCTGGAACTACTTCGGGCACTCTTTCTTAGATCCGTCTCCGGTAACCAGAACAGCAAGATTCTATACGAATCCTAACACCCCTGGAGTTCCTTATGATAATGTAACTGAGGAAGAATTAGCAAGAGTGCTGACTCCTACTAAGCTGCCTTCAGCATTTTTCTTCAATGTGAATGCAGGGAAATCCTGGATGATCGGTAAGTATTACGTATTGGTGTCTGCTTCTGTAAACAACATTCTTAACAATAGAAATTACATTACAGGAGGATTCGAGCAGACAAGAAACGTTAACTATAAAGACTATGCTAATGACTACGACAGCGGAAACATGGTATTCGCTCCTAAATATTGGTATAATCAGGGTAGATCTTATTTTGTTAACCTTCAGTTCAGATTCTAAAAAAATAAATTTAAAAATTGAAAACAATGAAAAATATATATTTTAAAGCGGCCTTTTTTAGTGCCATTTCCATGCTGACATTATCGTCTTGTGTAAAATCCGATGATTATGAAGTGCCGGCAATCCAATGTACAAACAAGTTTGCAGCAGCTAATCACCAGTTATCAGAACTTGCAACTATTGCTAAGCCAAAACCAGCTGAAGCTGATATCATTAAAGATGATTTCATCGTTGAAGCTTATGTTTCTTCAAGTGATGAATCAGGAAACATTTACAAAATGATGTTCCTTCAGGATAAGCCTGAAAATCCTACCCAAGGTATTGAAATTGATATTGACGGTGGAAACCAGTATCTTGACTTCCCAACGGGAGCTCTGGTTAGAATTAACCTTAAAGGACTTATCGTTCAGGCTTCTAATGGAAATATCAAAGTAGGTTCTTATGACCCTAGTTACTCTGTAGGAAGAATCAATCCAAACAAAGTGTCAAATTACATGGCAAGAGTTTGTGATGGACAGAAGCCTGTAGTAGCAGTAATGAAGCCGTTAGAGTTTAACAGTATTGCAGATGCTCTTAAAAATGGTGCACACATCAACCAGCTTGTAAAAATCAAAAACGTTCAGTACGAAGATGCAGAACTTGGAAAAACTTTTGGTGACGAAAGTGCTACAGGAGACCGTTATATTACGGATAAAAAAGCGGGTAGACTAGATCTTCGTTTCAGTAACTATGCAACATTTGCGAAGTCTCCGATTTCTCCTACGTATGCAAAAAGTGGTGATATCGTTCTTCTTTTAAGCCGTTATACGAGTCCAAGTAACCCAACAACTCCAACGTTTACAGAGCAGGCTTATATCAGAAATCTTAGTGATATGAACTTCCCTAATGCAAGATTTAACCCGGGAGAGCCAGAAGCTCCGTCAGCTACTGCCGTTAACCTTTTTGCAGGATCTGATTTTGAAAACTGGCCATCTTTCCTATCTACTTTAAATAGCTTTGGGCTTATGCCTTATGCATCTCAAGGTATTAATCTGGGGTACAACGGTACAAACTCCCTTCAGATTAAAGGTACACCTGCCAATAATGACTATGTATTTACATCAGTTGCTGCTACCGGAATACCTGCTGTTCCAAAGAGAATTACAATGTACATTAAAGGTACAGCGACAGGAAAATCACTTTCTTTCAACGTATATAAAACGAATGGTACTTTCTATTCATTCAACTTAGGAACATTTGCTACAGGTGCTACACTAATTTCAGAAAGTGCTAACTCATATACTGGATCCATCAATACAAACGGACAGTGGAGATTAGTAGAACTTACGCTTACAGGTCTTGCCGATCTCAACGTAACCGCTGGAAAAACTATGTTTGCTTTAAAAACAGGATCAAATGGAAACTATGATATTCAGATTGATAATATCAAAATTGAGTAATACAGGATTTCACCTCTGATAATTTAAAAAAATAAGCCGGCTCTATAAAGCCGGCTTATTTTTATATATCATTCTGAATATGAGGCTCAGAGATCTGTGTCAGGCTCAAAATAAATTAATAAAATAAAAAACCACTGTTGATGCAGTGGTTTAATTATTTACGTCTTTTAATTAACTGTAATTGTTGGATCCCAGTAAAAGTAGCCGTATAAAATCTGCTTATTACTATCTTTTGGATCTAAAATATAAAGTGCAAACTGTACATAGAAGTTCTCTTTTCCTGTAGTTCTCACTTTGGAATCAATACTGGCGAAAGTAATATCAGCTTTAGTGGCAGGAAGTCCGTTTAGAGATTTCACATCTGGTACAACAGCCTCCTTTCTTTCCACAGAATTATATACAAAATTATTAAAAACCTGTTCTCCGGACCAATATTTAATATTGTAAATAATGACAGCATCATCAGAATTCTGATAAATTGAAGTTCCTCTGAAAGAAACTACATCTCCTGCTCTTGCACTGAAGTCGAGGTCGGCAGAACCCTGCCCGGAAAGAGCGTTGGCATTTGAAGCAATCATATGCTGGCTATTGTGATCAATTCCTGTTGGATTATTGGGATCTGTACTTGGAGAAGTATAATGTGATCTTATATAATCTGTGTCAATTACGATCAGGATATCTATTTCCTGACTGGATGCTTTATGAGTTGTCCATGATATTTAGTTTTTTAGTTTGGTATATTCTTACTCATTTGGCTTTTCAGATTCCGCCCTGTGATTGTAGTGATTTCAGCTTCACGGTTGTGGTTGTAATTACTATACAAATGTACATTGCTGAAAATGAAATTATTAGAGTGTAAATGCTGAAAAGTATCATTACGGGTTTTTACCTAATTAATTTAAAACCAAATGGAAAAGCTGAGAGGTAAATTCTATAATGAAAGAAGACCTTTCATTTTCACGATAAGAATAAATTTTTCTGAGTGTATACTATAAGTAGAGTAAGTCGTTTTTTGTTTACTTAAATAAAACGGTGGTCCTTTTAAACTGGTCTATTAAGCCAGTGTTGGCTTTTATGCAAAAAAAAATACCCTAAAAGCTAAGCTCTCAGGGTACCCATTTATAATGGTTAAATCTAATTTTCTTTTAAAAAGAAACCTCATTCACTTCTTTTCCTCTTTGGAAGTTCATCATTTTCTGGCTGCCTTTATAGCCAATGCTGACCAGATTGATTTGCTTGGGAAAAGCACTTAAAAGGATCGTATTTTTAATTTTTAAGGTGCTGATATCTGAAACACCACCGGTTTCAAAATACACCCATACAGTTTCTCCGCTGACCTGGCTTCCTGTGAAGGTAATTGTTTTGGGAGCACCATTGACAAATACATCAAAATTATTGTTCACATATTTTTTAACTTCTGCTTCAAAGCCTGCCGTGTTAGGATTGATTTTGATAGCATCAGAGATATGGCTTGTATTCATTTTTGTGGTAAACTTCAACGTCTTGCTTCCATCAATATAGTCCACTTTGGTCATTGAAGAGAAAAAGTCTGCATACATAAAACTCATTAACACAAAAAATGTTAAAATTCCTGATATATATAAAAGTTTTTTCATCTTAATTAATAGATTTACAATCATACTTGCTAGTTATAAGTCACAAATAATATGCCAATTAGAAATTTACATTCACAGAATACTTATCATAAAAAGCTTTAATATGCGCTACTGCCTCATCAGCAGTGTCTACCACGCGATAAAGATCCAAATCATCTTCAGCAATCATTCCTTCTTTTAGCAGAGTGGCTTTAAACCAATCCAGTAATCCACCCCAAAATTCACTTCCTACCAATACAATAGGAAACTTGCCAATTTTGTTGGTCTGAATCAGGGTCATTGCTTCTGTCAGCTCATCCAAAGTCCCGAAACCTCCCGGCATTACTACAAAACCCTGAGAATATTTTACAAACATTACTTTTCTTACGAAGAAGTAATCAAAATTCATAGAGTAGGACTTATTGATATAAGGATTAAAGTGCTGCTCAAAAGGGAGGTCAATATTAAGACCAATGGATTTCCCTTCTGCATTAAAAGCACCTTTGTTTCCGGCTTCCATAATACCAGGTCCACCTCCGGTAATAATTCCGAAGCCTAATTTTGTTATTTTTTCGGCAATTTCTACTGCCATTTTGTAGTACTTATTCTCCGGCTGCAGACGTGCTGAACCAAATATAGAAACACAAGGCCCGATCTTAGCCAGTTTTTCGTAGCCGTCTACAAATTCGGCCATGATCTTAAAGACCATCCAGCTGTCTTTGGTAATCGTTTCGTCCCAGGTCTTCTGTCTGAAACTGTTAAGCAGTTTTGTTTCGTTTATATCAAATTCCGGATTTACTAAACTTTCATCCCTGGTCCCATCAATTTCCATTGCAAAATTTATTTAAAATGTTTCTCTGCTTCTATTATGGATGCCGGCCTTCCGACATCTATGAGAATACTGTCATGTTTAAAACCGTGTATATGCTCGGTCTGCATCAGATCCAGATATTCTTCCATAATAGAAAATTTGCCTGTTCTTTTTATTTTTTCAAAGATAATAGGGTTGATGCAATGAACTCCACTGAATGCCAATGCTTTAAATCCCTTGTTGAATTCAGCAAGACGCTGTTCACCCGTCTGTACATTCAGCCATCCCCTTAAAACAGAATCATCATTGAAAAGGAGTTTTCTAGAACTTTCCCTATCTGAAACTGCTAAAGTAGCAAAATCTTTTATCTTTTTATGATATTCTACCAATGCATTGATATTTAGGTCTGTTAAAATATCAGCATTCATAATTATAAAATCTTCTCCGTGATCAAGATACTTTCTTGCAAAAATCAAGCCTCCTCCGGTTTCAAGGAGTTCGTTAGATTCATCGGAGATTTCTATCTTACAACCGAAATTATCATTTTTATTTAGAAAATCAACTATTTGACTTCCAAAATGATGAATATTGATAACAAAATCTGTTATTCCGAAGCTTTTCAGATAATTGATATTTCTTTCCAAAAGTGGAATTTCATTTACTTTTGCCAGTGCTTTTGGATGGTGGTCTGTAAATGGTTTAAGGCGGGTGCCTTTTCCTGCTGCGAAAATAAGAGCCTTCATAATTGGTTGACTAATAAGTAGTGTGTAATGGGCAATTTGATAAATGATCAGTAAATAAAGTACTGATTTATTAATTATTAGCCGTGTTTAATTGTGGTTGTTCGTCGTGGTGAAGGCTTACCTGTGTTCCTTCAGGATACTTTTCTTTGATAAACTCAGCAATTTTTATTGCAGAATATACCGACCTGTGCTGGCCTCCTGTACATCCGAAATTAATCTGAAGATGTTCAAATCCTCTCTCTAAATAATCATTAATATTAATCGAGATAAGAGATTTTACCAGTTCTAAAAACTGAGGCATTTCTGTTTTAGTTTCAAGATATTCCTGAACGCCAATATCATTTCCGGTTTGTTTTTTATATTCTTCAATTCTTCCGGGATTTAAAATTCCTCTGCAGTCAAAAGCGAAACCTCCGCCATTTCCTGAATGATCTTTAGGAATTCCTCCTTTCTTGTATGAAAAACTGTGTATGTCTATGTGCAGCATTTTATCTTTTATTTTTTGTTGAACCTTTTTAGGCCTGTTTAATTATATTGAAGTGATTGTTTGGGTCTGAACAGATCTGAAGGTTTAAATTTTTATTATTCTTTCAATTTTCTGTTTTGTTTTCTCAGCGGCCAGCTGTTGAATTACTTTATTCAGTTCCGGATAATTTTTCATTTCTTCCCAGGAAAGAGCAAACTGTGTAATATTCTGGATTCCTTTTTCTAAACTTGCGATGAAATGCTGCTTTCTCTGGATCAAACCTCTGAATCCATAAGCTCCCAGGACCTGTAAGAATCTCATCATCTGAATAGGTTTGATGCAGTTTTTTAGCTGAACTCTCATTTCAGTACTTTCGAACTGGGTGATATAAAATTCAAGCATTTTATTTTTGAAATCTTCAGGAAAATTAGCCTTCGCCTGAAATAAAAAGGAAATCACATCATATAACAAAGGCCCATACATCGCAGACTGATAATCAATAAATGAAACTTTATTTTCTTCATTTATCATAATATTTCTTGCCTGAAAGTCACGGATCATAATTCCTTTAGGTTCAAGATTTTCAATGTGTACAGCAATTTTTTTGAATTCCTTCAGAAGAGTAGATTTATTGTATTCCAGTTCCAGAACGTCTGCCACAAAGTTTTTAAAATAGTAAAGGTCATGAATTACCGGAAGCTCGTCATAACTTTCATATTCAAATGTCCTTGAATAATCTATTTTCCCTTGTGTATGTATCTGTAGTTGAAAAAGCTTTTCTAATGTTTGCTGGACCAAATATTTAACAGAAGGAGAGAGGCCTTCTTTGGTGATCACCTCCGAAAGTGTCTGTGCTCCCAGAAACTCCTGTATATACATTTTTCGGTCATCCGAAACGGCAAGAATTTTTGGAGTATTAAGATTCACTTCAGAGAATACTTCCGAATAATATAAAAAACTTTCATTTTCCGGAATATTTTCGTTGTAGGTGATGATGTATTTTTCAGTATCAGCTGAGGCCATAAAGTTGACCCTCGCAGAGCCGCTTTGAGCTAATGTGATGAATTCGGTCGATTTTTTACCCAATTGGTTTTCAAAAAATCGTTTTGCATTTTCAGAAGTCATAATATGAAAACAAATATACTAATTTAACGGGAGTTAGAAATATCACTTCATTTATAATTATCTGAATAGATATACTGAATGTTTTTTACAGAAAACAAAAGATAAATGCATTTGTCTTCTATATTATTTCCCTGTTTTTAGATTTAATAGCAAGCATTCTTGTCTCAAAATCAGATTTGTTTCACTCTAATTTTTATCTTTGTAATATGTTTAAGGATTTTAAACCTGTTTTAGGTATTCTACTTCGTTTCATTATCATTTATCTGGTGCTGCTTTTTGCGTATCAGTTTTATCTGAATAATGAGAAAGATTTCGGCCTGGATTCTTTTTCACGGATGATAGCCAGTCAGGTAACTGCACTTCAAAATACAATAGGCTATCCGACAGAGCTTTATGACGATGCTAAGAATGGACAGGTTTGGTTTTATGTAAAATCCCAATATGTAACGAGAATGGTGGAAGGATGCAACGCTGTTTCTGTAATGATTTTATTTGTATCTTTTGTTTGTGCTTTCTATAAAGGTGCCAAGACATTTGTTTTTGCAGGAGCAGGATTAATTTTACTGTATATAATGAACATTCTAAGGATTATGGGATTGAATATTGTCATGTCAGACCATAAAGAATATGGGAAAATGTTCCACGATTTTGTTTTTCCCGCGATCATCTATGGAAGTGTTGTACTGCTTTGGCTGTTGTGGATTAAATTCTTTGCTTTAAAACATGAAAACTCTTAGTTGGCTTCTGGTGATCGTCGGAATTTGTGGGCTTGTTGGGGTCAGAATTCTGGAGAATACCCTATTTTACGACCCTTTTCTTAATTACTTTCACGAAGCTAATCAAAATATAGTATTTCCTCCGTTTGAATGGGGGAAGCTAATTGGCGGGCATTTGTTTAGATTCTTTTTGAATCTGTTTTTCTCCTGCCTGATTATTTATGGCTTATTTAAAAGTAAGGATTGGACAATTCAGGGAGCCATTATGATAGCAATTGTTTTTATAATTGCGCTGCCGATCTATCTGTATTGTGTTTATGATAAATTTGAAGTAGGATATCTTTTTTCTTTTTATATGAGAAGATTTGTGATTCAGCCTTTGATCCTCTTACTGATTATTCCAATGTTTTATTATCGGAAGAAGATGATTAGCAAAGGCCCCTCAGAAAAGATATAATCTTATTGAGTGACTATTTTCAATCTCCTTTATCCATTTACTGCCATTATAGTTATTCTGCAGTATGTTTATCTACACTGGTTACATTTTCAGGAGTCCATTCTACACGTTTAATGAAATCTTTTTCCCGGACAGGGCATTTTTCAATCTGGCAGACAGAGCATGATATAGGTTTACAGTCATCCATATGAAAATTAAACTCAATGGTCCGTTTTATATTCTTGGCAAGAAGTAGGATTACTTTTTCCATTTCTCCATGAGCATCACGAAGATCATAGTACCATGGAAGTGTAATATGGGCATCAATATGAAGGGAAGAACCAAACTGTTGGATTTTCATATTGTGTACATCTATCCACTCTGCTTTTCTATTTTCTTCAAGGATTCTGATTACTTGGTTTAATATTTCGGGATCCTGCTCATCCATAATACCGCTTAATGATTTACGAACGATTTTATACCCTACAAAGATGATATAAAGTCCAAAAAATAATGCAACCACTGAATCCAGCCAGTAGATCTTTGTAAAGTATACAATGACTAAACTACCTACAACACCAAGTGTTGTGACTGTGTCTGACTGAAGATGTTTTCCGGAGGAAATAAGCACCAATGAGTTTTCCTTTTCTCCTTTTTTAATAGAAATATATCCCAGCAGATAATTAATAACTGCTGTTGCTGCAATAATCCAAATTCCAAGATCAATTTTGCTAAGGGTCTTTCCTACAATAAGACTGTGAATACCTTCATAGATGATCATAATACCCGCAATAGCAATCAGGGCTCCTTCTATGCCGGAGGTGACAAATTCTACTTTTCCATGGCCATATGGGTGATCGTCATCTTTAGGCTTGGCGGCAAGATGAAGAGAGTAAAGTCCCATGAAGGCACTGATGACATTCACGATGCTTTCCATTGCATCGGAGAATACAGCGTCTGAGTTGGTAAGCTTCCAGGCAATAATCTTTCCGATGAAAAGGATGATTCCGAATATGGCAATAAGCTTCTGAAATCCTATTTTATCTTGGTGGGTATTTTTCTGGCTGTTCATAATGAGTTTGATAAAAAAAAGAATCTCAATTTTGAGACTCTTTTTTATTTTGTTAGTTTATACTAAGTTGTTAGCTACAAGATATTCTGCGATTTGTACAGCGTTTGTTGCTGCTCCTTTCCTCAGATTGTCTGCTACGATCCAAAGGTTGAGCGTTTTTGGCTGTGACAGATCCCGTCTTATTCTTCCTACGAACACTTCATCTTTTCCTTCCGAATATAAAGGCATAGGGTAGTGGTTGTTCTTTACATCATCCATTACGATGATACCAGGCGTTTCGGATAAAATTTTTCTTACTTCATCAAGTTCAAATTCATTTTCGAATTCGATATTTACACTTTCAGAATGTCCCCCCTGAACCGGCACTCTTACTGCAGTTGCAGTCAGATTAAAGGTATCATCACCCAAAATCTTCTTAGGCTCTTTCATCAGCTTGATTTCTTCTTTAGTATAATCATCTTCTGCGAATACATCACAGTGTGGTAATGCATTTTTAAAGATCTGGTAAGGATATACTTTTGCAATAGAATCATCTCCGCTGATTTGGCTCTCTTTGTTCACCGAATTTTCAATTTCACCATTTAACTGGTCCACAGCGGCTTTACCTGTTCCTGTTACAGACTGGTAGGTAGAAACTACAACTCTTTTTAAATCATATTTTTTGTTCAAAGGCCCTAAAACCATTACCAACTGAATGGTAGAACAGTTCGGATTTGCGATGATTTTATCTTCTTTAGTCAAAACATCAGCATTGATTTCAGGAACTACCAATTTCTTGTCGGGATCCATTCTCCATGCAGAAGAATTATCAATTACTGTTGTTCCCACTTCTGCAAACAATGGTGCAAATTCAAGAGAAGTAGATCCGCCTGCAGAGAAGATTGCAATATCCGGTTTGGCAGCTATAGCGTCCTTCATGCTTACAATCGTAAATTCCTTCTGTTTATACTTCACCTTCTTGCCTACAGATCTTTCGGATGCTACCGGTATTAATTCTGTTACAGGGAAGTTTCTCTCCTCCAAAACTTTCAGCATAACTTGTCCAACCATTCCTGTTGAACCTACTACAGCTACTTTCATTGATTTAATAAAAATTTTAAGATTAAACTATTTATAAATTATAATGCATATAATTTCTTTATCTATTTTAAGCCCCGAAGACTCTTGTCCAGGGGAATGCGAATGCAAATAAACCTACTGCGATCAGTCCCATAATTGTAACTCCCAGAGAGATCGTATCATTAGACTTCACTTTTTTGTTGACGATGGTCATCAATACTGCTGCAATAAGCATAGAAAATGGATGCTCAACATATTGGAATCTCAAAGCCGCATTTTTCATGACTTCTCCCATATTCAAGCCTCTGCTAAAAGTGGTGATCAGCATAATGATTCCTATTAAAAACTGAACGTGGAAGAAGATCATCGTGAAGAGAGTCGTCTTCTTCAGGAATTTGTTCACTTTTCCACTGAAACCAAACATGGTTGCTAAAAGTGCAATGATAAATAATGCAACTAAAAGAAGCTCAAGATACCCGAATCCTTTGTGGGCATTAAGCAAAATGTTGTAAAAATCCATACTTTCTATTTTTTGTACACAAAGATAACAAAAATCCCGGCTCAAAGCCGGGATTGATATTTATAAAATCTAATGTTATGATAATATTAGAAGTTGAATGATAATGTTGCTGCCCAAGTTCTTGGAGCTCCGAAGAACACTTTGTTTCCGTAAGCAACGCCTTTATACATATAACCTAGTTGTTCGTAAGTTAGTTTTTGAGTATTTGGTTTTCCATCCTGTAGATTTGTAGGAGCATCAGTCGGTTTGATATAATTTCCTCCTGCATCAGAGATGTAATTTAAATCAAATAAGTTATAAACGTTACCTCCGATCGTGAAATACTGCTTAGGATCTTTCAAACGAACTTTGTAAGAGATACCAATATCAAAAAGATCGAAGTCTTTTAATTTTAAGATTTCTCCTCCAGGTTTAGTAAATGTTCCTGCATCCATACTTCCATAAACCTTACCAACGTGTCTCCATGTTCCGTAGATTCTTAAATCCTGTACCGGGATTGCTGTAAATCCTAATGCAGAAGTCATCTGTGGAATACTGTTGAAGTTAGTTCCACCTACTTTAATACCATCAAGATAAAGAGTAGTTGAGTTTTTATCAGTTCCAGGAACAGCAATAGGATTGTTATTGTTATCAAAAGTTGCTCCTGTTGCATTTCCTACATAATGGTAATCTCCTAAAGAGAACATACCGTTGAACTCTAAGAACTTAAATGGCTTATAGTTTCCTTCAAATTCAAACCCTTGGTGAACTTCAGTAATACCACTGATTTCTGCATAACCTGGTAGAATACCTACAGATCCCATATCAAAGTTCATTGATTTTCTTAACCATCTGTCTTTCCATTCAGTTCTGTAAAGGTTTACTGAAGCGTTAAACTTAGCAGATCTGAAACCATATCCAACTTCAAAAGAAGAAATTTTCTCATTAGTTAAACTAGGGTTTAGGAACTGTTGGTTGCTTGGGTAAACAGAGTTCATGAATGGCTGCTTGCTATAGTATCCTAAGTTAGCGAATACATTGTGGTGCTCGTTGATGTTGTAGTTAGCACCTCCCTTAACATTGTAACCAAATATATTTTTAAATCCTGTTTTGGTATTATTAATTTGGCCGTTAGCTGCAGTAGAACCGTCTACTATAAAGTTATCAATTCTTTGGAATCCTTGGTTAGAAACCGATCCCTGCGCATATACTGTTAATTTTTCTGTAGAATATTCAACCTGTCCAAATCCGCTATACCAAAGTACTTCACCATCATTGCTGAAAGAAAGTCTGTCAGACATTGGTGGCTGTGATCCTCCGAAAGGATTCCACGTTAATTTTTTATAGTCGTAAGTGTTGCTGATAATATTTGGTGCTGTCAGGTTTTTATTCGAAGCATCTTTATATCCTTTAGCTCCATATAAATCGCTGGCAACCATATAGTGATATCCGTAATAATATCTGTCATCTGTACCTACTGAGAAGTTCCAGTTGTCATTGATTTTATGTTGGAAGTTCATTAAGATCCCATACCAGTTGTGAGCATTTACGCTTGATCTTCTGATTAGAGTACCTCCTGTTGCTGCTGTAGGTGCATTTACATCTACCGCTCCATTGGCTGCAAAAATCTGATCATAATTGATATGACCTCCTGTACCAGGAGTTGTATCTATATATCCGCTGGCAAATTTATTACCTACTTTTCCTACATCTGAAAGACCACCACCACGGCCGTTAGACATATACGCAACGGTACTTAAAGTTGACTTGTCACTGATTGTCCAGTCCCAGTTTAACATAATTACCGGCTTAGCGTAGTAATTAGCTTTGTTTGATACCGCTACTTTTCTGCCATTAGCATCTGTATAGTAACCAAAGTCAGAATTATATTCTCTGAATGGAGTACCATCCTGCTTTGGATTGTATTTGAAATAATCGCCTAATGAGTTAGAAGTATATCTTTGGTCGTGCCATTGTGGAGCAGACGTCATCATAAATTGTAAATTATGCTTTTTGTTAGGTTGGAAACCTAAAGCAAAGAAATAAGCATAAGATTCATATTGAGTGTTTTCAGCATAGGTAGACCCTGCCTGTCTGCTCATTAAGAATGATGAAGACCATCCATCTTGTGATTTACCAGTATTGTAAGCGAAAGATGTTTTTAAATAATCATTGTTACCTACCCCTAAACGGATAACACCTCCCTGCTTCATATCAGCTGAACGTGTAATGTAGTTAATAGTACCTCCTACTGAAGCAATAGCCAGTTTGGAAGAACCAAGTCCTCTTTGTACCTGAATTGCACTGGTTACATCAGATAAACCTGTCCAGTTAGAAGTATACACAGTACCGGTTTCCATATCATTTACCGGCATACCGTTTACCATTACGGCAATGTTTCTTGATTCAAATCCACGAATTACTATTCCGGAGTCACCAAATCCACCTCCAGCTTTAGTAGCAAAAACGGATGGTGTAGTATTCAAAAGCTCTGGAAGTTCCTGGTTACCCAGTCTTTCCACAATTTGTGCAGCTTTAATGTTGGATACTGCAACAGGTGTCTTTCTATCTTTAGCGATATCTGTAACACCTCTTAGGATCACTTCATCAATGTCTTTGGATTTAGTAACTGTATCCTGAACTTGTTGAGCGTAATAGACACTAGCTGTTGATAATGTAATTATCGCAGTAAGAATCGATTTGTTGATTAATTTCATAATCGTTAGTAATAATTAGATTTAATTTTCTGCAAAATTCGCAAAATAAAATTTAACTATTATTAACTCAATGTTAATTTTTAATCAATCTTAATAATATTAAATGATTGATTATCAGCAACATGAATAAAAATTGATTTTTTACATGAAAAAAGTCATGTTGATGAATATTTAAGAAAGTGTAGGTGTTTTTGTTAAAAATACAAAGCTATTTCACTGCTTTGAGACTCAAATCAATATTCTCAGCAGAGTGTGTAAGGGCTCCCACAGAGATATAGGTGACACCAGTTGACGCAATTTCTTTCAGCATATCTCGGGTAATACCACCTGAAGCTTCAGATTCGCATGAACCATTGATCATTTTTACAGCTTGCATCATTGTTTCTACATCCATATTATCAAGCATGATTCTGTCCACTTTTGCATCAATAGCTTCCTGAACTTCTTGAAGGTTTCTTGTTTCAACCTCTATTTTCAGTTTTTTCTTATTCTTTTTAACGTAGTCCTTCGCCATTGCTACGGCATTGGTGATGCTTCCGTTGTAATCAATATGATTGTCTTTCAGCATGATCATATCATAAAGGCCATATCTGTGATTGGTTCCACCGCCTATAGCAACAGCCCACTTTTCACATATTCTGAAGTTAGGAGTTGTCTTTCTTGTGTCTAATAGTTTAGTCTTTGTACCTACCAGTCTTGAATCCCATTCGTGAGTAAGCGTTGCAATACCGCTCATTCTCTGCATACAGTTAAGGACAAGTCTCTCTGTGGAAAGTATCGATCTTGCACTTCCGGTTACAATCATGGCTATATCTCCAACCTTTGCAGTATCTCCATCTTTAAGAAAAACTTCTACATTTAAGTTTTTGTCAAAAGTTTTAAAAATTATTTCAGCGAGTTCTACTCCGGCAAGAATACAGTGCTGCTTTACCAAAAGTTTAGCACTTTGTACAAGATCCTGCGGAATGGTAGATAAGGTAGAGTGGTCGCCATCCTGAATGTCTTCTTCAAGGGCGTTTTTTATAAATGTCTTTAATGCTTTATCTGTTACGTAGCTAGGTCTTTTCATTGTTTTTTGCTTTTAGTAATAAAACGAAGATCTTTTTCCAAACAATAAGTCATGAATGATGAAAAGCAAAATGACTTCATTTTCTTTTGCATCTATTTTTTCAAAATCTATATTGTCTTTTATTTTTATGTTGTTTTGATTAATGCCTTGAAACTCTAATACTTGTTTTTCGTTTCTTCCTTGTGGTATCACTTTATAGCTCCATTTAAAATTATCCCAATTATATTCTTGAGTGTAGTAAATGATTTTTTCTCTATTGAATGTTAAAATCGGATATTGAGGATTATTGACGTAATACAGAGTTAAACGCAGCTTATTATCTTTAATTATATTATTTAAATCGAATTTTAAACTTCCATAATAGTCAGGCTTTCCTAAGCCCTTCATATTGCATAAAATATTTAAAACTAAAGGATATCTGGATTTTGGGACAATAATCTTTTTTAATAATGTTATTCCATATAAACCGAAAAGAAATCCTAAAATCATTATTCCTGCAAAGATGACTATATTTGAAAAACCATCAATTTTTCCATCTTTCACCCAAAAACTTAATAATACAAAACCGCAAATCAATGAAAGTATCATTCTTGAATAGAATAAAATATTTACTGTTGTAAGAATATTTAAATTCAGGGTTTTCATTTGTTTAATAAAATTTAAACCAAGTCTTTATTATAAAATGCTCCCTTGTTCTCTGTCATTTCCATGGACTGACTAATGATAAGATAAGCAACGGTGGTAAGGTTTCTTAGTTCTGACAATTGTGGTGAGAGAATAGAGTAGTGGTAAATTTCGTCTACAGCTGCTGCAATCTCCTGATGTTTTTGCAATGCCATGTTCAGACGTTTATTACTTCTTACAATACCTACAAGGTCGCTCATCATTTCCTGAAGCTGTTTTCTAAGATAGCTTACGATCACCATTTCATCCATGATTTTCATTCCTTCTTCATTCCATTCCGGAACTGCTTTCAGATCGTCAAAGTTGAAATTGTTTTCTTTTAGAAGCTCTACAGCTTTCATAGCTGCATTATGGCCGAAAACAAGCCCTTCAAGCAGGGAGTTTGAAGCGAGTCTGTTTGCTCCGTGTAATCCGGAATTGGTGCATTCTCCTACAGCAAAAAGATTATTAATGGAAGACTGTCCGTCTCTGTCTACTTCAATTCCTCCCATTAAATAATGACAGGCAGGTACAACGGGTATTAATTGAGTGAATGGATCAATTCCTTCGTCTTTGCACTTCTTGTAAATATTCGGGAAGTGTTCTAAGAATTTTTCATGATTCATTTCCTTACAATCTAAACCTACAAATTCGTCTCCGGTAATTTTCATTTCGGCGTCGATAGCTCTTGCAACGATATCTCTTGAGGCAAGCTCTTCCCGTTCATCATATTTGTGCATGAATTTTTCGCCTCTTTTGGTTCTTAATTTTGCTCCGTCTCCACGTACGGCTTCTGAAATTAAAAATAACATTCCATCCATTTTGCTATACAAAGCTGTTGGGTGGAACTGATAATACTGCATATTGGAAACCTTTCCTTTTGCACGGGCTACAAAAGCAATTCCGTCTCCTGTAGCAATCGTAGGGTTGGTGGTATTTTTATAAACATGTCCGGCACCTCCTGTGGCTGCCAGGGTAATTTTGGATGTTATTTTTTTTATTGTTTTGGATTTTTCATCCAGAATATAAGCACCATAGCAGTGAATGTCGCCTTCATTGAGTTCTTTTCCGGGAACGTGGTGCTGTGTAATAATATCAATCACATAATGATGGTCGAGGATTTCAATGTTTGGGCTGTTATTGGCTGTTTCCAGTAAAGCTCTTTCGATTTCAAATCCTGTAATGTCTTTATGATGGACGATTCTGTTTTCGGTATGGCCTCCTTCTCTTCCCAAAGCAAACTTCCCGTTTTTCATATCGAATTGAGCGCCCCATTCTACAATTTCATTAAATCTTGCCGGAGCTTCTTTGACTACCATTTCCACTACATCGCGTTTATTTTCGCCATCACCGGCACGCATGGTATCGTTAATATGTTTTTCGAAGTTGTCTTTTTGGAAGTCTGTGACTACAGCAAGGCCGCCTTGGGCATATTTAGTGTTACTTTCATCCTCGTCAGATTTTGTTACGATGATGATTTTGGCATCAGGGAGCTGTTCAGATACTTTAATGGCATAGGAAAGTCCGGAAATGCCGGAACCAATTACTAATACATCCGCTTTTATCATATGCTTGCTTTAGGTACAATCGTTTAAAAGATTAAATAAATTTAAACAATTTTTCGTTTGGTTTTCTTACTTTTTTCATGTGCTGGAAAGGATCTTCATCAGAACGGTAGCCTAAAGCGAGGGTAACGGTTACCTTTTCTGTTTCGGGATTTATATTGAGAATCTCTTCTATAAGGTCCTGTCGGAAGCCTTCCATGGGGCACGAGTCTATATTTTCAATAGCAGCGGCATACATCAGATTGGCCAATACTATATAAGATTGTTTTTCTGCCCAGTTGAAAATTTCGTCCTGTGTTTTTTGATTAATATGCTGATTGATACTATTTCTGAAAGGATCAAGTTTCTCAAGAGGGGTTTCTCTTACTTCGGAAATATGATTAAAATAACCCCGGATATAATGTTCTTCAATGTTTTTCTTTGAAATAATGACAACCAGATGAGAACAGGTGGATATCTGAGAGGGATTGTAAAAAGAGGGAATCAACTTCTGTTTCATTTCCTCACTTTCAACAACAATAATTTTATAGGGCTGAAGTCCCAGGGAGCTGGCAGACAGTTTTCCTGACTCAAGAATATTATGCAGCGTTTCCTGAGGAATAATTTGATTATTAAATTTCTTTACAGAATATCTTCTGCTTAAAGCTTCCAAATAATTCATAGCACAAATTTAAGAATTGAATATGAATAAAGAGGCTTTAAAATGAAATATCTCCTTCCTGTAAATAAAAAATCACCCCGGCTGGCGGAGTGATTTTTTTATATAGGTGAAAAGTGTATTTAATCTCTGTTTTTTACAACAATCCAACCAGAAAAATTTATTGGAGTGTTGGTTCTGTTATTTTCTTTCCATGAAACAGAGTACCAGTAATTTCCGGTAGGAACTTTTTTGCTTCCATTGGTAGTGCCTGCCCATTTGTATCCATTGGTTTTATCAGCCTGGAAAATTTTATAACCATACCTGTCGAAAATTCCTATTTCCAGATTTTGCTTACCTGCAAGGGCAGAATAGTCAACAAAATCATTAATTCCATCATCATTAGGTGTAATTACATTAACCAGATTAGGAACGGTGATGTTGATTTCAATAGGCGTACAGTTATAATTGTCTTTCACAAATACTTTAGCTTCTCCTCTGGCCACATTTGTGAATATATTGGAATCCTGCCAGATAATATTATCCATTGAATATTGATAAGAAGGAGTTCCTCCGTTTACGTATACAGTAACTTTGTTTCCTGAGATATCAATACTAGTGACCACCGGATTTTCAGCGGCATATACTGTTACGGTCTGGATTGCTGTACAATCTCCTGTTTTTAGTTTTACCCAATAAGTACCTACTCCCACATTTGTTATGGTCTGCGTAGTAGCTCCGGTACTCCATTCATAACTTTTGAAACCGGCTCCGGCATCTAAAGTTGTTTTGCTTTCCATGCAGATCGTCTTGTCTTTTAAGACCGTAGAGAATACTGGAGGAAGTACAGTTAATGTAACTTTGGCGATTGAGTAACAGTTGTTTGTGTTGAATACCTTTATATAAGCTACTCCATTAGGTGCAATATAGGCTGTAGGAGTTGTGATTTCATTGGTTTCATTGATGGCATCAGCTAGTGATGGGTAATATTTTTTGGATGCTCCACCCTGGGAAACTATAGCTCCTGTAAGATTAAAGGATGCTGTAGAAGGGTTGGTTTGAATAAAGCACGATCTTATTTCGGCATCGTTAACGGTGACAACAGGATATATATTTAAAGTGATTTTGGCGGTGCTTACACATCCTTGTGCTGTGGTTACTCTTACATATATAGTAGCTGCAGGCGACTGATATGCGGCAGGATTCATAATCTGATTGGTACCATTATTCATATCATATAAAGAAGGATAGAATTCTTTAGTAGTACCTGTGAGCGTTGTTACTGCTGCTGTGGTGAGGTCAAACGTCGCAGTCCCCGCATTGTTATTATTACATCCAATAAGAGTAGCGTCCGTTGCTGCAAACGGAGTGGGATTAAGCTGGATAACTCCGTCACCATTGTCACAGAGTGTTGAAGTAGGATCTTTGATAACAACTTTAATAGTTGTGTTTCCTGAATATTGAAAACTTGAAGGGTTGGCAATAGGGGTAGAACTCCCCAATATATAGTAGGTGAAAAGATAATTCCCGGGATTGTTTACAAACTGAGCATTGAATGAGGTAAGATCTACTACACCATTTCCGGTGGAAGGATTGGTACATACAAACGGTGTTAAAGTATTACTCAAAATGGGAACTTTATCTACATATACCTTTGCGTTCTTAATAGAATGTCTTGCACTGGCACCTCCTGTGGCAGCAGAGAAACCAAAGTATCCCTGTGACATCCCTGCAGCACCTCCGGAAGGAGCAAAAGACTGATCAACGATAAGCACACCGTCTATCTTTACTTTGATAATCCAGTTTATAGGATTGGTAAGGTCTGTCTCTCCATTTACTTCAACATGCCTGTAAGCATCTCCTACGAAAGGTTGTGTGGGGTTTAGATCAGGCGAATGGAAAGTACTTCCGGCCGTGTTGTTGAATTCAATATTATTACCGGCTGTATTATTGGTTCCATACAAAATATGTACTTTACTCATTTGGGCTTCAGTAGTATTGTTGAAAATATCAAAGCCTACCATTAGTCCTGAAGCGTTAGCAGGGATCCCTAGTCCTCCTCCTGATACAAATCCTGTAGGTGGGTTCGCAAGATACCAGAATGTGAAACCATCTCCTCTTCCAAATTGAGTGGTTCCATTCCCGTCAATTCTAAAGTCGAACTCCACTTTCCATTTGTCACAATAGCTTAGAGTGATGGGGGTGGATAATTTTATGGCTCCGTATTTACTGGTCTGGTCGGTTGTAAGCCGGATAAAGTCTGCGCTTACTACAGCATCAGAAACAAGATCCCAGCCTGTTGTATTTACCGGATTTCCGGCAAGCTGGTAGGTTTGTGAAAAAAATCTGCCTGGCAAACAAAGTAAGACAGACAGCAATAAAATGAGTATATCTTTTTTCATAGTGGTTGGTTGTGATATTGTTAGTTATAATATTAAATAAATTCTGAATTTTAAAATATTGAAATTGAGGACTGTTAATCCTTTTTTATGGTTAAATAGTGTGGTTGATTTGGATTAGAAACAGACTCATAAAAAAATCAAAACCACCCTATGAAAAAGGTAGTTCTGATCTTAAAAGGTTAATCTCTGTTCTTGACAAGTACCCAGCCTGAATATTTAGTTTCAGTATTGTTTTTGTTGTCTTCATTCCATGAAATGGTATACCAGTAAGTTCCTGTAAGAACTTTTTTACCGGAAGCGGTCCCGTCCCACGTGAAATTTCTCATCTTACCTGCTTCATATAGTTTGTTTCCATATCTGTCATACACAGTGAATAACAGATTTTTCTTATAAGCTAAAGCAGAATAGTCAATAACGTCATTTACATTGTCGCCGTTGGGAGTAATGGCATTGATGAGATTAGGTACTGTAATCTGGACTTCAACAGGAGTGCAATTGTAGAAATCTTTTACATAGACCTTTACTTCACCTCTCGCCAGTCCTGTGAAGATATTAGAGGTCTGCCAGCTGAATCCGTTTATAGAATACTGGTATGGAGGGGTTCCTCCCGACACATTTACCGTAATCATATTATTATCAATATTAATACTTGAAATAACAGGATTGGGAGATGCTTTTACATTGACAATCTGGGTCGTAATACAGTTGCCTGTTTTAAGCTTTACCCAATAAGAACCTACCCCTACATCTTTAATAGACGAAGTTGTGGCTCCGGTGCTCCATTCATATCCATCGAAACCTGAACCTGCATCCAGATCTGTTTTCTCACCGATACAAATGATTTTGTCTTTCAGTATTGATGATTTAACAGGAGGAAGAACCAAAAGGTTGATTTTGGCAATGGCAAAGCATCCGTTAGCATCTGTCACTTTTGCATATACGGCTGTACTTGTAGACAGATATTGAAGTGGATTCATGATCTCATTAGTTCCGTCTAAAGCATTGTTAATACTTGTGTAATATTTTTTACTTACTCCTGTTGTTAACGTTGTGACATCAGCAGTTGTTAAATTAAAAACAGCGCTCGTAATATTGTTTTCAATAAAACATGATCTTAGAGTTGCTTCTTTCACTGAGGTGTCTGTATAGAAAGCCAGTGTGATTTTCGCTGTGCCTGTACATCCCTGTGGAGTAGTTACTTTTACATAAACAGTCCCCGGAGCGGAGAAATAACTGGTAGGATTCAGAATTTCATTGGTGTCTGCGTTCAGGTCGGTAAGTGTTTTGTAATACTTTTTAATAACACCCGGAACATTTGTTACATTGGCAGAATTCAAGTTGAATGTTGCTGTCCCTATTTTATTATTATTACACTCTGTAATGGTTTTGTCCTCTGCCTTGAAAGGGGCAAGAACTAATAGGATTTTGGCGTCCGGATTATCACACAATATTCCTGCATTATCTTTGATGACCACTGTCACAGTTGTATTGGCATTGAACTGATAATTGGTAGGGTTAGCGATAGGTGTAGAGCTTCCCAGCGGATAGTAGGTGAAGGTGTAATTTGAGGTATTGCTGACAAACTGTGAGTTGAAAGTGGTCAGGTTTACGCTTCCAAAACCAGTGGTAGGGTTCGGACAGAAAGATTGAGTGGCAGAATTCTGTAAAATAGGAACCTTATCGGTATATATTTTTACATTTTTAATGGAATGTCTTGATCTTGCTCCTCCTGTAGAAGCTGAAAAACCAAAATAACCCACTGTCATTGCTGCAGCTGTACCCGAAGGAGCAAAAGACAGATTGCAGATCACATTGCCATCAATTGTTATTTTGACAATCCAGTTCGTAGGTGCCGCAGGATCTACCTGAGCGGTTACTTCAACGTGTTTAAAGGTCGTTCCCTGAAAAGGCTGTGTTGTATTCAGGTCTGGTGAATGAAAGGAGCTTCCCGGAACATTAAAAAACTCGACATTGTTGGTGTCTGTTGTATTCTGAACCTGTCCATAAGCCACATGTACTTTACTCATTGTGGCGGTAGTGGTGTTGTTGTAAGTGTCGAATCCGACAATAAAGCCAACTGCATTTTGGGAAACGCCAAGGCCGGAACCTAGTACACTGGCAACCGGTGGATTGGCCAGATACCAGAATGCAATTCCGTCCCCATTAGAAGTTTGGTTAGAGTCCATTCTGAAGTCGAATTCCACTCTCCACTTGTCACAATATTTTAAATTAATGGGGTCATTCAGTCTGATAGATCCAGATTGATTATTAGTATCTGGCGTAAGCTGGATGAAATCTGTATTTACCTGTGTGGGGGAAACCATTGTCCATCCGGTGGTGTTTACCGGGTTTCCGGCAAGTTGATAAGTCTGGGCAAAGGACTTTCCTGTTATACACAAAAAAAGAACGGAAAAATAAAACAGTAATTTTTTATTCATTTAACTGGGACTTAGATTTATAAGTAAAGATATTAAATCCCAATCAAAAAATATGTATTTAATGTTAATTTTGTTAAAAAAATTAATTATTATTTAATAAAAATCGCCTCCTGTAGCAGAATAATGAATCTTATGTTTGAAATCCTGTGTTTATTTAAATTAATTAAAAAAGACTATTGTTGTCCAGTCCCTCAAAATAAGTATCAATTTCCAGATCGGAAGAGCTGGCGGCGGCAACAGCTAGTTTGTCGCAAAGCTCATTTTCGAAATGCCCGGCATGTCCTTTTACCCAATGCATTTTAGGGGTATGTTTATTGTAAAGTTCTATGAATTTTTTCCAGAGGTCAGGATTTTTTACATTTTTCCAGCCTCTTTTGATCCATCCTGCAATCCAGTTCTGGTTGATGGCATCTGATACGTACTTGCTGTCGGTATACACATGAATGTCATTTTCTACTGACTTCAGCTTTTCCAGTGCTGTGATGACAGCCAGAAGCTCCATTCTGTTATTGGTGGTTTTTCTGAAACCTTTTGAAAATGTTTTCTGATAGTTTTTCTCAGGTACACGCATAAGAATTCCGTATCCGCCTTTTCCTGGATTTCCGCTGCAAGCCCCGTCAGTATAAATTTCGATTCTCAAATCTGTTTTGTAAAAATTAATTGTAGCCTAAGTCTAAATCTTATGGTTTAGAATGGAAAATCATCATCGTCATCAAAGTCATTCATTGATGAGCCGGAAAGCTTTGAGCTGTCTGGTAAGTCAAATGCCGCACCTGGTTGGATGGTGGTCTTGATCTTATCAAAACCGCTTGGCTGTCCGAAGTTAGATGGATATCCTCCTCCTGCAGTGCTGTCAAAAGCAGCTTCGATATCTCCAAATTTTGCAAAATGCTTTAAGAAAGATAATCTCACATCTGCAGTTGCACCATTCCTGTGCTTGGCGATAATCAATTCTGCCTGATTTTCTGTAGAAGTTTCCTGTCCTTCCTCATCGTTATCCCAAACAGTTATTTTATAATACTCAGGTCTGAAAATGAAAGATACAATATCCGCGTCCTGCTCAATCGCTCCGGATTCCCTTAGATCTGACAGCTGAGGTCTTTTTCCAGGACGGGTTTCCACACTTCTCGAAAGCTGGGAAAGAGCAATTACCGGAACGTTAAGTTCTTTTGCAATAGCTTTTAATGAACGTGAAATCATGGAGATCTCCTGTTCACGGTTTCCAACTCCTTTTCCGCTGCTACCTGCTGTCATCAGCTGAAGGTAGTCAACCATGATAAGTCTTACTCCGTGCTGCATTACAAGTCTTCGGCATTTTGCACGGAAATCAAATATAGAAAGAGAGGGAGTCTCGTCAATGTACAAAGGAGCATTTTCCAATTCTGACACATTGGAGAAAAGTCTTTGCCATTCTTCATCATCCAAAGTTCCTTTTCTTAATTTTTCAGATGAAATTTTTGTCTCCGAGGCGATCATCCTGGTGATAAGCTGTACAGAAGCCATCTCCAGAGAGAATAATGCCATTGGGATTTTATGTTCTACAGCAATATTTCTTGCCATGGAAAGCAGAAATGCCGTTTTACCCATTGCGGGACGGGCTGCGATAATAATAAGGTCAGAATTCTGCCAGCCACCAGTTTCTTTATCAATATCTCTGAATCCTGAAGGAACTCCGGAAATACCTTCTTTGTCTTTTAAAGCCTTGATGGTGTCAATAGCCTGCTTTACCAATGAATTGGCAGTGTCGAATCCTTTCTTAATAGTTCCATTGGTAATCTCAAAGAATGATTGTTCTGCTTTGTCCAGCAGTTCAAAAACATCCGTGGATTCTTTATAGGAAGAATCAATTACGTTAGCAGAAACGTTGATAAGGCTTCTTAAGATATATTTTTCCAGAATAACACGTACATGGTATTCAATATGGGCAGAAGAACTTACACCCATAGTCAGGTCGATGATATAATGGTCTCCACCCGCCTGGTTCAGCTTATCTTCTTTTTTCAGTTCCTGAATGATAGTCATTAAGTCTACCGGATGGTTGCCTTCGTAAAGCTTTAAAATGGTAGAAAAAATAACCTGATGTCTGGGATCATAAAATACTTCTGGAGTAAGCAGATCTATGGAATGGTCAAGACCTTTTTTGTCTATCAAAAAAGTTCCGATAACAAGTCTTTCAAAATCTACTGCATTGGGAGGCATTTTTCCATCCGCAATAGACAATTCTTTTGCAAAGTTTCCGTGTGTAAGGGATGATAATGTTTCTTTCTGCGCCATGGTGCAAAGATAGCTTATTTAAAAAATAATAAAAAAATAGTATTCAACAAATTATTAGCAGTCTTTCTGAAAATACTGTAAACAGGACATTGCCTATGTTGATAAAAAAATCACCCCGGTCTGAGGTGATTTTGTTAAATAGTAAGTGAAAACTTAGTTTTTATTTTTTACCAATACCCATCCTGAGTATTTTGTTTCGGTATTGTTTTTATTGTCTTCATTCCACGAAATCGTGTACCAGTAAGTTCCTGTTGGAATTTTCTTGCCGAACGCTGTTCCGTCCCATGTGAAGTTTTGCATTTTTTTAGCTTCATGAAGTTTATTTCCATATCTGTCATATACAATGAAGACCAGATTTTTCTTATAAGCTAATGCAGAGTAGTCAATATAATCATTTACATTATCTCCGTTCGGAGTAATAGCATTGACAAGGTTCGGAACGGTAACGGTTACCTGAACCGGAGTACAGTTATATTTATCTTTTACATAAACGGTATTCTCTCCTCTCGGAAGTCCTGTGAATGCGTTGGAATCCTGCCAGTTGATACCGTCAATGGAATATTGGTATGGAGGAACTCCGCCTGTAACCGTAACAGAAATCTTGTTATTGGTAATTTCTATACCTGAAACAACAGGCTGAAGAGTAGGATGTACACGTACTTCCTGAAGAGTGAAGCATTTTCCGGTCTGAAGTTTTACCCAGTAAACTCCTACGCTAACATTATTGATAGACTGAGTAGTTGCTCCGGTACTCCATTCGTAGCTGTCAAATCCAGGTCCTGCGTCTAATGTAGTTTTACCTTCAGGACAAATTGTTTTGTCTTTTAGAACAGCAGATTGTACAGGAGGCAATACTTTCAGTACGATCTTAGAAATAGCATAACATTGCTTGTCATTATCTACTCTTACGTATACTGTAATTGTTTCTGAAAGGTAGTTTAACGGGTTTGAAATCGGATTGGTCTGTGCCAGGGCATCTGCTACCGATTTGTAATATTTTACAATGGTACCTGTTGGCAATGGAACAGGTAATCCGATTGCTGCTTTAGAAAGATCAAATGTTGAATGAGTAACATCATTGTCGATGTAACAGTTTTCAAGCAATGCATCTTTTATCACAACTGTCGGATAGAATGCCAGTCGGATAGTTGCAGTTGCAATACATCCGAAAGAGGAAAGCACTTTTACATATACGGTGGTTTCCGGTGAGACATAGTTGGCAGGGTTCGTAATCTCATTAGTCCCTGCATTCATGTCTGCCAACGTAGGATAGTACTTGATAACAGCTCCTGTGCCGCCAAATACATTTGCGCTTGTAAGATCATATTTCGCGGTACCTGCTCCGTTATTGTTACATGAATATAAAGTAGCGGAGTTCGCTGTAATAGCAGCATTCACAAATTTAAATTTACCCGTTATAAAACATCCGTTGATTGGGTTGTTCGGATTGGTAGGGTCTCTGTATACGACTCTGTAGTAGTAGATTGTAACTCCATCTACCAATTCTACTGTTAAAGCATTTTCTCCTGTCAGAGCATCGTTCACTTTTTTGTGGTAAGTTACTTTAAAGTCAGCACTGTTTCCGTTCACAATTGCTGCGCTAAGGGTAGAGAAGTCAAATTGAGTAGGTAGGTTACAGACCATAACTTTACTAGGCTCAGTTGTATCAGTTGATGGAATTCCTGGCGGGATAAATGGATTAGGAGCAAGCACTGGATTGTTAAATGCAGAACTTAAACTTGCGGTACCAGACCATTCCATAGAAAATCCATTGGTAGATTTACTGAAATTATCGATGATCAGATAATAGGTTTGGCCAGCTAAAACATTCATATATGGACTCCACTTTGTACCTCCGACGTTCATGTCAGATGTATTACCAGGAGGGTTAACAGGAAATACTGCCGGAGGAGGCATAGTCAGGTCCAGCCCTGTGTCTCCGGGAGTACCACTGTAGTTACATCTTATAGGCTGAATAAATACATGGTCGGCATTCTGTAAAGAAGCGCATCCGTTTGTTGTCGGTCCATAGACTGCAAAATCATAATCATCACCCTGATTATTAGGTTTGATTTTAAATGCAAGCGTTCCTGGTGTTGATACAGTAAATGTGTACCAAACGGAATATCTTTCATTACTGTTAAGACATCCGCCGTTTTGTTTTAGGATTTCTACGATATCCCCAACTCCTGAAGGAGTGTAAGAAATATCAGAGTTACCACAGATAGGAATTGCTGAAATACAGTCTGATTGTGAGTAGACCGCCTGTGTTATCAATAAAATAAAAAGAAGTAGTATTTTTTTCATTGGTTAAACGATTTTTGTGAAACAAATTTTGAGGGAAAATAAATTTTTATCATTATTATTAATCTACAAAAGCCGCCAGAGCGGCTTTTGTAGAGATGAATTACTCTCTGTTTTTTACAACAATCCATCCTGAAAATTTGAACGGAGTGTTCTTTTTATTGTTTTCATTCCATGATACAGAGTACCAGTAAGTGCCAGTAGGTATTTTCTTGCCGGCAATGGTTCCGTCCCATTTATAGCCATTGGTTTTGTCACCCTGGTGAATTTTTGTTCCATATCGGTCAAAAATACTCAATACAAGGTTTTGTTTGCCGGCTAATGCAGAATAATCTACAACATCATTTACACCATCTCCGTTTGGAGTGATAAGGTTTACCAAATTAGGAACTACCACTGTAACTTCAATCGGGTCGCAGTCATAAGCATCTTTTACATAGACTGTATAAGTCCCTCTTGCAATATTAGTAAATGTGTTTGAGTTTTGCCATATTATATTATCCATAGAATACTGGTAATCTGGTGTTCCTCCTATTACGTTTACGGTAAGTGTCGTATTAGAAACGTCAATTCCATTTACAACCGGCTGCTCAGAAGGATATATAGTTACTGCCTGAGTGGCAACGCAGTCTCCTGTTTTCAGTTTTACCCAATATGTTCCTACTCCTACATTAGTAATGGATTGTGTAGTTGCTCCGGTGCTCCATTCATAGCTTTTGAAGCCGGGTCCTGCATCTAAAGTAGTAGTGTCTTCTACACAGATAATTTTATCTTTCAGTACACTTGATGTTACAGGAGCAATTACCGTTAGGCTGATTTTTGCTACGGTATAACATCCACGGCTGTCAGATACCCTTACATACACAAACCCGGTAGGAGCAATATAAGCATTGAAATTTAAAATTTCGTTCGTAGCATCTATAGCATCAGTTAGTGATGGGAAATACCTCTTTGTAGTTGTAGCTGTTGGACTTGTAACGGCCGCATTTCCAAGATTAAATAAAGCGGTAGAAGGGTTTGATTCTATAAAACATGATCTTATAGCAGCATCAGCTGCAGTAACCAGCGGATAGAATTTAAGAGTGATTTCTGCAGTGGCAGTACATCCAAACTCGTTGGTAGCTTTTACAAAGGCTGAACCTTCCGCAGAAACGTACATATAAGGATTGGTAATCTCGTTCGTTCCATGGGTAAGATCATACATAGAAGGATAATACTGTAATATATGATTGGGAAGTGCTCCTACAGTGGCTGTTGACAAATCGTATAATCCAGTTCCGGAATTGTTGTTACTGCATGAAGTAAGTGTAGCCGGAGTCAGGGTGAATGATTTATCTAAGAATTTGATCTGTCCATATTCTCTACATTGATTCAGGAAGCTGGTAGGGCTGCTCGGGTCAACATAGCTGATTGCATAAGTATAAGTAGTTGCTACATTAATATTCGTAGGTGCAGTGATGGGGTTAACATCGTCAATAGCATCAGTTGGAGATGCGTAATATTTTACTACGAAGTTAGGATTAGCATTCAGGATTTGAGCCGAAAAAGTAGAGAAATCATAATTTACAATTTTTCCGCAAACCGGGATTTCTCCATTCAGGGTAGGTCCTGGTTGTACAAAAGGATTGGGTTGGTAAGTATGAGTTGAATTATTATCAAAAGGAGTAAGTAATTTTGCTGTTCCTCCAAAGGTTAGGGTGAATGGGGCAATTTGAGTAGAATAGTTATTTAAAAGTAAATGATATACCTGTCCTGGAAGTACATCAATATATTTTACAAAACCGTCGCCCACAGACCCTTGACTTGTAATGGTCGCGGTCATATTAAGACCCGTAGGGTTTACAATTGTTGAATTCACACCTGCATAAGAACATCTTAATGGAGTGGCGGCTAAATTTGCGCAATTATGATTGGGTCCATATAAGGCAAAATCATAATCAATTCCTACAGCAGTAGGGCCTGTAGGGGTAACTACAAATGTTAAAGTTCCTGCAGTTTCTATACTAAACGTAAGCCATATAGAATTACTCTCTCCATTTGGCGCTAAACAGCCCACCTGGCCTTCTTTGACATCTCCCCAGCCGTTAGGCGTAAGAGAAATAGCTGCATCACTGCATATTGGAATGGCTGTGGCACAGTCTTGTTGTGCAAAAGCCATTTGTGCTATGAAAAATAGAAAAACGAGTATATATTTTTTCATTTTGATTTAAATTTTAAAAATCTTCAGATTATTTAGTGGATGGCAGTAATTGCTTACCCCATGCCGGGGAGGTGCTTCCCGAAGAGTTTTGGTTATTCAGCTCGTCTGAAGCTTTTTGAAATAAAAGATCAGCGTTTGCTTTATCTCCAGATTTTTCTTTCATTTTTGCTTTTAGAATAGCTAATCTGGGATTGCTTGGAGAGCTAGCTTCAGCTTTTTCAATGCTTTGCGATAGGGCATTCATGTCCTGTTGAAGGTTAGAAGTATCATTTAGCTGTATCTTCTGGAAATAAAGCAACCCTATTAAAGTGTTGATTTCAGCGTTGTCTCTTTGTGATGTCCATATTCCCGTTGCTATTTTTATGGCCATAGCATTATTTTCAACCAGGTTTTGTCCGCTTGAATTTTTAAGCTGTAACTCATTTTTAAGGTATAAACTAACAGCGGCATAGTAATTCGCTGTCCATTTTTCAGAAGTTTTTGCCCCAGAAAATTTATTGAAAAGGCCGTCGTAGTCGTTTGCTGTTTTGGAGGTGTTGAGCTGTGAAACAGCCTGTGCTAAAGCTTTGTCAGTAAAAGCTTGAGCCTTTGCCCAACAGCTTATCATGAAAAAGCCCAAAATTAATAAAAGTTTATTCATAAGGGATAATTTATAAAGCAAATATAAAAAATTATTAATGTTAATTTAAAGATTGTGAGATATATTTAAAGAAAATACGGTATTAGTGTGTATTATTGTTTTTTACTTTAACTGTAATTATATCAAGATCGTAAAGAAATTAATGTTTCATATGGGTATTTCAGATAAAAAACGATGAATAATTTCTGATAAATAGCTGTAAAAGCAAAATCAGGATAGAAAATATTTCTATCCTGATTTTACGTATTTTGAATTGACTTTAAATCAGTGTTCTGTTTTCAGTGTGCTGATACAGAGTTTGTTAATATTGCATTTTTCTTAATTTTGGGTTGGTGCTTCCCACAGCTAATGCCACCAGTACAGTCATGCATCCTCCGAATATCACAGAGCGCACAACTCCTAAGGCTTTAGCCATAACTCCACTTTCAAACTGCCCCATTTCATTGCTGGACATAATGAAAATTGAATTCACACTCAGTACACGGCCTCTTATATGGTCAGGAGTTTTTAACTGTACAATTGTACCTCTGATTACAACAGAAATTCCATCCAGCATTCCGCTCATCACAAGGAACATAAAGGACAGCCAATACAATTTGGATAAGCCGAATCCGATAATACAGAGTCCAAATCCTGTTACAACCACAAGAAGAATTTTACCCTGATTTTTTCTCAGTGGGAAGATAGACAATATGGTAATAATACACATAGAACCTATGTCCGAAGCGGCGTTAAGTAAACCAAAACCTTCAGCTCCAGAATTTAGAATGTCCGTTGCAAATACCGGGATCATCGCTACGGCACCTCCAAAAAGTACCGCAAACATATCAAGACATAGCGCTCCTAAAATTTCTTTTGTTTTAAAAATGTAAGAAATTCCTTCACGCATACTTTCTACAACATTTACAGTATCCTTCTTATATTCAGAATGTTGTTTGTTCAACTGCCAGAAAAACAGGGAAGCTACAAATATTAAAGATAAAATGACAACAAGGGTCCATTTTACACTGAAAAACCCGATAAGAAGACCGCCTATGGCATGTCCGCAAACAGAAGAGATCAGGAAAGTAGCCTGATTAAGAGTTACAGCATTAGGCAGATTTTCTTTCTTTACAATTTTGGGAATCATGGAAGGTACAATTGGACCAATGAATGCCCTTGCAATTCCTGTGAAAAATATCACCCCATAAATAAAATAAGTTATCTGGTGTCCTGTAAAATGCATTTCTACATTTAGAAAGGCTGGGATCAGTAAAAGGCCGATCAGGAAAATATAAGTGTAATTACAAATAAGGAGCAGTCTCTTTTTTTCATTCATGTCAATTACATGTCCGGCATACAAAGCACAGCTTACGGCGGGGATTACTTCCGAAAGACCGATAAGACCAATGGAAAAAGGATCTTTTGTTAGTTGGTATACCCACCATCCTAATAAAGTGGCCAGCATTCTGAAAGCTAAAACTATAAAAAATCTCCCGGTAAGAAGATTTCTAAACTCAACATTTTGTAATGTTTGTAACGGGGTAAAGGAAATCATGAACAAAAATAGCCCTAAAAATTTATTTAAGGCTATTCATATGTTGATTTTTAAAAGATATATTAAATATATCCTGAAAGATAAAATCTATTTTAGTCTGCTCTTGAAGAGCTGATTACCAATGCTGCTACACCTGCTGCTCCAATAATGGTAGCGCCTGCCGCAATTCTTGCTTTTCTTCTGTCCTTTACAGCGGCTACATTGGATTTAGGAATCACCACTTCTGTGCTGTCTTTTTTACCTGCTGTACCTACGAGATTATCCCCAACGATGTTTCTGAACAGTATTTTCTGTTTCGGAGAGCCGTCTCTCATCGTTACTTTATAAATTTTTCCGGCTTCCAGATTAGAATAGTTATTTTTTGAAACATCATCGCTGTATTTTGTAGTAGCACAAGATGTAATGACAAATAAAGATGTTAATAAAGACGATTTCAACAGTACAGATGCTTTCATTATTTTCTTTTAGTTTTTCAAATTTATAATTTTTTTCGAATATACGTTTTTGGAATTGAAAAAATATGTTTAAAGTTTGTAAATTTCTAAGAGATTAGCAATATTTCTGTCATTGGCTAATCTGGGGGTCTTATTTTGACCGCCTAATTTCCCCTGAGATTTCGCATACTCATGGAAAGCATTTTTTTTCAGCTTTGTAACGTGAAGTTTTTGTAAAATGTTCCCGGAAATCAGATCATTATAATAGGTATTTCTGGCCCTCAGCTGCTCATCCAGTTCTCTTCTGAATAATTCTAAATTTTCAGGTTCCTTTTCAAATTCAATCAGCCATTCGTGGTAGGGAAGTCCTTCCTCAGGATTTACCTGCGGAGCAAGATGAAACTCTGTAATCTGGGCAGGATATTTTTCTAAAGTTGCTTTCATAGCTTCTTCCACTTCAAAAGCAATCACATGTTCCCCAAATGCCGAAGTGAAATGTTTAGTTCTTCCACTCACTAAAACCTTATATGGATTTTTGTTGATGAAACGTACAACGTCCCCTATGGAATATGCCCATAATCCTGAATTGGTAGTAAGAATAAGAGCATAATCTTTATTAAGTTCAATCTCTTTTAAAGTTAATCTCCTCGCATTGGGTTTACAATACTCTTCCAACGGAATAAATTCATAGAAAATTCCATGGTTTGTTAACAGTAAAAGCCCTTCCTTGGTATAATCATCCTGGAATGCAAAAAAGCCCTCAGAAGCAGGAAAAGTCTGTATAATATCTACTTTGCCTCCCAAAAGGTCTTCCATTTTGTCCCGATAAGGCTCATAGTTGACCCCTCCGGTGACAAGAAGCTGAAGATGTGGAAATAACTCTGTGATCTTTTTTCCATGTTTTTCCGTTAGCTTCTCAAAATACATGATAAGCCAAGGTGGGATTCCTGAGATCAGCGTCATATTCTCATGCTCTGTTTCTTCAATGATTTTGTCTACTTTGGCCTCCCAGTCTTCCATAATATTGGTTTCCCAGCTGGGCAGACGGTTTTTTTGAAGATAATTGGGAATATGATGCGCTACAATGCCGGATAATCTTCCCGTTTTAATTCCGAAAATTTCCTCCAGTGTTGGGCTTCCCTGTAGGAAAATCATTTTTCCGTTGACAAAATCAGCATTGTTTTTCTTGTTGATATAATGAAACAGGGCACTTTGGGCACCGGCAATTTGAAAAGGCATTCCCTCTTTAGAAATAGGAATGTATTTAGAGCCTGAAGTCGTTCCTGAAGTTTTTGCAAAATATTCAGGAGTATCAGTCCATAGAATATTGGCCTGTCCTTTTTTTATTCTTTCAATATAAGGTTTAAGGTCTTCATAATCTGCCACAGGGACTCTATCCTGAAATTCCTTTACAGAATGGATGTTTTCAAAGTCGTGTTCCCGTCCAAAAAGTGTTTTTTGAGCAGTATTGACAAGAGTTAGTAATAAATCCTCCTGATTTTTCTCCGAACTTTTTTTGAATTCCTCCGCTTTTTGAACATGTTTTTTTGCCCAGATAAGCGCTGCATTTTTCTTGAAGAAGTTTAACATGGTCCAAATTTATAAATAAGTAAAGAATCTGGAGCCATTTTTATCAAGCTTCACATAAAAAAAACCGATGAAACGGATTCCATCGGCTTATCGAAATTTGATTATGAAAATAACAACTATATGTTAATGTTATGCTTACTTGTTCTCTTTGTATCTTTTGTCCGGAGTGCCGTCTTTTTTCAAATGCTGACTGTTTTTATATCTTTTATCCGGAGTGCCGTCTTTTTTCATTTTCATAGCCGGCTGAGCGGGTTTTACTTCTGCTGGTTTAGCCGTTTTAGTGACCATAGGTTTTGCAGCTTTTACTTCCGCAGGTTTTGTAGCTTTAGCTGTTTTTACAGTTTGGTGAGCTGTGGTAGCGGGAGCAGTCTGCTGAGCAGTTGCAAGTCCTAATCCTAAGACTAATGACATTGCAGATAATAATTTTTTCATAGGGATTATATTGTTTGTTTTTGTTGAATAAAGATATGCAAAAAGTGGGCTAAAAATAATACGTTTTTAAACTTAACGAAAGTTTATTACTGCTTAAAAAAAAATTAAAGAACCTGGGTACTAGTAAAAAAGCCTGCTTCATATGATGAAAACAGGCTTTTGAGATATGAATGAAAATGTTTAACGGGTACAGTTGGCAGTCCACGTTTTACCGTCTTTTATAAATAAGATTTTTAATACATTATTATCGATCCTGATATAAGAAGTTCCTGTAGATCCAATCATCACAAGGGTATGATCTCCTTTTTGCTCGAACTGGACCCCGTTGAGATCCGGTATTCCATTTGAAAAGGCAAAATTATACTTGGTACCGCTGGCTATTTTGGTTACAAATACACTCCCGTTATCAGTGCTGATGTTGGTAGATCCACTGTCGTTATAAGAAATATTTCCTTTATAGGTGCCTGCAAAGAAATCATTGTTGGTAGGATCGTCATCTCTGCTGCACGATAAAAAAAATGATACTGTTACCATCAACAGCATCAAAACTCCTGAAATTTTAATTGCTTTTTTCATAATACTATTCTTAAATGTTTTTGGTATGCTTGAAATCCCAAACACTATGCCGTGAGAGTTATCATTGATTTTTTTAACAGGTAATTGTAAAAAATTGTAAAAAATTAAGATTTATAGTCATAACTGATTCATTTTAAATCTAAAACTCTCTGCATTTTTATCCAGAGAAAAAAATATCCGTACCTTTGCAGGGTGTAAACGGTTTCGGAAAACTCCCGAAATCGCTTTTGTCGTTTATACCATTACTATTTATGCAGTTAAAATCCATCAAAGAAAAGTTTCTTCCAGATCTGATGCAAAAGGAGTTTGGAAAAGAAATTTTCACTCAGTTAGAAAATAGTCAGCATATTGCTGTAAAGGGAAGCGCCGGATCTTCGGTGTCCGTTTTTGTGTCCGAACTATTTTTAGTTCAGAAGAAAAATATTCTTTATCTCATAGATGATAAGGAAGATGCTTTATATGCCAATACAGAAATGGAAGATCTCTTGGGAAAAGAAAAGGTGCTGTATTTCCCCGCCACCCATATGGAGCCCTATCAGGTTGAAAAGACACAGAATGCCAATCTGGTATTAAGAACAGAAGTCTTGAATAAGATTAATTCCGGGCGGTCCCCAAAAGTGATTGTAGCTTATGCAGGGGCTTTGTCAGAAAAAGTTCTGAAGAAAGAAGATTTTAAAGCCATTTCACATCATATAAAAGTAGGCGATCAGCTGGATTTTGATTTTGTGGATGAATTACTTACTCATTATCATTTTCAGCAGGCTGATTTTGTTTCAGAACCTGGGGAATTCTCAGTAAGAGGAGGGATTGTAGACGTCTTTTCTTACTCTTATGAAAAACCGTACCGGATTACTTTCTTCGGCAATGAAGTGGAAAGTATTAAAACTTTTGACATAGAGACGCAGCTTTCTGTAGAGAAGGTAAAAGAATTTCAGTTGGTCTCCAATATGAATTTCTCAGTAACCGGAAGCAGGGTTTCATTGCTTCAGTTATTACCTCCGGAAAGCTATGTGGTTTCAAGAAATGGAAAGGTAGGAATGCTGAAAATTAAAACATTCTACGAGAAATCGCTGGAAAAATATGATACTTTAAATAAAAATATTGCCCATAGAACTCCTCAGGAGCTTTTTATTTCCGATCAGGAATTTCTGTTTGATTTTAAAAAATTTAAAACAGTTGATTTTGGAAGTGAGATGATTGAAGGCTTGAAGGATCTTGCCGAAATTAAAATGGAACAGCTGCCACAGCCGTCTTTCCATAAAAACTTTGAACTGCTGATTGAAGACATTGAAGAAAAGCAGGCAGACGGATTTGATACCTGGATCTCTTTTTCTACGGAAAAACAGAAAGAAAGACTGGAATCTATTTTTGAAGAGCTGGAACATGAACTTCCTTTTAAAAGCTTTAAATCTGAGCTTCATGAAGGGTTTGTAGACCATACTCATAAGTTAATGGTCTATACAGACCACCAGATTTTTGACCGTTATCAAAGATATAAGGCGAAAAATACATTTGCCAAATCTGAACAGCTTACTCTGAAAGATCTTATGTCTTTGAAAATCGGAGACTATATCGCCCATATTGACCACGGAATAGGAAAATTTATGGGATTGGTAAAGGTAAATAATGACGGTAAAATTCAGGAATGTTTTAAACTGACTTATAAAAACGGAGATTTATTATATGTAAGTATTCATTCGCTTCATAAAATTTCAAAATATAACGGACCGGAGGGAAGAGAGATTGTTCTTAGCAAGCTCGGTTCTCCTGCCTGGAAATCTTTAAAACAGAAAACCAAAGCAAAGGTAAAGCAGATTGCTTTTGATCTTATTAAACTATATGCACAGAGAAAAACGGCAAGAGGTTTTGCTTTTACACCGGATTCTTATCTGCAGAATGAGCTGGAAGCAAGTTTTATTTATGAAGACACTCCGGATCAGGAAAAAGCTACTCTGGATGTGAAAAAAGACATGGAGGCAGATACAGTGATGGATCGTCTGGTGTGTGGAGATGTAGGATTTGGTAAAACAGAAGTTGCAATTCGTGCTGCATTTAAGGCGGCAACAGATGGTAAGCAGGTTGCTGTTTTGGTGCCAACAACTATTTTGGCATTTCAGCATTACAGAAGTTTCAAAGAAAGACTGAAAGATTTCCCGGTGAATGTTTCCTATGTCAACCGGTTTAGAACAGCAAAACAAAAATCGGAAACACTGGGTGATCTGAAGGAAGGGAAAGTGGATATTATCATCGGTACCCATCAGTTGGCAAGCAATTCTGTAAAGTTTAAAGATCTTGGATTGTTAATTATTGATGAAGAGCATAAATTCGGGGTTTCAGTGAAAGACAAACTGAAGACATTGAAAAACAATGTTGATACCCTTACTTTAACGGCTACTCCAATTCCAAGAACCCTGCAGTTTTCTTTAATGGCTGCAAGAGATCTATCAGTCATTAAAACGCCGCCGCCAAACAGACAGCCTGTAGATACACAAATGGTAGGATTCAATGAAGAAATTCTGCGTGATGCGGTTTCTTATGAGCTTCAGAGAGACGGGCAGGTCTATTTTATTAATAATAGAATTGAAAACCTTAAAGATATTGCCGGGCTTATCCAGAGGCTTGTTCCGGATGCAAGAGTGATTACCGGACATGGGCAGATGGAAGGAAAGCAGCTGGAAAAGAATGTGCTGGACTTTATGGAAGGGAAGTATGATGTATTGGTTTCTACCACCATTGTAGAAAGTGGAGTGGATGTTCCTAATGCCAATACAATTTTCATTAATGATGCACAGAAATTTGGAATGGCGGATCTTCACCAGATGAGAGGAAGAGTAGGGCGAAGCAATAGAAAAGCTTTCTGCTACCTGATCACGCCGCCTTATGATATGATAACTTCAGATGCCAGAAAACGTTTGGAGGCCATTGAGCAGTTTTCTGATCTTGGAAGCGGTTTCCAGATTGCAATGAAAGATCTTGAGATCCGGGGAGCCGGAGATTTGCTGGGTGGTGAACAGAGCGGATTTATTAATGAGATGGGATTCGAAACTTATCAGAAATTGATGCAGGAGGCCCTCGAAGAATTGAAAGATGATGCAGATTTTGAAAATTTATTTGACAACGAAGAAGACAGACAGAAGCTTTTCAAGTCAGTAAAGGATGTGAATATTGATACTGATTTAGAATTGCTGCTGCCGGATTCTTATATCTATAATACGGAAGAAAGATTATTGCTGTATCAGAAAATCGCTGAGATTAATAATGAACCTGAGCTTCATCAGTTTGAGCTTGAATTGATCGATCGTTTTGGTGCGCTGCCTAAAGAAGCTGTTAACCTATTGAAAAGTGTTTCTTTAAAATGGCTTGCAGCAGAGATCGGTTTTGAGAAAATTGTTATGAAAAACGGAGTGTTTTTAGGATATTTTCCAGGTAATCCCCAGGATAAGTTTTATCAGACAGACAGATTCAGACATATCATTAATTATCTGACCCAAAATCCTGCTGAAGCACAGCTGAAAGAAAAGGCAGGGAAGGAAGCTAATCAGCTTATGATGAGAAAAGAGAAAGTGAAAAATGTAGATGAGGTCAATATGCTTCTGAAGGCTATCATAGAGCATAATTAAGCGGTACTTTTCATATATCGTAAAATTTCCCATAAAATTTTTATAAACATATAAGAACTTAAGTTTTTATATGTTTTTTTATGATTATTATCAGGTTTTTATTCTGAAATATTCATTCTGAGGAGAATTAATGCCCTTTTCATGGTGTTAAAATCACTTTTTATTGATAAAAAATAATCTGTAATCCCTGATACAGCAAGGGATTGGAGTGGTACATTATTTTTTTCTGGTAGAAAAATTAGAGTTATGTAGAAATAATTCTACTTTTATGTGTGATTAATTCTATGCTGTAATGTGTTTATTTCTATGGCTTTATGGGGGTATAACTGGAATTTTTAGGACTTCAATTTGTACCTTTGCAGTCCTCATTATGAAAAAAACTATATATTGTTGCGTAATTGGATTATTATCTTTCCAAATTCACGCACAGGTGGGAATCGGGACTCCCAAACCAAAGTCTAGTCTCGATGTGAATGGTAAAACTACCCTAAGAAAAGAACTTAGAGTAGGGGGAACTTCAACGCAGGTTGGTGACGCCGGATTGAACGGTCAGGTTTTGATTTCTCAGGGAGAGGGACTGCCACCTGTCTGGAAATCTTTGAATCTTTCTTTTATAGAAGAGGGGCAGTACAAATTAATCAATTCATACTTATCTTCGGATCAGACCGGGATCATCAATCTTCCCGATACTACCGGAAACAGTATTGTTTACAAAAATAGTGTCGGAGATCTTGTCTCTGATGTTTCGAAAGGGAAATGGGTGAAAATCACCAATCTTGAGACTAATTTTACTATCAAAAACGGAAAAAACAGGCTTACTTATCAGTTTCAGACAGGAGTTGAAATAAAAGCACCTGCACCCGGTACTTCCGATAATGTAAGGTTTACCTGTGGGGTTTTCAGAAACGGAGCTCTGGTAGCGGTGCGTCCTGACAGGATTGCTTCTAATAATAATGCTGCAAAACAAGGTCTTCAGGATTATATCTTTACCCTGAATTATACTGAGCAGAATGTTCCGATAGGTCCTCATAAGATTGAGATTGCCTGTAGAAAGATTGAAACTTCAAATACGAACGCACAATTCGCAATAGGTCGTGATGTACAGAGTTCCAATGGAGCTTCTAATGCATTTACGCTGGAATCTGATATGAAGATCGATGTCCTTGAATTTGTGACTTATAAAAATTAATCAAACGATGAAAAAACTATTATCAACTTTGTTTCTTACTATAGGGCTTTTATTGTCAGCTCAAGTAGGAATCAAAACCGAAACCCCACGGTCAACACTGGATGTGAATGGAGATATAAACTTCAGGAATAAAATTGCTGTTTTTGATGCTTCTGATAATTCTGTTTCTCAGGGGAATAATGATCAGTTGCTGGTTTCCCGGGGAGAAGGACTCCCACCGGTCTGGAAAACACTTCGTATTCCTGAGTATGAGACTAATAAGTTTTATTTGATCTATAATAACTCATTTTCTGATAAAGTAGGAGCCAGTTTTACATCTTCAGATGATTCTACTGTAAATTACGGTTCGAGAGGTGGTACTTTTACCAAAGGAAAAGAATACAGTACTCTTTCGAAGTTTAAAAAAATTGACGGACTTTCACAAGATATAACGGTATTCAGTACTCAAAGTAAAGCTTATTTTCTGTTTGAAACAGTAGTACAGGCCGACTTTGGGGTAGCGGGTACTACGGATACTTCAATAGATTATGCATGCGGGATTTTTGTCGATGATAAATTGGTGAATTTGCGTCAAAGGAATTTGAAGGCAATCAATGCCCAGTATCCGTTCCTTACTCATACTCAGATAGGAATTGTAGAGAACCTTTCTAAAGGAACTCATAAAGTAAGTGTTGCGTGTACAAGATTAGGTTCTTATGGTGCTTCAAATAATACCCTTACAATAGGTACAAATGTCTATACTAATATCAACAGCTTTATCTCTCAATCATCTCTTAAGGTAGATGTATATGAAGTTCCTGAGGTTTTTAATAATGTTATAAACTAAGCAGATTATGAAAAAAATAGTATTTGTAATATCTCTTGTGTTAGTTGCAGGTGTAAAGGCTCAGGTGGGTATTAATACTCCTAGCCCAACTAATATGTTAGATGTTAATGGAGATCTCAATATCAACAAAGAATTAAGAACAGGGGGTACAGATGTACTGAAAGGATCTGCCGGAACAGCAGGAGATATTTTACATAATAACTCTACATTGACCGCAAATGACTGGAAAACGATTAAAATTGCTGATGGACAAGGAAGTATGTCTGTGTTTTCAATCAATACGGTGGCAGACAATACAGGAATTACTTTTTCCGGGAATAACGGATTGACAAATCCTTATAGTGACGGAGAAGCTTTGGGAACTAACTGGACGGTACTTCCCCAAGCAACTGACTCATTTTCTGTGACCAATGGAACGAATAAGGCCACTTTTTCATTTCAGACTACGGTTCAGAAAACGGGAACAAATTCTGCGACTTTTGCCTGCGGAATTTTTATAGATAATAAGCTTAGAGCCGTAAGAACAGATGTTTTATTGGGGGATACAGGGGCTTACAAGATTTTTAATCTTAATGCTACCCTTACAAATCTGAATCCTCAAAATAAATATACGGTTAAAGTTGCCTGTACAAAAAGAGCAATTTCAGGGACTACACTGGGAATAGGAAGAGCTGTTGATGCGACATACCTTAATAGTGATATGTCTCAGTCGGTTCTGACGACTTCTGTATTGCAGCCTTATTAATTTTTACACTTATACAATAAATAGAAATCTAGAAACGTTATGTTTTTAGATTTTTTTGCTTATTAACTCTATTCCTTGTGAATTTGTTTGAATAAAGTAGAGTGTATTATCGAAAATTGAATTATATTTGAACAATCTAAAAAACTCTCTATGGTAAAAAACTATTTTCTTAAAATGTTTGCCGGTATTGCTTTTCTAGGGCTGCTGGCAGCATGTAATACTACATCGGACCCAACAGAATCTATCCCTGATCCTGATCCGGGAATTCCACCCCAAAAAGTTCTGACGAAGATCAGCGTGAATAATGTTTCCCGTGAAGAATATATGACAGCTCCGGTAACTGGAATTTTGCAGCAGGCAGTATTTAAAGATGAGAGCGCGACGAATGTAAGTGCGTATTATACAGGAACGGTAACCTATACCGACAAAAATATTACTAAAGTGAAGTTCGTAAGTTCTGCAACAGCCAGTCTTGCCTATGAGTTTAATATTATCCCCGATGGTACCGGGAAGAAAATTTATAATGCAACCTGTACAGGAACGGGAACAACACCTGCCTTATCTCATGTAAGTGATTATACTTTCTCCTATGATGTAGCAACAGATAAACTGACTAAGATTCTTGAAAAAAGAAAAGCAGGGGGAATTAGTGCTTATAACAGATTCATAGAATATGCTTTTGTTTATACCGGAAACGAGGTTTTTCAGGTGGTTTGTACAAAAGGCATACTGGATATTAATGGAGCTCCGGAGCAGGGTACAGCCACGGTTACAAAGTACAACTTTCAAAATTATGACGGTAAAAAAAGCCCGTTCTCTACACTTCCATCAACGTACTTCATTATGCAGGGGCTGATAGATCCAATTAATTTCTACAGATTATCCCCAAGCAACCCTACTTCTATGTACATACAAACGCCGTCTTCTTCAACGAATACAGCTCAAAGCTATTCATATGACAATCAGGGATACCCTGTTATAGAGAAAAATCAGAATTTGACTTATAGCTATAAAAATTTATAGGAAAGCTATAATTAAGAATCACATCAGAATATAAATAATCATATAATTTTTAAGCAAAAAAAATTATATTTGTCAAAAAATTAATCAATTACCAGGAAATGAAACAAATTTTCTATTTTATTTTATTAATAGCAGGCTTTTCCTCAATACATTCTTGTAAGAGTTTATTGGATGAGGATGGGAATCCTTTATTAGACCTTAATACAACAGAAGGATTAAGCGGCCCAAGAGCATTATACAGAGAAATAACTTCTAAAGATACTATTGCAGAATATCACTACAGTGGACTTCTTGTGACAAAAGTGATCACGGACAGTGCTTCTATCACGGATATTATGTACAGTGGTGACAAAATCAGCCAAATTAACTTTAATGGCTTTTTAGATCTTGATGGAAATGGAAAGTTGGATAAAGACAGTATATCTTATACCCAATTATTCACGTATGCAAACAATAGCAAATTGGCAACAATTTCTGAAAACCGTTCTACTTTCAGAAGACCTCCGCCCGTACTGCCATCAACTACTCCAGGTCCACAGACATTATTGAAAAAAGAGAAAACTCTTTATAACATAAAATACAGTGTATCTACAGGGAAACTAGATTCTATTATTATGAGAAACGGACCGGATGTTGCCGGAACTCAGTTTAATTACACAGATTACTCAAGGACGGCTTACAGCTATGTAGGAGATAACGTTTCCAAAGTAATAAGATATTATGGCCCTATGGCAGGAGGTATTTTTGGAGGTGTAACCGGAAAATTCAGTTATGAATATTATGCATATGATGATCAGGTGAGCCCTTTCACATTACTTCCACATGTGTATAAAATTTCAAGATTATTATCTACAGAGATCAATGATAAAGAAAGTCTTATTTTATCTCCAAACAACCCTAAGAGATGGTCGGTGACAGATCTTACGCCACCTATTCCAACTCCAATTGTAAAGAGTACCAATTATGTTTATGATCCTCAGACTTATATGACGAAAGGATACGGTGTGAACTACATCTACAAACCACAATAGAAGACTTTTTTAACAATATTGAAACTCAATCTTTCCTAAGATTGAGTTTTTTATTTTTTATCGCTTAATTTTGCAAAAAATTTCTGATGAAATATTTAATCGTCGGGCTTGGAAACAAAGGCTCAGAATATGAAAATACACGACATAATATAGGATTTAAAGTGGCAGAGAAAATTGCTGAAACACTTGGCACTTCATTCAATACAGCTAATTTTGGATGGATGGCCGAAGGTAAACATAAAGGCAGAAAAGTTTTTGTTCTTAAACCTGATACCTATATGAATCTTTCCGGAAATGCCGTAAAATACTGGATGCAGAAAGAAAATATCCCTTTAGAAAATGTACTGATCGTAACCGATGATCTGGCTCTTCCTTTCGGAACATTAAGGATGAAAGGAAAAGGATCTGATGCAGGGCATAACGGGCTGAAAAATATTAATGAAGTCCTGCAGACCCAAAACTATGCAAGGCTCCGTTTTGGAATCTCTGCAGACTTTTCTGCCGGACGGCAAGTGGATTATGTATTGGGAACGTGGAATGAAGAAGAAATAAAAACACTATCTGAGAGAATTGAAACTTTTGCTAAAGCAAGTCTCTCTTTTGTTTTTGCAGGAATCAATAATACGATGTCTGCTTTTAATGGTAAATAGTTCTACATTATAATACTATTTAAAAGAATGACTACCCCATTTCTGAGGTAGTCATCTAATTATCATTTTAAGAGTGATTTTTATTACCTAAAAACTACAATAAACCTACCTAAAATCGTTAGGTATAAATTCTTCTAATTTAGCGATGTCAATTTTCTCACTTTGCCAAAAGTGTTCAATTTTCATCAGTTTATCTAAATCATTCAATAATATCATTCGGCCTAAAATATTTGAATAGTATTCAGCAATATCTATTCTTATTCTTTCAATCCCTAAATGGTATTTTTTTATATCTGAATGGAGTACTTCATCAAATTGAAATAAGAGTTTGCAACAATATATGATTTCGTCCTGCTTTAATGGAAAAGTTTTAAATATAATTGGCCTTAGCCTATTAAGTAAAGATTTTTTTTGTGGTGTAAAATTAAAATTCTTAAAATCTGTTTTGGGTAAATTAAAAATATTAATAAGATATTGTGCGACTTGAGAAGGTGCTATCATGTTTTTAAAATAATCCTGAAGCTCATCCCAAGTAGTCCATTTGTTTCTATCAAGTGAAAGATCAATTGATCTTAAGTATGCATATAAAAACAGTAGTTGTGAATAGTTTAATTGAATATTTTTCATAATAAAAAAATTAAAGACCTAGCCAATTCCATCTTACAAACTTTGGAGCAGAATCTGATATTTTTAATGGGGGACCTCCGGTTACAATTCGTCCTGCATTTCCTTTTCCTCCAATACCTTTAGATGCAGGTGGTCCTACTTGACTTTTTGGAACAGAAAACTCAATATATGATCCTTTATTTGCTTGGCCTAATTCAACTTCAGTTGCTTTTAAAAATGGTTGAACTTCTACATCTACTCCTAATGGTTATTAGTTTGATCTGATAAAAGGTAGCTACCCCCTTATTTTATGGTGTTGCATGCTGAGGATTTTACTATCCTGATAAATAGAATGTTTTCATACATATTAGTTTTTGGTTTAGCAGTATTACCTGACTAAGAAATCAGGATACGTAATGGTAATCTTGTGAGACCTTAGGCTTTATAAGCCCTGCACAAAAGAATAAGATGACCTTTTTTAATTGTGTATATAAAGAAATTAAATAGAAAAGTATAATTTCTTTTTTTCTCATATATATTATATTTTTTAAAGTGAATTTACTTACAGTTAAATGTTTATAATTAATGGTGTCAGTTTTTTTGTCTGGTTCTTTATTATTAGAAAGCCAATTTGTATTCATTTTTACTTTTGTGATATTATTTTTTTAATTTCGAATAACAAAACTATAACCTTATAGCGACAAATTACGTCGTATATTTTTCTCTTTCTAAAAAAGAAATGTGCGAAGGGAAAACAATTTTTAGATACTATAAATTCACAATATTTATAACCTATCAATAGGTATAAATGAACTTTTTTGTATCTATATTTGCTGTTTTTTTATGCGAATTTGATAGTGAAAGTTTTATTTTTATTAAATTATAAAGCCAATATATAATAAATATTTGATAATGAAAACTAAATTTCGTTGAAATGAAATACATCCTTGTTTTCAGAATCTTGATAGATAAGCAGGTTTAGTATTACCATACTTAGAATGAAAAAGAATAAAATATAAAGGCCATCGAATTTCGATGGCCTTTACCGTAAAAATTATAATTGATAGGAAGTTTAAGTTGAGATAACTTATACTGTATTGATGAGAGTTCGGTTTCTTATAACCAACTTACTGCGCCTGTTTCAACATCATAGTTTGCTCCAACAATTTTGATTTTACCTTCAGCTTCAAGGTTTTTAAGTGTTGAACTTTGTTTACGGATGTCTTCAATTGCATTTTTCACATTCTGCTGGTTTAGTCTTTCTAAAAGTGAACTGTTTTTTGAAGAACGCTCCTCGTTCTCTTCAATGATGTCATTAATGATAGGATCAAAATGATTAATCAGGTGGTTCAGGTTGTCCATTCCCATTCCTTCAATCTGTGCTGCATCCAGACCTCCTTTCAAAGCTCCGCATTTAGTATGGCCTAATACTACAATAAGCTTAGAGCCTGCTACGTTACAGCCAAACTCCATTGACCCCAGAATATCCTGGTTAACAAAGTTACCCGCTATTCTGATGCTGAAAACATCTCCTAATCCCTGATCAAAAATAAGCTCCGCGGAAGTACGGCTGTCTATGCAGCTTAAAACCACTGCAAAAGGCCATTGTCCCTCACGAGTAGCATTTACCTGCTCCAGAAGATCTCTGTTTGCTTTAAGGTTATTGACAAACCTCTGGTTTCCTTCTTTTAGAAAATCTAATGCTTTTTCCGGAGTGATCGTTGATTGAGTTTCGTGTGTATGTGCTTTCATATGATAATTTTATTGTTTTTGAATTTTAAAGTTAAAAAAATAATTGCTGATAAATGAGATTACATCGCTCTTTTATGAGTAATCAGAATATGTGAATCCTGACTTCTTTCATAATCTCTGTATGAAGTTTTAAAGCCCGCAAGTTCAACATTGATGTCCTGCTCTTTCGCTCGGATATTGGCAAAATCCTGAATCATTTCCAGTACATCTGTCGCAATATAAGATGTATTTCTTGCATCAATAGTTACTGTAGAACCGGACTTAATATTTTTAAGCGTCTTTTTGATGGCTGCCTTATTTAAAAATGAAACTTCCTCGGCTAACTTGATTTTGATTCCGTCTGCATCGTCCAGCTTTTCTCTGCTTAAGTAATAAGCTCTTTTCATATTCCCCTGAAGAATATAAAAAACAGAGATGGCAAGACCTATTCCTACACCTTTTAATAAATCTGTTGCAACAATGGCTGCAACCGTTGCAACAAAAGGAATAAACTGGAATTTTCCTAAGTGCCAGAAATGTTTAAAAGTAGCCGGTTTTGCTAATTTGTATCCCACCAATATTAATACCGCTGCCAACGTAGCCAATGGAATTAAATTCAAGATGAAAGGTATGGAAAGTACGCAGATCAATAAGAAGACTCCATGGATAATCGCTGATATTTTTGAAGTTGCTCCTGCATTTGCGTTAGCAGAACTCCTTACAACAACTGAAGTCATTGGAAGTCCGCCAATGAATGAACTGATAAGGTTTCCAATTCCCTGGGCTTTAAGCTCAAGATTGGTATCTGTAATTCTTTTCTGTCTGTCCAGTCTGTCTGATGCTTCAATACAGAGTAAGGTTTCAATAGAAGCTACAATGGCAATAGTTGCTCCCACGATCCATACTTTCATATTGGTGAATCCGTTAAAATCTGGAGTGACAATAAGATTTTTAAAATCATCCAGAGACTGTGGAACAGGTAGAGAAACCAAATGTTGGGTTTCGATGGCCAGAGAACTTCCTGACATCTTGAATATTTGATTCAAAACAATACTTACAATTACGGCCACCAAAGCTCCGGGCATCATTTTCATCCTTCTCAGGACATGTATTTTGTCCCATGCGATAAGAACTGCTACGGAAACCAAAGTAATAACGATAGCACCGGGATGGATAGCCCCAAATAATTCTGTAAAATATCCAAAGTTTAAACCATTATCAAAAATGGATTCATGACCTTCATAGTCTTTATCGAATCCCAGGGCGTGCGGAATCTGTTTTAAAATAATAATGATTCCTATGGCTGCAAGCATTCCTTCAATGACATTATTAGGAAAGTAGTTGGAAATACTTCCAGCTCTTACAAATCCTAAAGCCAGCTGAATAAGCCCTGCAATAATCCCTGCGCAAAGGAAGAGTTCAAATGCGCCAAGATCTGTTATCGCTGTTAAAACGATTGCCGTTAAACCTGCAGCAGGCCCTGAAACTGAGATATTTGAATTACTGATGAATCCTACGACTAAGCCTCCTACGATACCCGAGATGATTCCGGATAATGGCGGAGCGCCTGAAGCTAATGCAATTCCTAAACATAGTGGAAGTGCCACTAAGAATACAACGAGTCCAGAAGGGATATTCTCCTTAATTCCTCCTATTAATGATGTCTTTTTCATGATGTGAAGCTGTGAGATATAACCGGCTTATTTATCTTTAAATAAGTCAATTATGAAAGTTTGAAAAGTTTTTAATTTTTAAAGTACGTGTGTATCCGATATCAAAAATTGATATGGAATAGGCATCAAAAAAATCTAATTATGGAAATTAAGCTTCCGGAGGGGGAGAAAATATGGAAAGGAAAGGGGATAGATGAAAAGAGTCATCTACCAGTACAAAAGACATTCCCTGAACATCAGGCTCAGAAAACTTCAGATAGTCAAAGACATCCAAAGGTTTCGGAAGCGTCTTTTCGTAAACAATAAGTGATGATGAGTGAGAATGTGGTTCTTCTTCATTCACTATTATATTCGTTCTAAGAATATCCCAGCCTGCAACCGCAGCAATGCTTGGCAGCGCCGTAAAATTCAGAAAAAACGTTAATATAATAATACTCCAGAATTTCATCTTACATTCTTTTTAGAAAAACTACGTTGTTTTTCTGCTCATGACCCAGTCGGAACTTGTAAGATTATAGATCTTTTGGATATCTTTTAAGATTTTCTCAAAATCAATCTCCAGATCAATGATTTTACCCGTTCTAAGGTCAAATACCCAGCCGTGTACAATAGGATACTCTTCCAAAATGTATCTTTCCTGTACGCAGGCCATTTTAATCACGTTGATGCACTGCTCCTGAACATTAAGTTCTACAAGTCTGTCATAACGCTTGTTTTCATCCTGAATAGAATCAAGCTCAGCCTGATGCAGTCTGTAAACATCACGAATATTTCTCAGCCATGGATTCAATAATCCTAAATCCTGAGGAGTCATCGCTGCTTTTACGCCGCCACAGTTGTAATGCCCGCAAACAATAATGTGTTTTACTTTCAGATGTTCTACAGCGTATTGAATAACTGCTGTGGAGCTCATATCTAAAGTATTCACAACATTAGCAATGTTTCTGTGAACAAATACTTCTCCAGGCTTTGCACCCATCAATTCTTCCGCTGTGGCTCTGCTGTCCGAACATCCGATATACAGATAGTCAGGGTTTTGAGTTTTAGCCAGATTGTGAAAGAAATCCGGATCTTCTGATACTTTGGATTCTACCCATTTTTTGTTGTTTTCGAGAATAACTTTGTACGATTGTGACATAATTTTAAATTTAAAAAGTTTATAATTATTTGTTTCGTTTAAATTATTTCCAAAATCAATAGACTAAATCAATAATGATGCAAAAATATACTTTTTGCCGAAGATTTAATCAGTTTTAACAAAGTTTAATATTAAAATATGCTTAAAATCATATCTAATTTCCCGGTATCCTTTGCTTTATAATGAATGGGCATAATCTGGTAATCCAAACGTTTAAAAAACTAAGATAAAATTACGAAGTATAAATTACAATTTGAGATTTGTGAATTAAAATATTAAAAAAATAGTATATTGTTTTGTATAGTTATGAATGAGGTTCACGGTAAATATGTATTTACTGCTAAAATATGAATGAATTAATGTCCTGATTTTAAGTGTGTAACTATACGAATGAATGCTCGGTAGGGAATCTTTTTTATCGCTATTTTATCAATAGAAAAATATTTTAATCCGGAGAATAGATCTTCACTTTATTCTTCCAGCTTCTCATAATCCATGCTCCTCATATTTAAATTCAAATATTTGTTTTCTTCATTTTTATAATGTTTAGGAGGTTCTAAGCCCATATATTTCATGATCAGCGGATAAATATAAGTGGTCTGGATCAGTTTAGGATCATGCCCGGTAATTCTGTATACTGAAGGAACTTTGTCTCCAAACCATACAAAGAAAGGAACCTGTGTAGATTCTTTAGAATCTACATGCAGTAATTTGTCACCCTCTATTTTAAGACCATGATCCGAAGCATAGATGACAACAGAATTGGTGTTTTTAAGCGTCTTGAAAATATCATTCATTACATGGTCTGTATATTTTATAGAACTGTCATAGCAGTCAAGTCCTTCTGAGTTCCAGGTTTCGGGAAGTCGGCTGCATGGGTTAGGGTGGCTTCCCATAATGTGCAGAACAATGAACTTATTATCGTTTTTCTGAATGACTTTTTGCAATTCCGGAGTGATCACTTCATCATAGCCGTTGACCCATTTTTTGTTTTTGGACATGGAGGCTATTGCTGTAATTCCTCTTGCACTTGCCTGTGTACTGATCCAAAATGAATTGTAGCCTATCTGGTTGGCCAGATTGATGATATTATATGAAAGTTTATCATAACGATACCTGAATTCGTCCGGGTGGATACTGGAAAGCATTAATGGAACGCTTAGGTTGGTAATTCCTGCGGGAGACACTGCATGATCATAGATCATCATGTTTCCGGTTTCCTGGTCTGTGTAGGGAGTTGTTTTTTTAGAATAGCCATATAGCGACATATTCTGTTTTCTTTCAGATTCTCCAATGATCAGAATGACGTTTTCTATCCCTGGCTGTTCTTTTTTGACATTGAAAACAGGAACATTTTTTTTAATCATATTAATATCTTCCTGAATTTTCAATGCCGTATTGAAATCGGATAAATGATAATAGACACTTTTAATCATCTTCCCCCCGCCCTTATTGCTTATGTATCTGTGCTTAAGGAAAAAGACAAAAGGTAGAATCAGCCATATTAACGCAATGACTCCAAACTTAAAATTAAAGGTGACAACATTTTTTTTCAGATAATTTACGGTATACAAAAGCATACCCACAAAAACGATAAATAAAATACCCGGCAGAATAAACATATAAGACATACTCATCGCCTCATTGACGTTAGATTCCAGTATGCTTATGGCCATTCCCACGTTGAACCCGGAGTCATAAATAAAAAAACACGATGTTGATATCAAGACGTTAATACTTAAAAGTAGGCATAGTATAACGGCTATAATGGCTGTATATTTATTTTTAAAAAGGAGTGCATTGAAGACAAGGAAGGAACAGAACATGATTCCGTATTCGAAAATATTCCTGATGCTTTCCAGTTTTTCTGCACCGAATAAATTATCAAATATATAAGGGAAGGAAAGCAGAAATGCTGTAAGATAACTTATAATGGTAAGAATGGGAACTATTTTTTTGAGCATGGTTGTACGATGTTGTCTGTGGTTTTTTAGATGATTTTTACTATAATCTACATCAAAAGTTTTTCGGATAAGAATAAGTTGAATCAAACTTGCGGATTGATTGTAAAAAGTTAATATGAAATAAATAGTAATTTTTACGGCCGAAGTAGTATGTCAACTTACAAAAACTTCTGATAGATAGCTGCTAAAGCCTCATTGCAGATGATTATTTTACCGGATTTTCGGTGATCATACACAATGATGCTAAAATATTGATAATACAGTCTAAAAAAAACAGAGCGGAAGGATAAGGTTTTTCATCAAAATTTACTTTTAAAATTAATAATAATATTGGGGTGTGTTTTTAATATTAAGTGGTTTGTTTTCAGAACAAGTAACATTGTAAAGCTTATGATTATTAAATTTTTAAAAGATTATATTCCTTAAAAATTTGCTATTTGCTTAATATTCTATAGCCAAACAATGCTTTTTTTTGACAAATGTACATGAAATAACCTATAAAAGCAAGAATGATTTTTAGTATAACTATTTGGGCTTATTATACTTTACGGTTAATATAGTCTTGGGTTGCATTGTCCGTAGGGATTATTTTTGCAGGATTTCCTATGACCACAGAATGAGAAGGAACATCAAAGTTGACATAAGAATTGGGAACTATCAAAACATTATTACCTATGGTAACAGCACCTACGATCACGGCATTAGTGCCAATCCAGACTTCGTCACCTATAACAGGAGAACCTTCATTTTTACCACGATTCTGCTGTCCTATAGTGACTCCCTGGGCAATATTACAGTTTTTTCCAATGACGGTTTTAGGATTGATCACCAGGCTTCCCCAGTGTCCCAGATAAAAACCTTCTCCAATTTGAGTTTCAGGATAGATCTGGTATCCGTACTTGATCTGGTAATGCCTTAAAACAATCCTCCAGAAAATATTCAGTACAGATGTATTCTGATATTTCTGAGCCATTCTTAAAATATAAATAAAGTGGAGATTCGGATTGATGCACTTTTTCCAGATTTCAAAATTTGAAAGCCACTTTCCGCTTTCCCGGTAAAAGTCTTTTTGAATAATGGAGTAATCAGTCATGATAAGTGTTTTTAAACTTCGTCAATTATTTTCTGCAGATGCTCTACAGATTTTTCTAAAACAAACGGAAGCTCCGTTTCTGAAATCTGCTTTTTATATTCTTCAGTACTGTTTTTATCTGTAAGAAACTTTTTCATCCCTTCATATATCCCTTCTTCAGAGTTAGGGGTAATATTTCCCAGTTTTCCATCCTGCAGAAGATCTTTGATTCCGGAAATGTCCGTTGCAGAAATGGGCTTATTAAGGATGAGAGCTTCTGCGATGATCGTAGGGAATCCTTCATGCCTTGAAGACATAATATAAAAATCGGCCTTTTTCATATAAGGGTAAGGATTGCTGCTGAAACCAAGCATTTTTGCAGTGTCCTGAAGTCCCAATATGTTAAGCTGATCCTGAATCTTGTTAAAATCATACCCGTCTCCGATGATTAAAAGCTGATGTTTAAATCCTTCATCAATCAATTTTTTATGAACATTAAGCAGCCTGTCGTAACCTTTCTGAGGATACACGGTTCCTACTGTTACAAAAGTAGGAAGATCCTTGGTGAAAGGGTAATCGTGAATGACAGCATCTGCTTTCTGCAAAGTATCGTTCTTATCAATGGGGTTGTATATTTTGATGACCGATTGTTTTTCAGCTTCATTTTTTGCAAGCGTATGCATTCCTTCCTGAAGCTTGTTGGAAATCACTAAAATTCTGTCGAATTTGAAAAACTGTCTGATAACTTCTGGAGTATATTCTTTCAAATTAAAGATATCATTCTGTACCCAAATAATCTTTTTTGAATCTTTTTGAGGGCTGGAAAGAATCTCTCTGTACATTGCATGGATCGCAGCGATTTCTACATCGTATTTTTTGTTTTTTAAAACAAATTTATAGAGAAGGGAAGGGAACCAAAGAAACATCTTCTGATAAAGAACTCTGTAAGCCTTCACTGGGATATCCTGCGGTCTGTTGGTTGTAATCATTTCTCCTTTTAAAAGATAGTATACATTGACCCAAGACGGAACGTCTTTAATGTATAGCCCTGAATAAAGATTGACCAGCAAGTCTACTTCATATTTATCTGAAGGAAGGTGTTTGAGAAAATTAACTAATACCTTTTCTGCACCACCATGACGTAAAGAGCCTATGCGGATGAGGAGTTTTTTCTTTTTCAATTTGTTTTTGTTTTTATCGATTATTGGGAACAGTATTCTGACTGTGACAGGAGTTGATTTATCATTTTACAAGCTTAAATTTATTTAATTTTTCTTGCTTTTTTGTACTTGTGAGGAAGATTTTCTTTGATATAGGCATCCAATTTTTTTCGGTCTTTCTCTAATTCGCGGGGATATTCTGGGGTGTTTTTTAGTACAATATCACCATAATCTTCAATAGTGCAAAGAAACTGAGCCGGATTTCCAATGAATACGGTATTGTCTGGCATTGACTGTGATAATACAGAATTGGCCCCTAAGATACAGTTGTTTCCAATCTGTACATCCTGCATGATGACACAGTTCAGCCCAATAGTACAGTTATTTCCTATTTTTATTCTTCCAAGAATTCTTGCATCCTCATATCCCGGAAGTTTTCTAAGCAGAGTGGTGGTTCCACCATGATTCACAAATCTTACTCCTCCGGCAATATTTACGTCATTACCGATTTCGATAAGATAAGGCTCCGTTCCAAAATAAATCTTATCAGGCATATTGAAATTTCTGCCTACTTTCATGCCTCTGTATTTTGCAGCTTCAAGGCTTGCCTTATTCAAAAAAGAATGATAGAGGGAGTCTATTTTTAATAGGGTTCTAAATATAAAAATCATCACTAGTGTACATTGTTTTTCTTTACTTTTGCAAAGAAAGACAAATTTATTAATATGATGAAAATTTCAAAAATAGAATATTATCTGCCTCAGGATGTATTAACTAATGAGGATCTTGAAAGAGCATTTCCCGAATGGAGCTCAGAGAGAATTAAGGAAAAGGTAGGTATTACCCAACGTCATATATCTTCTGACAGCGAAACCGTGCTGGATATGGCTATACAGTCTTCGGAAAAACTTTTTGAAAATTATGATAGAAACAAAGTAGATTTTATTTTATTTTGTACCCAAAGTCCGGAATATTTTTTACCTACAACGGCCTGCATTTTGCAGGACAAATTAGGACTTAGAAAAAATATCGGGGCAATAGATTTCAATCTTGGATGTTCGGGATTTGTGTATGGATTGGCTTTTGCCAAAGGATTGATCTCAGCAGGAATTGCAAAAAGTATTCTTCTGGTTACTTCAGAAACATATACCAAGCATATTCATCCTGATGATAAAGGAAACCGAAGTATATTCGGAGATGCTTCCGCTTCTGCAATTATCGAGAAGGCAGAAGGGATTAATGATTACCAGTTTTGCCTGGGAACAGATGGAAGTGGTGCTGAAAACCTTATCGTGAAGAAAGGAGCTTTTAAGAAGGATTTTGAAGTAAACCCTGATCATGAGTTTAGTCCCGAAAATATGTATATGAACGGTCCTGAAATTTTTAATTTCACCATTGAAAATATTCCGGGGTTGGTAAAAGAAACTCTTGAGGTAAACAATATGACGATGGATGATATTGACCATTTTGTATTTCATCAGGCCAATTCTTTTATGCTGAATTATTTAAGAAAGAAAACGAAAATTCCGGCAGAAAAGTTTTATATTGACATGGAGAAAACCGGAAATACAGTTTCTGCAACTATTCCTATTGCTCTTAAAAATATGAGGGATAAGGGAATGCTTAAAGATGGTGATAAAATTTTAATGGCCGGATTTGGAGTAGGGTATTCCTGGGGGGCCACTATCATCGAAATATAAAAAATAAAATCTTAAATTATAAATATGAAAACATCCGTTTTTTTAGAAAAACTACAAGAAGAACTGGAAGAAGATGACAAGCTTACTCCTGAAACGAATTTAAAATCTTTAGAAAGCTATGATTCTATCAGCCTGCTTTCTGTAATTGCATTTGTAGACGAAAATTTCAGCGCAAAGATCGATACCAAACAGTTTAAAGATATCGATACTGTTTCAGATCTTATGAATGCGATAGGGAAAGAAAACTTTGAAGATTAATGGATGCTTTCTCATTAAAAAATAAAACAATTCTTATTACAGGGGCTTCTTCCGGAATCGGGAGAAGCTATTTTGTAGAATGCAGCAAAAGCGGAGCAGATTTGATCCTTGTAGGAAGGAATCAATAAGCACGGCAATGGTAAATACTCCAATTTTGGAGAACATGTTTGAGGATATCGGTGATGAAGCTTCATCAGAAATCATAAAAAGCATCCGCTGGGAATAGGAGCACCTAAAGAGGTAGCGAATGCCTGTATTTTCTCTTGTCAGATGCATCAAGATACGTCACCGGAATAATCTTGTGATTGACGGTGGATATTCTACGCAATAGTTTATTTCTTATGAAGGGTTTCAATAATCTCTTCAACACTATCAAATATTTTTTTATTGTCAAACTGACTTTCAATATTTTTTAGATTTTCTCTGATGTGGAGAACAAGATCGGGATCCGTAAGAAAGGATTTCATTCCTTTGTACATGTCATCAACATCATAACTGATGAGGTATCCTGTTTCCCGGTCTTTAATCATAAGTCCCACGTCACCTACATTGGTAGCAACAATAGGTTTCTGAAGAATCAGAGCTTCAGCAATAACCAGAGGCCATGCTTCAGATTCAGAAGGCAGAACGAAATAGTCTGCTTTTTTTATATAAGGATAAGGATTCATTTGATTTCCAATCAAAATAAAAGTTTTCTCTACATTATTACGCGCAGCCTGATCAGAAAGAGGTTTCATTTCTTCACCTTCCCCAATGACAATGATACTATGATGGAATCCTTCATCTATAAGCCTTTTGTGAGCTTCAATCAGTTTATGATAGCCTTTTCTGGAATGTAGCCGGCCAATGGAAACGAAAACCGGTCCTTCCGGGAAGTTTTGCAGCTTCTCTTCTGATTTCCTTTTAATTTCCTCAATAGGAATAGGGTTGATGATCACACTTTCTGCAGGGTAGTCTAATTTCGGATAATATTGGTGCATCATATCCTTTATTTTATGAGAGCAGTACACCATATGATCAAATTGCGGGAAACTTTTTAAGATGCCCGGAACTAAAGGCTGAAATTTGGGCACATTGATCTCAGAATGAAACCATCCTATTTTTTTAGAATTTTTATGAGTAGAGTTCAGAATAACATCATAATCTCTATAATCCATACCGATCTCTATATCAAAACTGTCATTGATGATACGGTCTGCAATAGACGAATTATTACTAAGCCTTCTAAGTTTGATTCTTCTTGCAATAAGTTGAAGTTTTTGCAATAGAGAATTGCGTGAAAAATCTTCTTTTCCGTCAGTAAGATATACTTTTCTGACATGGCCGGGAATCTCATCACGTAATTTCCCCTGATTCAGAGTAAGACATACCGTTATTTCAAATTTATCAGTATCGAGATTGTTAAGAAGTCCCAACAATACTTTTTCTACACCTCCCATTTCCATAGAATGGTGTCTGAACAGAATTTTTATTTTTTTTTCTAACATTACCCGAAAATTGATTGTAGTGTGATTTTTATTTTTTTCTTAATGCGGAAAGGCAGCTGATGCTGGTACTGCAACAGCTCAAATATTTGCTCAGCTCCGGTATAATGATCGGGAATCTTTTTACCATTAATCATTGTAAGTCCTCTGCGCTTCATGGTACTGAAGATGACCTGGGCAAAATACTCATGAGATTTTTTTTTATTGTCATTCTGAGAAATTCCTCCCTGATGGGTTCTGTAAAAATAATTGGTGTCGTCAATGAACTGAACTTTTCCTTTTTCATACATCTTCAGATACAGATCCTGATCTTCTCCGATTTTTAAATCCGGATTCATTTTTTCCGTTTGTTCATACACTTCTTTTCTGAAAGAAACAAAATGGGCAATCTGAATAGGAAAATTGAAAAAATAGGGATCACCATTCGGAACCTGCATTGCAGATCTGAACGGAGCAATAGGTTGGAGATCCTGATCACAGGTCATGAACCTGGAGTAAGTAAGCACCGTATTTTTTTTAGCCTGAAAAATATCTATACACTGCTGGATGGCTGTAGGGGTGATGGCATCATCAGGGTCAAGAAACCCACAGATTTCACCTTCAGCAAGTTCTATCAGTTTACTTTTTGTAACACCTACACCGGAATTTTTTTCATTTTCAAAAAATTTAAATCTTTTATCTTTTGAAATCATCTCCTGCACTATTTTTTTTTCATGGTCTGATGACGCATCATCCAGAATAATGGCTTCCCAATCTTTATAGGTTTGCTTCTGTATACTGTCAAAACAGTCTTTGAAGAAATGAGCATTATTATAGTGGGCAATAAGAATGGAAAACTTCATTAATGGTTCTTAAAAATTAATTCTTGATGATTGACTACTGTTGTATTGGGTGGAATATCTTTATGAATAGTGCAGCCTGCTCCTATGATACAGTTGTCCCCGATAGTGACTCCTTTCAGGACAGTGACATTGCTTCCGAGCCAGCAGTTTTTCCCGATTTTAATGGGTGCTGTAGTAAATTCAGACGGGAACAGTTGAAACTCCGGATGGGTATGGTAAGCATGGTTGTGGTCATATAGCTTTACGCTTTCTCCGAATAAAGTATTGTCCCCAATAGAAATATTTTCGAGACAATTGATAGAGCAGAAATTGTTCATGAAAAAATTATTTCCGATTTCCAGACTGGCATTCTGCTGTACAAGAACATGAACATAGTTTCTGAAACTGGCAGAATCACCGATCGTAACTTTTTTTAAATTATCATGTAAAATAAAATGGTCACTGATCCCGAGCTTTATCCCCCTAAAGGAAACGTTAGGATGTTTTGTGAGTCGTGAAATCTGACTTTTCCGCTGAAGTTTTGCTAGTATTTCATAAAGCATAATAAGATTTATTTCAACATTTGTATTCTACAAATATAATTTGTTTTAGATAATTATAAGAATAAATCTTATTTTTGTGCCTTAAAATTAATACTTTATACAAAATAAAATGGTTTGCATACTGAAGCTAATCTATTTTGAGAAAGTAAAGCACTTTGTGTTTCTGTGAAGATAAGTCAGATTACATTTACCCGGTTTATTGCTGCAATGGCAATTGTTATTTCCCATTTCAATAAAGATCTGTTTTTATACAAAATAGATTATATTTCCAATCTTTTTCTAAGGGCGAATGTGGGCGTCAGCTACTTTTTTATTCTTTCGGGCTTTATTATGATTATAGCCTACCATAAAAAGGATAAAATAGACTATTTTGAATTTTATAAAAACAGATTTGCCAGGATCTATCCGCTGTATATAGTGGGGCTCCTGCTTTATTTTATAACAAGGTCTGATCTATTCGATGGGTATAAGCTTGTTTTATATAGTCTGGGCATTCAGACCTGGATACCTGGTGAAGCGATGATCCTTAATTTTCCGGGATGGTCTATTTCGGTAGAATTTTTATTCTATCTGCTTTTTCCTCTCTTATACAATCACTTCTACTCGAAGAAAAATAAAACTATTTGGGTCGTTACCATTGTTCTCTGGCTGATTACTCAGGTGTTTTCAAATCTCTATCAGATATCAGGAGCTTATGAAGGACCGCATACAAAAAGCCACGAATTTCTCTATTATTTTCCAATATGGCACCTTAACGAGTTTTTGATAGGAAATCTCGCGGGGATGTTTTTTGTGAAAAACTTTAAACAGAAAAATTATGAGGTTCAGGTGATTCTTATCTTTTTACTCATCCTGCTGTCACTGATGTTTGTCCCACTGTTTTACCATAACGGGCTGATGGCGCTTCTCTTTGTTCCTGCTATACTTCTGATATCTGGTAATAATGGTAAGATTACAAAACTGTTTTCTATGAAGCCACTAGAATATCTGGGAGAGATCAGTTATGCGGTATATATCACCCATATTCCCGTTCTTTATCTCCTCAGGGAGTTTTTAAAAATGCAGGGATATCAGTTCAACAGCAATATTGTATTTGCAATATACATGATCGTTATACTCATTACTTCGGTACTTTTTTATCAATGTATTGAAAAGCCGATGCGTAACCTTCTGAGGAAAATAAGCTTTACAAAGCAGTAAATATTCATTTGTTTTCTATAAACTAAATGTTTAGTTTATTTAAGTATTTGTTTGTTTTTCAGAAGTATTGTACATTAAAAAAGGTCTTTTCTGAAATTAATATTGTAAAGTCCTGATCGTATGCTTCGGTAATCTGTTAAAAGATACCTGCTGATCATTCCCCATTTTTTGAGGAGGGGAGCGTTGGCAATGCGGAAGCTTCTGTAAACTCTTTTGATGTGGAGCTTAATTTCTTCAGGAACTGTACTTTCATTTTGTGCCCAATTGTTCACTTCTTTCCATAGGATAACTCTTGTTGCCGCAGGTTTCACCTCTCTGGAATCAACTTTAGTAATCCTGTTATTTTCATGGACTCCTCTTACCGCTACAGCCTGATCGAGAATTCCGGGATATAAATTCAGATAGTAAGAGAGTCTGAATAAAAATTCTGTATCCTGATGAAGTTTTAAATGGGTTTTAAAGAAATATTCCATGTTTTTCAAAGAACTTTTCCTGATGGTCAGAGAGTCTATGCTGAATAGTCCGAAAGTTCCGATCATATTAAGCTGACCCGGAAATACATCTTTTGGATGGTATTTTTTGTAAACAGTCGTTAATCGGTCTCCAAATACTTTGTAATACTGTTCTTTTGCCTTATCTGAATAGTAATGAACCCCAATTGCTCCATATACGCCATCTACCTCATCATTTTTGAAGAGTTCTTTTTCTGCATCAAAGCGGTTAGGAAGATAATAATCATCTGCATCCAAAAATGCGATGAAATCTCCCCCTGCTTTTTCCATACCAAGGTTTCTGCTGGCTCCGGCTCCGTGGTTGCCTTTATCAGGATGCTGATACAGCTTTACTCTGTCATACTTTTCGGTAAGTTCCCTGCACACCTGCAGCGCATTGTCGGGAGATTTATCTTCTACCATGACCACTTCATATACATCTTCGAATTGAAGAGCAGATTCTACAGCCTGAGAGATATATTTTTCAGCGTTATAAACGGGAATAATGACGGAAATTTTCATTTTTTTCAGAGTTATGCTTTTAATTTTATTTTTAAGTAACGGGTTATTTTTTTCTCTACGAAATAATACAGCAATGCAGCCACTATAATCACCAGAATAATTTTAAGAAGGAAAAAAGGGATATTTAGATAACCTTCGATTTTCATTTTTTTAAAAATAATTCCCACAAAAGGATGTGAGAGATATAACGAGTAGGAAATATCCCCGAGGAAAATTAAAAATTTATTTCCCTTAAAATGAAATACATAATCAAAACTTAGGAAAGAAAAGACAAATAAAGAGATAATGGCTAGTTTTATCATGTCATTATCAATAGGGATAATGCTAAGTAAAACCAGTATAAAAGAACCTATTCCTGCCACAGACAGTAATGCTGCCAAATTTTTTGAAACAGTGACTTTATTGAGCAAGAGCGCGAAGAGTATCCCCACTACAAAATAAAGATTCAGAGAATGGGTGGCCATTTTGAGGTAGGGACTTTCAAACCTGAAAAAATACCCAATAACAGAGGTTAGGATGAAAAAAGCCACAATAAAATAATATCTCTTTTCTTTAAAGAATAACGAAAGTCCAAATATGAGATAAAAGAACATCTCAAAATTTAACGACCAGCCCAAAAAAAGTACAGGAAAATCTTTTTTTGTAGGAATAAATAACAGCGAATGGATGAGCTCATAAAGTCCCTGCCCATGAAAATACAGCAGGAAGCTTCCTCCGGGTATCATGGCTGCCAATGTCAGCAGATAATACAGAGGAACAATCCTTATGATCCTTCTTTTATAAAAAAGAGTTATCTGCTGAAAAGGTTTGGAGCTGAAATTTATTTTTTGAGTAGTGAAAGCCATTATAAACCCGCTGATAATAAAGAACACAGGAACTCCTATACTTCCTTTACTGAACAATATTTCCCCCATGTTCAGATCCGGGAAATTGATGGTATCACGAAAGTGGAAACAGCATACTAATAATGCTGAGATCCCCCTTAATATCTGCAGGTTGTTGAGTTTCATAATTGCTAATGAACTTATTTTTTTAAAATCTTTTTAACAATAAGCCCCATCACAAAAGGAACACGTGCAATATTATGCTGCAATGTTTTAAAACGGTCTATGGTAAACCTCGTATCTTCAGTCATTCCATATTCTGAGAAATCAACTTCTGGTACTGCTTTATGTTTAAAGGTTACATTCATCAGGTTGTATTGATGGATAATCTGTATGTACATTTCCTTACTGTCTTCCACAGAGAAATTTTCATAATGACGGTAACTGTTATGGGCCCTTTCTTTCAACATGGTTTTAAAATTGTCCACACTTTCCGCTAAGCTTACAAACGGATTTACGACTGCATTATATACATTTACCACCGCTTTACGGCCCGGCAGCATAGTAAGCTGATAACCTCTTCTTAAATCAATCACCAGATCATGAATCGGTTTGAAGTGCTCCTGTACCGTTTTTATATAGTCCTGATGAAGCATATCATCGTTATCCAGTTCACTGGTAATAACAAATTTTGTATCCGGAGTAAAGAATTGTGGAATGACCTCTACGGCTTTAGTTTTCATCACATCAAAATCCTCTACAAATACCGCTTTGAAAATAGGATATTCGGTTTCTATTTCTTTTATGATTTTTCTGAATTTATCAGAAGTATTTGTATCGAAAAATGTTAACCAGACATAATTTTGGTTGGTCTGATTTTTATAAGAAGGAAGTACATAGGTTCTGAATAATTTGAAACGGTCATCCAGCCATTCTTCTGTAAGGGGTTTAAAGCCTGATCGGGTCTCGTTCCAGCCTTTTGTGGGAACATTGAATCTTGTCATGATAACGTGTACAAACTGACTCATCTGAATAAATTTATTAAAAAGTTATATATTTTGTATGGTTTACTGCTGTATATTTTCTCCAATTTTTTCTCATAGAAAGTTTTTCTGTTTAACAGAGAAATATAACTGGGAAAAAATTCATGAAACAGTGCTTTGTGTTTTTCATATACCGTGTTATAGGTGATTTCTTTTTTATCGTTATTCTTTATAACATCATTATTTCTGGAGCTGACAGCATGAGATCTATAGTTGAATACAGGATAATCAATCTTGGTAATAGGAAGGTTAGGATGAGAAGAAATAAGCTGGATCCAGAATTCCCAATCTTCGAATCCATAGATAAGATTTTCATCATAAATGATCCCTTCGTCAAAATATTTTTTGGGGAACATTGAGGTACAAAATAGTTTATTTTGAAGCAGTAGTTCTTTAAGACTGAATTTTTCCTGTAAACCGGATGTTGTATTAGTGTGACCAAAGAAAATTGTATCCGAAAATACGATCAATGTTTCTTTATTTTTTTCAAATACTTCCAGCATTTTTTCCAAAGCCTGGGGGTTAAAGGTATCATCTGCATCCAAAGGCAAAATATAATCTCCTGTAGCGGATTTTATACCTTTGTTTCTGGCGCTGGATACTCCTTTGTTCTCCTGACGAATATAGTGTATTTTATCACTTATCAATTTTGAAGCTATACTTGCAGTATCATCAGTAGAACCATCATCCACGATAATACATTCCCAATTGGTATAGGTTTGCTCTTTGATGGATTGTATACATTCTTCCAGGTATTTTGCATGATTAAAACTGGGAACAATGATGGAAACTTTATTTGTCATTAAGTATGTTTTTACTTTATAAATAGGCTGAAAATAATTTTTTTAAATAGTCTTCAGAAGAAATTCCTCTAAAAAAAGATTCCGTAAGAGGATTGAATTCAATATTATAGTACGAACCTTCATCAATATTCTCATACATCGCTTTTTTTTCTAAATAGCCTTCAAGCTGAAGCAGAATTTCAGACAATGAATACTGATAAGGGTAAGTGAGATTGATGATTTCATTATTGAATTCATCAATATAACGTTCCGCAAATAAAGCGATATCATCTGTACCAATAAGGATTCTTCTGGCATTGGTGTGAATGGTAAACTTATTTCCGGACAGGATTGAATTTTTCAGGAAGTTAATTAAAGTGTTTGGATTTCCTCCATGGCCTACCGCATTTCCAACTCTGAAAATGATAAAATTCTTACAGTGCTCTGCAATCCATTTTTCAGCGTTAAGTTTATGAATAACATACGGACTGTTTTTCTTAGTGGGGTCATAAATGCTGCAGGTGGAAAAATAGATCAGTTTTTTATCTGAAAATTCTTTAACAGTAGATTGTAAAAGAGAGATTTCCCTTTCAAATTCAGCCGGATTTTTTTCCAGAGAGTTTGATACCCCGGATGCGAAAAAAATTACATCTCCTCTGTCATAAGGTCTTACAGCATTTGCCAGAATTCCATTACCAATAATCATATACTTTTTTGTCTAATTAAGGGGTATTATAAATACTTAAAGATTTTAAATAATCCCAGTTGATCACCCAATTTTGCCCATTTTGATTTTTTAACCTGATCCAGTTTATGGAGTACCTTTTCATACTTTCCTTTGGAAACATACCTTTCAAGAAAAAGATCTTCAATATTGATATTCCTTCTTTCTGCCATTTTGATCATGGCTACCCAGTGCCAGAAGACTGCCTTATCTTCATTTGTGGTGGTGGAAATTCCATTTTTATGAATTCTGTATAAGTATAAATCTTCATCTATATATTTTACAGGTGCTGTTTCACACATTTTCATATACCAGTCTTTGTCTTCAGCAATCTTTAGAAATGGATCAATACCTGAAGTTTTTTCGTAAACACTCTTTTTTAAAGTAGCAAAGCTTGAAATTTCTCCTCTGAAATTATAGTAGGATTGATCTAATTCTGTTATTTGCTTTGCTTTATGTACGGATTTAGGCTGAAGGTGTTCATCACAAAATACCAGATTAGAATACACAAGACCTGCTTCTGGATGTTCTGCATGGGTTTTTAAAACAATTTCCAAAGCATAGGGAACTAAAGCGTCATCAGGATCCAGGAATCCGCATATAGGAGATCCGGCAAGGCTGATCAGTCTTTTTTTTGTATATCCTATTCCTTTATTTTCTTCATTTTGATAGATTCTAAACCTTGGGTCATCTCCAATGATATTTTTTATAATCTCCAAAGAATGATCGGTTGATCCATCATCCAGAATAATTGTTTCCCAGTCTGTTTCAGTCTGGGCTACTAAGCTTTGAAAACATTCTTCAAAAAAGTGCCCGTTGTTATAATTGGCGATCAGTACACTGAATTTACTCATTCTTATTTGTGTTTATTCAATATTTTTTTTAATGCTTTCAAATATCCGAAACCATACTTTCTGTCTGGTTCCAGAATGTTGCCTTCTGCCCACTCGTTCCAGGATTTAACAATCAGGAACTGTTCCGGATATTCATTTTTGTCTTCAAGATATTTGACCGCTTTTTCTACTTGCTGCTCAAATAATTCCGGAGAGTTGTTGGTCAATATGATTCCATTATAACCGCTTCGGGGAGTGTTATCCCAGTTAGGTAAAATGCAGGGGTAAGTGGGTACATTGCTTTCTTCAAATTCTAAGTCGCTGACTACTGCATTTGCATCCTGCATTCTTACTTTAGGCTGCTCTTTTTTCTTAAGTCCTACCAAGCCCTTTATTCTGTTTTTGTAATATTGGGAATGGGAGATATATTCTTTTTTTTGGATGTGCGGGTTCCACGCTTTATGAAATGCATTAGAAATTTTACCATCATATCCTATAGCTTGAAAGTCGATGTCATCACGAAGTTTATTGGACGCCATAATATACAAGCCGTCAAATCCGTTTTTCTTCGCCAGTTCTCTGAATTTTGAGATATAGTAAGGATCTCCTTCATTTAAATGATTAGCATCATAGATGATAAAAACAGGTTTGTTATCTACTTTTATATATCTTTCGTCTTTGAAGAAAGGTAAAAGATATTCAAAATGGGCAATCAGATCCTGCTCATCAGGATATTCCTGCTTGACCAGTATTTTTTCAGAAAGGCCGTGCCATATTCCGGACCAGGTTTCATTAGCCCAGCAAAAACAAAACGGGAAGTCTGGTTTTCCGGATTTCAAAACATCATTGGCTACCCTTTCTAATAGCTGTTTACCATTTCCGAACCAGTAGTGATAATAGATAAAACCATGCACACCATATTCTTTAGCCATTTGAGCCTGTTGTTCTCTTACTTCCGGAACACGCAGATCATAATATCCAAGGTCTGCAGGATATATAGGCTGCTCATGTCCTTCAAATAAAGGTTTGGCTTTTCCTACATTAGTCCATTCAGTGAATCCTTTACCCCACCATTCATCATTTTCGGGAACAGGGTGGTATTGTGGAAGATAAAAGGCAATGGGCTTTATTTTTTTCATAATCTGTTTTATAATGTTTTTATTAATCTGGCAGGAATCCCCGCAATAACAGAGTTTTCAGGAAAGCTTTTGTTGACGACCGCATTGGCCCCTATGATAGAATTTTTACCAATGGTCACTCCTGGAAGTATACATACACCTTCACCAATCCAGACATTATCTTCAATAATTACCTGACCTTTGGAGTATAATGGCCTCATATCCGGAACTTTTTCCAAATCTTCAGCAGTGATAGTGCCGTGGGAATGATCAGATATATATATTCTGCTCGCCATAAGAACATTGTTGCCAATGACAATCTTATTGATGGCTCCAATGTGAACATCAGAGTTGCAGATAACATTATCACCAATTATTATTTCAGGAGTGAATATTTCTCCCTGAAAACGATCCCAGGCCTCAAGTCTTAGGTGGTATAAAGAGCTGAAATTTTTACCTATCGAGATATATTTAGGGTTTTTTATCCAATGATCTTCAGGGATTGCTGAATTGGCCCCGAATTTCTTAAAACTTTTTTTAGCCCATTCATTCAGCTTGTTTTGCTGGTGAATTTTATAAGCGTTAGAATTCAGTACATCGAACAAAAAATTTACAATATGTTTTTTAAAAAAATTCATATTTTTATTATTGAGAAGTGGTACAGTGCTTATGTTATTGAGTAAAAAAACTATTAATCAGAGTGATAACCTTATTCTGTTCAGTTTCAGATAATTCATAATAAAATGGCAGCCTAAGCAGACAATCTGTGAAATGATCAGAGTTAGGAATATCTATTTCAGGGTTATTGGCTAAGAAAAAGTCACTTTTATTTAAACTTAAATAATGGAAAACAGGGTGAATATCCTGAGCTTTTAAATACTGAATGAGATTGGTTCTTTCATCATAACTTCTGCAAACAATATAATACATATGAGCATTATTGGTAGCATAGGACGGGATATTGGGTAAAGTAATATACCCCTTTTCCTGTAATGAAGAAAGTCCATTCTGATAATTATGCCATATCTCTAATCTTTTTTTCTGAATGATCTCGATGTTCTCCAGCTGAGCGTATAAAAAGGCTGATATGATTTCTGATGGCAAAAACGATGAGCCAAGATCTACCCAGCCATATTTATTCACTTCACCTCTGAAGAATGCACTTCTGTTAGTTCCTTTTTCACGGATCACTTCAGCCCGGTCAAAATACTGAGGATCATTAATGGCCAGCATTCCGCCTTCTCCGGCAATGATATTTTTGGTTTCATGGAAAGAGAAAGCTGCAAAATGGCCTATAGAACCTAATGCTTTTCTTGTGCCGTCTGAGAAGGTATAATAACTGTCAATAGCCTGTGCTGCATCTTCTACAACAAACAGATTATGTTTGTGGGCCAGCTGCATGATTTTTTCCATATCACAAGCTACTCCGGCATAATGCACGGGAATAATAACTTTTGTTTTTTCTGTGATATGTTTTTCTATTTCTACAGGATCTATATTAGGGTTATTATGATATGAGTCTACGAATACTATTTTGGCACCACGAAGTGCGAAAGCATTGGCTGAAGAGACAAAGGTATAACTGGGAACAATTACTTCGTCACCAGGTTCTACATTACACAGAAGAGCTGCCATTTCAAGAGCATCCGTACAAGATGTGGTCATCAGCACTTTTGGAAAATCATATTTTTGCTCAAAGAAATTCTGACATCTCTTCGTAAACATGCCGTCTCCTGATATTTTACCGCTTTTTACCGCTTCTTCTATATAGGTAAGTTCGTTACCTATAATAAAAGGTTTGTTGAATGGAATCATAGTGTTTTAAACTTAGTATCTTTAATCTTTATAAAATATTTTTCTATGTATTCAAAAGAGAAATAGCTAATAAAGATGGTTAAACTTGGGATTAATAAATAGATAAATATATTGAATAAATAAATATTATTGCAGAAATGAAGTAACTTATAAGAAATAGGGAAAATAAAAAACATGACAATAGGATGGTACATGTATATTCCATAAGAGATGTTTCCTAAAAATGAAAATGATCTATTGGTAAAAATACTTCTGTTTGACTGGTTGATACTAATTAAAATTAATAATAAGAAAAAAAATCCTGAGATTAAGCTTTGCATATAATGTTTAAAAATAGGAGTAGAGATTAAAAAAACTATTAATAGAGCTGTCGTCAGATATATGAATTTGTTTTTAGTATATTTTGTTATTATTTCAGGGTACTTTGAATAATAATATCCACCTATTCCCCCGATAGCCATGAACTCGAAAGGAATAATACTGGTAATATGTCCAACTAATGACTGAGGGAACTTCACATTGATAATAATAAAAGTGAATAATATTAATCCGAAAGCCCATATCAAAAGGTTTTTCCTTAAAAAAGATATAAGAAGAGGCCAAAGTATATAAAACTGCTCCTCAACACCTACAGACCATGATTGTGATGCTCCCACAACTTTTTTTCCTATTTCTGATGCAAGGTTTGGCAAAAAAAGGATATAAAGTAATATTGTTTTTAGACTATAATTAGAAGGATCCATTATTTTGTCATACCAATCAGAAGTAATTGAAAAAATAGTAAAAGATTGTGTGAATAATGGAATGAGAGTAAAAGAGATTAAAATAATAAGATAATATAATGGCCAAATCCTCAATATTCTTCTTAAATAGAATTTTTTTAAATTAATCGTACTATTTTTTTCTTTTTCAGAAATGAGGAGATAGGTGATAAGAAATCCACTAAGTACAAAAAATAGATAAACCCCATTTTCACCTAAATTCTCTATAAAATACTTGCTGTATTTCGAATTGAATAAGCTTCCGATATGATCACGATATTTAAATAGCTCAATATGATGAAATATTACAGCCAGAGCTGCAATAGCTCGCAACTCATTTAATCCGGTAAAAAAAATATTTTTCCTTGCTGGCTCCATATTTATCTTATAAATCTTGCAGGATTACCAACATATAATCCTGATGTATCTAAATTTTTTATCACTACTGTTCCCCCTCCCAACTGTATCTTTTCTGAGATGTTGATGTTATCAATAACGGTGCTATTTATTCCAAGAACACATTGTTCGGAAATATTTACAAATCCCGCCAGACTTACAGAAGGAGATAGAAAACAATGATCTCCTATAGTTGAGTCATGGGCCACAGAACATGAAATATTAACAAGAACGTTATCACCTATTATGACATCCTGATCGATCATGCAGTTAGGATAGATAATGGTTCCCTGTCCTATTTTTGCTGAAGGATCAACAATGCTTGTTGAATGAATAAATTGATAAAAAGGAATCTTATTTTTAAAATCTTCAAACACCTGCTTCTTAAATGCTAAGTGTTTGTATCCAATACCAATCACCAGTTCATCAAAAATATCCTGCTGAAAAGAATCATAAACGTTGCTCCTATTACCTAATACCGGAAGGTATTTTACAAGACTTCCTTTTTCTTGAAAGTCATCAAAGAAACCCACCACTTTGTCTGCTGTGTCAGTGTGAATGTGATGCAGAATCTGCTGTCCCAGATGACCGGATCCGATTATCGCAATACGTTTCATTTAAAATCAATTTTATGGTCAGACTGATAGATCAAATATCCTGAACGATCGTTGCTGGAATGTGCTTCCTGCAATGAAGGATTGGTAATTTCTTTTTTTACTATATCTTGGTTTTCTATATCATCAGAAAAGAGAGGAAGTAAGTATTCAGTATTCTTTGACAAAAAATAGACTCCTGAATATTTTTCTGACTTTATAGGTGTGGGAAAAGTGAACTGGTTTAAGGCGATATCTGTTACAGCCTGTAAATAATCAAAACCTGTAGATAGTTCTACAAGATCTGATCCAATAAAATCACCTCCCATTCTGCTTCCAATTTCAATGGGATATACTTTTCCTTTATCGGTTATAATTAACTCTACATGAGAAGCTCCATTTTCAACTTTTGTTGCCGCCAGTATTTTATAGGTAATCTCATGTATTTTATTTTTAATATCTTCAGATAATGTTGATGGCTGATGGTGGGCAAGCTCTACAAAATAGGGTGCTTTGGTTATTTCTTTATCAGTAATTGTTATGATTTTATGCTCGCCTTTCCAGCTAATTGTTTCGACACTTACTTCTTTGCCCGTTATAAATTCTTCCACCACGCAAGTCTTGCTAAATGAGTATCCGACGGCATTTTCAATAGCTTCCTTGGTGCCCTCGGGAGAATCTATTTTTATGACTCCCAGACTTCCTGACCTGTCAGCAGGTTTTATAATTAAGGGATAACTAAATAAATCAAAATCCTTTTCATTGAATGTTGAGACACTGGTAGATCTGGGAGAGTCAATGCCATGTTCTTCAAAACATTTTCTCATTAATGATTTATTGGTAGTGAGTAAAGAACATTCTATGCTGTTGCCTACCAGTTTTAAATTATCAGCAACATACGCTATTACAGGAATGCAGATATCCGTTGCTATTGTCAATATACCATCAATGTTAATCTCTTTGCATTTTCTAAGAATAGCTTCTTTTTCTAAAACTGAAATATCATAAAAATAATCAGCATATTCTTTACATACTGCTTTTCCATCATCCCAGGCAAAGCAATGTACTTCCAAACCGTTTTCTTTCGCCTTCTGAACTAAAGGTAATTGTAAATAACTAGCTCCTAATATTGCAATTTTTTTCATGATTAATAAATTGGAAAGATAATAATTTGTTCTATTAATATTACAGTGTTTCAACTTCAGGAACATCAATAGAAAATTCTTTGTTGTTCCATATTGCTTCTCCTATATCTGCCCATGGCTTATCCATCTGCTCTGAAAGAAATCCTTTTTTCCAATGATAGGGTGGGGTATCTATTTTCTTAAGTTTGATAATAAACTTCGCATCATTTAAGTCTATATTATTTCTGTATGCCCAGAAAGCGGTGAAATCACGTATTCCTTTCTTCAGATTATCCTGGTTGATTTCATTGTTGTTAACCCGGAATGACCATTTGACCCATGTAGGTCCATAATAAAGATATTTTCCCGGTGTCCCATCTTTATTAATAATTGGTAACCAGATTTCATTACCGCTTTTGTCTACACAGGTAACAGCAATAATATGATTGTATTCACTAAAGTGGTAGTCCATAAATACCCCATGATGGGTAATTCCCAAAAAAGTCTTGGTTATAGGTTCTACAGTATTTGAGATATTATTTATTACATGACCCAATGAAGTTTTTTCAAAACCTCCTTTTTTTCCAATAGAATTGTAGGAGACGATAATCTGTAATAATATGATAAAATAAAGTCCGAATTTAATTCCTGATACTTTTAGGTCTTTTAGAGTGTAATTTTGAAGAATTTTAAAATGGTCTTCATCCTGAGGAATTACAGGAGGAATATATCCACAGTTTTCCTCTGTACATCGTTCCGTATTTCTGTTTTTAGCGATGAACTTATATACGTGCTTTCCTAGGTGATAAATTCCTGGTATTCTCAAAAACCAGCTTATGGGTTTTAAATAGTTTATAGAATCAAAAACCTGGATGTAAGTATCTAAACCTTTGTATATTTTACCATTTCTTATAGAATGAATGTCATCCAGAAGATCATCAGTGGGAATGTTTTTTAGTAATGCTTCCTGTTCGGCATTATATTGTACGGTTTTGAAATCTATCCTTCCGGCAATGTCAAAATGTTGAATAATGATTTTTGTACGATTACACAGAGGGCATTCTCCGTCATAATAAAAAAACAACTGGGGTTTTCTTTTGTTTATGGCAAATAATTTTTCCCAAAATGAAACGGGAACCATTAATAAATATATTGTACACATTCCAAATCCAAACCAGGGGATTGGATAGCATATTACTATTCCCAAATGTAATCCCAGACCAATGATAAGTAGAGGGATGCGCCATTTTTTTCGGAAAAAAGTAAAAAGAAATACAGATTCAAAAAGTAAGGTAAGATATCCTAATAATAACATCAGATACTCCTGATCCAAAATAGTTGGAATCGAAATAAAATTAGTGAAAGGAAAGCTTGTAGGATACCATACTCCTAAGCCTTTAGTCCAGTAAGAAGAGGAGAATTTGTAAAATGTTGAATCAAAATATACAAATGCGACGCCTATAAAAACTGGAATAAGATAACATAATACGCTTACCTTTTTGGTAGGTTCATAATTAAAGCGGGTATTGGAATATTTGAGCTTTTGAATCAGACGGTCTAATGATAAATTTTGGGATAAAGGTAGAAACAGCATCAGGAAATTTATTCCGAGATAGGCGTAAAACATATGATACTCATAGGTGTTAATACTCCCGATAAGAATAATGGTCATCAAATAGTTGATGATGGTTGCTAATCTTGTAAACAGCCCGAATATAATGAAAACAAGGGCTGTCATCCAGATCTTGATTGGGATTCCAAAATTTATTTCAGCAGGATCCAGGAATGGTATTTTATCAAAAATCAGATGTCTGAAATAGTTGAACTGCATCACTCCACAAAGTAATATCAATGAATAAGCTATTCTGAATACAGCAAGTCCTAGTCCTGAAATTTTTTTATTATAAAGATTTTTAATCATTTGTTATTCTAAAATTTTTGAAAAAATTCTTTCAGCATATTCATAAGATGAAAATTCCTGAACCTGTCTGACTGCGTTTTTCGAGAAAACAGTATAGGAATCTTTACTGAGTTCAAAGATTTTTCTTATTCCTTCAGCTAATTTTCTGCTGTCTTTTACCGGAGCTTTATATCCGTTATAGTCGTCAATTACCATATTGGTAACAACTCCCGTATCAAATCCCACAACAGGTGTTCCACAGGCTAATGCTTCCGAAACCATCATGGGCCCGGAATCTTCGATAGATGAATTTATGAAAATATCAGCTGCCTGGTATAATAAAGCCAGCAGTCTATAATCTTTTATATAATCTATTTTTTGTTTTTTAAAGGTTACCTGGTCAAACTCTTCATTTACAGTATTGGAAACCACCAGAAGGACTATTTTTTCTTTTAATTCTATAGGTAATTCTTTATCTAATATTTTCAGAGCATCAAGTAAATAAGAAAAGCCTTTTCTGGGATCTTCCATATTTTGGGCTCCTGTTAAAATATAAAAATAATCATCTGATAAAGAGAAAATTCTTTTAGCAATTGACTTATTTTTATCATTAAGGAGCTTGGTATCGATGAGGCTGTTGATATTGTGAATTGTTTTCTGATCTTTATAGATCTTTGAATTCTGAGCCTGTGTGAATGTTAATCCTGAACCTGCAATAATCTGAAAATTAGCTTTTTGAGCATTTTCATATTTTCTGTCAAAATTATTTTTTGCGATTACTTTTTCGTCAGCTTCTATAATAGCAGGACATTTTTCATCACAACCTCTGATATAACCTTCACACCCCCAGGAGAAATGACATCCTCCGGTAAAGTGATTCATATCTACTGTAATGTTGAAAATTTTTGCCTGGGTGGCATTATAAATATTCAACAAGTCTGTACTGTTGAGGAAGTCAATGGTCATTCCTGTAAAAATAAAATTAGGTGTAAAACCAACTGTTTTTATAAGACTTTCAACATTAATATTTTCTGACAATTCATCTTTACTTAAAAAAGAGTATTTGCTGTCAGTACTAAAATTTTTTTTTGCCTGTGAGGAAGAAGCTGTTGTAAGCTTAGCTTTGAATTTATTCGTTATAGTTCTTAGTAACCCTGGATTCGCAGGAACAGAAGATTGATGACTGTAAGCTTTAATGAATTCTTCATTTTTCGTTTTATACTTTACGCACATGACAACCTCATGCCCCATATTTTTTAAAATATGAGCAACTTTATACATTGCTTCATATGCGCCGTTTAGGTCACCTGTAGATAAAATTAATATTTTTTTACTCATTTGTTTTTACATCCATATTACAGGAGGGGTAATGATTCCGTTGTCTGTATCTCCGGCAAGAAAGTTCTCATGCCCCGTTTCTATGATATTAAGTTGTACACCTCCTTTTATTATATCATACAATTCTACCGAGGGAGTATCTATAGCAACTGAAAGTACATAAGTGTTGGGAATCAGCTTTTCACCTTCTATCTTTATAGTAAAACTATTTTCGTTTTTTCCATCAAATACCTTTCTGGCGATAAAGATTACGTTTTCAAATTTGTCCAAAACAGCGATATTTACTCTGATACCAGAAGTAACCCTTCTATTGATGAAGCTTATATCAATATTAATATCTTCATTGTGTCCAAATTCTGTAGTTTCAACAGATTTGTTATTATAGATTCTGACTTTTTGGATTTGGGCTTTTTTGTTTATATCCTCAATATAGCTGAACTCAACATTAGGAGAAAGTTCATTGATGATATAGTTTTCCAATACACTGTTAATGTCTCCGTGATGGTCAACCTGTCCGTTTTTTAAAAGAATACCGGATGTACAGAGTTGCTTAACGGCGGCCATATTATGACTCACAAAAAGGATGGTTCTTCCCTCACCTTTTGTTACATCATTCATTTTCCCCAGACATTTCTTTTGAAATTCAGCATCTCCTACAGCTAAAACCTCATCTACAATAAGAATTTCAGATTCCAGGTGAGCCGCTACCGCAAAAGCTAAGCGGACATACATCCCTGAAGAATATCTTTTAACTGGAGTGTCAATGTACCTTTCAACTCCGGAAAAAGCTACGATTTCATCAAATTTACGTTTGATTTCTTTACGGGTCATTCCTAATATGGCACCATTTAAGAATACATTTTCCCGTCCTGTCATCTCAGGGTGAAACCCGGTACCTACTTCTAATAATGAAGCGATTCTACCATTGGTATATATTTTTCCTGTAGTAGGTTTTGTTACCTTACTCAACAACTTAAGCAGAGTAGATTTTCCGGCACCATTTCTTCCAATAATTCCTACAGCATCACCTTTTTCGATTTCAAAATTAATATCACGGAGAGACCAAACGTATTCAGAATCCCCTTTGGTCGCTCTGTCGTTTGCTTCCCCAATTTTCAAATAAGGATCTTCTTTTCCTCTTACTTTATACCAGAATCTGTTGAGGTCATGAGAAAGAGTACCTGTTCCGACCTGTCCCAGGCGGTATTGTTTAGATATATTTTCTGCTTTTAAAGCCAGCATATTTTTTCAATTTATATTTTTAAATAAGGAGTAATTATACAGTATCCATAAAGGTTTTTTCAACCTTATTGAAAATGACAATTCCTGCAGCCATAATGATAAGAATAATGAAAGTGCTTATACCCAGCATAAGCGGGGAGAAGTCACCAACGCCCAACCATGCATATTTAAAACATTCAAAAATTCCGGTTAAAGGATTATATAAAGCGACCTCTTTAAAAATTCCTCTAAGAGCAGAAGTAGGATAGATAACAGGAGTGGCATACATATATAAACTTACACCAAATCCCAGAAGCATACTGAGATCTTTGTATTTCGTTGTGAGAGCGGAAAATATCATTCCCAGTCCTAATGAGAAAAGCGCCATCAGTAAAATAAGAAAGGGAGTTGCAAGAATCCACCAGTTAACATGAATCTGCCCCTGACTTAAATAATATCCCCATACGATAATGAATAAAAGAAACTGCACACCAAGCCGCATAAGATTGGAAATAACAATCGATAGGGGAGTGACAAGTCTTGGGAAGTATACCTTGCCGAATATTCCTGCGTTTCCTGAAAAAGTAGAGGAAGTTGCCAGTAATGAGGAGGAAAAATAATTCCAAAGAGTAACACCTGCCAGATAAAAGAGTAGAGGGGGAGCGCCGTCAGTGGGTAACTTGGCAATTCTGCCAAAAATTACCAGATATACAATAGTTGTTAAAATAGGATTGATAAAAAACCATACCGGGCCCAGGATAGTTTGTTTAAAGCTGGAAACAAAATCTCTTTTGACAAACATATAGACAAGATCTTTGTATTTCCAGACCTCCTTTAGCTTCAAGTCAAATAACGAATGATCTGCATCAATCGTTTCTGTCCACTTTTGTTGTGGTTCATTCATCTGTGTAAGTTTTTGCAAATTTATAAATAATTAATTCTTACCTTGTTTTTCTAGTTTATGAATTATTGTTAAAATAAAACTAAAAAATTACAACTAATATATTGATATTTGTTGGTATAAGCAAAAACTATTGGCATAAAGCCAATAGTTTGCAGTATGTGTAAAGTTTGTATTATTTACGGATAAGCTGTTTTAAATATTCGCCGTAGCCGCTTTTTCCGTATTTCACTGCGGTTTCAAGCAGTTTTTCTTCATTGATGAACTTATTTCGGAATGCGATTTCTTCGATGCAGCCAATTTTGAAGCCTTGTCTTTTTTCGATAACACTTACAAATTCAGAAGCGTCGTGAAGAGAGTCAAAGGTTCCGGTGTCCAGCCATGCAGTACCTCTGTCCAGAACGGCGACTTCCAGTTTTTGATTTTTCAGATAGACGTTATTGATGTCAGTGATCTCTAATTCACCCCTTGCAGAAGGTTGAATGTTTTTTGCAATCTCCACTACATTGTTGTCGTAAAAGTATAAACCTGGAACGGCGTAATTTGATTTTGGATTCAGTGGCTTTTCTTCAATAGAGACCGCTTTTAGATCTTTGTCGAATTCTACAACACCATATCTTTCAGGATCGGCAACATGGTATGCAAATACAACCCCTCCTTCAGGATTGGTTTTATTTTTCAGTAAAGTTCCCATTTCAGAACCATAAAAAATATTATCACCTAAAACCAGAGCGGCAGAATCATTGCCAATAAACTGATCTCCCAAAATAAATGCCTGGGCAAGTCCATCCGGGCTTGGCTGTACAACATATTCAATATTACATCCTATCTGAGAGCCATCCCCCAAAAGCTTGATAAATCCTTCCTGATCGTGTGGTGTTGTTATAATTAGGATATCCTTAATCCCGGCTAAAAGAAGCGTAGATAGTGGATAGTAAATCATAGGTTTATCATAAACAGGCATTAATTGCTTACTGACTGCTATGGTTAGAGGGTAAAGTCTTGTTCCGGAACCTCCGGCTAATATTATTCCTTTCATTTTAAATGTTTGTTTATACTATTGAATTCGATGTTTCCTGAGTCAAAATTTACAATAAATTTGCCATTATGATCTGAGAGATTCTCGTACTGGCTGTATTTTTGTAAAACGTTTGACAGCTCTTCAAAGTTTTTAGAATTCTTATTAAGGGCAAAATGCAGCTTGTATGCAGCTTGAATTGTTCCTCCATATAGATATCCGTTTTCAGATAGATTCTTTAAAAAAGAACGGTATTCATCTGGCCGTTGTAATGGTCCGTGTAATAAAGCCGGATTTTTATGATTTTCTTCGCCGTTCAGAATGACAATAATGTCTGGTTTGTATTTTTCAAAATAATTTATGTAAAGTTGTGTTTTTAACTGGCTGTTCCTGATTTTCACTAATCTTGCCAAATAGGGTTCAGAAAGGCCATTCATATCAATGAACTTACAGTCAAATGAATAAGGGATTGCGCCCGCATCACCAAATGCAAAATAAATTTCGCCAGGATTTTTAATATTTTTGTTGAAATATTTTCCTATTTGAATGTATTTATGTTGATTGATCTTTGTCTCCGTATCTGGGATAAATGTAAATATGTTATTTCTTACATTGGCAGAGGTTTTTCCGATTTGTAGTATGGCGATTGCCGCAATCAAGATGCCTTTTTTATTTGAAAATATTTGAACAATACTAAATGACAGAAGAATGTATATTATTCCAATAACATTAATAAGATAGCGGAAATAGATGCCAATAAGCGGATTGCTTTTAAGGAAGAAAAGGATTGTTAAAAGGCAAATAATAACCGATGAAATTATTATTTTTTTATCAATGAAATTTTCATCCTTTTTCAAAACTTTCATGAATATTGCTGCTGCAATAATAATTATGATATGAAATTTATATTCAACCAGGAAGTCTTTTACATAGAGAATACCTTCCTTTTTGAGTAGCCCTGTAGTGCTTACCTTTCGGTAAAAACCAGTAGGGAAAATATCGCTAAATATTAAATATTTAATCACAAGATATGCAGTAAATCCTACAAGAAAGTAAATAAGATGTCTTATGTATTTCTTTTTATCTCCAAAAATCATGAATACATAGATTAAAAAGGGAGAAAATAGTACAATATTTTCGGGCCTTATTAAAATAGATATAAAATAGGAAATAAATAGAAATAATGTGCCTTTCTGAGAAATTTTTATTCTTGCGCAGCTATAGATCATTGTTAAAAAGCACAGCAAATTTAGTAAGGTCTCAAAAGTCCATCCAATAATCCCCATGATATTTTTGTCAATAAAGCAAAAACTTACAAAAGTAATGGCAACTAAAACGCCTTTGCTTTTTTTACTGGTATTTAGGTTTACTGCTTTTAATAAAAAATATCCTGATAAGATAAGAGCAATAGAATTAATAAAAAAACCTGCAACTGGCAAAGGGAACTTTATGTATTCGAAAGGAATAAGAAGTAAAAGATATATTAAACTGGTAAAACCTTCACTTGGGATTTTTCTCGAATCATATGCAAAATAATTCCCATTGACAAAATTTTTAGCATAATTGAAATAGACAAAAGTGTCATCATTTACCATTACTTCAACATTTAAAACTATACAAATAATAGTTAAAACTGAGAAGATTAAGTAAAAACGGGGTGTTAGGATTTTATTTAATTCAAAGCTTGAAATGTTATTCATATTGTGAAGTGTAATATTTTTGATAATCACCACTTGTTACATTTTCCAGCCATTCTTTATTTTCCAGATACCAGTCAATTGTTTTTCCTAATCCTTCTTCAAAAGTTACAGATGGTTTCCATCCTAGATCCTGATTCAGCTTAGTTGCATCGATAGCATAACGTTTGTCATGTCCAGGTCTGTCTTTTACAAAAGTGATGAGTTTCTCAGAATAGCCTTCCGGTTTTCCAAGCTTAGCATCCATCTGCTTGATCAACTCTTTCACCAGATCAATATTTTGCCATTCGTTAAAACCGCCAATGTTATAAGTTTCTCCTGTTTTAGCTTCGTTAAAAATTTGGTGGATTCCCTTTGCGTGATCGATTACAAATAACCAGTCTCTCGTATATTTTCCATCACCATAGATTGGCAGTGGTCTTTCATTCATAATGTTAGAAATACAAAGAGGAATTAGCTTTTCAGGGAAGTGATTAGGTCCGTAATTATTTGAACAGTTTGATACAATGAAAGGCATGCCGTATGTGTTTCCATAGGCTCTTACCAAGTGGTCGGAAGCTGCTTTTGAAGCTGAGTATGGAGACTGAGGGTCGTAAGATGTTGTTTCTAAAAAGAATCCTGTTTCTCCCAAGCTTCCGTATACTTCATCTGTAGAAACATGATAGAATAAGTTGGTTCTTTTTTCGTCAGGGAATCTTCCGTGGGTGTGGTCCGGATTTAATATCCAGAACTCTTTACAAAGATTGAGGAGATTGGCTGTTCCATTCACATTGGTGTTGATAAATGCCATTGGGTCTGTGATGCTTCTGTCCACATGGCTTTCTGCAGCTAAATGTACTACAGCATCCGGATTATATTTTTCAAAGACTTTTCTAAGTTCTTCCGGTTGGGTGATATCTGCTTTTTCGAAAACATAATTAGGCTCATTTTCGATGTCTTTCAGGTTTTCCAGATTTCCGGCATAGGTAAGAGCATCAAGATTGATGATCATGATATCCGGGTTGTTTTTTACAAATTCTCTCACAACATGGGATCCGATGAATCCGGCTCCTCCAGTAATAATAATATTTTTCATTTATGTTATTTTAAAATGGTCTTTCTTCCTATACTTTTATAATAAAATCCGTTTTGCTCAGGGATTTCCAGCGGATACATATTTCTGCCGTCAAAAATGACTTTGTTTTTCATTTTTTTAGCCATAAGTTCAAAATTAGGATTTTTGAACTCCGGCCATTCTGTAGCGATGAATAGTGCATCTGCATCTTCTAACGCATCATACATTCCCTTGGCGTATTGTATCTTGTCTCCGAGGAATTTTTTAACATTGTTTTCTGCAACGGCATCATAAGCTGTGATTTTTGCTCCTTTCTCTAATAAAAGAGCGATATTGTCCAATGATGAAGCTTCTCTTATGTCATCTGTATTGGCCTTGAAAGCAAGCCCCCACATTGCGATTTTCTTTCCTTCAATGTTGCCTCCAAAATATTTTTCAATTTCAGATACTAAAATTACTTTCTGAGTGGTATTTACATTTTCTGTTGCTTCCAGAATCTGGAAGTTAAAATCTTCCTGTTTTCCGGATTTTATCAATGCTTTCACATCTTTAGGAAAACAGCTTCCGCCATATCCGATACCCGGGAATAAAAACCGGTGCCCGATTCTGTCGTCACTACCCATTCCCAGTCTTACTTTGTCTACATCTGCACCCACCTTTTCACAGTAATTGGCAATCTCATTCATGAAAGTGATTTTTACAGCAAGAAATGAGTTCGCAGCATATTTTGTAAGTTCGGATGACTTCTCATCCATAAAGATAATGGGGATGCCGGTATTGGTAAAGGGCTGATAGATTTTAGACATAATGTCCTTTGCTCTTTCAGCACTTGCTCCTACAACCACTCTTGATGGATTCATGGAATCTTCAACCGCAAAACCTTCTCTTAAAAATTCAGGATTTGAAACTACATCAAAAGGAATGTCTGTTTTTGAAGATATAGTTTCTCTTACCCTATCGGCAGTTCCTACAGGTACGGTGCTTTTATTGACAATGACTTTGTATTCTGTCATCATTTCGCCAATATTGCTGGCAACATGCAGTACATAGGATAAATCCGCAGAACCGTCTTCTCCGGGAGGAGTAGGCAGCGCCAGATATATGACTTCACTTTTGTCTAATGCCTGTTTAAGGTCGGTGGTGAAAAATAATCTTTCGGATTGGATGTTTCTGAGAAACATTTCTTCAAGGTTCGGCTCATAGATGGGAACAATGCCGTTTTTCATACCTTCTACTTTTTTTTCATCAATATCAACACAGTATACTGAATTGCCAAGTTCTGCCAGAGTAGTTCCTGTAACCAATCCTACATAACCTGTTCCTACAATCGTTATATTCAAAATGTTTGTTTTTAAATTCTAGAAGCAAAAATAATAAAAATACTTTCACTTGCTTCTTTAATTTATCGTAAAAGAATTTTAAGCTATTTGCTTGATAATAAGATTATTTTGCTTTTTTAGAAAAAAGGCGTATATTTGCATTGGATTTACGGGAAAAATGGGAAGGCTTCGAAAGAAAGCCTTTTTTCGTACTGTAAATCAAGATAAAAGAACGTATGGAGTTTAGAAAAAGAATTGAAGAATTATTAAATGAATTCCTTGAGACAAGACAAGATCTGTTTCTTATTGATCTTAAGATCTCTGCAGGGGATGATATTACAGTGATTTTAGATGGAGACAATGGAGTTTCTTTGCAGGATTGCCTTGATGCAAGCCGTGCAATAGAGTTCAATATGGATCGTGAAGAACATGACTTTAGTCTGCAGGTGATGTCTGCAGGATTAAGTGAGCCTTTGGTTACTCCAAGACAGTTTGGTAAAAACATTGGAAGAGAAATTGAAGTGATGCTGGAGGATTCTTCTAAAATTGAAGGAGAATTGTCAAAAGTAGATGAAGAGAAGATCACCCTTATTCTACGTTACCGTAAGCCGAAAGATATCGGTAAAGGCAAGGTAGATGCAGAGGAGGAGAAAGAAATACCTTACTCCGAGATCAAAAAAGCATTAGTAGTAATTAAATTTTAAAAAGAAAAAAGAATAGATGGATAATATAGCGTTGATTGAATCCTTTGGTGATTTTAAAGACGAAAAGGGGATCAGTAAAATTGATCTTATGGCAATTATTGAGGATTCACTGAAGACACTTTTGAGAAAAAGATTTGATTCAGATGACCACTTTGACGTGATTGTGAACCCAGATAAAGGAGATTTTCAGATATTTTTGAATAAAACAATTGTAGAAGATGAGATGTCTGAAGATGATGATTTGGAAATTGAAATTTCTGAAGCAAAGAAGATTGACTCTACATTTGAAGTAGGTGAGGATTTTACAATGGAAATTCCTGTGGCTCAGTTGGGAAGAAGAAATATTCTTACACTGAAGCAGATTCTGGCTACAAAACTTCAGGAGCATAATAATGCAATGCTGTATGAACAGTTTAGAGATAAAATTGGAGAAATAGTTGTTGGGGAAATTCACCATATCCGTCACAAGCACGTGATTTTGTTGGATGATGAAGGGAATGAATTTATTTTACCAAAAGAAAACCAGATCCCATCCGATTTCTTTAAAAAGGGTGAGAATATCAGAGCTATTGTTGAGACAGTAGATTTTAAAGGTTCAAAACCACAGATTATTATTTCCAGAACTGCACCTAAGTTTCTTGAAAAGTTACTTGAGTTGGAAATTCCTGAAATCCAGGACGGAACTATTATCCTGAAAAAGGTAGTAAGAATTCCTGGGGAGAAGGCGAAGATTGCAGTAGATGCTTATGATGACAGAATTGATCCGGTAGGAGCTTGTGTTGGAGTGAAAGGATCCAGAATTCATGGCGTTGTAAGAGAGTTGAAAAATGAAAACATCGATGTTATTCAGTGGTCTAAAAACCCTGAGATTTTGGTGAAGAGAGCGTTAGGAAATGTTACGGTTAACAAGATTGAGATCAATGAGGAGACCAATTATGCATTGGTATATACTCCGGTTGAAGAAATTTCTAAAGTAATCGGAAAACAAGGTCAAAATATCAGACTGGCTTCTTGGTTGACAGGATATGAGATTGATGTATACAGAGAGTCCAGCGAGGATGACGATGTTGAATTGAGAGAATTCAACGACGACATTGAGCAGTGGATTTTGGATGAGTTTAAGAAAGTAGGACTTACGACTGCAAAATCAGTATTGGATAAAGAAACTGAAAGTCTTTTAAATATGGTAGACCTTGAAGAAGAAACAATTGAAGAGGTTAAACGTGTTCTGAGAGAAGAATTTGAAGATTAAGATTTTAATAAATTTTAATAAACAGTAAAAAGGAAATACTTTAATTTTAAAAATTAAAAAACAGTAAATAATATAGATGCCAAAAATTAGATTAAATAAAGCGGTTAAGGAATTCAATATTTCGATGTCCAGATTAGTAGAATTTTTACAGTCAAGGGGTTTCGTGGTTGAAAGCAATCCTAACGCTCAATTGGAAGAATCGGCATATTCTGCATTGGAAGCTGAGTTTGCTAAAGATGGCGAACAACGAAAGGCTTCCCATGAGGTGGTGATCACTAAAGTTCCGGAAGAAAAACTGGAAATTGAAGAAAAGAAAACCCCTGAAGTGATAAGAGCTAAAGCAAATAAACCAGAGACTAAAATTTTAGGTAAAATAGATCTAGAGCCTAAGAAGCCTGAAGTTGAGGAAGCTCCTGCAGTTCCTGTGGCTCCTGTTGCGACACCGGTTGAGGAAAAGAAAGAAGAAATCGTGAAAGAAGAACAGCCGGAAGTTAAAGCAGCCCCTGAAAAGCAGGAATTTAAAGTTTTGGATAAAATTGATTTGTCTCAAATAGAATCTAGAAACAGACCTGTGAAAAAAGACAAACCAAAAATGGAGGAGAAAAAAGAAGAAGTTAAACCTGTGGAACCAGTGAAAGAAACTCCAAAACCAGTAGTTGTAGAAGAGAAAAAAGTGGAAGCTCCTAAAGTAGAAGCTGCTCCTGAGTCTCAAGAACCACAAAAAATTGAAACAGTTTATCAAAAACTAGATGGTCCTAAGATCGTTGGAGAAAAGATTGACTTAACTCAGTTTGCACCAAAACCAGGTTCTGGAGCGAAAAAGAAAAGAAAGAGAATTGAAAAACCAGGTGGCCCGAATAACCAACAAGGTCAGGGGAATAATCAAAACTCAGGAAATAATAACCAAGGAGGCCAGGGCCAGGGAAACCGTCAGAATAACAACGGTGGACAAGGTGGTAACCGTCAGGGCCAAAATGGTCAGGGTGGTCCAGGAAACAGACCTCAAGGTCAGGGAGGTCCGGGAGGAAACCGTTTTGGAAATAACAATAATCAGAACCGCCCAGGTGGTCAAGGTGGAGGATTCAAAAAAGGTGCCCCGAATAACAGACCCGGACAGCGAGTTATGCCAGTTGAACTGACTGACGAACAAGTTAAAAACCAGATCAAAGAAACATTAGAGAAGCTTACTAACAAAGGAGGGAAGTCTAAATCTGCAAAACACAGAAAAGATAAAAGAACATACAGAAGAGAACAGGATGAGCGTCAGCAAGAGCTAGAAGCACAAGACAGAACTCTTAAAGTAACGGAATTTATCACAGTAGGTGAATTGGCGAGTTTGATGAATGTTTCCCCAACTGAAGTAATCTCTGCTTGTTTCTCACTAGGTGTAATGGTTACGATGAACCAGAGACTTGAAGCTGATACTTTATTATTGGTTGCTGACGAATTCGGTTATAAAATTGAATTCTCAGATGCTGATCTGGAAGAAAGTGATAGTGAAGAAATTATAGATTCTGAAGAAGATCTAATGTCAAGAGCTCCAATTGTAACAGTAATGGGACACGTTGACCACGGTAAGACTTCATTACTTGACTACATTAGAAAAACAAATGTAATTGCCGGTGAATCTGGAGGAATTACACAGCATATTGGTGCTTACAACGTGAAACTTGAAAACGGACAAAGAATTACATTCTTAGATACTCCGGGTCACGAAGCGTTTACAGCGATGAGAGCCAGAGGTGCTCAGATCACGGATATTGCAATTATCGTAATTGCTGCCGATGATGATGTGATGCCTCAGACGAGAGAAGCTATTTCTCACGCACAGGCTGCTGGTGTACCAATGATTATTGCATTAAACAAGGTAGATAGACCGAGTGCAAACCCTGATAATGTTAGACAGCAGCTTTCCGGAATGAATATTCTGGTAGAAGAATGGGGAGGGAATGTACAGGCGCAGGAAATTTCTGCAAAATTTGGTAACAATATGGATATTCTATTAGAAAAGGTATTACTTCAGGCAGAAATGCTTGATTTAAAAGCTAATCCTAATAGAAATGCTCAAGGTGTTGTTATTGAAGCTTCACTGGATAAAGGAAGAGGATACGTAGCAACAATGTTGGTACAGACAGGAACTTTAAAAGTGGGAGATTATGTAGTGGCAGGTAAAAACCACGGTAAGGTAAAAGCGATGCTTGATGAAAGAGGAAGAAACCTTACAGAAGCTGGTCCATCTATTCCTGTAACTATTTTAGGATTGGACGGTGCTCCTACAGCCGGTGATAAGTTTAAAGTATATGAAGATGAAAGTGAAGCTAAGACTATCGCTAATAAGAGAGAGCAGCTTCAGAGAGAACTTTCAATCAGAACTAAGAAACATACGACACTTGAAGAATTAGGTAGAAGAATTGCTTTAGGTGATTTCAAAGAATTGAATATTATCTTAAAAGGTGACGTGGATGGATCAGTGGAAGCACTATCCGATCAGTTGCAAAGGTTATCTACTGCTGAAATTAACGTTAATATTCTTCACAAAGGAGTAGGACAGATTACTGAATCTGACGTTAACTTAGCTGCTGCTTCAGATGCTATTATCATCGGATTTAACGTAAGAGCCGGTGCTAACGCTAAAGATCTTGCAGACAGAGAAGAAATTGAAATCCGAAACTATTCTGTAATCTATGCTGCTATTGAAGAGGTGAAAGAAGCTATGGAAGGGATGCTTTCTCCTGAAATTAAAGAACAGGTAATCGGTAATGTCGAGATAAGAGAGGTATTTAAGATCTCTAAAGTCGGAACAATTGCTGGATGTATGGTTCTTTCAGGAAAAGTGGCCAGAAACTCTAAAGTAAGAGTATTGAGAGATGGAATCGTGAAATTTGACGGAGAGCTTGAAAGCTTGAAGCGTTTCAAAGATGATGTGAAGGAAGTAACAAAAGGTTACGAATGTGGTCTGAACCTGAAAGGGTATAATGATATCGAAGTCGGTGATATTCTTGAAGTTTACGAAGAAGTAGCCGTTAAGAAAAAACTGAAATAATTCTTTCAGATAAAATAGAAACAGCCGTCTCAATGAGACGGCTGTTTTATTTGTAATAATTTTTCTATTTCACTAGGATGTTGATTGCCTAATCCTGGTTTAAGAAAGTGACCAGTTTTATCAAGTCTTCATCTTTATCAAACTTGATTTTATTAGACTTAAAGAAAGTGTTTAAAGCTTCTTTTTTATGGGGAAACTGCTCGATGATTTCTTTCTGATTTCGAGGTTTCTTTATAAAACCTTTGTCTGTTTTTATATAATATGCAGGATCTAAAGCCCTGAAATTTGCCGGTCTGTCACTAGCGTAAGAATTAGCTGCCGGAACAAGATCAGTGAATTTGGTTTTTACTTTTTTATACAAACTGTTTTTGCCATTAACTAGTTCTAAAAAATAACCGCTTAAATCGTCAGAGGTCTGAAGAAGTACGATTGTTTGTTTAGGAGAGGAAATTTCAATTCTTGAAAAGTCTGCAGTCTTAGGAAGAACCTGAATTTCGTTGTTTTTCTTGAACTCCACTTCATCACTATAGCTGTTATAACGTACCGGAACCTGTTCATAGTTAGCAGCCACCTTAGCGTTAGAAAATTCTTTAGTAAGATATGGAGAAGCTCCTGGAATTTCATCATATTTCAAAGTCTTACCTGTTGTAGACTTGATTCCATCAAATACGGATTGTGCGCCTGTAGCACCGTTTATAGAAAGGGTCTGTTGGCCAAAGCTGAAGTTAAGGCCAGCGAGAATTAATGTGGTTAAAATCGTTTTTTTCATGCTTTAAATTTATGAAATTTTTGTTTTTTTAAGTAATATGTTAATACACTATTTTATAAGAATATAGCATATATTCTTTTTTGTTTGTAAAGAAAGTGATTTTTTTGAAATTAATGAATAAAATATTATGATCTTGCCTTAAAAATATATTTTCTTCTATAAAGTTGTTAGAAGGCTGAAAATTAGCACTATTGTAATTTAGATTTATTATAAATAATTTTTTTTAAGTTGACTATAAAACGTTAAAAGATTGAATTTTTGGATTTTATTTTAAATTTTAAAGAATAATTTACATGATAAATTACGAAATATGTTATATATTCAATGTTAAACCTGGTATATTGTGAATATTAAAGAGTAAGATGTAAATGAAAAATTTGCTAGTATTAATATTTATTAACATATTTGCCCCTAAAATATATTAAAATTTGTTAATATGAATGTTAAACTACGTGTATTAACAGCTGGTGTTTTGTTTTTTACAGGCCAGGCTGTGTTTGCTCAGGAAAATGGCTCTAAGGACAAAAAGGACAAGGAGACGAAAATTGAGGAGGTAGTTGTTTTAGGGTATAGTAAGACAGCTACAAAGGCAAAATCTACAACTGCTTCAGTGACAGTTGGTTCTGAAACGTTAGAAAACAGACCAAATATTTCTGTTTTGAACTCAATTCAGGGTACAGCTCCTGGTATTGTAGTTAACTCAGCATCTGGTTCTCCGGGTTCTGGTAAATTCAATATCCTTATTAGAGGTTTGAGTTCATTAAATGGTTCTAGAGATCCATTATATGTAGTAGATGGTGTCATCACATCTGGATCTCAGTTTAGAAACCTAAACTCTTATGATATTGATACATTCAGTATTCTGAAAGATGCTCAGGCAACTGCCATCTATGGTAACAGAGCAGCTAATGGGGTTGTTGTAATTACAACAAAAGGAGGGAAATTTAATTCTGGATTAAAGGTTTCTTATGATGCATTGACATCTTTCTCCATGATACCTAAGACACAGTACAACATGTCTAATGCTAAGCAGTTGTTACAAATACAAAAAAATTATGATGGAGGTTATGCAGCTGATGTCGGTTTGTCTCAACAAGACATTGATAATTGGTCGACAGACACAGACTGGAGAAAACAATTTACTCAGGTAGGTATTTCCCAGCAACATAACTTGTCTATTACTGGTGGTGGAGAAAATATTAATAATTTCTTATCTTTAGGATATTTAGATAGTGAAGGTACTATAAAGTCTACTGATTTCAAGAGATTTACATTGAGAAATAACTTGAGTGGTAGATCTAAAGATGGTAAGTTAACCTTCGGAACTATTATAGGATTAGGATATTCTAAGAGAAATCAGTTAGATGATGAGGAGAATTCAGGAGTTTCTAACAATGTAATACAAAACCCATTATTTGGAAGTGTAATTTCACCTACTTATTTAGCTCCTAATCCTTATTCTAATGGGGTGCAATTATTCAATGCTATCGGACAGAATAGCGCAGCCTACAGACCCTGGGTTCTTCAGGACAACATTAATGGAGGCGTAAGAAACAGATTTACTGAATTAAGTATTTCTGCTAATGCCAATGTAAACTATAAAATAACTGATTATTTAACTGTTGGTAACAGAACTGGTATTGAGTATAAAGAATACGAAAGAATCTTTGCAAGAGGTGCTCAGGGATATTTATCTACAGCTGTAGCTGCTAGTTCAGGTGCTAAATACGGAGGGTCAGAAAGTTTTACTACAACTCAGGACTTAACATTTAACAGTATTACGAACATTACATTTAACAAAACATTTGGAGATCATACGCTTTCAGTAGCGGCTTACATGGATTATATAAAAGCTCATGTAAATACTAATACTCAAACTCAAAATGGATTGAACCCATTGCAATGGCAATTCGGAGCAGGTACAGGTTATATTCCTTTTAACCCGGATACTCCAAATATTTACAGACCAACTGTTGGCGCTTCAAAAGTAACAGCGGGAACATTAGCTTATTTCGGGACGTTAGATTACGATTATAAAGATAAATATGGGATAAGTGGAGTTGTAAGAAGAGATGGGTCATACCGTTTCTTACCTACAAACAGATGGGAGACTTTCTGGTCTGCTGCGGTTAGATGGAATATCGATAAAGAAGATTTCATGGCCAACTCTGGATTCAGATTACTTAAGTTAAGAGCTTCCATTGGTACAACAGGTAACCAGAACTTAGGAATTGCAACTAATAATGCTAACCCATTAGCGTTACTTCCAAACAACTTCCTTGATTTATACTCAGGAATTTCAGGATACCAGAACTTAATGGGATATAACTTTGTTAACTTATCAAACCCATACTTAAAATGGGAGCAGGTAAAACAGACAGATATTGGTTTAGATTTTAACTATAAAGGTATTGTAGAAGGTAGTTTTGATTACTATCAAAAAAGAACATCCAGAATGTATAACACTTTACAATTCTCTGCAGCTACCGGAACTTATGGTATTAGAGGGAATAACGGGGTTCTTGATAATAAAGGGGTTGAAGGTTTAATCAGATTTAATGCAATTAAAAATGAAAACCTGAAGTTATCAATCTTTGTTAACGGTGCATACAATTCTAACAAAATTGTTTCAATGAGTAATGAGGATCTTGCAGGAGATGTCGTTAATGCTGTTGGAGGACCTATTAGTCAATATCAGTTGTATCACTATGCCGGTGTAAATTCAGCAAATGGTAACTTACTATTTGTTGACAAAAACGGAAATACTACAGAAAACGTAACATCTGCAGATAGAATCTTAACTGGAAAATCTCCGTATGCTAAATTTACCGGTGGTTTTGGATTTAACTTCCAGTATAAAGGATGGTTCTTGGATACTCTATTCTCATTCCAGCAAGGAGGATATATCTATGATAACTTACACTCTTGGGTAATGAATCCTGATTATGCAGCTAGTAATATCAACGTATCTGCAGATTTATTAAATGCTTGGACTCCACAGAATACAGGATCTAACGTTCCGAACTTAGATGCTACCAACGCTACTTTAGATGGGTCGTCAGACAGATTCTTGTATAAATCAGATTTCATAAGACTTAAAAATATTTCTTTAGGATATTCATTCACTAAAGAACAGTTAGGAAAATTACCAGTTAAGGGAATTAAAGTGTTCGTTCAGGCTGAAAACATCTATACATGGAGCAGCTGGAAAGGTTTTGACCCAGAGCCGGTTACTACTTATTCGTTAAACGTATATCCGAACCCTAAAACGGTGTCAGTTGGGTTAAATGTTGATTTTTAATAAAAAAGAATTATGAAAAGAATTATAAATACAGTTTTAATTTTAGCAACTTTATCAGCAACAGGATTTGCTTTGAACAGTTGCCAAGATGCTCTTGATATTAAACAAGCAGGAGAATTAAAGCCTGAAGAAGTGTTTACGAATGTATCAAATTTAAGTGAAGCTTTAAATGGATCAGTTTATGCAATATTTGATCCAATAGATGAAATATATTTTACTGCTGTTTTTACTGATGAGGTAAAACCGGGTAGTGGTAGTGGAGGTCAGGAGTATGATTTACACAGGTTCTTTCTAGATCCATCTACTTCAGCTGTTGGAGGAGGTACTATCAGTACTACCTCAACTGACGGAATCTGGCTTAATAACTATAAAGTTATTAACAGAATTAACAGATTGTTGGAAGGAGCGAAAAGTATTACTCCTAATGGTGCTGCGGAAACAGCTACATATAATAATATCCTTGCACAAGCGAGAGCAATCAGAGCATTTTGTTATGTTCAGCTGGAGGCTTATTTTTCTACCAACATGAAGGATCCTGGTGCTTTAGGGGTTCTTCTTGTTAAAGATGTGCCTTCTACAGATGCTAAATTGCCTAGAGTAAAGAATCAGGATGTTTATGACTTTATCAATTCAGACTTAGATTACGCAAGAGGTATATTAACTTCATCTTCATCTAATGCTGCTAGGTATTATGTAGATAAAAATTTCGTTAATGCTCTTACTGCTCGTTTCAATATATATAGAGGAAATACAGCATTGGCAAAACAATATGCTCAAGATGTTATTTCAAATTCTGGTTTGAGCCTTACTGTAGCAACACCTGGCTCTATTCTCATTGACCCTAATAATCCTGCTTTAGGATTTCAACCTGTAGGTAATCCAGCTTGGAATACAGCATTTTATGGTACAGCATCTTCTTTTAACCCATACAGAAATATGTGGAATGATTCTGCAAGAGGGGAGATTATTTTCTCTCTAAACAGACTTCCATTAGGAGCAGGTGGAAGTATCGGAACAAGATGGAATACTAACCAATCTACTGTAAGTGGAGTACCAATGTGGTTCTTAGGCAGAAATTTATTTAATTTAATTTATACTCCTACAGGGCAGCCAGACAAAGGAGATATTAGAAGATACAATTATATAGATCCAACATCTGTTATCAATACAAATTATATGAATGTTGATTCTAAAGCCGATAGATTAGTAATTGATAAGTATCCAGGTAAAACAAGTACAGCGACAAGAAATGATTTAAAAGTATTTAGATTATCAGAAATGTACTTTATCTTGGCCGAAGCTGAAACAGCGGCTGGTAACTTATCTACAGCTCAGGGATTAATTCAGCAAGTGAGAGCAGCTAGAAATTATTTAGGAACAGCAACAACTCCTACTTATGCTAATGCTCAATCTGCTTATGCTGATATTTTGAAAGAGCGTAGAATTGAATTAGCTTTAGAAGGACACCGTTATATAGATTTAAAAAGACTTGCAACAGTAGCAGGTGTAACGATGGATAGAAACATTAAAGATGATTTTATCACGCTTCCTGTTCTTAATCTGCCAAATGATAGTTATAAGTATACTTTACCTATCCCTGTGCAAGAGACTTCGGCTAACCCGAATGCTCAGCAAAACCCTGGTTATTAATTAACAATAATCATATTATATACAACCCCTGCTCTGAGCAGGGGTTTTTATTTGCTATTATTTCTTATTTTTGCTGTACAATAATGAATAATGAAGTACATCCTTTTCATACTTTCTTTTTTTAGTTTCGTGGCCAAGGCCCAGATCGTGGACAAAGCAGGTGCCAGGAAGCCTCTGCAAAAAAAAGAAGATACACTAGTAATAGACTCGGGGAAGAAAGATTCCCTGAAAATTTTCAAACCTACCATCAACGATTATCAATTCCAAACTCAGTTTTCAGAAAAGAAAGTGTATGATACGGTAATGACTTTTGATAAGACCAACATCTTTTCTCAATATAATAACCGGGACAACTTCGGGAGAATTCAGCCGGCCAATATAGGTTCGGGATTCAATCCCCTGGTTTTTGAAGTCAATGCAGAAGAAAACCTTTCTTTACTGCCTTCCAATAAATCTTATATGATCATTGGAGCTAATGATGTAAAGTATTACGACGTAAAAACACCTACGGCAACTTTTGTTTATCATAATGCAATGAGAAATGGAGCTGCTTTAAATTCTACCTATACTCAAAACATTGGAAAAAGATTCAACTTTTCTGTTGAATATATGGGACTCCGCTCTCAGGGACTTTACAGAAATTCATTAGCGGCAAATAATAATACCATATTTTCAGGACACTATACTTCGAAAAGTGGAAACTATGAACTTTTTGCCCATTATTTACATCAAAATGTAAATAACCAGGAAAGTGGGGGGATCACTGAAGATAATCTTTTTCAGAACGGGGACAGCAACTATAAAAACAGACAGAATGCTCAGGTAAACTTAGCTTCGAGTAGTTCCCAGTTTTCTTACAGAAGATATTATCTGAGTCAGCAGTTCACACCATTTAATTCAGCAAAATTTCCTTTCAGCATCAGACATACCATTTTTCACCAGGGAAATAAATACTATTATAACCAGGGTGCATTAGAAACTTATTGGTACAAGGATGCAACAGAGTTAGTGAATGGCTTTCCGCTGACAACAAAAAAATATTCTGAAAACTTAAGCAATACGGTAAGTTTGATTTTTAATAACGAAAAATTTAAGCTTGATGCTGGAGTACGTTATCAGATCATCAAACTTGGAATAAGAGATGTCGTTGCGTTGAACGGAGTTCCTTTTCCTGGCGAACTTAAAGAAAACAGAATTGGAGCTGTTGGAAATTTACAGGTAAAGCTTTTGGATAAAATTCAGTTAAATTCATTTTTAGAATTTTCAAACGGAAGTCAGTTTAAAAGCTATCTTAGAACAACAAACAACTTAAAATTTGAGCCTATAAAAGATTATTTTGTAAATGCTAAGGTTAATTTTCAAAGTGCTTATCCATCATTCAATTATTTGCTAAATACTTCTGTATATAATAAATTCAACTATTATCTTGAAAATGCAAAAAATCAGTCCGTAATGGAACTTGGAGGAAGTATCAATTTAAAATGGTTTAAAACAGAGATCTTTGCCAACTATTTCAGAATTGATAATTATACTTATTTTGATAGTAATGGGAATCCGAAACAGAGTGATAACTCTTTGAATATTTCTCAGATCGGAGGTGATGCTACATTTAGCTATGGTAAATTTCACTTAAATACAAGACTGCATTTCCAAAATGCATTGACAAATAAAGATCTGCTTCCTATGCCGGGATTTATTGGTAGAGCCAACTTCTTCTATCAGACACAGGCATTCAAAAAAGCTGCAGAAATTCAGGCAGGACTTAAAGTGTATTACTTCTCTAAATTTGCATCAAGAGATTATCTTCCTGTTCTCAATGAATATATTCTTCCCGATTCAAACTCATTTTCAATCGGGGGGCAGCCTATTGCGGACCTTTATATCAATATGAAAGTGAAGAAAATGTTCTTCTTTATAGAAGGACAGCAGATAGGGACCTTTATTTCTAATAACAAAGCGTATGCATTTCCACACTACCCGGTATATGATTTCAGACTCAATATTGGTATTGTATGGTATATGTTCAACTAAAAACTGTACAAGTTGAAAACAATTAATAAATTATCATTTAACGATATAGCAAGCATACCTCAATTGGTAAAAGATTTTTTGAACCAAAAAATTGAGGGTTTTGAAAATAAAACATTTTCTTTAGATAACTTCAGCCAGCAGATACATCAAAAACAAAACTCCTTTTCACCTGAACAGAGAACCGTTTTATTTGATGTATTTGAAAAGCAGCTTTCGGATATTAAGCTGTCCTCAAAACAGAAAGAAAATCTGGAATACCTTAAACTGCCGGATACGTTTACCATTACAACAGGGCATCAGCTGAATCTGTTTTCGGGACCGGTATTCTTTGTCTATAAAATTCTTCAGACAATAAAAACCTGTACCTATCTAAAAGAAAATTTTCCGGATTTTAATTTCGTTCCAGTATATTGGATGGCATCGGAGGATCATGACTTTGCCGAGATCAATCATTTTAAAACAGAGAACAATTACTACGAGACCAACGAAAAATCAGGAGGCCCGGTGGGGAGAATAGAAATCAGCGATATCTATTTTATTTCCGAATTTGAAAAAGAATTTAAAGATTCTGTTTTCGGAACCGAATTGATCCTGATGATGAAGGAGGCCTATAAACCGGGAAATACTTTAACACAGGCTATTAAAATTCTTGTAAACCGTCTCTTTTCTGAATTTGGTCTATTGATATTAGATGGTGATTCCAAAGAACTGAAAAATCAGATCAAAGGAGTTTTTAAAGATGAACTTCTTCATTTCAGTTTAGAAAAACAATCTAAAGCTAAAGTAGATTTTCTGACCGAAAAATATGGAAAGGTTCAGGTGAACCCCAGGGAAATTAATCTTTTCTATCTTTCCGATACCAGAGACAGAATTGAATTTAATGGTCAGAAATATATCATTGTAGATAAGAATATTCAGTTTACAGAAGAGGAGATATTGTCTGAACTGGAAAATCATCCTGAAAAATTCAGTCCTAATGCATTAATGCGTCCGGTATATCAGGAAAGGGTACTTCCAAATCTTGCTTACATTGGAGGAAATGCAGAAATCATGTATTGGCTGGAACTTAAAGATTACTTTTCAACCATTAATATTCCTTTTCCTATCCTCATTCCAAGGAATTCTATGCTTTTCTTAAAAGAGAAAACACTTGGGAAAATTGAAAAGCTGGATCTTAAAATAGAAGACTTTTTTCAGAATTTCACAGTACTTACCAATCATAAAATTTTAGAAGATAATACCATTTTGAAATTATTGGATGAGAAAGAGGAGTTGCTGATGCATAATTTTGAAGAGCTAAAAACTTCTGCAGAAACTACTGAGAAATCTTTTGGAAATATGGTGAAAGCAGAAGAAGTGAGACAGCTGAAATCATTCAAAAGAATGAAAAAGCGTTTGCTTCATGCCGAAAAAATAAAACAGATTGAATTGTTGGAAAGACTTGAAAATCTGTTTTTAGATGTTCATCCCGGGAAAACATGGCAGGAAAGAGTCTATAATTTTAGTGTGTTCTTTTCAGACTATGGTTATTCGTGGCTTGAAAATTGTTTCGAAGAAATGGTGGTTCAAGATTCCAAACTAATAATTGTTGCCATTTAATTTTAAAGAAGTATTTTTGTAAATTATAATTATCGAATATGATAAAGAGGTTTTTTATTCTATCCAGTTTATTTATGGTTTTGGGAGTTTCAGCCCAGAAATCACATACGGTTGTACAAGGTGATAACCCTTACAACATTGCAAAAAAGTATGGAATAACTGTAGATGAATTGCTGAAGCTAAACCCAAAGCATAAAGATGGTAAGCTGGCTATTGGAGATGTTTTAACTGTAAAATCAGATAAAGCAGTTACTCCTGTAGTTACAAAAACAGTTGTTGCTGAAAAGGCAACTCCCAATGCTTCCGTTGGTAAAATTGTTTTGCAGCCAAAACAAACGATCTACGGAATTACCAAGCAATACCGAATTTCTGAAACCGATCTGAGAAAACTGAATCCTGAATTGGATACTCATATGAAAATCGGGGATGAGATTACACTACCTCTTGCAAGTATCAAAAAATTCGGAGGCAGCCAGCAGCCTGTAGCAACAGAAAAACCTGTAGAGGTTCCCGTTGAGAAAGTTGTAGCAGCTACCCCTGCTGTAGAAGGAGAAACTTATGTGATCCAGGCTAAAGATAATTACTACAGAATTACAAAACAGTTTGGAATCAGCCAACAGGATCTTTACACTTTAAACCCAGGTTTGGAAGAGAAAGGATTAAAGCCTGGAGATTCCATCAGAATAAAAAAATCAAATACTGAGACCGTTACCCCTACTGATGTGCCTGCTGTAAATCCAAAAGCAAAAATGGATTCAGGAAGCGACAAATCATCTACTTCTTCCAATGTAGTTGTGGGGGATGATTACGTAACGTATACTGTTCAGCAGGGAGATACCGTTTTCTCTATTGTTAACAGATTTGGTATTTCAATCGATGAACTGATTGCTCTTAACCCGGACCTTTCACATGGTTTGAAAACCGGAATGGTTTTAAAAATCAAAAAGCAGGATCCGGCATATAGTAAGAAAAACGGAGATGCCTTAAGCGTAGTACTTATGCTACCATTTGGATATAGTACGAACGAAACACAGTACAGAGCAATGGCACTTGACTTCTTGACCGGTGCTAAACTTGCTATCGAAAGAAATGCAAGAGGCGGGCAAAAATTGGATATCAAGATTGTTGACTCTGGAAATGAAGCATCTTTCAAAAGTTCTTTAACCCAGATTAATCCAGATAATACAGATTTGATTATCGGTCCATTCTTCAAATCCAACGTCATAGACGTTCTGGACTTTACAAAAAATCAAAAAATCCCGGTTGTAGCACCATTTGCCAACACTCCGGAATTATATAACTATAATAATCTTATCATCGTTGAAACGAACAATCAGACCTATGCTGATAAGATCGTAGAAGAAGTAAAAGGAATCTATTCTAACCAGAAAATATATGTAGTGGCAGACGCTAAGAAAGAAAACGCCAATTACATCAAAGCTGGTCTTGAAAAAGCAGTGAAAAATGCTGATGTTGTAATCGTTAATTCTCCGGCTGATATTCAGCTGGACCAAAATATGATGACGGGACAGTCTGCACCGGTAATTGCCATTCTTGCGAATGATGACAATAACGCTGGAGATGCTTTTGCTACAAAAATAATTGCACTTTCGAAAGAAGTACAGGGGGTGAAAGCTTTCAGTATGTTCTATTCTCCGGTTTTCGAAAAGAGAGTAGATGATTTGAGCCAGGCAAGTTTGGTTTATCTGATGGATAGAAAAATCAATACTGATGGTAACTTTGAAAAAGAAATCTTGGCGGCATATAAGAGCAAATACTGCAAAACACCTCCTAAATATGCAATAGTAGGATTTGATGTAGTCAATGATATGCTGACCAGAGAAAATAAAAAAGGCGAAATCTTTAAGCAGATGAATAAAGTGCAGACTCAGCTTGCAACAAAATTTGAGTTTGTAAAATCAAAAGCTAACGGAGCTTATGTGAATACCGGTTACAGAGTAATTAGATTAGTACCTTAAATCATTTATAGCTTTTTCAAAGAATATTCTTAACATTATAGTTATATTTGCATAATATTTAATTCAATACATGAAAGCACTTGTATTTCCAGGGCAGGGTTCTCAGTTCGTAGGAATGGGAAAAGAACTGTATGATTCTAGAAAAGATATTAAAGATCTGATGGAATCTGCCAATGAAATTTTAGGTTTTGATATTCTTTCCATTATGTTTAGCGGAGAGGATGCTGATCTTAAAAAAACAGAGGTTACCCAGCCTTCAATATTTATACATTCAGTAGCAGCATTAAAAGCAGTAAACGGTTTAGGAGCTGAAATGGTAGCAGGACACTCTTTAGGGGAATTCTCTGCATTGGTAGCAAATGGCGTTCTATCTTTTGATGATGGACTGAAATTAGTATCCGAAAGAGCTAAAGCAATGCAGGAGGCTTGTGACGCAAATCCAAGTTCTATGGCCGCTATTTTAGGATTGGAAGATGCTAAAGTAGAAGAAATCTGTGCTCAGATTAGTGGAATCGTAGTTCCTGCTAACTATAACTGCCCGGGGCAATTGGTAATCTCAGGAGAAACACTGGCAGTAGAAGAGGCTTGTGCAAAATTGAAAGAAGCCGGAGCTAAAAGAGCACTATTGTTACCTGTAAACGGAGCTTTCCATTCACCATTGATGCAGCCGGCACAAGAAAGACTGGCAGCAGCTATTGAGAAAACAAAGTTCAGAAAAGCAACTATTCCTGTATATCAGAATATCACGACTACAGCAGTAACCAATCCTGATGAGATCAAGCAGAATTTGATCGCTCAGCTTACAGGTCCCGTAAAATGGACGCAGTCTGTTCAGAATATGATTAAGGATGGTGGCTCAAACTTCATTGAAGTAGGACCGGGAAAAACCCTGCAGGGATTGATCAAAAAAATTGACGGATCAGTAGAAGTTGCTTCTGCAATCTAATAAAAAAATATGAACGCGATATTTTCACCGGGCAAGCTTATGCTTACTTCAGAATATTTCGCAATCGACGGAGCTCTTGTCTTAGCGGTGCCAACCAAGCTGGGACAAGAGTTTTTTTTTGAAGAAAGAAACGATGAAAAATCCCTTATCTTCTGGGAAGCATATCATCAAAATACACTATGGTTAACGGCTGTCATCGATTACAAAGAATGGCAGATCCTGGAAACCAATATACCATCAAGCGCTGAATTTATTGTAAAGACATTAAAGAATGTTCAGCAGCTTTCTCACAGTAAATTCAAAAATAACTTTAGTTACCATTTAAGAACAAACCTGCAGTTTCCTGCAGACTACGGTTTTGGAAGCAGTTCTACTTTAATGAACAATCTTTCTGAGTGGGCAGATATTGATCCCTTCCACCTTAATACTATAAGCCTTGGAGGGAGTGGATATGATATTGCCGTTGCAAAAGAAAAATCAGCAGTGCTTTTCCGTAATAAACCTGAAATAAAATACGAGAAGATAGATTTTAACCCTTCCTTTAAAAATGAACTGATTTTTATTCATTTAAATCAGAAGCAGGATAGCAGAGAAGGAATTAACTTTTACAAGTCAAAAAAGAAGTCTCCGGAATTGATTGCTGAATTTTCAGATATCACAAAGAAAATTTTGTTATGCAATGAATTGGAAAGTTTTTCTGAATTAATTTTGATTCATGAGCGAAAAATTGCTGATTTTCTTGATATTTCCACAGTTAAAGAAAAGGTATTCTCTGATTGCCCGTCTTTTGTCAAAAGTTTGGGTGCATGGGGTGGCGATTTTGTAATGAGTGCCAAATTTGGGGGCTATAAAGACTATTTTTTGGAGAAAGGTTTTGCAACTATTTTTGAATGGAAAAATATAATTGATTTATAATCAATATTTTACAACCCTGTTTTTTTATTTGTCATTCTGACTTATATCAGTATATTTAAACCACCTTTAACAAATAATTAATATTATTTTTGTTGAAGTCAATAAAGAAATAGAAAATATAAGTAAAATGAAAAACACTAAAATCATCCAGGATTTAGAGAAATTAGGGATTAAAGGAAACTATGAAGTAGTGTATAACCCTTCTTACGAAGAATTGTACCAGGCTGAAGTTTCTCCTGAAAATCAAGGATTTGAGAAAGCTGAGCTTACAGAATCTGGCGCGGTATCAGTAAAAACAGGAATTTTCACAGGTCGTTCACCTAAAGACAGATATATTGTTCAGGATGATGTTACAAGAGATACAATTTTCTGGGATGGTAAAGTAAACTTACCTACCACAGCGGAAATTTTCGGGTCTTGTAAAGAACTAGTGCTGAATCAGCTTGCTGAAGCTAAGAAAATTTATGTTGTAGATGCTTTCTGTGGAACCAATGCAGATACAAGACTTAAAGTAAGATTTATTGTTGAAGTAGCATGGCAGGCACATTTTGTGACTAATATGTTTATTCGCCCTTCTCATTATGAGCTTGAAAACTTTGGTGAGCCGGATTTCACAGTAATCAACGGGTCTAAAACTATCAACCCGAACTGGGAAGCTCAGGGGTTGAATTCCGAAAACTTTATCATGTTTAACCTTACTGAAAAACTACAGATTATTGGTGGTACCTGGTATGGAGGCGAAATGAAGAAAGGAATGTTTGCAATGATGAACTATTACCTTCCGTTAAAAGGTATGGCCTCAATGCACTGCTCTGCAAACGTTGGAGAAAAAGGAGATGTAGCTTTATTCTTTGGTCTTTCCGGAACAGGAAAAACTACTTTATCTGCAGATCCTAAAAGATACCTTATCGGTGATGACGAACACGGATGGGATAATAACGGAGTATTCAACTATGAAGGAGGATGCTACGCTAAAGTAATTGATTTATCAGAAGAAAAAGAACCGGATATCTTCAGAGCCATCAAAAGAGATGCACTTCTTGAAAACGTTGTTGTTAACAATGGAGTAGCAGATTATACAGACGGTTCAATCACGGAAAATACAAGGGTTTCTTATCCTATTTATCATATCAATAAAATTGTACTGCCTTCTAAAGCAGGTCATGCTAAGAAGATTGTTTACCTTTCAGCAGATGCATTCGGAGTACTTCCTCCGGTTTCTATCCTTAATGAAGATCAGGCACAGTATCACTTCCTTTGTGGCTATACGTCTAAATTAGCGGGTACTGAAAGAGGGATTACTGAACCTCAGCCATCTTTCTCACCTGCATTTGGGGAAGCTTTCCTTACACTACACCCAACAATGTATTCTAAAACATTGATCGGTAAAATGCAGGAGCACGGAGCTAAAGCATATTTAGTAAATACAGGTTGGAACGGAACGGGTAAGAGAATTTCTCTGAAAGATACAAGAGCAATTATTGATGCAATCATTGATGGTTCTATTGATAATGCTCCTAAAACTCAGGTTCCGATTATGAATCTTGAAATTCCTACTGAACTTCCAAACGTTTCTGCAGGTATTTTAGATCCTAGAGATACTTATGAGACAGCTTCAGAGTGGGAAGAAAAAGCCAGAGATCTGGCTTCAAGATATATCAAGAACTTTGAGCAGTACTGTGATACTGAGGCAGGAAGAAAATTGATCGCTTCAGGACCTCAATTGCAGGAACAGACTACTTAATAAAATTCCTTATAATACATACAAAAGCCTCATCACTGATGAGGCTTTTTTAATATTTCTGGCAATGTTCAATCAGTTTGTTCTGGTCATCCAGTTTTTTTATTGTTGATTTGATTGATTCTTCACTCAGATTTTTGATGATGATAAAATGGCTGGCGGAGAAATAATAATCATTGTCCAGGATCTCATCTACATATTTCGGAGTGGTAAAAGTCAACCAATATTTTTCTTTATCTGTGAACTCTATGGTTACTTCTATCTCATCAGATTCAGCGTTGTCTATCTTGTCATCAATATGGATAGAAAGAATTTCAGGTTCTTTATTAAGACTAAAGTAGTATTTTGAATACCACTTCAATTTATTTTCATCATTAAAAACCCTAATATTCTCATCATTTATTTTCTGAATAACATAGGATTTTCTTTTTGTTAATTGATTAGAATAGACGCCGACAGAATTACAGAAAATTTCATCTTTTACTTTCATGGATTATTGTATTACTGATACATAAATATCTGAGTAGACTCTTGCTAAAATGAACTCTATAAATTATTGCAGACTTAATAAAGCCAGCCTGTACCCATCCATTCCAAATCCTGATAATACAGAATCTGTGCAGGCTGCCGTAACAGATTTCTGTCTGAATTCTTCTCTTTTGTAAATATTACTGATGTGAACTTCTACTTTACGCTTTTGAATATTCTTTAAACAATCTGCTATAGCATATGAATAATGAGTGAAAGCACCGGGATTGATAACAACCGCGTCAAAATCATCTTCCTGAAGCCTGTTGATAAGCTCGCCCTCAATATTGGATTGATAATATTTCAATTCATGAGAAGGAAATTCTGATTTTAGATTTTCCAAGTAGCTTTCCATAGAAACTGTTCCGTAGATTTCCGGTTCTCTGGTTCCTAAAAGATTAAGATTAGGTCCATTTATAATTAAAACTTTCATTCTATAAAATTAAAAAGTTTTTTCAATTAAAGATTAAAAATTTCTTATAAGCTTCATTTTTATTTCTTGAATTATTAATAATGATATTTATCATATTTATTAAAATCATAATTCGGTAAATGTTCTGTTTTAGTGAGTTTTATAAAATCTTATGTTAATTTTTGAAAAATTATCATGAAAATTTAATAAGTCTACTTGTTTTGTAGACTAAAAGTTTATAGCTTTGCAACCATATTTCGATCGGCTTATAAAGAAAGATGGAGGGAACTGACCCTGCGAAATCTTGACAACCTGCTATACGTAAGGTGTTACATTCAGCCTATAAAGGAAAAATAAGCATTTGGTTTATCGTATTTATCGATGCCCTTTGCTGTCTTTTCTGCAAGGGGTTGATTTTTAATATTTGATAAACAAAATTGATTATGATTAATAAAACTTTATTTAATTCTAAAATTTGGATACCGCCAGTAGCTGTATTTTTCTTAGGAATTGCAAGTGTAAGCGGGCAGACTTCCAGGTTGAAAAAAGATACGCTCCGTGAAAAGGAGATTGATGAAGTAGTGGTAGTAGCATACGGAAAGGCTAAAAGAAACAGCTATACAGGTTCAGTAGCAACTATTTCCAGTGATAAAATTAACAATAGACCTGTAACCAATATTACCAAAGCTCTGGAAGGACAGGTAGCGGGGGTTCAGGCAACAAGCGCTTCAGGGCAGCCAGGGGCTATTTCTACAATCAGAATCAGAGGAATTGGATCAATCAGTGCTTCCAGTGATCCACTTTATGTAGTGGATGGAATTCCTTTTGATGGAAACCTAAACTCTATAAGTCCAAGTGATATTGAATCCATAAGTGTTTTAAAAGATGCTACAGCAAGTGCTTTGTACGGATCCAGAGGAGCAAACGGAATCATTATCATTACTACGAAATCCGGGAAAAAAGGCGAAGCTAAAATTAACTTTAATATAAGCCAGGGGTTCTCCGGAAGAGCAGTAAAAGATTATGAGCAGGTGAATACGGATCAGTATTTTCAATTATACTGGGAAGCTTTGAGAAACGGATATCAATCCGGTAAAATATCTTCACAGCAGGCCGGCCAGATGGCAACTGATAATCTTGTTTCAACCCTTGGGATTAACCCTTACGGAGCAAGTTATCCGAAACCGGTAGGGATGGACGGGAAACTTTTGCCGGGAGCATCACCTCTATGGAATGATAACTGGAGAGATATCCTGCAAAGAGTAGCTTCCAGAAACCAGGTAGATCTGGATATTAGCGGTGGAAGTGAAAAAAGCAATTATTTCTTTTCCCTCGGATATCTGGATGATAAAGGAATGGCCATTGAATCAGGATTTAAAAGGTATAATACAAGATTAAAGATTAATTCTGAAGTGAAAAAATGGCTGAATGTTGGGGTGAACTTAAGTTACACAAACAGTGTTCAGCAGGCTCCTACCTCTTCAGATTCCAAGGCAAGTAATATTATCAATGCGGCACGGTTCATTCCTTCATTCTATCCTTATTATGAAAGAAATGCAGATGGGTCATATGTTGTAGATGCAGCGGGAAACAGAATTTATGATTTTGGAAAATACAGACCAACCAATGCTCTTCAGAATCAGAATGCTGCAGCAACTTTACCGTTGGATAAAAACGAAAATCAGGAAGATAATTTTTCTGGTAAAGGATTCCTTGATTTTACATTCTTACCTGAGCTAAAGTTCAAGACCAGTTTTTCTGTTGATCTGGTTAATTATAATGGACATTATTACTCAAACCCGCTTCTTGGACAGGGAGCTGAGATCGGAGGCTCGGTAACGAGAACCAATAGCAGAACACTTTCTTATACAACGAGTAATATTCTGACTTTTGATAAAAAATTTGGAAAACACCATGTGAATGCTTTGGCAGGACATGAGTTCTACAAATACGATTACCAGACCATATCCGGTACCAGAAGCCAGTTTTCTCTGCCTTACTATTATGAGCCGGATGCGGCTTCTTTATTGGGAAGTTTCAGTGGAAACAGTAATAAATTAAGTTTATTGAGTTTCCTTGGAAAAGTAGAGTATGACTATAACAATACCTATTTCCTATCTGCTTCCGGAAGGGCGGACAGTTCTTCGAGATTCTCGCCGGATAACAGATGGGGGAGGTTCTGGTCTGTTGGAGGTTCATGGAAGATCTCAAATGAAGAATTTATCAAAAACCTGAACACCTTCAATCAGTTGACATTACGTGCAAGTTACGGTGGTCAGGGGAATGATAAGTTACTGCGTCCGAATGGGCAGCCTCTGTATTATGCCTATCAGGAACTGTACAGGTTCATCAGCCTTGGAGGAGAACCGGGAACAACTCTGGAGAAAACATCTACAAAGAACGTGAAGTGGGAAACCAACCTTAATTTAAATGTAGGGTTAGAGTTTGCCGTTCTGAATAACAGAGTTAAAGGAAATATTGAATACTTCGAGCGAAAAAGCCAGGATCTGTTGTTTAATATGCCTGTTGCACCATCATTGGGGATCAGCGATTATCCGGCAAATATTGGGACAATTAAAAATTCCGGATTCGAGTTCTCGTTATTTACTACCCCGATCAGGAATGATAATTTCCAGTGGAATGTAGATATTAACCTAAGTACTTTAAATAATAAAGTGACCAAGTTACCGGCAGGATCTCTTGTTGTAGGAACTAAACTTTTACGCGAAGGTGGTTCTGTATATGATTTCTTTATTCCGGAATGGGCAGGAGTAGATCCTAGCAACGGAAAGCCTCTATGGAAAACGATTTCTACAGATGCTAACGGAAATTCTGTGGAAGGAACAACATCAGAGTATTCAAAAGCAACAAAAATAATACAGGGTTCTGCGCTGCCTAAGCTGACTGGGGGAATCAGTACTAGTATCACTTATAAGAATATTGATTTTTCAGGGTTACTGACATTTAAAATAGGAGGGAAGATTCTCGATACCGATTATACTTCAATCATGCATAACGGAGGTGCCGGAGGACGTGCATGGAGTGCAGAAATGCTGAACAGGTGGACACCGGAAAATCCTAATACAGATGTGCCGGGATTGAGCACAACAACGAATAACTGGACGTCAACATCTTCGAGATTCTTATACTCAGGAACGTATGCAAGACTTAAAAATGTAAGCTTAGGATATACGCTTCCTGGTGATTATTTTGAAAAAATAGGACTTAAAAAGTTCAGAATTTATATTCAGGCGGAAAATCTTCTGACTTTCTATAAACATAAAGGAATGGATCCTGAGCAGGCACTGGACGGAACTACTTATTACAGATATCCTGCAATGAGAACGATCACTTTCGGTCTTCAGGCAACTCTTTAACTTTTAAAATTGAAACAATGAAACAATTAAAATATTTATCATTTGCTCTTGTCGGATTATGGTCGCTTACAAGTTGTGAAAATGATTTGGATACTGCTCCAACTGATCAGGCTAACAGTGTAGAAGTTTTTAAAACAGCAGAAAGTGCTGAAACAGTAGTGAACGGTACCTGGGCAAAATTTAATAACGACGGAACTACCTATGCTAACATTGGTTATTCAACTGTTTTAAGAGCAAGTGATGCCATGGGAAGTGATGTAGCGGTATTGACCAACAAATATGGATTTGCTTCTACCTATGCTTTTACAGAAATGGTGAACAGTACGGCGAGCCGACCGCTATTCATCTGGACAATGCTGTATTCCACAATTAATAATATGAATAATGTGATTGCAAGAATCGACGGTACGGAAGGAAGCCAGGATAAAAAGGATCAGGTAAAAGGCCAGGCAAAAGCATTACGCGCTTTCTGTTATCTGAATCTGGCGAGTTTTTACCAGTTCAGCTATCTGAAAGATAAAACAGCTTTAACGGCTCCGATTTATACGGAACCATCTACTACCGGTACCATAGGAAAGAAAAGAGCCAGTCTTGAAGAAATTTATGTATTGGTTAAAAGTGATCTTACAGAGGCAGATAACCTGTTGAAAAATTATACAAGAAACAATAAAGATAAAATTAACAGCTCTGTTGTGAACGGTCTTTTGGCAAGAACTTATCTGAATACCGGTGAATGGAGCAAAGCTTCAGCAGCCGCAAAAATTGCAAGACAAGGCTTTCCACTGATGGCTCCTGAAAAATATAAAGACGGATTCAATGATATCAACAATGCAGAATGGATCTGGGGACATGGGCAGACGCAGGAACAATCTGATGCAAGTTATGCATTCCATTATCTGGATGTGTCTTCATCGGGAAGTTATTATTACAGCTTTATGGCCGATCCTTACTTTAAAGATCTGTTTGATGCCAATGATATCAGATCCCAGTTATTTTCATGGGATGGCCTTAAAGGAAGGGAAGGGCTGCTGAGGTATGCTAAATTTAAATTTAAATCCACCCTTATTGCAGATATTGTATACATGAGAGCTGCAGAAATGTATCTGATCGAAGCTGAAGCCGAGGCCAGAAACGGAAATGTATCTCAGGCAGTAGTTGTTCTGAATCAGTTGAAATCAGCAAGAAATGCCAATATTTATAATGGTTCACTAGCACAGAATGCAGTAGTAGATGCAGTTCTGATCGAAAGAAGAAAAGAATTATTCGGAGAAGGTTTCTCCCTTTCAGATATTATCAGAACACAAGGGACAGTGGTAAGAAAACCGTTTGTAGATGCTGATGGCAAACCGATAAAAGTTCAGATAACGACACCGGATGGTACCGTGAAAACTGTAGATGGCAAGGGGCATTCTGTTCTTGATTTTCCGGATAAATCTGCTTTCACGCCCAACAGCAATTATTATTTATTCAGTATTCCACAGAGAGAATCTGAGAATAACCCTAATTTATAATACATCATCCAAATAATTAGATTTGATTTTTAGCCACTGCTTTTGCAGTGGTTTTTCAATATAGGTATTATGAGATTTGAGAAAAAGTAATACAAATACCACTCTCATCAAATAATCCATTTTCTGAAACAATAAAATCAAATTTTTTATCCGGAAACAAATAATAAAGTCTCATTTTCCAAAATTCCAGAATATATGATCCTATTTTCTTCTGAGTTTCTGGCTCATGAGATTTTAGGTCTTCCGAAAAATAAAAAAGATCCGATAGGGAAATGTTATTGATGTATCTTTCTTTTCCCTGTGGTGTATTATCAAATCTATTTTCATCATCATGACTGTAACCATTAAAATTTGAAAGTAGGTAGATGTTGCCATTGATTTGAATAAAAATCAGGGCTCACAGCCTTCATTAAAAATAATATTTGTTCGATTGAGAAAGTATTATATCCAATATAGGATAGCTCAAAGCTTAAATCACTTTTTGCTACAATCCCAGGATGTGTTTTCGGCATTTAAAATCTTAATTAATAGGTTTCCTGGATCTATAATAAACTAATGAATCAAAAGTGTGCATGAATTTTTTGAAATTTCTGGTTTTTACGGTATCTATATTCTCTTTTTCGTCAAGAAAATAGCGATAGTTTATTGAAAGAGATCTTTCATTTGTTCTCATTACAATAGTATCTCCAGGGGTAATGGAGTTTGCTTTTATCCCTATCTTTGTGTTATTATTAATAAGATAGATTTTATTTTTGTCAAAACTTTCTCTTAAAAAAGCCCAATCCTTATCTGTTAGTTTAAACCTGAGTGTGTCGGAAGTGTCAGACTCAGTCATAAGGTTTGTTGTATAAATATCGGTTCCGTTTATTGTAGAAAGATTTCTGCTGAATGTTTTAATTGAAATGTCTTTGGCCAGTACTTCTTTTTGTTCACAGGATAATACGGTGAAACAAAAGATGAAGAATAGAATTTTTTTTGGAGTAAATAAGTTCATTCGAATATTTATAGCTGTGATTTGAAATAAAAATAACGGTTTGTTCCAAATAAAATTGCTGTCGAAACATTGAAGAATCATCTAAGTTCTATTTTAAAACCACTTTGATCATATTAGACTTGATGGACTGAGTGTATAAGGACATTTGATTTTCAAAATTTACCAGCTTTTCACTGATGATTTTTGCGTCATACCTTAGCTTAAACTGTACTTTTTTCCCCTCGTATTTATTATGAAATAGATAATAATTGTCATTTTTCTCATAAACTGATTGGTGTTTTTTTAGAAAAATGAGCAAAGGAAAAGTAAACTCATGGGATTCATTCGGGTTTAAAATGAAAAAGTCTTTTTTTACTTTTTGATAATCAATTGGACTTTCGTGGTTTTGAGCCACTGTAATATTTTGTATATCGTATTTCCTTTTTTCCAATAAAGCAATACTGTCAAAATCATAAGCTTTATTAAGCGGTGTATTGGTTATCGTATTATACTGGTATAATGCAACTTCTTCCTTGCATTTATTTGTAAATCTTATATTTAAACTGTCATTTTTAGCCTGGTTAATTGTCATACTAATACAGCTTTCCTGAGATAAGATAACTGTAAACTGAAAAAGGCATAATAACAATAGTGCTTTTCTTAACTTCATTTCTTCGATAAAATTCCTATCCATTCTTGTCTGTAGGCAATATAAGAAGTTTTAGTGTATTAGAGTATATTTTATATTTATTAACTGTTTGAAAAACGGGAATTCTTCACCTTCTCATAGATAATTTGAATTAATTAACTTTGAGTAACATTTTTATATTCATCAATAATTTTCCAATGATTATTAATTTTCTCAAGCTTATATAATATGGTTGATTCATAGAAATTAATTTTATTAGTATAGTAACGTGATACAACTACATAGATGTATTTTCCGTCATTACTATAAATAGGAAAAGATATCTGACTTTTATACATCTCTTTTTTAATTTTGATTCCATGTAATTTATCTAAATCAATTTTTCCATTACAAAATACATCATTTTTAAGATTTATATTTAATGTTTTTTTTTCTAAATCAGTTAAATGCAAATCTTTAAAGCAAAAAGGTTCATCTTGCAAACAAGTTATCTCAATTTTATTAGTTTGAATAAAATCATTTAGAATTTCATATTCTTTACTGTTCTTTTTACAAGAACTTACTATTAATAAAAGACATATAGTCAGAATCGTCTTTGTTACTAACTTCATAATAATTGTTATTTAAAGTTTATATTTATCTTTTTATCCGTACCTATTAAAAGTTTTTTAATCGCTTCATTAAAATCATGATACCACATAGTATTAAAAACTCTATCTGGAATATGTTTAATCATATTCTGCCATCCATTATTATTAAGGAAATTGGTACCGCTTTCTTCAATATAGTAATGCCCGACATTATTAAGCCTGTTTTTATATTTAAAAGCAGGTTCGTCACTTTTAAATGAAATTGATTTTCCGCTAGCATCTGCAAAAGCTGACCAATCTAACCTAACATGATTTAATTCATGCTGAAGAACATAGGATAGTTGTTCTCTACTACTGAAAGCTTGATTAGAAAGGTAGATTTTAGATTTTATTTTTCCTGAAATAAAATCTTTTTTTGTTGTTGTCACTCCTAATGCTTCTATCTTTTCACCATTTTTAGAATAATATTCTATAAATCCTGTTTCCGAATTCATAGTTCCTCCCGGATTAGCTCTGTTATAAATATCACCGGAAGACAATCCACTTTGGTGCTCAAACTGAGATTTATAAAGCTCTCTTGCATAACTTCTATTACCAACAGGCGTTCCATCAGATAGAATATTCTCGTCTGATGCTTCCATATATGATGTTGTGGATTGGTTTGTTATAAAATAATTAACAGTATAACTTACAGCAGCCACACCGCCACTGATTACAGCCCCTTTCAATACTCCTTCAAGGAAGTTCTGTCCGGTAAGCAAAGCTGTTACCCCACCTGTTCCTGCTCCTACAAAAGCACTGCTTCCTACAGCCCCCCAGAAGCCACTGGCGCTGAATACCTGTCCCAGCCCGCCGGAGACACCTCCTGTGACTGCACCCATTAACAGAGCATTGGCAAAACCATTCCATTACCAGCTATTCATGACCAGTGCCTGTTTTGCATACATCCCTGCACTGATCAATGTTCCTACTACTGCTCCCCAAATGACCAGAGCAATATACGTTAGGAAAAATCCTGATACCTAGATAAATTACTCATTTTATGCTAACAGATATTAACATCATTTTTTGATCTTTAAAATAACCTCACGTGGATATTGAATTTGAATAAGTTTATCATTATTTGAATTATTTTTTGCTAAGAAATATATCATGTAATCTCCTATATCAGATTTTTTACAATCTATATAAAGTTCTTTTATAAACTTTTCTTTGAATCCTATTTTAATAGGAATACTTTCTTCATTTCTTTGCATTGTAAAATCTGTGCTGATATTTTTAATATTAGAGCCCTTTTTAATATATGAAATTGATTTGGAGATATGAACATAGGGGGTATATGGCTTTATTACATCATCATCTTTATTTATTTTATTATTATTTTCTATCAAAACAAAGTTCAATTTTGGAAGCGTAAAAACAATAGAATCTTTTCCTACGTTTAATATGGATAAATTTATTGCTTTTTTATCAGTACTATAATTTAAATCTATAATAAGATCTTCTTGATTCCCAATATATTTTTTTTCCAATGTAATGGCCTTGCACTCATTCTTATTTGTACAAGAACAAATTCCAAGTGCGATAATTAGTAATATAAATATTATTTTCATTTCATTATTCGATTAAAAACGGGTAGTAAAAATTTCTTAAGTAAACTGAAACAGGGAAGTTTACCATCATATCCTGGTAAAGATTAATCCATGTAGTTTCCTGTTTTTGGGGGAGCTTACACTTCCATAAATAGCTCCGAATACAATAGTTCATACTACCTTTGTTCTCGATTAGCTAACATACTTTTTATAGATTACTAATAAAGCAATTAAGAGTATGACACCCAGGAAAAAGTATAAAATATTTAATCGATATCTTTTTACCTCCTCTTTTGTATAAGATAAGCTTTCTATCTTTTTCCTTGGGAAAATTAACTTCAGAGGCTGCGCTAATAAAAAGAAAATTAATAAAGTAAATAATAAAAATATTATTATTCGCAATATCTCCATTTCTAAATAGGGGTTAATAAATACCTGAACAAAGGCTCCCGAAAAAAGCATTATAGGAATATTATAGGGGAGACTAAAAACTAATATCGTCCAATTATACTGTCCCTTTGTTAACCAAACTTTTTCATAATATTTTTTCAAGCTCCAAAATAAATAAGTAAGTGTTTTCATAGATTATGGTTTTGCCAGTTGTGTCTGGATATGGTTATAGGTATATTGAAAGTTGTTAAAGAATGCTTTTCCTACAGAATAGCCTACTTGATTATCAATTATATTACCCACATAGTTATAAACCTTGCCACTAACTCCTGTTGCATCTAAAAACCCTAAAGCTAAACTAGCCGCCGGTGAAAAGATAATTGAAGCTGTGCTTATTACAAAATTAAGAAGATTTGCCGTAGTAGGATTAATAGAATATTGATAAAGTGCTACTCCTGCACCTAACACAGCAATTCCTTGTCCAAACCTAGCCAACCCTTTCAAATAGCCTCCAAAAGCGGTAAGATCTCCTTTTACTAATTGCATGATCGCTAATTTGGTGTTGGTTGATATTCCTAAACCACCTAATGCCTTTCCTATTTTATCCATAACCCCGTCACCGTCTGAAGCGTTTACGTTTTTTCTTGGAATCTTATAATTTGCTTTCTTATTTTTTTCTGTATCGAACGGGTTATCTGTTTTATGTTCCAAATGATTAAAAGCCATCACAAAAAATCCGCTCATAGCACCCTCCCAGAAGTTTCCTCCTGCTAATACACTACCTACACCTCCAGAGGTCATACCTGTTAAAATTTTGCCCGTATCACTTGCGAAAAATCCGCCTTTAACACCGTTCAGCAAATCACCGCTTAAACTTGCAAATGCTCCACTTGCAGCACCACTCCAAAAACTACCTCCTGTAACGGAAGAAAGTACACCCATGCTTACAGCATGTAATCCCGCTCTTGCAAGCGTAACGCCTGTTGTTCCTAAAGAATTGGCAATACTAGCGACCTGAAACAATGTTCCTATCCCAAAAGACAGTGCTCCGCTTACCATTCCGGTAATCGCTGCTGAAGAAATAGACCTAAAAAATCCGCTAACCGTCCAATTTCCTTTTATTAATGCTATGGTAGTATAGGTAGCAGCGGTTATTGCAATTGCAGCGAAGGCCGCTTTAGCCATCACCGCTATCAAGGCAACAATAGCAAATTCTCCACTCGGGTCATTATACATCAAAGGATTGTTCAGAACATAGCCATATTTATTATAATTCTGCGTATTTGTAGGGTCCTGGATGTTCTCATCTGCATTTAAGAATCTCCTTAATAAAGGATCATACAATCTACCGTTCATATGGATGATTCCTACCTTTGTAAGATGCTCATGGCTAAAGATGCTTCTTGTATAATCCTTATATAAAAATTTGTAAAAACCATTTCTATTAAGGCAAAATAATTTTATCTGGGTAAAATTTTATACTTCCGGTAAAATATGTATAATTGCCACATGTTTGATCCTTCAGTTTCATAAGCTTCTCCTTTCGTTTATCATTTACTGAAATATTTAAATTATGTATAACAGTTTTAAAATTGTCATCTTTTAAAAGAATTGTTCGCCCAGATTTATATCCAACTAATTTATAATAATACTTTCTACTACTTTTTTTATCAATAAATTTTGGATAATTAGTATTTAAGGTATGGTGGTCTTCTATTCCTTCACATTTTAAAGCAATATACTTTTTAATATCACTACTATCTTTTTTCATAATTAGTAATGTAAGTGGTCCAAAATATTCAGGACCAATTTCATTGAATTCATCTTCATAAAAAAAGTTTTCCAATGTAGGGATTTCTATTAAAAAATCTTTTTCTGTTGTATTTTCAATTTTTAAAATCAAAATAGAATCTTTTTTATTTATTGAAGCATAAATTTTTAAGTCTTTTTTTTCACACGATATAAGTATAGAGGTGAAAATAAAAAGTAACAATGGTGCTATATACTTTTTCATAAGTTAATATTTAAAAGGTTTAATCAAAGGAATAAGTAACTTATCTAATAGAGGATTTGATTCCGGAATCTCCCAAGATTTTATAACTTGCATCCAGTCTGACTTTTGTAGCCATGTATTTGTATCAAATAGCTTTAGAGACATTTTTCTTATTGATATATGCCCTAAATCATCAAAGAATTTAGCAAATCTACCTTTTCCCTCAAAAAAAGAACTTGCTAACACGGAAAGATTTGAGTTTCCTAAAATAACATGTCCGGTTTCATGTGTAACAACTTCCGTTAATAAACCTTTGGATGCAAATGCTGCCTTTGAGATATAAATGTCGTTGCCTAAAGTTACTCCCAGTACATTTGAAGTTTCCGGTACGCTTCCCAGTCCAATTTTGTTCCAAAAGCTCAATCTATAAAAACTCCCATCTTTTGCTATACCGTAACCACTTGGATTTTTCAAGTAATAATATTCTACACCATACTTTCTTAAACTACCATATCCCTTTTCAAATTCTTTCATTGTACCATAAGAATACTTTTGCGTATCTTCAGGACTTGATACTGTAGGGCTAAAAATATCTTCTCTTTTTACTTCGCTTACAATTTGATTTCCATTAGGTCTATTAAAGAGTTGGTTAATACCCTGTCCTAGTGCTGTGACCACCCCTCCAATCACAGCCCCTTTCAGTACTCCTTCAAGGAAGTTTTGTCCGGTAAGTAAAGCTGTAACACCTCCTGTTCCTGCTCCTGCGAAAGCACTGCTTCCTACAGATCCCCAGAAACCGCTGGCACTAAAAACCTGTCCTAATCCACCGGAGATTCCTCCTGTGACAGAACCCATTAACAGAGGGCATTGATAAAGGCGCTTGTAAGCTATTTTTTGTACTTGTTTTTAAGTAATTCTATTTCTTTTTTCATTTTATATTTCCAGTTTTTACCATTTCTTTTTTCTAAAAAACTTTCCGTATATTCTTCATATCTATTATTTAATTCAATTGAAATATCATCAATAGCTCCTCCTTTATTAATATATATAACCCCATAGGTTTTTGTTAAACTATCAATTTCTTTACCTATTTTTTGGTGATCCCTGTACAAATTATCAAAAATAAAATCTCCTCCGAAATAATAACACTTGATAAGATCTGTCTTCATGTCAGATTCTGCACGTTGCTTTGTTTTTACAAGTAAATATTCATATTCATTTTTTTTTTCAAAATATTGCTTTGAACTTCCTATAAAATTTATGATTATAAAAACTAAGTTCATGCTTATAAAAACTAAAAAAAATTTATATCCATATCTTTTATTTCTAAAAGGTATGGCAGCCATAAAAGTGGATAATAGGAATATTGCAATCAAGCAATATAGAAATATTTTCATGTCAAAATCAAAACTTATTAAATCAGCTCTTAGTTTTGATGGGTAATTTGCAGAATATGTATTGAAAAAATATGAAATTATTAATAATATAATTATTAATAATAGACTTAACACTCTTCTTAATACCATTATTTAAAAAGTTTTAAATTACTAATCTTAGATAAAGCAGGCTTCCAATCAAATGCACTCGGAAATTTACCCCCATAGTTTAAAAACATTTGAAGTTCACTTTGTTGATACCATGAATCTCCAAAAATCGTTGAAACTCCTAAAGAAAATTGATGTGCTGAAGCCTCTGTATAAGTGTGGAATGCTTCTTGGGAATATCTAGCCGCCAAACCGATATATCTATGAAAGCCATGAATATATTCATGTCCCATGACAGGCTTTCTTCACTCCATCAGTATATCTTCCTAATACAGGAGAAATGTATGTAACAGATTCTGGTTTTTTATTAAATAAAGTACTTAGCCAAGAACGTGATTTTCCGACGTTAAAGCCTAAAATATATCCTGTATCTCTTATATCATTCGATTGAATATGACCATTACTATTGAAATTGTAGTTGTACGCATATAAATCAGCATTGGTAGCTAACTTCATTTCATTATTTATATTAGATGCTGATGTTTCATAATCTTCTACTAAGTTATCAAAGTCACTTCTGACTTGTAATGTACTAGTATAATCTTCTCCTGTTGCAGTAATATCAAATCCTAGGTTTTTAAGATCTTCTAAAGTTGTAAGTGCAGGTCTCTTATTCAAGAAATACTGAAATGTTGAAGATACTAAACTTGTAACTACGGCCACACCACCACCAATGACAGCCCCTTTCAGTACTCCTTCAAGGAAATCCTGTCCTTGTATTAAAGACAATACACCCTGTGCCATAGCGTGTGCAGCTCCCTGTACTAAAATAGTTCCAAACTTTCCAATTTCGTTGGCAATTTGGGTAGCACTATCAAGCCCAAGAAGTGTTGCTACTCATCAGAATAATTAGTTTTAATAAAGACTAATTGTACTTGATTACTACAAATTTTTCTGTTATAAATATTCTCTTTTTTTAGATAATCTCTGACTTGAGGATTAATATTTTCGTTAAGACATATCTTTAAATTGTATTTCTTATCCTTTTTCAAAATATAACCTTCTATTTCTGAAAAATCATAAAAACGAGGTTCATTTTCAAAATCAATTCTTGTTGAAAACTTCATAGAATCATTTCTTTTGATAGTTTTAATATATCTTCTTAAAAGAGAAAGATCAATATTATTGATGTTACTCAAACTTTCTATTTCTTTATATTCTTCTTTTATAGAAGCTAAACTATCTAAAATTTTTCCTTTATAATTCACCCTAAATAAACCAGGAATTACAATATTTTTGTTGTTGTATATATTTATTTTAGGGTTAAACCATGTATTTATAAAAAGACTATCTTTTTCACGTTGAAAAAAATCAGGATTACATAAAATTCGTATGTCATTATCTGTTTTGTTTACAATATAATAACTTACAATATCTTGGTTATAAGAAATATTCTTATTCAACCTAATGTAGATATTTTCTTTTTCATCAGTTTTCTTTAGATTATAACAATTACAAAGTAAAAACAGAAAAAGTAATAATAATGAGTTATTTATATTGCCAGCCATATTTTTGATTTAATGATTTTAATGCATCTCCTGTACCAAAAGTAAATCTACTATTTAATAATACAGTACCGATTTCTTTATGTATTAAAAAATGTTCATAGTCACTCCGTTTTTGACCAGAGTATTTGAGAAGTTTTTGGAATCCTGGATTCCAATAAAATACTAAATGTTTTAGCTCATGGAAAATAACTGTTCCCAAAGACATATTACTTGCTGTTGATAAGCTATTTCTAGCTAAATAAATATCTCCGGTTTTTACATTTGTTGCTCCATGATAGCTATCTGCATTTGTGAATCCTGCAATCTTTCCTCTTCCGCCTGCTAAATCTCTTTGATTTTTAAGTATTGCCACTTTTTCCATCATGGTTTGAGCATATTCTTTTGTAGCTACTGGCTTAGCCCAAGGATCATAACCTGCTTGTTCAAGTTGACTCTCCAGTATATATTTACCTTGAGAATCTAATTCTGTTACTAATTTATTACTCGTATCCATCTGATGCATAACATGGTTCAACCCGGCGACTGTACCTCCGATCAAAGCACCTTGCCAGAAGTTTCCTCCTGATAAAGCAGAACCTGCACCTCCTGCCAGAGCTCCAAAAGTAATTTGTCCTATGGCAGAATTGGCTACCCCTTTAGCAATGGCTCCGAATGCACTAGCTCCTAAACTTCCCAAAGCTCTAGCAATAAAAGCCTGTCCAAAATTATTACCTTGCATTAAAGATAATACTCCCTGTGCTACCGCATGAGCTCCAGCTTGCGCCAGCACTCCTAAAGTTGTACTCGCAAACTCCGTAGCAGCCTGATAACTAATCGTTGTGAAAATTATTGTTTGTTTATTAGGTGTAATGCCTTTGATTGTTAATCCAGTTGAATTAGTTGTGCTTCCTTTATAATATTACCATTTAATTCCATTTGAACTGGCAAAACCTTGATCTGGAGATAAATTCGAGGCTTTTGGATTCATTGCCTTATAAAACTTTGCAGCTTTAATATCACCTCTCATTATTACAAATCAATATTATCAGACCATTTATAATTTATAAAACTCCCATCCCAGTTTTCCCCATAAGTTACAAATTCAATAAAATTAATTTTACAATCTGTAATATCCACTTCATGAGCAAGCCCATATTGTAAAGTATCAAGATGTAGATCTTCATTAGTGCTAATTGAAGTATTACATATTTCTAAAAAAGGAATATTTAAGGGATCTACGTAGTAAAAATTAACATACATACCTACTCCCGTTATTTCTCGATTTAAAACCCTAAGTAAAGGGATATGTTGTTTAATACTGGGATATTTTAGACTTAGTTTATCCAGTATTTTTAATTCTATATTATTTAATTTATTCATTCCTAAAGACCTTTTCTACTAAAAGAAGATATTATTACTTTCCCATCTTGAATTCGACCACCAATTAACCGAACCGGTGTCCCGCCTACATTTATGATATTTCCTGCATTTCCTTTAGGTAAAACCCCGTTTGAATTAGGTGTAAGTCTACCTGCACTAAATGCTTTATTTGCCGCATTCTGAACAGCCTTAAAAGCTTTTGCTTGGCTTCCATACTTTGAAACTAATCCATCTAAGGCATGTTCTGATTTTCCAAATATGTGATTTAATCTATTTGCATCAGCTCCTATGTTCTTTGCTGTATTTACTCCTCTTCCAAACCCACCATACATCATACCACCTCCAGCTCCTTCATCCGCCATTATTTCAATATGGGAAGAGTTCATCATCCTGAAAATCCTGTCCATCTTGGTTTCACCTGCGTGATAACCTGGATAATCTCTCCAAGCTCGGTATTCTTCTAAAGTACCATATTTATTTCCTGGTGTTTTTTGCTTAGGATCTTCCTGATCAGGCTGCATGTCTCCTGAGTGCAATGCATGATTCAAACCAGCAACTGTACCCCCAATCAAAGCACCCTCCCAGAAGTTTCCTCCTGAAAGGGCAGAGCCTGCACCTCCTGCCAGAGCTCCAAAAGTAATTTGTCCTATGGCAGAACTGGCAGCCCCTTTAGCAATAGCTCCGAATGCACTGGCTCCTAAGCTACCCAAAGCTCCTGCAATAAAAGCCTGCCCAAAATTATTACCCTGCATTAAAGATAATGTTCCCTGCGCTAAAGCATGTGCAGCACTTTGTACAAATACCGTCCCTAATTTCCCAAGTTCTGTTGCAAGCTGGGTTGCAGTTCCGGCAGAACTTACAAATACACTTCCTATTCCCGCGGTCACCGCCCCGCTTATTGCCCCAAAGGTAATAGACTTCAGGAAGCCTCCCCAACTCCAGTTACTGGAGAAAGACGCACTCATTATATAAGAAACTGCTCCAATAGCAGCCCCTATAACTGCTGCAGTAGCTACAGTTCCCCAAAAAACAGGCAGCGCAGCAAAAATGGCAAATACAAACTCTCCATTGGGATCATTATACATCAGTGGATTATTCATCACATACCCATACTTATTATAGTTTTGGGTATTGTAAGGATCCTGTATGTTTTCATCTGCATTTAAGAACCTTCTCAATAGTGGGTCATATAACCTTCCATTCATATGGATGATGCCTACTTCTGCAAAATGCTCATGGCTGGTATAGCCTCTTTCTAATAATAACGATGTATTGTCAATTATATTTTTATCGGTGATAATAGCCCCGCTTCCTATCTGAAGATGGGTAAAATTGCCCCAGGCATCAAAATGTCTCTGCTCCAGCTTATTTCCTGCTTCATCACTGATCGCTAAGATGCTTCCAATATAATCTTTATGCAGGAATTTGTAAGAACCGCTGCTTTCTGTATAATTTTTTAAATATACAATATTACTTTCATAAGGATTACCTCCAATATAAAGAATGTGCTTTTCCTTTCCGGTTGTATTATCTTTTACTATTTCAAAGCTCCCATCCTCACTATAATATTTGGTGAATTTACCTTCCCCATCGGTACTAAAGTTGCCTCCATAGGTAACTCTTTGACGCATTGAGTTTAAGCCATACTGGAAAGCAACATCACCTTTCATTCCATCAATGAATACAGGATCATTGTTTTCATTGTAAACAATGCTTTGGATGAGATCATTGTTATAATTTTGCTCTCCAGTAGCATTTAATGTCATACCTGTAGGCTGGTAGATCTTTGCGGAATTTTCAAACTTAATCGTTCCCACCTGATCGTTTTTTATAATTCTTCCTTTAACATCATAGGTGTTTTGTGAAGTCTGCCCTGTTCTAGGATTAGTCCAGCTTACTAATCTGTTATCATTATTTTCATAATTAAATGATTCGATAATATTGAAGTCTCCTAAAGTCTTTCTAAGATTGAGTTCATTTTTAATTGCATTGAAAGTATATTCAAGGCTTAGAATGTTCTGTATAGGAGAAAAATGCTTCACATGAGTTAAGAAACCATTCTCATCATATTTATTATTAATATCTGCTGCTCCTAGTTTTGCTTTTAAAGCCTGACCTTTAGCATTGGTTTCCTGAAGTTCCCACAGGATCTTACCTGAAGTTTTATCTTTTACTTGGGTAAGCTCTCCATTCCATGCACTGTACACATTTTCTATTTGCACTTTAGTCAAAGTTCCAGAAGAATACAATTGCTTTTCATAAGATATTATTCTTGCCTTATCATCATAAGTAATTCCTTTTTGAATAAAATATTTACCATTGCTATTTTCCGAAGAAGATAGTAGTCTTCCTTGTGGGTCATAAGAAACATTGGAACCATAGGCTTTACCTTTGGAAGTTCCGGCTTTTGCAACCAATCTTCCTTTATCATCATACGAATAAGAAATGGTCTTATCGGTTGCTTGTCCGCCATCTGTTGTAGAAAGTTCTTTTTGAGTGATCAGTTGTTGTACACTATTATAGGTATATTCTTTCGTTCCTTTAGGACTTATAATCTTTTTGGGTTGACCAAATCCATCATATTCATATTTGTAGATTCCATTGGAAGGATCATTAAACTCTGATTTTCTTCCCCACGAATCATATTTAGTGGTAACAATATTTTCGGCATATTGAGCCTTGATCTGTTCACCTGCGGCATTGTAAGAAAATGTGATCGTTCCACCTTTGTCAGTAGTGGTGATAGTGTTTCCCAGAGCATCTGCTGTTTTAGTGGTGATTCTTCCATAATCCGCAGGATTTGATTCTTGGGCCGTTGTTGTTAGTCCTGAAATGCTGGTCTTCACTTGTTTTCCAGTGAAGGAAGTGGAGGTTATTTTAGCAGGGAATACGCTGTCATCATAGGCAATGGTATTCCACTGGCTAACACCCTGTCCTTCAAAAAAAGGTTCAGACTCTCTTATTTTTCTACCTAAAATATCATACTGGGAAGCTTTCAAAACAAAATACCCCTGACCAAAAGCTTTGGTTGAAGATGTAATTTCCTGTCCTAATGTATTGGTTGTTTTCTTTGAAATATCCCCATCCGGATCGTATTGTGTAATGATCAAATTAGAGAAATAATCTTTTTCGTACTGATACGTTGTAGTTCCTGCTATATTACTTTTAGAAGTTAATAATTTACCCCAGTTATCATAAGTATTGGCGAGAATATTTCCTAAGGGATCGACCTGGGTCAGAATCTGCCCCCAATCGTTGTATACAATACCGGTCTGTAATCCTAAGTTGTCTGTTTTTCTAATGACAAACCTTCCTTTAGGATCATAGTCTGCTTTGGTGGTCTGAGTCCCAGAATCAACACTATTACTTACAGTTTTCTGAATAGTATTTCCAAAGCCATCGTAAATATAGGTTTCCTGTAAGTACCCTGTATTGTCCCTGTTCCAGGTTTTCAGGACTTTCAGAAGGTTGTTTTCATACGTGTATTCTTCCTTAGCAGATTTTGTATCACCATAGGCCTGCACTACATCTGTTTTAGATTGAGGACGTCCGATATAATATTCTGCCCCGTTTCCAGAGGGATTGTGAGTATAATCGAAGGTGGAAGTAGTGATGCCATAGCCGTTATTGATATTCACAATACTTTGGGCAGGAAGATAATATTCTCCATAGGTAATGCTGCTTTCGGTAATGTTGCCCGTTAAAAAGTCTTTGGTTTTGGTACTCTTTGGTACTATTGCAGTTACGATTTTAGGTTTATCAGCATTAGCTACCGAAGTGACTACTTGTCCGTTCAACAATTTATCGGTTTGATATTGTGTTGATTTGAAGCTTAATAATTGGGAGTTGTTCTCAGAAATATCCTGAGGAAAGATCATATTTTCGTTATTGGTTCTGATTGACCATTCTTTTACCGGAACGACTTCGTTGAAAGGATCTACCTCTGTTCCGCTCCATATTTTAGTGTTTTCAAAACCATCAGCATACCAGGAAGAGCGGGCAGTTTGGCGAAATCCGATGATACCCTTCCCTTGTAAATTCGCTATATATCCTCTGTATCTGAAATCCTGCTTTTTGCCGGACATCCTGATTTGAGTCACCGCATACATCTGGGATAGCCTGTACATTTCTACATAGGGATACTGCTCTTTTTTTACCGGAGCATATATATTAGAATTAACAGCAGGGTCAAGCTCTTTATAATCGATATCATACTGAAGACCTGCCTGAAGTATGCTTGAAATATTCTTATCAGCATTCAGATTATAATGCTGGTAACTGATGAGCTTTCTCTCACTATTATTCACACCCTTTAATAAAAACAGTACTTTAGAGGAGCTATTATTCACTCTGAAATCTCCAAATAAAGGACTTACTATTACTTTAGCTCTTTGAGAATAATAGAGTTGTTTTTTTGTAAAACGCCATTTAAATTCTGTATTTGCCGGATTATAATAAGGTTCCGTATAATTATCAATAAACCATGTTGATTGCTGATTATTAGCAGCTGCAAATATTACGGTAGAGTTTACAATATCGCTTTTCCCGTCATTGTCCAAGTCGATTAGTCCGGCCTGGGAATAATTTACAAGTGTTGTTGGATTCTGAGATACTTTCTTATAGTACATAAGCCCCTGAAGACTTTCGGATAACGAGATACCATTATTTAAATAAATAGACCATCCTGTGGTATAGATATCATTTGTTGCATTTTCATGTAAGGGTAGAAGTATTTCAATATTTCTGTCACCATTCAAATCTCCAAATTGAAGTCCATCTACAAGTCCTTTTACGGAATGGATATTTTTCAGATTTAAGATATAGGCATTATTTTGTTTTTTGAGCTCATATTGATGAACACTGTTCAATGGAGTACTAAAAGTCCTGCTGACAGAGGGACCGTTTTCATTCATATATTCTTTGGTGAAAAAGGTAACATCTGTATTGGTACCAGTAGGGTCTACAAAAACGATATCCTGCTTCCCATCATTGTCAAAATCCATAATTCCCCCTTTGCTCAGGATATTTTTAGGGGTTGTATCGGGTATAATATGAATGGTATTGTTTTGTATATCATCATTGTCTGCAACCATATACCTATATCCTAATGTATTACAATCCCATCTTCCTTTAGGCGGGTCAGGAACAATGACTACATAACGACATTTTTGATCTTGTATACCCATCACCAGCTCAGAGATTCCATCAGAATCAATATCAACTTCTTTCAGATTTGAAAGACGTGAGACATTGGAACCACTTCCGCTATTAGGATATGTCGAGCTACTGAATATGTAACTGGAACTCTGTATTGTTTTTGAATATTCCAACACTAAAGGGTTGTTATACGTATTTAAAACGGACGCATCGCTTTTAATGGAGTAGTATCTTAATTCTATGTTTCCTGTAGAGGGAGGGTTATATTCTGAATTAGCCTTGGAGATAATAAGTCCCTGCTTGGTTTTAATATAGTTATCCGCTGATTTTATATTAAATGTAGTAAAATTGCTACTTGGCCAGAAAGTACTTGAAGAGCCTAAGTAGACAAAAGAAGGATTGCTGCTGTTAATAGCATCAAAATAAATATAGTATCCATCCGGTCTGCCATTTTGCGCAGGCTGCATCACGATAAAATCTACCAATCCATCTCCGTTATAATCTCCGGTTGTAACAATATTGTTGTAATCTGCAAAATTACTTTCACTGCTGCTGGTAGTCAATGGCTTTGTGGTAAAGGTAACCGGATTGGCGGCATCTCCTACACTATTACCTTCGATCACACTTTTTACAAACTGGTAGTTAACCCTTTTATTGGAATCATTATTTACCGTTTCAACTGAATAGTTGATGGAATAGTTTTTAAACGTTGCATTACCTGTCTTAACCACTACAGTGCTTAGAATTTTGTCCTGTAGTAAAGGAACTCCCCTGACGTAAGATGATTCCTGAACATTTCTGGGAGAATAGTAAAAGTTGATCTGGTTATAATGAGCCTTTCCAAGTCCTTCATTGCCTCCCCATTGAATTGTATTAATGGAAGCCGTATTATTACTTTGGGTATAGTTATAAGTAATATAGTTACCCTTATTATCCTTCCATTTTACAATATTATACTCTATTGGTGTTCTTGCTAAATTATTGCCTGTGGCGCTGCCAGCTCCATACCAGGCCTGAGATCCGTCTTCAAAAGTAACCTCCCAATATTCGGGTCCTTTCCATGCTTGTCCTGGTATGGAACCAAAAGATTTTATCTTAATATTGGAATACTTCTCCGTTATATATTCAGCTCCATCTTTTCCATATTCACCGGATTTAAGAATTAATCTTTGACCATTGAAGCTGTAATAATCAGAATAATCCAGTTGTATTCCCTTAACTTCTCCATCTTTTTCAATGGTCTTTCCTATTCTTGAAATAGCTGTAACACCAGATAAATTCCAGGCATAGCCAGCAATTCCATTCCCTGCGCCACTGGTATAAACCAGATTAACTTGTGGTGCTACACTTTTCACCCCTGGTGGTAATGCAATGGGTAAAGTAAATTGCAATTGTCCGGCTCCATTGACTTCCATATTTCCCTTGGTATCATGAAAACTCTTTCCATCCGGTGCTGTCGTTCCTGATGGGTTGGTTGATCCGGCATTGGAGTCCGCAGGTCCACCTCCCGGATTATCAGTAGCTGTACCGATCTTAGCTACAAAGGGATTCGATGAGCTTGAAGAAGCATAGAATCCTTGTGCTAACACCACTGATTGTGGATCTTGCACCGTTCTTGACACACCTTCTGGCTGATACAGTATGGTCTGTGAAAATCCCAATACTGAAAATAAAGACAGTATGAATGATGAAAATAGTTGTATTTTCTTATCGTAACGTTTCATGATTCTTATCGTTTGGTGATATTTTTACTAAAAATTCTGCCATCTTTTAGGGTAAATTGTACAACGTATACCCCCCAATCATAGCCTATCATGTTAACCTTGACTTGCTTGTTAAGATCAGGCGCATTCTGCTCGTGGAATTTCCAGTGAACTGTACTGTGCTGATATAATGAAACGGATTCTATTAGCCCATCTACTTCTTCGCTCCAGTCAATAGTTAACACATCATTTACAGGAACTGGATATAACCTTATTTGTTTCCAAAATGAAGTTTCATCTATAATTTGAGATTCTGGTTGTGTTATAGAAACAGTTTTAGCTTCTGTTTTTGCAGGCTCTTGGGCTATTTTCCCAGCGATATTAGTACCCCTGTATCTTTGATTTCCTGCTTCATCGTATTTGAAGTAGACTTCTGTTTGGGAAAATCCGAAGAAACCTATCATCAGAGATGATAGTGATAGTAATTTTGTTTTCATTTGTGATTATTTTTGTGTTGATAATAGTTGCTGAACCTGCTGTTTCAACTCTCTAAGTTCCTCGGATTGCTTTTCTAATATTTCAATCTTTTGAGATTGTTGCTGTAATTTCTTATTCTGCTCAATGGAATAAAGAGTTAACTCCTCAATCTTCTCAAGCAGCATGGAATTCATCTCAGCAACATTAATTCCGTTTTCAAGTACTTCCTGAGCAGTGGGAATGTTAGGCAAGTGTCCTTTTTCATGAATATGTTTTTCAACATCTTCTAATGATCTTAGGTGATACTCTTTTTTAAATACATAATCAGCCCATACATTAGCTTTGACTTCAACTTCTTTAGCCTTAATTTTACCGTCAAATCTGGCAATGGCATTATTGAAGAACTTTACCCAGGTTCCGTTATAGCCATCCTGAATACCAAAATAGGTAGAACCATCATTGCCATCATTAGGTTGAGCTACAATAATATTATGAGAAACGTCAAGATTTCTTAAGACAGTATCCCCTACACCACCACCATAACAGCCATTACATGATGATTTCCCAATTTGAAACCTTCCTAATGAATTGGCAATTTCAAGAACAGGATTGTCATTATTATACACTCTCATTGTAGTATAAGGATTAGTATCCGTATCATTGAGTCCAACCCTTAAGGCTCCTGTTGGAAGTATACGAAGTGATGGGTTATTGTTAGCTTTAAAGACTAATGGTTGGTTATCTGTAGTCCCAATGAAATTATTGGAAGGATTGGTTCCTGAATTTCCTGTAATATTCCAATTTTGTGCAAATGTAAATGATGACATTAATAGTGCAATCGAAAATAATTGTGTTTTCATAATCTGTGTTTTTGTTTAAGAATTCTAGATCGTTTATGCATTAAAAGTAATGTTTTTTGATCTAATTTTTAATTTAATGTATTGATTTTAAGTTGGTTTTGTTGTTTGTAGTATAGGGTGATGATAAAAATAAAAAATGTATTTTTTTTTACGATGAATCATCTGTTTAATGGGAAAATATTTTTGAAAATTTTTTGATAAATGGGTAGTCGTGCTATAGTTTTTCAACTTATAAGATGAGTTGTTACCCATTTTAGAAAAAATCTCTACCTTTGTCACAATGAACCTGTTAAGATGGATACTGGCAATTTATTTCATGGCGTTATCACTGATGCCCTGTGAAGATGCGCTCCATCCACTGAATTCAGGAAATCAAAAGATATCGTTAAACATTCAAGAGAATCATTCCACAGAAAAAGGAGACATCTGCTCTCCGCTTTGTGCCTGCAGCTGCTGTCAGATGACAGTTTCTGCGTTCAAAATGGATCCCTTGTTGGAGATTCCTGAGCAGATTCCGGTTTATTTCTCAAAAAAAATTCTATTCCAGAAAAACGATTTCGCTTACCAGATTTACGATCCCATCTGGCAGCCTCCTAAAATTTAATTTTTATTGATTCTTAGAAAGTTAGCTTTCTAAACGGTGCTTGAAACTTTGCAATACTATTGCAGAGGTTTTCAGGATATTTTTGCTGCAGCATTTTGTGCTGTGCGCCTATTTTTCAATAAAATTAAATAAAAATCGTGTTAGATAAAATCATAAAATTCAGTATCAGAAATAAAGCGGTTATTGGTATCATGACTTTATTACTGGTCATCTGGGGAACCTGGAGTGCTACAAAGCTGCCTATAGATGCGGTACCGGATATCACCAACAACCAGGTACAGATCATCACCGTATGTCCTACATTGGCGGGACAGGAAGTGGAGCAGCTGGTTACCTTTCCCATTGAACAGAGTATTGCTAATGTTCCAGACATTCAGGAAACAAGAAGTATTTCAAGATTCGGACTTTCTGTGATTACAGTGGTGTTCAAGGAAAATGTTGATGTCTACTTTGCGAGACAGCTCATTAATGAACAACTGAAAAATGCTGTGGAAGAAATTCCAAAAGGAGTAGGAACTCCGGAGCTAGCTCCTGTAAGTACAGGACTTGGAGAAGTGTATCAGTATATTCTTCACCCTAAAAAAGGAAGCGAAAAGAAATACAATGCCAAGGAACTTCGTACCATGCAGGACTGGATCGTGCGTAGACAGTTGAACGGAACTCCGGGAGTTGCTGAAATTAACAGTTTTGGTGGAGAGTTAAAACAATATGAGGTAGCTATTGACCCCAACCGTTTGAAGGCCATGGGAACCAGTATTACCGAAATATTTACCGCCCTTGAAAAAAATAATCAGAATACCGGAGGAGCTTATATTGATAAAAAGCCGAACGCTTATTTTATCCGCGGAATCGGATTAGTAACTTCTCTGGAGGATATTAAAAATATAGCTGTTAAAAATGAAACAGGAAGCGTTCCGATTTTCATAAAAGATGTGGCAGATGTCCGTTTAGGAAGTGCCGTTCGCTATGGGGCGCTGACTTATGACGGGAAAGTAGATGCTGTAGGTGGAGTTGTTATGATGCTGAAAGGGGCCAATAGTAATGAAGTAGTTAACAATATCAAAGCAAAGATTCCAACCATCCAGAAATCTCTTCCTGACGATGTGGTAATAGAACCTTTTCTTGACAGGACAGATTTAGTGGACCGGGCGATCAATACGGTTCAAAAAAATCTTATTGAAGGAGCTTTGATCGTTATTTTCGTTCTTGTTATCTTCCTCGGAAACCTGAGAGCGGGCCTTATTGTAGCTTCAGCAATTCCGCTTTCCTTGCTGTTTGCGTTGGGAATGATGAATGTTTTTGGGGTAAGTGCCAACCTGATGAGCCTTGGTGCAATAGATTTCGGGTTAATAGTAGATGGAGCCGTAATTATTGTAGAAGCCACACTGCATCATTTGGGGGTAAGGAAATCTGTCCGGGCGTTGACACAGTCTGAAATGGATGAAGAAGTATTTCTTTCTGCATCCAAAATCAGGAGCAGTGCTGCTTTCGGAGAGATTATTATCCTTATTGTATATATTCCAATTCTTACATTGGCTGGAGTGGAGGGGAAAATGTTTACCCCGATGGCCAAAACGGTAGGATTTGCAATTCTGGGAGCTTTGATTCTCTCTCTGACCTATATTCCAATGATGAGCGCTTTATTTTTATCCAAGAAGATCTCTCACAGAGAAAATTTTTCAGATAGGATGATGAACCGTCTTCAGAAGATCTATCAACCCTTATTGCAGAAAGCAATCAAAGTAAAATATATTGTGGTCTCTGCAACAGCGGTGGTCTTTCTTATTTCCGCTTTTATATTCAAAAATATGGGTGGTGAATTTATTCCGCAATTGCAGGAAGGAGACTTTGCTTTCCACTGTATTTTGCCACAGGGAAGTTCACTCAGCCAGAGTATAGAGACCTCAATGCAGGCATCAAGAATTATAAAACAGTTTGATGAAGTAAAGATGGTGGTGGGGAAAACAGGATCAGCAGAAGTTCCTACAGATCCTATGCCTCCTGAAGCAACCGATATGATTGTGGTGCTGAAGCCCCAAAGCGAATGGAAAACCAAGAAATCCTATAACGACCTTGGAGATGAAATCAGTGAAAAGCTGGAAACAATTCCTGGGGTGTTCTTTGAGAAAAACCAGCCTATTCAGATGCGTTTCAATGAGCTGATGACAGGGATCAGACAGGATGTTGCCGTGAAAATCTTTGGAGAAAACCTTGACTCACTGGCAGTATATGCTGATAAAGTTGGAAAAATTATTCAGACTGTTGACGGAGCCACAGCTCCTCAGATTGAAAGGGTAAGCGGACTTCCGGAGATCAATGTGCAGTATGACAGAACAAGAATTGCCAATTATGGATTAAATATTGAAGATGTGAACAATGCTGTAAGTACTGCCTTTGCAGGAAAAGCGGCAGGGCAGGTTTTCGAAAATGAAAGACGTTTTGATCTGGTAGTCCGTTTAGACAGTCTTCACAGAACTGATATCTCAGATGTTAACAACCTAATGATTACTTCCGGTACGGGAGCACAAATTCCTTTGTCACAGGTGGCGAATATAGGTTATAAACTGGGGCCTGCACAAATAAGCCGTGAACAGGGTAAACGTAGAATTGTGATTGGCTTCAATGTAAAAGGACGTGATGTGGAAAGCGTTGTAAAAGATATTCAGACAAAACTAAATAAAGTGAAATTACCATCCGGCTATTACTTTACTTACGGAGGGCAGTTTGAAAACCTTCAGGAAGCTAGTAAAAGGTTGATGATTGCTGTTCCGGTATCACTACTTCTGATTTTTATGCTGCTGTATTTTACCTTCCGGTCATTCAAGCAGGCTGCTTTGATCTTTACGGCCATTCCTATGAGTGCTATCGGAGGTGTGTTCGCTCTTTTGGTGAAAGATATGCCATTCAGCATCAGTGCCGGAATCGGATTTATAGCCCTTTTTGGAGTCGCGGTACTTAATGGAATTGTTTTGATAGGAACTTTCAACCAATTGGAGAAAGAAGGAGAAGAGGGTATTCTGAAAAGGGTATTTGAAGGAACGAAAACAAGATTAAGACCAGTTCTGATGACCGCAACAGTTGCCTCGTTAGGATTTTTACCAATGGCTATTTCCACAGGAGCAGGGGCAGAAGTTCAGAAACCCTTGGCAACGGTAGTTATCGGAGGTCTGATAACGGCAACATTCCTTACTTTATTCGTTTTGCCAATGCTGTATATCATTTTTAACACAAAGATTCTGAAAAGAAAAAATAATAAGACAGGAACATTTACTATTGTTCTCATTTTAGGATTTATGATGCTGGGGCAGACTTTTAAAGCGCAGTCCAGATCTATTTCTGCGGAAGAAGCAGTAGAAATGGCGGTAAACAATAATCTAACCTTGCAGTCAAAGGATTTAAGCATAAAATCCGCTGAAGCTTTGCGTGCTACAGCTAAAGAACTTCCCAAGCTAAGCGTTGAAGCACAGCTCGGGCAGTATAACAGTCCGAAATTTGATCAGTCTTTTGCAATCTCTCAAAGCATTCCTTTTCCAACCCTTTTTAAGGCAAGGAAAGAATTGATCAGTGAAAATATCAAGAGTAAGCAGATTGATAAAGAGGTTACAGCCAATGAATTGATAAAACAGGTCCGTACCTATTATTATCAGATAGAATACCTGCAGTATAATAAAGCACAGCTGACAAGTCTGGCCGGATATTATGAAGACTTTATCCGGATTGCAACAGTGAGATTTAAAGCCGGTGATATCAAAAAAATTGAAATCAATACGGCAGAAACCCAAAAAGGAGAGATTGATCTGCTCCTTAGGCAAAATGAAGTATATCTGAATAATGCCTACAAGAGTTTAAAAACACTTCTGAATACCACGGATAATCTTGAAGTGCCCTTTAAAAAAGATTATGCCCCTTTAAAAGCAGAAAATGTACTGGATAGTTCCATAGTCGCGAATAACCCTTCTGTAAGGGCTTTTTACCAGGAAATGGAAATTGCGGAAAAAAATAAAAAAGTTGAAAAATCCCTGGGAATGCCAGACTTTAACCTGGGATATACCAATCAATCCCTGATAGGGCTTCATACCGTTAACGGGCAGGAAAATTTTTACAATTCCGGAAAACGATTTCAGTCTGCCACCGTAGGAGTTGCAATTCCTTTAACCTTTGGAGCTACAAAAGCGAGGATTCAGTCGCTGGAATATGAAAAACAGGTGGCTGAAACCAATGCGATAATGCAAAAGAAACATCTTTCTGCACAGCTGGAAAATGCTTTCAGCCAATATCAGCAGGATACCCAGCAATATGAATATTACAACAGTCAGGCACTGCCAAATGCAGAAAAAATTGTTAAAGCAGCTCAATTAGGATATAAAACTGGAGAAATCTCCTACGTGGAATATCTTTTTGCTTTACAGACTGCTACCAATATCCAATTAAAATATCTGGAATCTATTCAACAGGTAAATCAATCTGTAGTTACCATTAATTCAATCATTAATAAATAATATGAAATCGCTGGTCACACAATTTTCGGACAAGCCCATCAAAGCGATGACGTACAGTATTAGAAAAAATATATACTTGCTTATGAAACTCAAATATAATATCCTTACTCTTGCCCTGATCTCTCTATTCATAATAAGCTGTGGGAAAAAGGAAGCTTCTGAAGAAAAAGCCCCTGAAAAAACAGAGCAGAAAGAAGCTGCCCATGAAGAAACTCCGGCAACTATTGCTTCTCTCACAGAAGACCAGATGAAGTCTGTAGGAGTAGCTTTGGGAACCGTAGAAATGAAGGAGTTGACCTCCACTATAAAAGCCAATGGTCTGCTGAGTGTACCCAACAGTAATAAAGCGACCATCACTTCCCTTTATGGGGGAATCATCAAAACCTTAAATGTTCAGGTAGGAAGTATTGTGAAAAAAGGACAGGTGATTGCCACTATTGCCAACCCGGAATACATCCAGCTTCAGGAGGATTATCTGACTACCAACAGCAGAATAACCTACGCAGAACAGGAATACAGAAGACAGAGAGAACTTTTTGATAACGATGCAGGAGCTAAGAAAAATCTGCAAAGTGCCAATGCAGAGCTGAAGACCCTGAGAACAAAAAAAGCCTCACTTTTAAAACAGCTTCAGATGATGGGAATAAGCCCGGCAAAAATAAGTAATGGAAATATGAAATCCGGATTGGTTATCACATCACCAATCAGCGGAACAATCAGCAGTATTGCAGCGCAGATAGGAAGCTATGTGGATATTTCTGCGCCGGTAGCTACAGTGATTGATAACGGATCTATTCACCTGGATCTTCAGGTGTTTGAAAAAGACCTTCCGAAAATGAGAGTCGGGCAGATTGTTCACTTTAAGCTGACCAACAATCCGGAAACGGAATATGATGCAAGAATTTACAGCATAGGATCTTCTTTTGAAAACGAAAGTAAAACCATCTCTATGCATTGCGAAGTGATTGGAAATAAATCAGGCCTTATAGATGGAATGAATATCACCGGAATTGTAAGCCTTGATAAAAGTACAACTCCCGCAGTTCCTACGGAAGCTATTGTAGAAGCAGACGGAAAATATTATGTTTTTATCCAGACCGCCAAAAAACAGGAAGAAGAACATGACGAAAAAGGAAAACCTCATCCGAAAACCCTAAACTTTGAAAAAATAGAAGTGGTAAAAGGTACATCTGATATGGGATATACTGCGATAACACCGGTAGGAAATATTCCCGAAAATGCAAAAATTGTAGTAAAAGGAGCCTTTTTTGTGAACGCTAAATTGGTTAATTCTGGAGAACATGAACATTAATTAAAGCCACCGGAATCAGCGGAATATCGATATTTATCCTTAAATTAGAACTGTTTACGTAATTATTTTTATTGAATGTAAAAGGATTTGAAAAAGGATAAAGATCATCTCACCCAATTGTAATAAATGACTTTGTTATGTTATTAAACAAAAAAATATCAGTCTGGTATTTCATCCGTGAAATAAAATCCCAAATTCTGTTCATCGCAATCTTTGCTGTGGCGATTGGTCTTTTGGATATGTTGCCGTGGTTTCAGAAGATCTCACTTCCTTTGAATATTCCTGCGCTGCTGGGAACGGCAGTATCACTACTGTTAGCTTTCAGAACTTCCCAGTCCTATGAAAGGTGGTGGGAAGCCAGAACAGTGTGGGGAGCTATTGTGAATGATTCCCGGACTTTGGTAAGGCTGATCATTCAGTTTATGCCGGAGGGAAAAAATCAAACAATAAAAGATTTTGCTGAACGTCAGATTATATGGACGTATGCCCTTGGAGAATCTTTGAGAAAACTTCCATTTTCTACAAAAATAAAGCAATACCTGGATCAGCACAATGTCAGTGCTGTTAATATCCCCAATGCACTTCTGGATGAGCATTCCAGGCAGATAAGGGAGATTACGGCTTCAAAAGAACTTACAGATTTTCAGCAAATGCAGCTGAATGATATCATCACAAGGCTGTGCGACAGCATGGGAAAATGCGAAAGACTGAAGAATACAGTTTTCCCCCGTTCTTACAGTGTCTTAGTACATATTTTGATCTATGTATTTGCAGCCATCCTTCCGTTTGGACTTGATGATTCTCTGCTGGCGGTAGAAATTATGATTACTTTTCTGATTCCGGTGGCGTTTGTTGCTATTGAAAAAACATCCATCATCATGCAGGATCCTTTTGAAAACGGGCCTGTAGATACCCCCATGACTTCTCTGGCACAAACTATTGAGATCAATATCAGACAAATGATAGGCGATCAGAATGTTCCATTGAAAAAAGAAAATACATCCTATTATGAAATTTAATTAAACCATAGATAGAATATGGAAAACACACAAACACCCTCTGCAGCAAGCAGGCATAAAAAAAGTCTCCTTATTGTACTGTGTCTTAGCGGTACCTATCTCATTGCTGAGGTGATAGGAGGCATTATGACCAACAGTCTTGCATTATTGGCAGATGCCGCTCATATGCTGACCGATGTCGTAGGATTATTGTTAGCATTTATAGCCATCAAGATAGGAGAAAGAAAAGCAGATCCTTCAAGAACATACGGTTATTACCGTACTGAAATATTAGCTGCCGTAATTAATGCAGTCGTTTTACTCGGCATTTCATTGTATGTATTGTTTGAAGCGTATCAGCGTTTTCAAAATCCGCCGGAAGTACAAAGCAAGGCAATGCTGATTGTAGCAGGAATTGGATTATTGGTGAATATAGCCGGAATGATGATTCTCAGAAAAGATTCAGAAGGAAGTCTAAATATGAAAGGAGCTTACTTTGAAGTTCTTTCAGATATGCTTACTTCAGTTGGAGTAATGATTGCCGGAGTTATTATGCTCACAACAGGATGGTATTATGCAGACCCGTTGATTTCAGCAGCCATCGGACTTTTGATTTTCCCAAGAACATGGAAGCTCTTGAAAGAAGCTATCAATGTTTTGCTGGAAGGAACCCCTAAAGATGTGGATATTTATGAACTGCGGAAATCATTGGAGAAAACCTCAGGGGTAAAAAATGTTCATGATCTGCATGTATGGTCTCTTACTTCAAGTGTAAATGCCATGAGTGCCCATATTGTAAAAGAAGCTGGTATTCCTCAGAATCAGCTGTTAAAAACATTAACGGAATCGACCGTCAATAATTTTAAAATAAGCCATACTACTTTTCAGATAGAAGAAGAGGGATACGAAGAAAATGAAGTACATCTGTAAAATTTTAAAAATTAACAATGAAAAAAGATATAGAAAACAAGCTCATCGATAAAAATACAAAACCTACCAGTATGAGAATTCTGGTATATGATTTTTTAAGCTCTCAGGAGGCTGCATTATCTCTGTCTGAAATAGAAAACTACTTTGATAATGCTGACAGAATTACAATCTACAGAACCCTGAAAACCTTTGAAGAAAAAGGAATCGTACACAGTATTCAGGAGAATACCACAACAAAATACAAATTATGCGATGACGACTGCGATGAAAAAACTCACAAAGACTGGCATTTGCATTTCTATTGTAAAATATGCAAACAAACCACTTGCAAAGAAGATATTTCCTTCCCGGAAAACATACAGACCAATTTCAGAATTGATGAAATAAGGCTCTTTGCTAAAGGAATTTGCGAAAACTGTCTTGAAAGTTTGCAATAGCATTGCATCAGTTCCAACCCTAAATTTGTATAAAAATATCAGTTATGGAAAAATGCTGCAGTACAACTCCGGAAAAACCAAATACAAAAGGACATCAACATAATCATTCGGAAGTAGACGGACATGATCATGACGGACATGACCACTCTCATGATACCGGTGATCAGACAGTCTTTCAGATGTTTCTTCCGGCTATTATATCTTTTGTAATTTTATTATTAGGTATTGCTTTTGACAACTATATAAAACCAACATGGTTTACAGGCTGGGTACGTTTAGTCTGGTTCCTGGCGGCTTACATTCCTGTAGGATTGCCTGTATTAAAAGATGCTTATAAAAGTATCCTTAAGGGAGGTGTGTTTTCAGAATTCTTTTTGATGAGCATAGCCACTATTGGTGCTTTTGCTATCGGAGAATATCCTGAAGGAGTAGCCGTAATGCTCTTTTACGCTGTAGGAGAGGTATTTCAGTCTATGGCAGTGACCAGAGCAAAAGGAAATATAAAAGCTTTGCTTGATCAGCGCCCGGATGAGGTGACGATTATGGAAAATAATCAACCGCGGACGATCAAGGCAAAAGAAGCGAAAATTGGAGATATTATTCAGTTGAAACCCGGTGAAAAGCTTGCATTGGACGGAGAACTTCTGTCTGATAAAGCTTCATTCAATACCGCAGCACTTACCGGAGAAAGTAAACCGGATACCAAGAATAAAGGAGAAGTGGTATTGGCAGGGATGATCAATATGAACAATATTGCTCTGGTAAAAGTAAGTACCGCTTATGAAGACAGTAAGCTGAGTAAGATACTGGAGATGGTTCAGAATGCAACGGCTCAAAAAGCCCCAACAGAATTGTTCATCAGAAAATTTGCCAAAGTCTATACCCCTATCGTCGTGTTTTTAGCCATAGGAATCTGTCTGCTGCCTTATTTTTTTGTCGATGATTACCAGTTCAGAGATTGGCTATACAGAGCATTGATTTTCCTTGTGATTTCCTGTCCTTGTGCATTGGTAATTTCCATCCCGCTGGGATATTTCGGAGGGATTGGAGCTGCCAGCAGAAATGGGATTTTGTTTAAAGGAAGTAATTTCCTGGATAGTATTGCAGAGATTCAGAACGTGGTGATGGATAAAACAGGAACGATGACAGAAGGAGTGTTTAAAGTTCAGGAGGTAGACTTCAGCCCGGAATTTAATAAAGACGAAATTCTCCAAATGGTCAATGCTCTGGAAAGCAAAAGTACACACCCGGTTGCTACGGCCATTCACAATTATGTAGGAGATATCAATCACTCTATTCCATTGGAAAATGTAGAAGAGATTGCAGGACACGGGTTGAGAGCAACAGTGGATGGAAAGGAACTTCTGGTTGGAAACTTTAAACTGATGGATAAGTTCAATATCCGTTATGATATTAACCATGCTAATATTGTGTATACGCTGATTGCTGTGGCATTTGATAACAGGTTTGCCGGATATATCACTATTGCAGACAGTATAAAAGCAGATGCCAAGGAAACGGTTGACAAACTTCATAAAATGAATGTAAAAGCCACTATGCTGAGTGGTGATAAAAGTACGGTGGTGAAGTATGTAGCAGATCAGCTGGGTATTGATAGCGCATTCGGAGATTTGCTGCCGGAAGATAAAGTAAATAAGGTAAAGGAAATCAAAGCGGGAAATCAAACCGTAGCTTTTGTAGGAGATGGGGTGAATGATGCACCGGTAGTTGCTTTAAGTGATGTAGGAATTGCAATGGGAGGCTTGGGAAGTGATGCTACCATTGAAACTGCAGACGTAGTGATTCAGGATGATAAACCAAGTAAAATTCCAATGGCAATCAACATCGGAAAGCAAACAAAGAAAATCGTCTGGCAGAATATCATTTTAGCATTTGCCGTAAAAGCGGTAGTCCTAATCCTGGGAGCCGGAGGTTTGGCAACCATGTGGGAAGCCGTATTTGCTGATGTAGGAGTTGCATTGCTGGCCATTTTAAATGCTGTAAGGATTCAGAGAATGAAATTTTAAAAGATAAAATGATAAAAGAATCCGGAAAGGCTGCTAAATGAAGTTAGACAAATAATAAACACATACTAAATTATATTCAACAAAGGCTCTCTGATCTCTCAGTGGAGCTTTTGTTTTATCGCTTATTTGAGCCGGGAAATGAAAAAAGCTCTGCCAAAAAAGGGGCAAAGCTTTTATTAACAAGATTAAACTTTTATAAAGAACTAATTTGTACTTGAATATAGAAATCAACCTATAGAGTTCAAATAATCTACTCAAAGTTCGTAATAATCTAATGAAGGCGACAGACACAGTTCCGTAATTTTCAAAGGTAACAGATGTAAAACAGAAGCAAATTGTACCGGAGATAGAATTTTGCACCCTGAAGCTTCCTGTAATATAAAATTTTGTGCTTTTACGATGATCCGACAAAACCCTCTATAAAAAATTAACATTCACCGTCAATGACATTCATCATAAATGAATGATAAAATAATTCCGAAGTAGTATATTTGCAGCAGAGAAACTGAAGCGTTGAGGTTATTAATTTCCATATTCATCATTTTTACTGTTGCAATACGTCCAGTCTTGCCATTGGTAAACTATGCTGTGAATTATGACTATATCGTAAAAAATCTTTGCGAGAAAAGAGATATACCACAATCAACGTGTAAGGGTAAATGCTATGTGGAAAAAGAACTGGCAAAAACAGAAAAACAGTCCAATAGCTCACAAACTATTAAGATTGCCGGCTTAGACGTCTTTCTTTCTAATGAAATCCTTTCCTTTTCAGGGCAGCCTGGCTCCGGATTACTCACAGAAATTCCGGATCCCAGTTACTTTAACTCTCATTCCTCAGAATTCTTTTCAAGAATTTTCCATCCTCCGTTAATGTAGATGCTTAATATAAACTATGTTTTTAGTTTATAGGTTAAGATTTTTAAATCTTTCACTAATAAGCAATTAAAGATACGCGGAGCAATGGTGGTTTGTGAAAATCACACGAACTCTTTTTAAACACTTATGTGTTTTTTACACTAATTGTTTCGTGAATCGTAGACTTATACTTTGTGTGATCATTTTATTCAACATTATTAATTTCAATTTAACATTAAAATGAAATCTCTAATTATTTTGGGCGCTATGATGTCCATCTCATTCATGTCTTGTGCCAAAGAAACGCCTCAGGTAAAGCACAAAAGCCATATGAACTCTTCCAAAGAAAATATAAAAAATGTGCAGGTAGTCAACGCAGAAGATCCGATCTGTCATATGAAAACTGCGGAGTTTCTTAAAGATACTGCAGTCTATAAAAATAAAACGTATGGTTTTTGCAGTGTTTACTGTAAAGATGAATTTAAAAAAAATCCTGAAAAATATGCCCAAAAATAATAAAGCCAATAACAAGAGTAAAGTCATTATACCCATTGCTGTAATTGCTTTGCTTTTCCTGGGAATAGGAGTAGGGATGGGGTACTTTAAGAATAACCTTTATACGGTAATGAAAGTTCCTGATTTTGAACTCACTGATCAGAACAGTAAAAAGATTACCAACAAAGATATGCTGGGAAAAGTATATCTGGTAGAATTTTTCTTTAGCAAATGCCCTACGATATGTCCTGTAATGAATACCAATATGAAGGCCATTCAAAATCAGGTCAGCGATCCCAACTTTGGAATTATTTCCATAAGCATCGATCCGGAAAATGATACGCCCGCAGCTCTGAAAGAACATGCCCAAAGAATAGGAGCAAAGTCTCCCAACTGGCATTTTTTGACCGGAGACAGAACGTATATTGGTAATCTTGCTGAGCAATTTAATATCTATGTGGGAGATAAAGAAGATGAAGGAGAGAGCCTGAATCACAGCGGGATGATAGCACTGGTAGATCAGGAAGGAAATATCAGATGCCGGTATAATAAAGAGAATATGCCGATTCTGTATTACTCAGGATTGAATTATGATGATCCGGAAGGTAAAAGCCCGAGGTTAAATGGGAAATATCACCCGGACAGAGAAATTCTGATAGAAGATATTAAGAAATTACTGAAATAATAAGTTGAAAGATAACGTTATGAGCCAGGAAGAAGTCTGCGGTTGTTTTCCAGCCGGAATTACTTTATCCCGGAGAATTTATCTTTCATCCCAGAAAAATATTGTTTAACCATAAAACAAAACGTTATGAAGATTATGAAAATAGCTGCTTTAAGTGCAGTTTTTGCCGCTCAGTTTACACTGGCACAATTCAAGCAGACCCCTCTGCCATATGCGTATAATGCGCTGGAAGGTTCTATCGATGCTCAGACGATGGAAATTCACTATTCAAAACATGGAGCTGCTTATACAGCTAATTTGAATAAGGCTATTGCAGGAACGCCACAGGAAAAACAGACTTTGGTTCAGATCCTGGCTGAAACTTCCAAGATGACTCCTGCGGTAAGAAATAATGCAGGTGGGCACTACAACCATGAGCTTTTCTGGACAATGCTTACACCGGAGAAAAATACACAGCCTTCAGCAAAATTAGCAAAAGCAATCAATGATGCTTTTGGAAGTCTGGATGCTTTCAAAGAAAAAATGAGTAAAGCCGGAGCAGACCGTTTCGGTTCAGGATGGGCGTGGCTTTCTGTAGATAAAAATGGAAAACTTTTCGTTTCTTCAACCCCTAACCAGGATAACCCTATGATGGATATCGTAGAAGAAAAAGGAACTCCTATCCTTGGAATTGACGTTTGGGAGCATGCTTATTACCTGAAATATCAGAATAAAAGAGCAGACTACCTTTCTGCAATCTGGAATGTGCTGAACTGGAAAGAAGTTAGCAAAAGATATGATGATGCTTTAAGCAAAAAGTAACTTCATGAAATTATTTTACGGCATACTCTTTACTTTTTATATGGTGTTCAGACCTCTGATCCCCGTGGTAGAGTATGCCGTAAATTATGATTATATCGCAAAAGTTCTCTGTATCAATAAATCAAGGCCGGAAATACACTGTAATGGAAAATGTTACCTGAGTAAAGAATTGGCAAAAAACAACGATTCAGAATCTTCACCTTTACAAAAAACAAAAAACTCAGGACAAAAAATACTTGACATATATATCCTGCCTGAAATTGCGGAAATCTCTGCTGAAGAAAAATTTCCGGTTCTCAATTTCACTTTCCCCTATGAAGCAGTCTATTCCTTTCTGTTTCTGAAACACATTTTCAAACCACCGGTTTTTTAAGTTACAACAATCATTTTTTAACCATAAAAGCCACCAAAGAATGCTCTTAATAATCACAATTGTAAGACCATTACTTTATTAAAGGTAAAAGTCCGCATAAGTTGAAAATCTCTGATTAAAAAACTTAAGTGTTCTTAGGATGCGCAAACTTATCACTTACAACTTAAGTGTAGAAAACGCTTGTGCCTTTTATGGTAAAAAGAATGTTTTTACATTCAAAAACAATCCATTCAAAAATTGTATTCAACTTAAAAAATCAACAATGAAAATCTATAAATTTTTATCCTTATTCTTTATTGCTTTTACTTTATTTACCCTTTCATCTTGTGGAAACAGAGATGATGATAATTCGCAGGATACCACTTCCGGAAGCCTCCAGATCAAATTTGAAAACGGATTTAATAATTTAGGAGATATTATTTTAAACCAGACCGTACAGACCTCTTCTCAGGGACAGAAACATAACTTCTCAGCCTTAAAATATGTAATCAGCAATATTACGCTGATTGATGAGAACGGAAATGAATTTAAATACAATGAAAATAACCCTGATAAAGGGGCCTTTATTGTAGATCAGGCAGATGCAGTAGCCGGTATTGTATACCTTAACCTTGATGGTGTTCCGAAAAATAATTATAAGAAAATAAGATTTGGTTTGGGTATCAGCCAGAAAGCTTACCTGCTGGGACAGGACGGGCAGGCTGAATTCTGGACCAGAGCTAAGCAGAAAGGAATGTCGTGGTCATGGGCTGCAGGATATGTTTTCGTAAAGCTGGAAGGGAAATATGGTTCCGGTTCTCCTTCACAGGAATTCATGAACCATACAGGAAATATGGGAAATACAGTGGCAAATGGTACTCCGGATCTTTACCGCGAAATTATCCTTAATCTTCCTACAACTGCAAGAGTAACCGGGCAGATCAGACCTTCTGTTCATATTCTGGCAGACCTGAATCAGTTTTTAAGCGGAGATAAGGCTCTTGCACTCACATCAGCTAATGATATGATGATGGGATCCAGCCAGCATCTTGTAGATGTGACGAACAACCTTACCAAAATGTTTAAAGTAGATCACGTTCACAATGATTAATTTTTTGATAAAGACTGTATTGGTTGTAGTGATCTTTCTTTTAAGCTGTATCTCCTGTTCCGATGAGGTAATGCAGCCTTTGGAAAAAGATGAAGCCTATAATCTGCAGTTTCCTGGATATTTCCCTGAAATGACTTTCGATAAATCGGCCAATCCCGCTACCAAAAACGGGGTTGAGCTGGGAAGAAAATTATTTTATGAAGGCAGGCTATCCAGAAACAATACGATTTCATGTGGTTTTTGCCATATCCAGGAAAATGCATTCACCCATCATGGGCATACCGTTAGCCATGGCGTAGATGATAGAATCGGAATCCGGAATGCACCACCTATTCAAAATATGGCTTTTTTGAAAAGATATATGTGGGATGGAGTAATTCATAATTTGAATGAACAGCCAATCAGCCCGATCACTGATGTGAATGAAATGGACAGTTCTATACCGGAAGCTATTTCAAAAATAAAAGGTGATCAGAAATATAAAAATCTTTTCAAAGCAGCTTACGGAGACGAAACTATTACAGGTGAAAGAATTTTAAAAGCATTATCACAGTTTATGGCTTCATTGATATCAGCCGATTCAAAATATGACAGATTCCGGCAGGGGAGGGAGCAGCTGACCTCAGAAGAATCCCAGGGGATGGCATTGTTCAGTCAGAAGTGTGCTTCCTGTCACAGTGGAGAACTGTTCACTGATGAAAGTTTCAGAAATACCGGAATGTATTATAACACTGAATTTAAAGATGCAGGGCGCTACCGTGTGACACTTGATCAGGTTGACTGGATGAAATTCAGGGTGCCAAGTTTAAGAAATGTAGAATATACTGCTCCTTATATGCATGACGGAAGATTTTACACTTTAGATGCAGTACTCAATTTCTATTCGGATCAGGTGGAAGATAATACCAATCTGGACCCGCAGCTTAAGAAAAACGGACATATAGGAATTGCAATGAACAGCCAGGAAAAACAACGTATTGTCACCTTTCTGAAAACACTGTCTGATAAAAATTTTATATCCAATCCAAAATTTGCAGAATAATTTAAAGAAAATATGAAGAAGATCATTATAATCATAAGCCTGGTTTTATTTAATCTCAGTCACGCTGGAACTATTATAGACAGTGCTTATATCTCTCAGAATTATCATAATAGAATAGAATTTGATGACGATTGTGATGCATGTGGTTGTGCCGCAGGAAACGGGTCATCCGGATTTGAGTCTTTATTGAATCCACAGTTTGTCGGGATTAAATACTTTGCTCAGCATTACAAAGCAAAAGAGAATTTATTTGTAAAAGATCTTACTCAGGATCAGTATTTCAATACCCTTCAGCTATGGGGGAAAATTCCGGTGGCGAAAAAACTGAGCGTCTATGCAAGTCTGCCATTTCACTTTCATGAAAAAAAGACGATGCAGGGAGATATCAGAATCAATGGAATCGGAGATCTGAATCTGATGGGAATCTATCAGCTTATAAGTTCTAAAAATAATTTTCATCAGTTGAATGGAGGATTGGGAGTCAAAGTTCCTTTAGGTAAATTTGATGAAAAAGGAATATCAGGAGTCAATCCGAGTTTTCAGTTGGGAACAGGAAGCTGGGATTATCAGGCAGCTTTGAATTATAAATTTCAAAAAAATAAAATAGCCGTACTGGTGAATACAGATTATACTATTAAGACGGAAAATAAAAAGAATTACCATTTTGGGAATCAGTGGAACTATGCGGCAACCGGGTTTTATCAGATTACAGGAAATGAAAAGACTAACTTTTCTGCGAAGACAGGATTTCAGGGAGAAGTATATGCCCAAAACAAACAGTTTGGAGAAGGCTTACCCAATACTGCCGGAAGTGCACTGTATGGAAAACTGGGATTTGAAGCGTCTTATAGAAAGTTCAGCCTGGGAAGCGAAGTGATGCTTCCTGTATATAGCCACCTTGCAGGAGGGGATATTGAAGCCAGATCGCGCTTCAGTATTTTCCTGAACATCGGAATTTAAATTCTGAATTGAACCTTAGAGAATTTTTATGGAATCTTCCATAAGAATATAAAAAGAAAACCGGTAAACTGAAAAGTCTGCCGGTTTGTCTTTATCATTTATTTAATAATAATTTTACGAGAGTAAGATTTTCCTTCCTTCGTCTGAAGTGTCATGATGTATATACCTCCAGGCTGTTTCGTTTCAAAAGTATTTGATTTCAATTTGGAACGGAACACTTCTTTTCCTGAAGTATTCGTTAAGCTGACCTCTGAACCTTCTGCCGCAACATTTTTGTCAAGAGTAAACTGACCGTCCTGATTATAGGCCATGAAGTTGATAAAAGGGTCTTTGTATTGGTAAGCGTAGTAAACCCTAAGCTCACCGCCTAAATTAAGAAGACCTGAATTTACATTGATTTTAATACGGTCAAAAGGAATATTCATCGTAAGTTCAATTTCTCCCTTGCTAGGATCCGTACCTCCAAGTTGCAGGATATTATTGTTAAGATTCTGGTAGTCGTTGTTGGATACGTCTCCGTTAAATGTTTCAATAGAAACTCCGCCAAGAACCTGTGCGGATAAAGGAGTTCCGTTCGATCCAATTCCAATAACAAGTTTATTTGTATTATTATTGATATTGCTGCTTGGGAAGATCAGGGTCTGTTCTGTTCTTGCCAATAACCCGATTGAAACCTGCAGTGTAGAATAATCATCCTCATTGCTTCCGATGGCATTGAGTGGATTCAGAACTCCACAACCTATACATACTCCGAATACCTGACTGGTTTGACTGCTTGCATAGATTTTGGTAATCTGAGCATAAGACATTGTGCTCATCAGAAATAAGAATAAAGCTGACATACCTGCTTTGAGTGCATGCTTTCTCACTAATAAATTGTTTTTCATATGTTTAATTTTTGAGATTTTAGTTTTAAGTAAAATTACATATAAAATAATTATGTTGGTTATTTTATTTCAATTTTTAGTGAAATTTAAACATTTGTATTATATAACGAATTATTGTTAATTTTTAATTAATATAAAAATATTTTTTATCTCTTTGAAATGTGCATAAAAAAACCGGCAGATTTTTTAATCAGCCGGTCTTAAGGGTATCATTTATTTAACAATAATTTTACGTGAGTACATTTTTCCTTCTTTGGTTTTAACGGTCATGAAATAAACCCCTTCAGGCTGTTTAGAATCAAAAGTTTTTGATTTCAGCGTAGAACGGAATACTTCTTTTCCAGATGTATTGGTAAGAGCAACCTCAGAGCCTTCCAAAGGAACGTTTCCATCCAGAGTAACTTGTCCGCTCTGGCTGAATGCCATGATATTAATTAATGGATCCTGGTAAGCATAGTATATTCTGAACCCACCCCCAAGGCTGAGTACTCCGCCGGTCAATCCAATTCTGATTCCGTCATAAGGTTTATCCGGTTTAAATTCTACAATACCTCTGTTAGGTGTAGCTCCCAGCTTCAGAAGACTTACATCTATTGTTCTGCGGTCATCGTTGGAAGTTCCTCCGTTCATAGTTTCCAGCGTCACACCACTTAGTAATTGTACAGATAAAGGAATATTATCAGTTCCAATACCTACAACCAGTCTTGTGTCGGATCTCAGATCCGGAAAAAGTAAAGTTTGCTGAATTCCTCCTAAAAGTACAGTTCCCAATACCATTGTTGAATAATCGTCTTCATTACTTCCTACAGCATTGAGAGGGTTATCTACACGGCATCCTAGGCATGCTACTCCAAATACACCCGAGCTTTGAGCGTGAGCATAAATTCTATTCTGTGCAAATGAAAGGGTAGTGGCAGAGAATAGAAATAAAGACATTAATCCTGCTTTAAAAGAGAATTGATTTCCCAAAGGTAAATTAAATTTCATGTTATTTATTTTTGAATGAATAGTTTTATTCAAATTTAGGCATTAAAAGGAAAAGTAGAAAATAATATTTCCATTTTTGGTGATTTTTTTAATAAATCCTTTGTTTATAGTTTATAAAGCTGATTGAGCAGAGGAAGTAGATAGGATCAGAATGGGAAGCTAAAGCAGGACTGGATTATATTTTCAGGCGTAAAAATTGGGAAGAAATAGTCTACAATGAGAGAAGGTAGATTATTTTGATGTAAAGAATTAATCGGATTATTTATATGAGTAAAATTTTTCCTATTCAGATTAGCCAAACTTTTTGCTTAGTCCCAGCTTTTGCGCCTGATCTATGGTAAATAAAAAAAGAGACTTTCGAAAAAGTCTCTTTTGTAGCCCGTAGGGGAATCGAACCCCTCTTACCAGAATGAAAATCTGAGGTCCTAACCGATAGACGAACGGGCCCTCTATCTTCCATTACCGAAGTAATGTGTTAGTTTTGTTTTTATAAGTATCAACTCTTAATCTTGTAGCCCGTAGGGGAATCGAACCCCTCTTACCAGAATGAAAATCTGAGGTCCTAACCGATAGACGAACGGGCCGGTTAGATTTTTTATTTAAATATAGCTTTTCTACTTTTTCTTTAAAAAACCACTGATGTTTTACAGTGGTTTTTAAAGATTTAAGTAGCCCGTAGGGGAATCGAACCCCTCTTACCAGAATGAAAATCTGAGGTCCTAACCGATAGACGAACGGGCCAGCTATATTTTTACGCTAATTTATTAACGTGCTTTGTTAATTTGCTTTTCAAGTTAGCTGCTTTGTTTTTGTGGATAATATTTTTCTTAGCTAATTTATCCAATAAAGCGATAACTTTTGGCAACTGTTCTGTAGCAGCAGCTTTGTTCTCCTCATTTCTTAAGGTCTTCAATGCTGTTCTAGCAGTCTTGTGATAATATCTGTTACGAAGTCTTCTAGTTTCGTTTTGTCTAATTCTCTTTAGAGCTGATTTATGATTTGCCATATCGTTTAAATGTGAGTGCAAAACTATAAACTTTTTCTTTAACTACCAAATTTATTTTGAAAATTTTTAATTTTCTTCTGAAAGGTACTTTCTAAGCTTATCTATTGCTTGTTCTATTTTTAAATTTTCCTGTTCTTTTTCTATTTTTTTGATCGTATTTCCAAGCATGATCAGTGCATTGTTCCATTCTCCAGTGGTATTGGTGAAAGTAAGTTCGTCTATTGTTACTTCAAAAGCAACCCTTTCTCCAGTCCTGTAAAGTCTGAAACTTATTTTATCATCCCTGCCTGTAATCCCTTCTTCATTGATTTGTAAATCGTAACTTTTTGGGTTAGAGTGGACTTTTTTAAAAAGCAATTTTGCTTCTTGTATTTTCAAATCCGGCATGATATCAAATTTTGTAGCCTATAGGTTAAATAATAGGCTAGTTTTCTTTGTTCAAATAATTTTGAGTTGGCAAATATAACAAAATTGTTTTGATTTTCACTTCTTTTATTTGATACTTTCCCCATACACGTTTTGTCGAAATTTCGTAGATGTGCCGTGCATTTTCCGTCAACAAGTTTTATCCGCAAATACTTTTTATTCCTCGAAAAAACAGTAATTTAGCAAGGAAAAAGTATTTGCTTTGTTCAGTCTAAGCAGAACTTTCAGCCGTTTAGCCCGCACTTCGTCGATACTTTTTCCGTTAACAGAAATTTTAAACAAATACTAGTCACAAATGAAATTTATTATATTTTTTCTTGGAATTTCTACATTTTGCTTCTCGCAAAAATTAAGCTTTATTTACGAAACAAAATACAAACTAAATTCAGAAAAACCAGATGATGTTAATTCCGATCTTATGATTTTGGATTTAAAAAATAATATTTCAATTTTTAGAGAATCACAAGACAAAAAAACAGATTCAATAAAGTTGAATAATGGAAACGGAAGGTTTAAAATGGGTGTTGAAAACCAATTCTATGTCAAAAAGAATCTGACTCAAAGAAGAATTGAAAAAGTAATAACTTATTTGGGAACGGATTATCTTCTTCCAATTGAGGAAATATTAAATTGGAAAATATCTTCCGAACAAAAAATAATTGGAAAATATAAATCTCAAAAAGCAGAAACAAATTATGGGGGAAGAAACTGGATTGCTTGGTTTACTACAGAATTGCCTTTTGGAGACGGTCCCTATATTTTCAATGGTTTACCTGGGTTGATTGTTTCTATTCAAGATTCAAACAATGAATATTCATTTAATTTGATAGAAGTCAAAAAAGGCGGGAATATTTTTGACGCACGCACAAAAGCAATAAAAATTGATTGGAAAAAATATGAAACACTTGCAAAATCATATTTTAATGATCCATATGATGTAAATTCAAAAGTGGGAATGGGAAAAACAGTTACATTTACCGACCCGAATGGTAATACAATGGATATTTCAATAAAGAGTAAAGAAATGCAAAATAATATTCTACAAGAAAATAACCCAATTGAATTAGATCACAAAATCAACTACAAATAAAAACTTCTGCTAACATAGAGCTATGGTAAAAGCAAGAAAATTAGGCTAAAAATGTGGTGTGATTTTTTTGATGCACAAAATTTGAAAGGCACTACGAAAGGAGTGTTTATTACTACTTCTACTTTTACTAATGAAGCTTTGAATGCAGCTAATCAAAATCCACACAATAAAATTGTATTAATTGATTCAGATAGACTCTTGGAATTGGCAATTCAGTTTAACGTTGGAATTCAAACAAAGAAGATTATCGAAATCAAATAAATTGGCATCGATTTTTTGAAGAATAATTCACTATTTAAAATAAACTTTATAAACAGAAACGGGCTTGTTTTGAGCCTGTTTCTGTTTTTCTCAATCAAAACCTCCTCTTCAAACAAAAGATGCAAATTCAAGGAGCTTTCAGCCCTAAGAGCAAGAAAATATTCCCGAGCGCCAATTTCCAGAAACAAAAAGCTAACAAAAGGAAAGAAAAATTTTAGAGATCAAAAAAGATTTTCGAAATTCGCCCTGTACAAGTGGTGTAAAGGCATTCTTTTAAAATTCGTAGAGATCCCCCGTTGACTTTTGGAATAAAAAATCCCTGAACCTTGTATTGATCAGGGATTGAGTGGTGAAGTTTAGTAGCCTATAGGGGAATCGAACCCCTGTTGCAAGAATGAAAATCTTGAGTCCTTACCACTAGACGAATAGGCCAAATTTTGAGGTTGCAAAAGTAATAATTAACTTTTAAACCTCAAAATTATTCTTTTAAATTATTTATATACTTTTTGTATCACCGTGTTTTTGATGCCTTTAGCTTCAAGCTCTTTTTGAAGTTTTGCAGCGTCTTCCAGGGTATATACTTTCCCATACGTATAATAAAACACTCCATTGTCTTTTTCTCTTTCCACGTCTTTCAGGTTTTGAAGGATGTAAGAGTTGCCATTCAGTTTGTCTCCGGAGTAGACTTCTATCGTATAATATCCCATGCTGATTCTCTGATTTGGCATAAATCCTACCGCAAAAGCATTTCTGAATCCTGCATCTTTGGCTGTCTTAAGGTTGATATCTTTTACAGAGGCCATATTGGTGACTGCATAGTAATATTTGTATTGTCCGTTCTCTTTGATAGTCAGGATATAATTTAACCCTTTAAGAGCGGGATCATTTTCGTTAAACTTTGTAGGAGAGCTCATCAATAGTATTCTGAAATCGTTTTTCAGAGGAGCTTCTGCCGGTTTTTCAGGTTCCTGTTTTTTTATTGCAACAGATCCGCCGGATTTTCTGTCGACCGCTTTTTTGTAATCAATGATTGCATTATAAATACTTTCAGCAATTTCTTCCTGGCCTTTTTCGGAGGCAATATAATGACTTTCTTCCGGATGATTAATGAATCCGGTTTCTATCAGTACAGAAGGCATGGCATTCATACGGAGAACGTGAAGGTTCTTCTGAAAAACACCTCTGGAAAATCTTTTGTCTTTATTCACAAAATTATCTTCTACCAATCCTCCCAGAAGAAGACTGGATTCCAGATATTTGCTTTGCTGAAGTTTTAGGGCAATCAAAGACTCAGGAGAGTCGGGATTATAAGACCCGAAGGTCTGCTTATCTTTTTCATCCAGAAAAATTACGTCATTTTCCCTTTTTGCCACTTCAAGGTTCTCATTGTTTTGGTTGGGTCCCTGAACATAAGTTTCCGTACCATAGGCTGTAGGTCTTTGTGCAGAATTACAGTGAATGGATACGAAAAGATCTGCTTTACTTCTGTTAGCCAGGTTCGTTCTGTCGGATAGAGAAGGATATTCATCGATCTTACGGGTGTATATTACTTTGAAATCTCTGTTTTTCTCCAACATTGCCCCCACTTTTAAGGTAATAGCGAGTGTAATGTCTTTTTCAGCAATCCTTCCAATGTCAGAATAAGTCCTGTTGGCTCCATGATCACTTCCTCCGTGTCCCGCATCCAGAACGATTGTAAACTTCTTTTGAGAGAATACAAAGTTGCTGATCAGGATAAGGAGAAATGATAAAATTATTTTAAAATTTTGTTTGTGCATCTTACAGTTATAAAAATTATATTAATTTTGGGCCTTAATTATATATAATAAAATTGACCAAAACCGTCCTCAAAAATATATTACAAATTTTAATTATCCTAATTTTTAACAATTTTTTAGCACAGAAAACTCCTGAAAAATTGCCTAAAAATGCGGTTAATGATACTATTTCCAAAAAGGATACCATAGTTGTAAAAAAAGAAACTTTGGATGATATTCTTCATACAAAAGCTGATGATCAGCGAAGAGATGTCCCCAAAAGAATGACATTCCTTAACAAGAATGCCCAGGTAAAATATCAGGATATGCAGATTGATGCAGATTATATCTCCATTGATGATAATAAAAACCTGATCTATGCCCGTGGAAAGCAAGACTCCCTCGGTAAAATTATTGCTCCTGTGATTACCACTCAGGCAGGTAAAAAGTACGAAACTACGGAGTTTAACTATAATACCAAAACCAAACAGGCAATTGCTTTCAATGCCAGAACGGAAGAAAGTGAAGGGGTAATTATTGCGCAGAAAACAAAAAAATATAACGATTCCGTGTTCGCGATGGTAAGAGCGGATTATACGACGGATGATTACTTCATTAAGAAAAAAGATACGGCTGCGGATTACTTTATGAGAGCTTACAATATTAAGCTTATTAAAACCAAAAACAAATCTCAAATCGTTACAGGGCCTATTCAGATGTTTATAGAGCAGGTTCCTACACCTCTTTATCTGCCGTTTGCTATTTTACCATTTTCGGCTAAAAGAGCTGCCGGTATTCTGATTCCGAGTTTCGGAGAAAGGGAAGATGTAGGGTTTTTCCTTAATGGAATAGGTTACTATCAGCCGATTGGAGAACATTTTGACCTTAAAGTGTTAGCAGATATCTATACGAAAGGAAGCTGGAACCTTAGACCGCAAATGACCTATCAGAAAAAGTACCGCTATTCAGGAAATTTTAATGCAGATATCGGAACGGTAGTAAGAGGGATCAAAGGATTGGATGACTATACCAAAAACAGTACCTATAGAATCAACTGGACGCATGCACAGGACTCGAAAGCGAATCCTTTCCTTACATTCAGTGCTTCGGTAGATGTTGTGAGCACGAAATTTTATAATAATCCGCTTAACAACAATTATATTTTCAACCAGAATGTGTTGAATACCCAGCAAAACTCAACGGTAACCCTTACCAAAAGATTTTTGAAGCTGCCTGTTACCATTACCGGGACGGCATCTTATTCTCAGAACTTTGCGACAGGACTTGCTGATCTTCGTCTTCCACAGATGAACGTAGCGGTAAATCAGTTCTATCTGTTTAAGTCGAAAACAGGAGTAAGACAGGGGCTTATTGAAAATATTACAGTAAATACAGGGTTTAACCTGACCAATTTTGTGAATACTAAGGAAAATGAGCTGTTTACAAAGGAAATGTGGGATAAAATGCAGACCGGACTTAAAAATAATATCGCAATTGCTACCAATACCACTCTGGCAAAATATTTCACATTCAGCTTAAGTGCTAATGTTGACAACGCTTTGACCACGAAAACACTGAACAGATTTTATGATCCTGTAAATAATGTTACCGTAGATCAGATTAATAAGCAGTTTACAGGTTATTCAACATTCTCTACCACAGCAAGTCTTCAGACTACGCTATATGGGATGATGAAGTTTAAAAAAGGAGCAGCAATAGAAGCGGTAAGACATATGATGACTCCGAGTATCGGGTTTACCTATTCTCCGGATTTCTCAAGTCCTAATTTCGGATATTACAGAAACTATTACAATGCAAACGGAGCGCTTACCCCTTATTCTATTTTTGAAAAAGGAATTATAGGAAGCCCTTCAAGTGGAATGGTTGGAGCTTTAGGTTTCAATATCGGAAATAATATTGAAATGAAAGTAAAGTCTAAAAGTGATTCTACAGGAGCGAAGAAGATCAAAATTTTTGAGTCTTTAGGTCTTTCAGGAAGCTACAACTTTGCGGCTAAAGATCACCCTTGGTCTATCCTTAGTATCAACGGACAATCTTCTTTCTTTAATAATAAACTTACTGTAAATACGAGTCTTGCTCTTGAGCCTTATAGAATTGCTTTCACACCTGGACAGGATACCGGAGTAAGAACAGAACAGTTCGGGCACTTTAGTGTACAGGGATTCAACGTACAGCTATCATATCCTTTAAGCAGTGAAATCTTTGGAGAAAAGACAGACTATGCTAAGAAATATTCTACAAAAGGAGAGGTGAGGAATGAAAGTTATTATTTTGATGATGATAATTATGCTCATTTCGACCAGGCATGGACTTTGAATATCAGTGCGAATTATGCCTATTCAAAGGGGCTTAGCAGACTTGCAAATAAAATAGCCTCTGTAGGGCTTGACGGAAGTATTAAACTGACTCCTTACTGGAATATAACCGGAAGTACTCACTTTGACATGGTAACAAAAGATCTTGCATATACCAGAATTGGTTTCTCAAGAGATCAGCGTAGTTTTACCATCAATTTCAACTGGGTTCCATTCGGACAGTATAAGGTGTATGACTTCTTTATAGGGATCAAAGCCAATATCTTAAGTGATGCTCTAAAGTATAAAGACAGAAGTTTTACCCAGCCGAATACACCTTTCTAATGTCAGATTGGCATTTGAGAATATAAATTTTATATTTGCAACCAAAATAAATCTAATAAAATCGCTGTTGATGAAATTTTCTAACAGATCAGTACAGAAAGCGGCGGTTGCATATGAGCTTAGAAAAAAATAAATATCCACATATGAAACAAATAATCAACACAGTTAATGCACCTGCAGCTATCGGTCCTTATTCACAAGCTAATATGGCAAACGGAGTTTTATATATCTCCGGACAGATTCCTGTAGATCCAGCAACTGGTAAATTGGTAGAGGGAATTGAAAAAGAAACGCACCAGGTAATGAAAAACCTTGAAGCAATTCTTACAGAAGCGGGAATGACTTTTAAAAATGTTGTAAAAGCTACGATCTTCCTTAAGAGTATGGATGATTTTGCAGTAATGAATGATATTTATGCCTCTTATTTAGATGCAGAAAGCTATCCTGCACGTGAAACGGTTCAGGTTTCTTGCCTGCCTAAGAACGTGGATATCGAAATTTCTATGATCGCACATCAGGATTAATGAGTTTTATAAGAAATACAATTGCGGTTTTGCTTGGCCTTGGTATTGCAGGGCTTATTATCACTCTTGGTATAAGAGCGTTTCCGCAATGGGTTACTTTTGACGCTTTTGCTCCTTTTGAGCATTGGCAAAGGTTTCTCTTCAGTATGAAAGATGATAAAGCCTTTTTCGGGTTCCTGCTGTTTATTTCCGGATTGGGCACTACAGTTGGAGGAGTGGCAACGGCAATCATCGTTAAATATGCGAAAGTAGCCTATGCAATTCTAATTGGCTTTATTATGCTCTTTATTGCCATGCTGGATGTCATTATATTTCCTTATCATCCTACGTTTTATAAGATCTCAATCTTTCTTACCTTTTTTCCTTTTTCCTGGATTGGCGGTAAGATTGTAGAGGTGATTTATGAGCGGAATAAGAAGAAAAGAATTGCTGATAAAATGAATAAGCCAAAATAAAAATAACAAAAAACGCTGCAGATTTCTGCAGCGTTTTTTGTTGATATGGAAAATTACTTTTCTTAATTAAGGCATTTTAAATCCTTTTGTATACATTCTTCCGTAGTCATCTACAAATTTCACCTGTACGTTTCCCTGGTATTTATCCAGGATTTTTTCTACGTCTTTTTGAGAATTGACTGGTTTACCATTTACCTCAATGATGATGTAATTGTCTACGATGCCGATTTTGGCCATTTCACTGCCTTCTGAAACGTTTTTAGCAACTACACCACTATTCAGACCATATTCTGTTTTGAATCGCTCAGTAAGAGGATCAAATTCAGATCCGATTTTTTCAGTTACGCTAAGGTCAGCTTTTGTTTTAGTAGAAGTTCCCCCTTTCTGGTCTTTAAGAGTAACCATAGTAGTAGATTCTTTACCATCTCTCCTATAAGTTAACTGAACTTTATCACCCGGGCGTTTACTTCCGATAGACATAGACAGATCTGCGAAATCAGTGATTTCATAATTGTCTATTTTCGTAATAATGTCTCCTTTTTTCAGACCTGCATCTTCAGCACCGCTCTTTTCACCAAATCCTGTAACATATACTCCGGATCCTACTTTAAGATTAGTCTTAAACTGTTTGTTGTATGAAGCTACCAGTTGGTCATTAGAAAGATCTAAAGACTGAACACCTAAGAAACCTCTCTGTACAATTCCGAATTTCTTGATATCTTCAACAATCTTTCTTGCCAAATTAGCAGGGACTGCAAATCCATATCCCTGATAATATCCGGTTGTAGACTGAATAGCAGAGTTGATCCCGATAAGTTCTCCATTCGTGTTGACCAATGCTCCTCCAGAGTTACCCGGGTTGATGGCTGCATCGGTCTGAATGAAACTTTCAATAGGATTAGCTGCTTTCCCCTGGCTTCCTAAAATTCCGATTCCTCTTCCTTTAGCAGAAACAATACCTGCTGTAACAGTAGAGTTTAATCCAAGTGGGTTTCCTACTGCAAGTACCCATTGTCCTACTTCAATATTATCTGAGTTCGCAAAATTTAGATAAGGAAGACCTTTTTCTTCAATCTTCAATAATGAGATGTCTGTATTAGGGTCGGTTCCTACCAATGTAGCGATGTATGATTTCTTGTTGCTTAATACAACTTCAAGTTTATTGGCACCTGCTACAACGTGGTTGTTGGAGATAATGTAACCGTCCGGAGAGATGATGACCCCGGAACCCATTCCTGAAGGCATATTATCAGGAGCCTGCTGCTGCTTTTGTTTCTGCTGCCCTCTTCCTCCGAAAGGATCTCCAAAGAAAAAGTCGAACAAGTCCTGTTCTGAAGCTCTGCTTGCCGTTCTGCTTTGATAATTTTTGATAGTAACTACAGCCGGAACGGTAGTTTTAGCTGCTTTTACAAAGTCATCGCCCACTGCACCTGTATTCATTCCTGCAAATGATGTATTAGGGGCTGATGCTGTGAAATACGATTGATCTCCATTGTTGGAAGAATGTCCTAAATATTGTATGGCTCCAACGGTAGTAGCTCCGGAGATGACTCCTACTACTGCAAATGGTAATAGTTTTTTTAAAGTACTCTTCATTGTATATCTTTCTTTTTTATTAATCATTTCGTTTTATGTTTTTAAGTAAACAAATTTAATGCTAAATAAGTAAGCAATTAGTGTGCTATGTTTCAATTTTAACTAAAATTTAACGGCTGTACTGTCAATTTATACATTATGTCATAATTGTTAATGTCAGCGTTAACATAACTTAAAAAAAACTTAAAGAAAAATTGTCCACTTTGCACAGTAGAGCATGTCAGATCTAATACTGAAAAATCAATGCCAATCTTCTATTTTATCCTTCTGTAATTATATCAACGATATACCTAAACTTTCAATTTTTAATTCTCAATCTCCATTTTTATCTGTCCGTTATTCGTAGATAAGGGCTTTGTATTTTCCCAATAAATATACTTAATTGAAAAATTATTATCTTTGCAAAAATATTTTTCTCACTTAAAACGTTTATAGCATGCAACTGTATAACACCTTAAGCGCAGAAGAAAGAGCTCAACTTATTGATGAAGCTGGTAAGGAACGTCTTACATTGTCTTTCTATGCGTATGCCAAAATTGAAGATCCCAAAAAATTTCGCGACGAATTATTTATAGCCTGGAATGCCCTTGATGCACTTGGCCGTATTTATGTTGCTCACGAAGGTATCAATGCTCAGATGAGTGTTCCTGCAGATCAATTTGAAGCATTTCGTGATACGCTGGAAGTTTATGACTTTATGAAAGGAATTCGTTTAAATGTAGCCGTTGACCAGGATAATCACTCTTTTTTAAAACTGACAATAAAGGTCAGAAATAAAATAGTAGCTGATGGATTGAATGATCATACTTTTGATGTTACCAATAAAGGAATTCACTTAAAAGCACAGGAATTTAATAACTTACTTGAAGATCCCAATACCATTGTCGTAGATTTCAGGAATCATTACGAAAGTGAAGTTGGTCATTTTGAAGGAGCAATTACTCCTGATGTAGAAAACTTCAGAGAAAGTTTGCCGATTATCAACGAACAGTTACAGGATTTTAAAGAAGATAAAAATCTATTAATGTACTGTACAGGAGGAATCCGTTGTGAAAAAGCGAGTGCTTACTTCAAACACCAGGGTTTTAAAAACGTTTTTCAATTAGAAGGTGGAATTATTGAATATACCCGTCAAATAAAAGAAGAAGGAATAGAAAGTAAGTTTATAGGGAAGAATTTTGTATTTGACCACCGATTGGGAGAGAGGATCACAGACGATATTATTTCGCAGTGCCACCAATGTGGTAAGCCTTGTGATAACCATACCAACTGTGCTAATGATGCCTGTCATTTATTGTTTATTCAATGTGACGATTGTAAAGCCGCTATGGAAAACTGCTGTTCTACAGAATGTCTGGAAACAATCCATTTACCTTTAGAGGAGCAGCTGAAACTGAGAAAAGGATTACAGGTAGGAAATAAGGTTTTCAGAAAAGGAAAATCCGATGCTTTGAAATTTAAAAATTCAGGTGATTTGCCAACCAGGCCTTTAGCAAAAGCTGAAACAAAAAATATCCGCCAGAAAATTGCAGTCAAAAAAATAATACTTGGAAAGGCTGAACATTATTATTCAAAATCAAAAATTGCACAGTTTTTAATTGAAAATAATGAACTTTCAATAGGTGATAAAGTATTAATTTCAGGGCCTACAACCGGAGAACAGGAAGTTACAATTACTCAGATTTATGCAAATGGAGGACCTTGTGAAACGGCTAAAGAAGGAGATCAAATTACTTTTGAACTTCCGTTCAGAGTTCGTTTGTCTGACAAATTGTATAAAATTGTGTAAGCCTAAAAGCAAAAATAAAGCAGTGAAAGCTTATCCGGTTAAAATTATTTCAGTGAAGAAAACTTAATAATTATGCTAAAAGCTGAGCTTAGAAAAAAATATATGCAAAAAAGAAAAGCCTTGTCTACTGATGAGGCTTTCTTGTTATCAAAAAGAATATTGAATCAGTTTCTTGCTTATTTTAAACCTGAAGAAGGCCAGAAAGTCCATCTTTTTGTACCTATTGAGAAGTTTAGGGAAATTGACACCCAAATCTTCATCAATTATTTTCTAGCACATAATCTACGCGTTTATGTGCCTAAAATTGCCGATGATCAGCTTGTCAGTATTGAAATTTTTGAAAATACTGTGTTTGAAACAAATAACTGGGGGATTTCAGAACCTGTTTCAAGCCAGGATTCCGGAGAAAATAATTTCCATTATGTAATTACCCCTTTGGTGTATTGTGATGCAAAAGGAAACAGGGTAGGATATGGAAAAGGTTTTTATGACAGACTTTTCCAAAATGTATCATTAGAAACAAAAAAAATCGGAGTCAATTATTTTGACCCCGAAGAATATATCGATGATGTCTGGGAAAATGATATTCCTCTGGACTATTTGGTAACGCCTACAGAAGTGCTGTCTTTTTTAAGTGGTTTGGTATAAAAATCCAGAAAATAGAACTTAAACTCCTTCTTAAGTTTTGATGTTGACAATAAAATGTACTGTGCATTTTTTTCAAAGCTTCCTAAAGACCTGTTTTTATCGTCAAAATATTCTACATTGAATTTTGCATAATCTAAGGTGTCTTTTTTATAAAATTCTTTATAGACATTCAGGTTATTTACTTTTACAGTCTTTACTTTCATGCTGTCCAGTTCTTTCATTAGCCTTTTAAAGGTTAATGAATCGGGTTTGTGAAAGTAGCTTTCCATTTGTGAGTAGATCACCGTGTCTATCTCCGTGTTTCTCTTTCCTGATAAATATAGAGTAGACAGATCAAGAAGTTCCTGAACCTTTTGCTTGGTGATTGAATTAATGGCCTGCATACTGTCCATTTGTACAGCAGGATAACTTTTGGTATTGTTACTGTTTCGCAGTTTATCGAGATCGCTTACTTCTGTACTTTTTTTACTACAGGCAAAAAATAAAGCCAGAAGAGCCGTGAAGATTAAAAAATTATTGATTCTTTTCATCTGTAGTGGCAATTTTAAATTTGATGGAGATGATTTTACCTTTGGTATCTTTTTTCATTTCTATTACGTTCAGATTCTTTAATGACGTAGTAGGAGTTGTTACAAGGGTGATATACTTTTGCTTATCAAGCCTTTCTATACCATAGGTATTGTTGTCATAGACCTGATATATGATGGCATTGTTACTGATCAGATTTTCCAGCTGATTCCTCTTCTGTTTGATGAGAGCCACCTGTTCTTCATTATTTCCGCCTTTAATATCTTTAATAGAGAAATAGTAGGCTGCCATCTTATAATCATCCGGTTTCAGTTCTATTTTTTCTTCTTCAGGAGCATTTTCAAGGTTTCTGTTCACTTCCAGTGGTTCATAGAAAGGGGCACTAATTCGCATTTTCAGATTTTTATCCTTTGTAGAATAATAAAAGCACTCTCCGGGTTTTATTTTGTACATCAATGGCGATTCATTTTCCTTCACCACCATTATTTCTAAGGTATTGATTACAGAAACTCCTCTGTCCTTATCTATAAAACAATATTTATAAGTTTTGGAAAAAAGAACATCCTTGAATCCTAATAAACCGGTTATGGTGATTAAAACAGAGGTAATAAACGCCCATGCATTCTTTTTGAAGAAATTTTTCTTAGGCGGAGCTGCTGAAATTTCAACCTCGGTGATAGAATTTTTATTTACTTTAACTTCTTGATTTTCAGTATTTGTTTTTTGTAAATCAGTATTTTCGGAGGGCTTATTTTCAACTTTTTGAGGCTGAATGTCAGTTTTTGGAAGTTCAGGAGCTGAAGAAACAGTTTTTTCCAATTCGTTGATTGTTTCTTCATCCAGATTTTCATTTTCATACAGCAATTCTCCAGCGAAAAGGTGTTGTTTCTTGAACTCGTACCATGAGTCGTATCCCGCATAAATACTCAATAAATTAAGCATATCTATTCTGGGCAGTTTGGTGACCGGCGAATTTTTGAAATAGGTATAAAATGACTTTTCACTGATGTTGCCTTTCGCTTTTTTGCGGAGGTCTTCCTGGAAATATATGATGTCTATACCCTTCCACTTTGAGATATCATCATGCGAAGGGGTATATTCTTTTAAGTATTGACCCTGAACTTCCTTTTTTAGTTGCTCAAAGTGTAATAGATCTAAATCTGTCAATTTTTTAAAAAATAATTAAATTGTTGATTATCAGCTATGTTTTTTTGTAAAACTATTTTACAAATGTATTACAATTATTTTTCATAGACAAATTTTCTAACTGCTCTACCTTTGTCTTGTTCAAATAACAGAACAGAAGAAAATTTTATAAAACAATATTAACAAAATTAAATTTAATTTATTATGAAAAAGTCATTATTCGTAGCTGCTATCGCTGCAATCTCTTTAGTTGCTTGTAAAAAAACTGAAGCTACTTCTACTGAAGGAACAACTGATTCTGCTGCTGCTAACGTTGCTGATTCTGCTGCTGTAGTTACTGATTCTGCTGCTAAAGTTGTTGACTCTGCTGCAACTGCTGCTGTAGGTGCTACTAAAGATGCTGCTGCTGCTACAACTGCTGCTGGTGCTGAAGTTGCTAAAGATGCTGCTAAAGGTGCTGCTGACGCTGCTAAAGGAGCTGCTGATGCTGCTAAAGGAGCTGCTGATGCTGCTAAAGATGCTGCTAAGAAATAATTTTAGCTTACGCTTAAAAATAAAAGAACCGTTTCACCCAGTGAAACGGTTTTTTTATGCTTTATAATTAAACCTTTCTATTGTCTACAAACAAAATGAATGACTGGAAAAAGATTTCTCCAATCTTCATTTTATTTCCGGTTATCCTTTTTTCTGCTTCAAAGATTCATAGCAGGTAATCGCTACTGCATTACTCAGATTAAGAGAATCTATACTTCCGGCCATTGGAATCAGCGTATTTTTTCCTTTCCCAATCCAGAAATTACTTAACCCGGAATGTTCGGTACCGAATAATACAGCAGAACGCTGTGTGAAATCTTTTTTATAGATATCTTCAGCACTGTCGTCCATCAGAGTGGTGTAAATATTGAATTTATTTTTCTGAAGGAAGTCCAGGGCCTCCTCATTTTCTGCCTGATAGACTTCCATTCCAAAAAGACAGCCTACACTTGATCTGATTACATTTGGATTATAAAAATCCGCTTTTCCATCTGCTACAATAAGGGCATCTATTCCGAATGCTTCGCAGCTTCTTAAAATAGCCCCAAGATTTCCAGGTTTTTCAACTCCTTCAACAATAATTACGGTAGCGTTCTCTTTAGGAGTATATGATGAAAGACTATTTTCTTTAGCTTCGTATATCCCAATAATACCTTCTGAACTTCCTCTGTAAGATATTTTCTCATATACTTTTTCACTTACTTGGTGGATTTTCCCATCAGGAAGAGCCCCTTTGAATATATTCTCGCAGATAAAGAACTCAACCGGCGCAAAATTATATTGTATTGCTCTTTCATTTTCCTGTTGCCCTTCTACTACGAAAACTTTTGATTTTTTACGGAATCTGTTGTCAGTAAGAAGCTTAGTGACCTTTTTTATCTTATCGTTTTGAAAACTTTCTATCAACATTCTGCAAAATTATGCAAAATTTATCATTAGACTTCTCTGTACTTTATAAAAAGATTTTCTGACAAAGTTAAAATGCGAAATCAACTCACATTAGTAAGGAAAAAGAAAACTTTGTAGTAATGGAAATTACTTGTTGATGGAATTGAATAAGGCTGTTTCATATTGAGACAGCCTTGTTATTATGTTTTCCGATCTTACTCGTTGAAAAAGTCCAGCGTATTCTGTGAATTATCAACCAGGCTTTGTGGAAGATCTTTTTTGTTTTTAATGCCTAGTGATTTCAGTTTCTGTGTCTGAATCACAAGATTGTCATTTCCTGTGTAGAGCTGTTTGTAAGCATCATTATAAACATTTTTAGCCTGATCCAGATTTCGCCCTACTTTTTCCAGATTTTCTACAAAACCTACAAATTTATCATACAATTTGGCACCACGTTCAGCAATTTCCATGGAGTTTCTGTTCTGATACTCTCTTTTCCACAAGTCGGCAATCAGTTTCAGAGAAGTGATAAGATTGCTAGGATTCAATAATAAAATTCTTCTTTCATAGGCGTAGTTCCACAAATTCTGGTCGGCCTGCATAGCCGCAATATAAGCGGGTTCACTAGGGATAAACATCATTACGAAATCCAATGACTTTCCATAGTCATCATAGGCTTTTTGACTCAGCTGTGTAATGTGATTTTTAATAGATCCGAGATGCTGGCTTAGTTTTAGGGCATATACATCAGGATCAGTTTCATCTACCAGATCAGTGAAAGCAGTCAAAGATACCTTGGAATCTATGATGACATTTCTTTCATCCGGGTATTTTATAACAGCATCAGGTCGCATTTTTTTACCGGAAAATTCTGAAAATAGAGCGTTATTGTCTTCATCACGCAATTCGTGCTCCAGGAAATATTCCCTTCCTTTTACCAGACCGGATTTTTCAAGGATACTTTCAAGGATCATTTCGCCCCAGTTTCCTTGTGTTTTGCTTTCTCCTTTTAATGCCCGTGTAAGTTTTTTAGCATCATCGGAAATCTGCTGGTTCAGTTCTGCGAGCTCTTTTACCTTTTCGGCAAGGGAAAAACGTTCTTTATTTTCTTTTTCATAGGCCTCGTTGACCTTATTTTTCAGGTCGGCAATTTTCTCCTGAAAAGGATCCAGAATGTTTTTTAAGTTATTCTGATTTAAGGTAGTGAACTTTTCTGTTTTCTCCTCAAGGATTTTATTTGCCAGATTTTCAAACTGAAGTTTTGATTCCTCCTGGATCTTTATAATTTCCTCTTTTTGGGTATCTAAAGATTTCTGAAGACCTTCATTCCTGGCGGAAAATTCAGAGTTTTTAGCGAAAAGAAGCTGTTTCTCAATGATGTGAGTGTCTATTTGAGAGGTCAGTTTTAGATTGATCTGCTTTAATTCCTGAAATTGAACAGTCAGGGAAGAATGTTCAGCAGATATTCTCGAAAATTCATTCTTCAGATCATCCAGCAGATCCTGCTGCTGAATATTTGATTCTTTCTCTTTGCTGATATTTTGAGTTAGCTCCAGTATTTTTAAATTTGAATTTTCCTGGTCAGATTTATTTTTGATAAATAAAGAATTCAGTTCATCATAAGAATTTCTTGAAACCATTGTTGACTTCAGTGCAAAATATAAAATGACTGCTCCCAGTATTCCACCGGCAATAAAACCAATTAATAAATATATCATCTCCATCTTCCAAAATTATGAAAAAAGCAGGGAAGTTAAGCCTGCGAGAATATATTTGGAAGATTTGTTTTCGAAACCTTCCGGAATATTGAGCCATCTGCATCTGGTTTCCTTTACTAAAGATTACCTATATTTATGCGAAATTTCAGAAGAATATGAATGTTTTACTGGTAGAGGATGATCAAAGAATCAGTAATTTCCTGATAAAAGGGCTTTCCGAGGCCGGTTATGATATGACCCTTGCCGATTCGGGTGAAAAGGCACGTGAACTTCTTCATACTTATGATTTTGATATTATTTTGATGGATATTATGCTTCCCGGATTGGATGGGATGCAGCTTACTCAGATTATAAGATTCAAAGGGAATTATACCCCGATTTTAGTTTTGAGTGCACTGAACAGTCCTGATGATAAAATCAAAATGCTGGATCTGGGAGCAGATGATTATTTATCAAAGCCTTTTCATTTTGAAGAACTGATCTCAAGGATTAAAGCGTTAACAAGGCGTAATAAACTAAGCTATCAAAAAGAAGATCAATATTTATCCTGTGCTGATATTACAATCGATACAGATCTTCATAAAGTAACACAAAACGGTAAGGAGATTGAATTTTCTCCTACAGAATATAAGCTTTTTACTTTCCTGATGGAGAATAAAAATAAAGTGCTGAGCAGGACCCATATTTTACATAAAGTTTGGGGAATTGACTTCGATAATTCCACGAATGTGGTGGATGTGTACATTTCCTATGTTCGAAATAAGATTGATGAAACCGAACATAAGTTTATCCATACGGTAAAAGGAACCGGGTATTTAATTAAAGACTGATAATGACGCTCAGAAACAGGTTTACCCTTATCTCAAGCCTTTCATTTGGTATTGTTTCTATCATCACATCTGCGGTGATATTCTTTGCCTATTATGACAGTACGAAAATTTTTTACTTTGAAAAGCTTAGAAATACGGCTCTTATTTCTGCTATTTATTACCTTGAGAAAGATGAACTTCCAAAAGACAGACATGCTCAGATTAAAAAAGAGTATAACCATCTTATACAGAATAACAGGGTAGCGGTTTATAATCAGAATAACGAGGTTACATTCGGACAGAATCTTCATGATAAAAATATAAAACCTTTTCATTTACAAACGGTCAGAACCAATAAAGGAGTGGAGTTTATGTCGGATAATCAATTCTATTACGGTATTTTTTATCCGGATAACCAGGGAGATTTTGTTGTTTTTGTAAAGTCCCCTAATGATTCTTTTCAGTCGCAGATTTTAAGGCTTTCAATTATTATGCTTTCTGTTTTGATCATTGGTTTGCTGGCGATTTATTTTCTGAGCAGATATCTTTCAAAAGTAGTCTATAAACCTATTTCCAATGTTGTAGAACGGATCAATAAAGTGGATTATAATAACATTTCTACTGCGATTACTTCTACCAATACGAATGACGAAATTGAAGACCTGATAAGATCCTACAATAAACTGTTGAGTAGAATTTCTGAAAATGTTTTGTTACAGCAGAATTTTATCAATTATGTTTCGCATGAATTTAAAACTCCTCTTGCTGCAATCTCCGGAAATCTCGAGGTATTTGCCCAGAAAGACAGAACTCCTGAAGAGTACAGGGAAGTTGCAAAAGAATCCCTGGAGAATGTCTACGAGATTGAAAAGATTCTCAATAATCTTCTTTTAATGTCAGGAATGACTAAACTTGAATCTTCTCATAAACCAATGAGGGTAGATGAACTGATGTGGAAAATTTTTGAAAAACTGGAAGCTACAGCAAAGGAAAAGAATTCAACCCTGATCATACATTTACAGGTTACCCAGCCTTCGCTGCTGGAATTTCCAGGAAATGAGACCCTGTTATATCTGGCGTTATATAATATCGTAGAAAATGCAGTTAAATATTCTTACAATAAACCTGTAGTTATTACGCTATCAGAAAATAATAACCAACTGTATATTGAAGTAAAAGACGAAGGACGAGGTATTCCTTCGGATGATCTTGCAAAGATTTATGAAACATTTTACAGAGGGAAGAATGTGGATGCTATCAGAGGAAGCGGGATAGGCCTTTCTTTGTCTAAAAGTATTTTTGATCATCATCATGTTGTGATGAAAATTGATTCCTCAGTTAATGTCGGAACGCGCGTCCTTCTTGAGTTTCCACCCCATTCTTGATTTTTTCTACAAATATTTCTGAATTCAATTTACTCTTGAAATAAAAATAATATCTGTCATTCTAATCAAACTCTAATGTTGGACTAATCGAATTTTAATTTCATTCGAAATTGGCTCTAATATTAGAAAAATAGCTTTGTGGTCTTAAAATAGTAGACCTTGAAGAAGATTTTTTTTACCCTTTTTTATATTCATTGCTTTAGCCTCTTTTCTGCACAGATTTCCGATACACTGAAAATCAGCAGACATGAGGCTGAAGCAGTTTTTCTTGCTAAAAACCTGGATATTATTGCTCAGAAGCTGGAAATTTCTCAGGCGGAAGCCCGGGCTGTTCAGGCAAAATTCTGGCCTAATCCTAAATTAAGTATCAGTGAAGTCAATCTATGGAGGACTTATGATATTGAAGAACAGCCTGCACTCATCGGAAATTGGGGAAAAAACACCCAGATTTCAGCTGAAATAGAGCAGGTGATCCAAACTGCAGGAAAGAGAAGGAAAAATATTGAACTGCAGAAGATAGAAGTAGAAGGAGAAAAGTATGAGTTGCAGGAAGTGCTGCGTGAGCTTAAAAAGTCTTTAAGAAATACGATCACAGAAATTCTGTACAATCAGGAGCAGCAAAAGATCTATCAGGGCCAGATTGCATCTATTGAGAAATTAACAAAATCTTATCAGAACCAATTAAACCTTGGGAATATCAGTAAATCTGAGTATGTCCGGCTAAAAGCACAGGAGATTGAATTCAAGAAAAAACTGGTTTCGCTGAAACAGGAAATTGAGGATCAGCAGGTAGAGCTGAAAGCCTTACTGATGCTCCCCCCGAGCTCTTATCTGATCATTTCAGACTCATTTGTCATGCCGGAAAAGCAGCTTTCTGAAGTAGAGCTCACTCAGTGGCTGGAAAAGGCCAAGGAAAATCGTCCGGATATTCTTATTTCAAAAAATAAAGAGAAACACGCTTCTAAAAATCTTGAAATTCAGAATGCCATGAAGACTCCAGACGTTGCTCTTTCTATAGGATATGACCGCGGCGGGAATATTATGAAAGATTTCGTTGGGCTTGGATTGTCACTGGATCTTCCAATCTTCGACCGCAATAAAGGAAATATTCAGGAAGCAAAACTTGAAATTGAGAAAAGCAAAAACGAAACCCGTAAAAATATGCTGAGATCTGAAAATGAAATTGTCTCTGTTTTTAGAAACTACATCCGGACACAGGAAGTTTCTGCAGAAATAGATGAAAGCTATGAGTCTACACTGGATGGGCTGCTGGTAAGCCACGAGAAAAACTTCAGGCTGAGGAACATAAGTATGCTGGAATATATGGATTTTCTTGATGCCTACATCGGTAATAAAATGATCATACTCGATACCAAAAAAGAACTTAACCAATACTACGAAAACCTGCAGTATGTTGTGGGACAAGATTTATAAGATATGAACAAGAATACGACCAGATATATTGCAGCAATTTATTTATCTGCCTTAGTTGCACTTACAGGCTGTAAAGATAAAGAACAGAATAAGGAAGCTGAAAAAGGCTACTGTATCAGCAAAGAGCTTAAGAAAGATATTAAACTTGTAAAAGTGGAAATGATTCCGATAGAAGAGAGTATCACCCTTACCGGAGAAGTAGAGAGCAATTCGGATAAAACAGTTCCTTTTGTAAGTCTTGTAGATGGAGTGGTGACGGATACCTATTTCTCTTTGGGGGATTATGTAAAGAAAGGGCAGGTGCTGGCCATTGTAAAGAGTACAGCGGTCAACGAGATGCAGGATGATACCCAGACTTTACAGGCTCAGCTGGCTGTAGCAAAAAGGAAACTGTCTTCTGTAGAAGCAATGTACAAAGACGATATAGCTTCTCAAAAAGATCTTCAGGAAGCACGTTCAGAGGTGACAATTCTTCAGTCTAATATTTCCAAAACTCATAAAAATATGCAGTTATATTCTGCCGGAGGGAGTACGATTCAGATAAAAGCGCCTGCAGACGGATATGTTATCTCAAAAAATATTTCAAAAGGGATGCCTGTAACAGCAGGAGGAGACCAGCTCTTTACCATTTCTAATCTGGATAAGGTATGGGTAATGGCCAATGTGTATGCTACGAATATGAGAAATGTTTATGTGGATCAGCCTGTCGTAGTGAAAACACTTGCTTATCCCGATGACAGTTTTTCAGGAAAAATAAACAATATCTCACAGGTTTTTAATGAGAATGAAAGAGTACTTAAAGCCAAGATTATCATGGATAATAATGGAATGAAATTAAGACCCGGAATGTCTGCGGATGTTGTTTTACCAGTTAATTCACAAAACAAAAAAGCTCTGGCTATTCCTGCTAAAGCTCTGATTTTCGATAACAATCAAAGTTATGTAGTGGTGTATAAAAAAGACTGCGAATTAGAAATCAGACCTGTGACGGAGGTTGCTTCCAACAGCCAGTATATTTATGTAGAAGGAAATTTAAAAGAAGGTGAAAATGTCATTGCTTCCAATGGATTACTGATCTATGAAAACCTGAAAAACCAATTAAATAATTCTACGAAGTAATGCGAAAATTTGTACAGAATATAGTTTCCTTCTCTTTAAAAAACTCATTGATTGTTCTTTTGGGGACATTTCTTTTGTTGGCTGGAGGAATCTATTCCTATATACATACTCCTATTGAGGCTTTTCCGGATGTTACCAACACCAGAGTAAGGGTTATCACCCAATGGCCGGGGAGAAGTGCTGAAGAAATAGAAAAATTTGTCACATTGCCGATTGCCAAAGAAATGAATGCCATCCCGAATAAAACATCGGTAAGATCCATTTCTTTATTCGGGTTGTCAGTAGTTACCGTGATTTTTGATGATCACGTCAATGATTTTTATGCCCAGCAATATGCTTCCAATAAATTAGGGAATGTTAATCTCCCCGGTGGAGCCGAGTACAGTATAGAGCCTCCTTCAGGAGCAACCGGAGAAATCTACCGGTATATTATCAAAAGTAAGCTTCCAATCAAAGAAGTTACTTCTATTCAGGACTGGGTGATTGAAAGAGAATTGCTGGCTGTTCCTGGAGTAGCAGATGTGGTAAGTTTTGGAGGTGAAGAAAAAACATATGAAATAAAAATTAATCCTACGGAATTACACAATTACGACCTTTCCCCCCTGGATGTGTATGAAGCGGTTTCGAAGAGTAATATCAATGTAGGAGGAGATGTAGTAGCAAAAGGTGATCAGGCTTATGTCGTGAGGGGGATTGGTCTTTTAGAGAAAAAAGAAGATATTGAGAATATAAAGATCGAGGTAAAAGGATCTACTCCTATCCTGGTGAAACACGTTGCCGAGGTTAAAATTTCTGCGAAACCGAGGTTAGGGCAGGTAGGATATAATAAAGAAAATGATGTTGTAGAGGGAATTGTCATTATGCTCCGTGGTGAAAATCCAAGTGAAGTTATTGCAAGGCTTAAAGACAGAATTGAAGAACTGAACGGAGGGGAACTTCCCGGCGATGTTCAGATCGTTCCGATTATTGACCGTACAGAATTGGTCAATACAACGGTTCATACCGTTTCCAAAAATCTGATCGAAGGAGTTATTCTGGTTTCCATCATTGTATTTATATTCCTTTACAATTGGAGAACGACATTTATTGTAGCATCCGTGATTCCTCTGGCATTCCTATTTGCTATTATTATGTTGAAAATTCAGGGACTGCCGGCAAATTTGATCTCTATGGGAGCTTTGGATTTTGGCTTACTGCTCGAAGGGACATTAGTCATCGTTGAACATGTATTTGTAGCCCTCGAACTCAAGGCGAAGAAAATAGGACTTGAACGGTTCAATAAAATGTCAAAATTGGGGATCATTAAAAAGAGTGCTGGAAGTGTGGCGAGTTACATCTTCTTTGCATTATTGATTCTGATTGTTGCTTTGATGCCGATCTTCTCTTTCCAGAAAGTGGAAGGAAAAATGTTCTCTCCTTTAGCATTTACATTGGGATATGCATTATTGGGATCATTGATATTAAGTTTGACCTATGTTCCGGCAATGTGTAAGCTTTTACTGACAAAGAATATTGAAGAAAAAGAAAACTTTATATCAAGATTCTTCAGAGTAAATATTTACAGGATTTACGAATTCAGTAACCGTTACAAAAAAGGATTTATCATTGGTTTCATTACCTTATTGGCTATTTGCGGATGGAGATTTTCCAATTATGGATCAGAGTTCCTGCCAAAGCTGAATGAAGGGGCTATCTATGTAAGGGCAACCCTTCCAAATAGTGTAAATCTGGATGAATCTGTACGTCTTACAAAAGAAATGAAGGAGATTTTAATGAAATATGATGAAGTGAAATTTGTCATGACCCAGACAGGCCGTCCCAACGATGGAACAGACCCCACCGGTTTCTTTAATATTGAATTTAACATCCAGCTGAAACCGGAAAATGAGTGGAAGAAAAAAATATCCAAGGATGAACTTCTTGAAGAAATGAGGGTTTCTCTTGAAAAGTATCCGGGTATTAATTTCGGGTTCAGCCAGCCGATACAAGATAATGTAGAAGAATATGTAGCAGGGGTAAAGGCTCCGTTAGTGATCAAAATCTTTGGGAATAACTTGTTTGAATTGGAAAACTATGCTAATCAGGTTGCCCAATCTATAAAAACAGTTCCGGGTATTTCAGATGTCAATGTTTTTAAAAATATAGGGCTTCCGGAATTGAGAATACAGCTGCATGATTCCAAAATGGCAAAATATGGAATTTCCACAGCAGATGCACAGGCAGTTATTGAAATGACTATTGGCGGACAGGCAGCGACCAAGTTTTATGAAGAAGAAAGGATGTTTGATGTTATGCTGAGATTTGAAAAACAATATCGTGACACTCCGGAAAAAATGGGAAATATTTTGATCCCGACTCAGGATAATAAAAAAGTGCCGCTGAAAGAAATTGCAACCATTGATTACCATACCGGTCCATCATTTATTTACCGTGAAGGAAACAGCAGATATATTGGAGTTGGATTTAATATTGAAGGTCGTGATCTTGGAAGTACGATCAAAGAAGCAAAAGCAAAAGTAGATAAAGAAGTGAAACTTCCGAAAAGCCATAAAATGACATGGGCAGGAGAGTTTGAAAGCAAAGAAAGAGCTGCAAAACAGCTCGCTATGGTAGTGCCGATCTCTTTAGTTCTTATCCTGATGCTCTTGTATTTCAACTTCGGAAATGTAAAAGATACGCTGATTTCTTCCGTTACTCTGGCATTTGCGTTTATTGGAGGGTTTTTATCTCTGTGGTTTACAGGAACCATTTTTGGAATTTCAGCAGGGATTGGATTTATTATCCTTTTTGGAGTGGCCACCATTGATGGTATCGTTCTGATAGGAGTAATGAAGGAGAATCTGCAAAACAGAATGTCTCTTAAAGAATCTATTTCTCTGGGAGTTAAAAGCAGAATTCGTCCCGTAGTTATGATTGCTCTAATGGGGTCTATGGGGCTTCTTCCCGCGGCAATGTCCAACGGAATGGGGTCCGAAATTCAGAAACCTTTAGCCATTATGATTGTTGGCGGGCTGATCATCTGTATGCTGCTGTCTTTTACAGTATTGCCTATTATCTTCCATTATGCTTATCATAAAAAGCATAAGGAAACCATATAGTTTCTTTTATTTGTTCATTATTTGGCCGGGATCCGTGAGGAAGATCCCGGCCTTTTTATTGCAGATAAACCGATTTTGTTGACTCTGGGTAGATTTGTTTCATTTACAGATAATAAAAAAGTGAGCAGAGAAGCTCACTTTATTTATTGTTTATTCAGATTATGGGGTGATTATAATCGGATCAGGAAAAGGTTCGAGAACCAGTGGTTTGCACATGGCTGCCGGTTGGCAGCTTCCCCCCATGCATATAAAATTAGTCATCGTGGTTGTGCCGTCAGGACATCTGATCATGGCTTCACCATGACATCCGCCAGGGCATTGTGCCGGATACAATGTTCCTCCGAATACATTTTTCAATTCAGCTCTTGAAAGTTTTTCATTGTTGTTTTTTTTCATAGTATTAATTTTAATTGATAGTGCGGTAACTTACTTATAATGAATTATGTAAGTTTTGTTTCATTGTACTAAGATAGTTAAAAATATTTCTTTAATTAAAGAAATGATGTTAAAATTTTACTTGTAAATATTTGAAATGTAGAATTTTGTGAGAATAAGTTGTATATTTAATTCCATGTAAAGAGAAATAAATAAAGAGGAATCCGAAAATCTAAAAGAGTAGGAAATTAATACTAAACAAAATAACTATGAAAAATTTAAAAAATTTGAACAGAAAAGAGTTGAAAAGCGTTTTAGGAGGAGCTGCGGCGGCTTGTGAAGCTCCAATAGACGGAGGTTGTAAGGCAAATTATATATTCTGCAGCAATCCTTATTGCTGTTATCCGCCAAATAGACCATTTATCTGTTTAGATTAATCAGAAATAAATAACAGGCTGTTTTTAAAGCAGCCTGTTTGTTTTTATTTATTACTCTTTTTAAATAAAACGACTTTAATTTTGTTGTTTCTTATATCAAGCATAGCCGGTTTTGGATGCTGAATATAAATTCTTTGATGGGTTTCTGATTCCTTATTAATGATTGGATCATAAGAAAACAGGTCCGGATCAATTTTCTGAACGGTATGAAACTTATTTTTGTTCAATTCTGAAATGGTCGTTTTTGTTTTTCCATTGTTGGCCAGAATTGAATACAACTTTTTATTATACACAAAACTTGACATTATTAAGACTCCACTGGAATCTGCTAATTTTCTGACCCCTTTTGAGGTGTGAGCTTCATACTCTCGTGTGATGATGCCAGGATTATAAGGATGGATTTTAGTAGTTTCTTCCATTATCTCAGGATTTTTAATCTCTAAAACATAGGAATTTCCAAAACCATGTGACATTGACGCGGAAACATAATAAGTGCCGTCAATTTTATTTACAGAAACAGGACATGTAGCTGTGGTATAGTGAATCTTTCCTGATTTTTTATTTTTAAAATAAACAGTACCGCCCCATTCTCCGGAACAGCTGTACCACACATCATAAATTTTATCTTTATAGAGCAGAGCCGTGTGATGAATATCTTTTAAACTACTTAATTCATCAATAATGTTCTTATCTGTTTCTATCGTTTCAATCTCAAATATATTTTGATTATGACAGCTTACAGCTAGCAGTAAAATAAAAAATAGCTGAATTGTTTTCATGAAATGACTTAATCTATTTTAAACTTAGATACTCATATAGAAAAAGCGGTAGTAAAAACTACCGCTTAATAACTATTATTAAAAAATTTTATTGATTATTTTTTAACTGCTTTTAAAGTTTTTACTGTTCCATCTTCCATTTGAAGGCTGATCAGATAAAGACCAGAATTCAGGTCAGAAAGATTTAGCTCATTGCTGGCTTTAAGAGTTTTCAGCTGTCTTCCGGAAACATCACTGATAACAATTGATTTTACTCCTTTAGTATCAGAAATTTTCAGAATGTCTTTAAACGGATTAGGATAAACAGAGATATCTGCTTTTTTATTCATGTTTACATCAGAAGTTCCTAATACAGTTCCTACATTAATCGTGTAGTCTTCTGCCTGTCCCTGGCTGATATCACTGCATGGATCTGATAATTCTGTTCTTACAGAAGTTGTAGAACTGTTAAAATTATACTTAATTCTCATTCTTGTATTCCCTAAAGCAGCCGTAGCCGGTACTGTAATATTTTTATTAACAGTTAAAGGAGTACCTGTTCCTCCTGCAAAATCAGAAGTTACAAAATAAGACTCTCCCGGATCGGCAAAACTTCCGTTTTGATTCCAGTCTATAAATACTGTAAACCCAAATCTGTTTGTAGTTCCCACTGAAGTTGCTGTTAACGCAATAGGATAAGAAGTCCCTCTGGTAACATTCGCTATTTTGTTGGTGTAATTTTCCTGGCCATCCATAGGGTTTGTTGTTACAGTGGCACTCGATGCGTTGGTCATATCACTGAAAACAACATTGGAAATAGGATAAGTACCCAACCTGGCAAGAAGTGGTCCACAATAAGGTGTAATTGGATTAGCTCCTGTAGTGAATGATATTTCCTGACATCCTGTAGCATCTCCCAAAGCGTTGGTAGGCGTGGCCGTTACATAAAGAGTTGTATTTGGAGGTAGTGGGGCAGAGGCTGTAGGGGTGTAGGAAGTATCATAGGTACTTCCTGAGAAGATATTTGAACCTCCTGAAGTAGTCCCAATTTTTACTTTATAAGCTTCAGCTCCGGCTGTAGGTGCCCAGGTAATCTGCTGGCGTACGGAAACTCCGGTTGCTCCGCTTACAGGGCTGCTTATTGTAGTACAGGCAGGCGTTGCAGTAACTTCCTGTTTGATTTTAACATTGTCTATAAAGCTAAAAAAATCATATGTACCACCTGTTGTACCCAATGTTTGAATTCTCAGCATAAAGTTTCCGTTGACATTGGCGCTTTCAGGGATTGTACCTGTAAACGGAGCACATGTTTGTGCCGCACTCGTTAACGTGATAGGAGAGCCTACTGTGGTATAGTTGACTCCTCCATCGGTTGAATAAGCTACAGTAATAGTACCTCCAATAGAACTGCTTGCATCATATGGCTGTGTTGTGTACGCAAAAGAAATATCAATTTTTTTACCGTTAGCAGTTATGCTCGCCGGCTTTGTATAGATTAAATTGACTGTCCTGGTTGCTGTACTTAAACCATATACTTCAGCACCGATGAATGTATTTCCATCACAGGTACTTCCAATATAGGTTGCGGCAGTACCGGTATAACCACCGCTTATTACAAAGCCAGGGCTGGTTGCGTTTTCAAAGCTTTCAGTCACTAAAATCTGGGCACTGCTCATAGTGGCGAGTGCCATTGAACTCAAGAATAGTATTTTCTTCATAGGGTAAAGTTTTATTTTACCGAATATAATAATATTCTCCATATTAACCAAATTAATAGTGAAATTTACATTTGATAATCAATTATTTATCTATTGTGTCTTTGTTTTAGGTAATTTTAATTGTTTTTATTCTTTTTATTAAATATTCTTTTTTATTACTTGAACAAGTAGGGTATTGTATGAATGGAAGACTTCCTATGAAATCTATGGATGATCATTTTTTATTTTGTTAGTTTCAATGCTGTATCTTTTGATGAAGTTCCGGGTTTGCCATTGTCTCCTTTTGTGTGTGCCACACAGGCAGTTATTGAAATGGCTATTGGCGTACAGGCAGCGACCAAGTTTTATGAAGAAGAAAGGATGTTTGATGTCATGGAATGGTTCAAGAACCACTGGTTTGCAAATGGCTGCCGGTTGGCATCTTCCCCCATACATATAAAGTCATCGTGGTTGAGCCGTCAGGACATCTGATCATGCCTTCACCATGGTATCCTGCTGGATATAAATACCCGCCGAATACATCTTTCAGTTCAGTTCTCGAAGGTTTTGATACGTGCATTTTTTTTCATGGAATTAATTTTTTTGATAGTTTTAATTTGTATAAATCTGAAAATGAGATACTAATATAGTTAAAAATAAATCACAATAGTGTTGTATAGTGATTTGTTTTTTTAGTGATGAGAATGAATATTCCATGGTGCCCTTACTATAATGTTTAAAACAGTGTTATAACATCTCCTTTTCCCTGTACTATTTAATTTGTTATAATTCATTTAATAATTTTTCGGCATTCCATACAATAGCAAATTCATCATTTAAATTAGCAAGAGTGGTCAGGTGTATTAATTCTGAATCATACTTTTCTCCATGTATTCCAATTCTGTCGAATGTTGCAGTTGCATCTGAAATTAAGTAGGTTTCATAACCATAATTTCCTGCCATTCTTGTTGTAGTTGAAACGCAGTGATTCGTAGTGATTCCAATGATAACCAATGTAGTTATATTTTGATGGTCAAGTTGTTCCTTTAAATTCGTTCCTATAAAAGCACTATTTACATTTTTTGTAATGACAGGCTCATTGTTTTTGGGTATTACATAATCATTGAATTCAAAGCCGGTATTGGTTTCATGTAGTTTCGAGTTAGGATTTAATGAGCGGTGTCGGATGTGGAATATGGGTAAATTTAATTCTCTCCATTTTTCTAATAATTTTCCACTGATTTGTTCTGCGGTTTTGTTATTCCTGTTTCCTCCCCAATAGTCTTCATCAAGAAATCCTTTTTGAATATCTATTAGCAGTAAGGCGGGGTTTTTGTCTTTTATTCTCATATTTGTGTTTTTATCGGTTAGAATACTATATCAGTATTAAAGTATAAATGTAATTATTTTTATATATCCGTTTTGTTTTTATTTAGCTTCCCAGATACATGTAGTATACCATACCGTCTTTTTTTTGTTCTGAGGGATCTTGTGGAATGAGACCTTCAAAAAAAATGTGATCACCAAGATCTTTGTTATTGACCTGATTTTCTAACTGGTACAGCAGATCCAAAGCGATGAAGTTTTTGCCATTAGCGGCTTTCAGCTTCGCACGAAGTTTCACCTCAAAAAAGCCGTGATCGCTATTGTCTTTGTGAAAAACTTCATCCTCATTTCCAATTAGTGTTTCGTTGCCCTCAATCTCTTCTTTTCCTTTTATCCATGCTTCATAGCAAATGTCTATTTCAGGGAAGCTAATAACAACTTCATAAGGTTCCCAGTTTGCTTTTTCATTTAAAATACAGCTTTGGTAATCTGTAATTTCCTGATTGAAATCTTCAATGTTTTGGTAGTTTTTACGCTGAAAAGCCCAAATTACGTTTGATAGTAGACTCATTTATTTTTTTTAAGTTGGATTCAATTCTTCAAAATTTGCAGAACATTTTTTACTATAGATCTTTATGGATTTTCTTTTGATATTTCCTCATGATGTTTTAGGTATAAAGGCAATGCAGCCGATCCATACCAAGGGAAGATCTCATAGCTGAAAACTCCGGCCTGAACTGCGGGATCTGTTTTTACCCATTGCTCAGCTTCCTCTTTAGATTTTGTATTGAAAATAAACATTCCCCGATAGTTTTCCTTATTTTTTCCCAGAAAAGGACCTGCCACTACTATTTTTCCATCATTGGCCAATTTACCAATGTTTTCCATGTGCCCTTTCATTAAAGTACTCATTTGAGCTTTGTCTTCAATTTTTGCAGAACCGGTCGTAAGCATTACAATGGTGTAAGCTTTCATGCCATATTGGTCTGCACCAAGAGAAGTGGCTAGCTCTTGGTTGAATTTGGGCTTATCGGTCTTTTTCTCCTGTGCCAAGGAGACTGTTGAGATGAGGAGGGATGTGATAAATAATGTTCTCGATATCACATTGTTTTGTTTTGATAAATATAATAAAACCCAATAAATTTCTGAGACCTGAATTTCAAATGATGATAGGATAAAAAAAACCTCGATGGTTACGAGGTTATATCTAATGTTCTTAATGAGGTTATATTAATCTTTTATTCTTAAAAATTCTTTAGCCAGTTCAATCATTTTAGGATCACCGGTATATTTACCATGCTCATCAGAAAGTTTTACGGTAGGAATCCATTCCTTATTGGGAGCCTGTACCCCAATCAGTTTCATGACAATGTTCATTGGCTTTAAGCCTACATCGTTGGTAAGGTTGGTTCCTATTCCAAAAGAGATCCCTATTTTTCCACGGCAGTAGTTTGTAATTTCTTCTACCTTTTCAAGATTAAGTGCATCTGAGAAAATAATATATTTAAACATAGGATTAATGCCGTTCTTTTGATAATGTGCGATAGTTTTATCGGCAAATTCCAGTGGGTCACCACTGTCATGACGTACGCCATCAAAAAGTTTAGCAAATTTTTTGTCAAATTGCTGAAAGAAGACATCTGTAGTATAGGTATCGGAAAGCGCAACTCCCAAGTCTCCTCTGTATACATCCACCCAATGTTCCAGAGCCAGTTCATTGGCCATTTTGAATCCATATTCTGCGGCATGGAACATAAACCATTCGTGGGCATGTGTTCCGATAGGTTTTACACCATATTTCATAGCAAAATGAACATTTGAGCTTCCGATAAATGTAGATTCTTTTTTCTGATTTAAAGCTTCCATTACCAGATTTTGTACCTTATAAGAATGTCTTCTTCTGGTTCCAAATTCTGCAAAGGTCACTCCAAGTCTGCCTAATGCATCAGCTTTTTCAATTGTCTTGCTCATTACCACTTCATTAGAATCTCTTTCCATATGATTCATTTCGTAGTGCAGTTCACTGATAAGTGCCAATAAGGGAACTTCCCAAAGAATAGTTCTATACCAAAGTCCTTCCACGCTTACAGAAAGGTCACCTCCTTCCTGATGAATCTTTACTTCTGACGGATCATAGTGATATCCTTCAAGAAAATCAAGATAAGGAAGGTCAATATAAGGACAGGTTCTTGCCATAAACTTTTTCTCATCTTTGGTAAGTTTAAGTTCAGCCATTTTATTTACAGCTTCCCTTAGAGCATTATCAAAACCATCAGGAAACTGGTGTTTCCCTCTATTGATAAATTCATATTTTACAATTGAACTGGGGAATAGTTTTACCACCGCATTTTGCATGGTTATTTTATAGAAATCATTATCCAGAATGGAGTTCAGTCTTACATCGTTCATAATATGTGTAATTTTAACGCAAATATAAAAATAAAAAATAAAAATCGTCTAAATGTAAGACGATTTTTTTGAAATATTTCAATGCTCTTGTGGAGTTATTTTCCCAGATAGGAATTGTACATCCAAACTTCCTTCTCTTGCTCGGTAATATAGTCGCTCATTTGTGAGTTGGTACCCTCATCTCCTGCTTCATCTGTAATATCTAAAAGTTCTCTTTGAAGATCAAGAACCACTTTGAATGAATTCAGGATCTGTTCAACACTTTTAGTGCCGTCAGTAACTTCTTTACTTTCCTTAATGGTTGCTACTTTCAAATAATCAGAGTAGTTATGGGCAGGAGTAGCTCCCAGAGTAAGGATTCTTTCTGCAATTTCATCAATCTTTAGAACCAGGCTGTTGTATAATTCTTCAAACTTCGGATGAAGCGTGAAAAACTGATCACCTTTAATGTTCCAGTGGGAACCTCTGGTATTCTGATAAAACACAGAATAATTGGCTAAAAGTACATTTAATTTGTCTGAAATCTTTTTACAGTCGGCCTCTTTTAAACCGATAATGCTAGCGTTTTTCATATGTATATATTTATTTTTTTAGGGTCATTAATACGTACCGTTTTGCAGGATTGTCTGCTGAAATTTAAAACGTCCACTTCATAAACCGTATTTGTATATCCGAAAGTTACGAAATATTGTGCCGAACTGCTTTCAATGTTGATAGATGATAACTATGGAAAAATTTTTTAAAATAGTTTGGAAGTCTTAATATTGCAAAATGATGAAAAGTTTTTTGATTACAGCTGCTGTATTTTTCGGGATATGTTTTCTATATATTCTGTTTATGCTGTCCAGTACCGGTAATTATTTTACCTATATATTAGATGATGCATACATCCATATGGCTATTGCCAGGAACTTTGCATTTCATGGAGTATGGGGAGTTACAAAGTATATTTTTTCATCGTCTTCATCATCTCCGGTTTTTACCTGTATTATAAGCCTTTTATTTTTTGTTTTTGGAAACCATACTTTAATACCGTTAATTTTCAATATTGTAGTTTCCTGCTTGCTTATTGCTGTTCTCGTTAAATATTTTTCTTTTTTTTTACTACATAGTAAACAGGTTATTGTGGCATGTCTCTTTACTCTTTTTCTATCGGTGTTGCATGTGCAGATTGTATCAGGAATGGAACATGTCTTACAGGTATTTGTGATTGCTGTTAATATTTATTGTTTTCAAAAATGGATTGGAAATGGTTTTAAAACGAGTCTCTACACCTATATTTTTTATTGTACTATTCTGCTGCTGGGGTTAGTGAGATTTGAAAGTATGTTCTATTTCGTATCACTTGCCTTTGTTTTTTTTCTGATCAGAAACTTTAAAAATGCTATGCTGGTACTTGTTATCGGTTTTGCTCCGATTCTTGTTTTTGGATACTTTAATGTTCATAGCAGCGGTTATTTTTTTCCTAATTCAGTAGTTGTAAAAGGAACTTTGATCGATTTCTCAGGAAATGTTTTAGCGCAGATTGCTGATATCGTTTTAAAAAAACTGATCCTTAATATAACCTTCTACAAGATTGGATTTTTTCCATTACTGATAGGAATGATATTGATTTATAGGGATTATAAAAGTAAAATAGATTTTAGATCCATAGTATCTGCTAATTTTCTTTTCATTGCTTTTAGTTTTACATTGATCATGCACTGTCTGTTCGGTGAAATGAAAAGTATTTTTAGGTATGAAGCTTATCTACTGGTCGCTTTTTGCATGACTCTCATTCCTAAGTTGTTGGTTTTCTTAGAAAAACCTTGGTCAGCTTTTAAAGCAGAAGCGGGAATAGGAGTTTTTATTATGGCTAATACTATAATATTGGTTTATAAGTTTGGATATGCTCATAATCTTATTACTAATGGAAGTGCTAATATCTATGAACAGCAAATCCAGTCAGCGAGGTTTTTACATAAATACTATAATACATCCAAGGTTGTTGCTAATGATATTGGAGCAATTACTTACTTTTCCGATATTCATTTGTTGGATATTGTAGGGTTGGGATCTATGGAAATGGTAGACTTTAAAATCAGGAAAAAAGTTTTCGATGATGAGGTTGAAAAATTTCTTTCTGAGTATACCCGCGATAATAAATATGAACTTGCAGTCGCATACGAAGAATGGCTGGAGGGGCATGCTCCAAAAAGCTGGAAAAAAATTGCGGCTTTAGAGATAAGCGGAGATAATGGCGTGCTGGGATTTAAGCGCGTAGTTATTTATTCTATAAACCCGGAAACCCGGGATGTATTGATTGATAATGTCAAAAAATTTGATTGGAATAAAAAGGTAAAAGTGACCATCATTAGATAGACACTGCTAATGTGCTTTTCTTCCATCTTGAAATGCATATTATTTTTTGTTGGATAATTATTAAAAAATACATAATGATTTGTTAATAGAAGTTGATTCCCTGTTTTTATAGTTTTGAATTCGGAATCAGAAATTATTGGACTATGAAAAAACTTTTTGCATGTCGTTTTATCAATGCTGGTTTTTTCATTAGCTGATAATGATTATGATAAGAATGCCTTTAAATAATTTTTTTAAAACAGGCCTCTATAGTGGAAATAATCCAAAATCACAACCTTTTTTTAATGGTAATGAAAACAAATGAAAATGTTTTCAAAAGAAATAAAATCTCATAACTGCTTGTCAATTAAAAAAATATTATTATTTTTGCACCCTAAAATAAAAAGCAATTAAATGCCTACTATTCAACAATTAGTAAGAAAAGGAAGAGCCACGCTTGCCAAGAAGAGCAAATCGGCTGCCCTTGATTCTTGTCCACAAAGACGTGGTGTATGTACGAGAGTATATACTACTACACCGAAGAAACCTAACTCTGCACTTAGAAAAGTTGCAAGGGTAAGACTTTCTAACGGTAAAGAAGTTAACGCCTACATCCCGGGCGAAGGACATAATCTTCAAGAGCACTCGATAGTATTGGTAAGAGGCGGAAGGGTGAAAGACCTACCGGGAGTACGTTACCACATCGTAAGAGGTGCTTTAGACACTGCAGGTGTAAACGGAAGAACACAGAGAAGATCTAAGTATGGAGCTAAGAGACCTAAGCCAGGTCAGGCAGCTGCAGCACCAGCAAAAGGAAAGAAAAAATAATCATTAAATAAGGTACAGAAGCAATGAGAAAGACAAAAGCGAAAAAAAGACCGTTGTTACCAGATCCGAAGTTTAATGATCAATTGGTAACTAGATTCGTAAACAACTTAATGCTAGACGGTAAAAAGTCTATCGCATTCAAAATTTTCTATGATGCATTAGAGATCGTAGAAAACAAAAAAGGAGAAACTGAGAAAACAGCCCTTGAAATCTGGAAAGATGCACTTACTAACGTAATGCCTCACGTAGAAGTACGTTCTAGAAGAGTAGGTGGAGCTAACTTCCAGATTCCTATGCCAATCAGAGCGGATAGAAAAATTTCTATGGCAATGAAATGGTTAATCAAATATTCTAAAGCTAGAAATGATAAGTCTATGGCTTTGAAATTAGCTAATGAAGTTGTAGCTGCTTCAAGAGAAGAAGGTGCTGCTTACAAGAAAAAGAGTGATACTCACAAAATGGCGGAAGCTAACAAAGCGTTTTCACACTTTAAATTCTAATCTGAAATGGGAAGAGATCTTAAATTTACAAGAAATATTGGTATTGCCGCTCACATTGATGCTGGTAAGACTACTACTACAGAAAGGATTTTATTCTATACAGGTGTTAACCACAAAATTGGTGAAGTTCACGATGGTGCTTCTACAATGGACTGGATGGAGCAGGAAGCAGAAAGAGGTATTACCATTACTTCTGCAGCCACTACTTGTTCTTGGAATTTCCCAACTGATCAAGGAAAACCTCTTGCTGATACTAAGCCTTACCACTTCAACATCATTGATACACCGGGACACGTTGACTTCACTGTAGAAGTAAACAGATCTTTAAGAGTATTGGATGGATTGGTATTCTTATTCTCTGCAGTAGATGGAGTAGAGCCTCAGTCTGAAACAAACTGGAGACTTGCTGACAACTACAAAGTTGCAAGAATGGGATTCGTAAACAAAATGGACAGACAAGGTGCTGACTTCCTTAACGTTGTAAAACAAGTTAAAGAAATGTTAGGATCTAATGCAGTTCCAATCGTTTTACCAATCGGTGCTGAAGAAGATTTCAAAGGTGTAGTTGACTTAATTAAAAACAGAGCTATCATCTGGGATGAAGCAGGACAAGGAGCTACTTTCGAAGTAGTGCCAATTCCTGAAGATATGAAAGATGAAGTTCTTGAATATAGAGAGAAACTAGTAGAAGCTGTTGCTGACTACGATGATACTTTGATGGAGAAATTCTTCGAAGATCCAGATTCTATCTCTGAAGAAGAAATCAACGAAGCTCTTAGAAAAGCTACTATTGATTTATCTATTATCCCAATGACTTGTGGTTCTTCATTCAAAAATAAAGGAGTACAGTTTATGTTGGATGCAGTATGTAAATACTTGCCTTCTCCATTGGATAAAGATGATATCAAAGGTACTGATCCAAGAACAGACGCTGAAATTACAAGAAAACCAGACGTAAACGAGCCATTCTCGGCTTTAGCATTTAAGATTGCTACTGACCCATTCGTGGGAAGATTAGCATTCTTCAGAGCATACTCTGGAAGATTAGATGCAGGTTCTTATATCTTGAACACTCGTTCAGGTGATAAAGAAAGAATCTCAAGAATTTACCAAATGCACGCTAACAAGCAAAACCCTGTAGAATATATTGAAGCAGGAGATATTGGTGCAGCGGTAGGTTTCAAATCTATCAAAACTGGTGATACTATGTGTGACGAGAAAAACCCAATCGTTCTTGAATCGATGGTTTTCCCTGATCCGGTAATTGGTATCGCTGTTGAGCCTAAAACTAAAGCTGACCAGGATAAAATGGGTAACGCTTTAGCTAAATTGGCTGAAGAAGATCCTACGTTTACAGTTAGAACTGATGAAGCTTCTGGACAAACGATTATCTCTGGTATGGGTGAGCTTCACTTAGATATCATTGTTGACCGTATGAGAAGAGAGTTCAAAGTTGAAGTAAACCAAGGACAACCTCAGGTAGAATACAAAGAAAATCTTACAAAAGTTGCTCAGCACAGAGAAGTTTACAAAAAACAATCTGGTGGTAAGGGTAAATTTGCTGACATTGTATTTGAACTAGGACCTGCTGACGAAGGTAAAATTGGTTTAGAATTCATCAATGAGATCAAAGGTGGTAACGTTCCTAGAGAATTTGTTCCTGCAATTGAAAAAGGCTTTAAAGCTGCAATGAAGAACGGTCCTTTGGCTGGTTTCGAAGTTGAAGGTATTAAAGTTGTTCTTAAAGACGGATCTTTCCACGCAGTGGATTCTGATGCTCTTTCTTTTGAAATGGCTGCTAAATTAGGATTTAAAGAAGCGGGACGTGCTGCTAAGCCAGTAATTATGGAGCCTATTATGAAACTGGAAGTTGTAACTCCGGAAGAATATATGGGTAACATCATTGGTGACCTTAACAAGAGAAGAGGTACGATCAGTGGTCAGGAAGAGAAAAACGGTGCTGTTGTAATCAAAGGTTCTGTTCCACTTTCTGAAATGTTTGGATATGTAACAACTCTAAGAACACTTTCATCAGGAAGAGCTACTTCTTCTATGGAATTAGAGAAGTACCAAGCTACTCCACAAAACGTTGCTGAAGAAATCATAGCTAAAGCAAAAGGTTAATTTTTAAATTAGAAAAATGTCACAAAGAATCAGAATAAAACTAAAATCTTACGATTATAACTTGGTAGACAAGTCTGCTGAGAAAATCGTAAAAACGGTAAAGGCTACTGGTGCTGTTGTAAACGGTCCAATTCCATTGCCAACGAATAAGAGAATCTTCACTGTGTTGAGATCTCCTCACGTTAACAAAAAAGCAAGAGAGCAGTTCCAACTTTCAGCTCACAAGAGACTAATGGATATCTACTCTTCTTCTTCTAAAACTGTTGATGCTCTAATGAAGTTAGAGTTACCAAGCGGTGTTGACGTTGAAATTAAAGTGTGATAACTTGCATACTTTGCAATGATTATAGAATCCGTCCCTTCCAAGGGACGGATTTTTTTATATAGCTTCATGATGTGTATTATACATATTAATGCCAAAATAACACTATTGTGTATTGCAAGGTTCTATTATTTATGTATATTTGTTGAAAAATTACTATGAAAAAATTCATCTTTTTATTATTAACTGTATTTGGATTGGGTATTCAGGGGCAGACCTATCGGTTTATCTATGAACTGCAATATAAAAGTGACTCTACCAATGATCACATGGATAAAATAAACCTTGTTTTGGATGTGAATCCTAAAGAGGTAAAATTCTATGAGTATGACTACCTTAAAGCAGACTCTATCAACCGTGTCAATGGAAACTATGAATATGTGTATGGTGGTAGATTTGAGTCAGTAAAACGAGCAAGAAATTCATTCAAAAACCAGATTTATGAATTGATAGGGGAAGATATGTACAGCTATCCTGCAGAAGATAAAATGATCTGGAAACTTAGTAACGAAACGAAAAACTTTGGAGGATATTCTCTGCAAAAGGCAACTACTCATTTTGGCGGCAGAGACTGGACGGCCTGGTTTACCAAAGATATCAACATTTCTGAAGGACCCTATAAATTCTGCGGTTTGCCCGGAATGATATTCCAGCTGGAAGACTCTAAATCAAACTTTATCTTTACTTTGATTAAAAGTAAGAATCTTAAGGAGACCTATGACACCGTAGGATTTATTGAGACCTTTTTTGGAAGAAAACCTTTAGAAATTTCTGAAAAAGTAAGAACGAAGAAAAGATTGGAAATGTATAATGATCCATTGATAGAAATGAGAAAAAGTTTTAAAGAAAACTCAGGAGGACAGATGATTGTCATGGGAACAAAAATAACAAATATCGAACAGTTTAAAGACCTTACTCAAAGAATTCAGGAGTATTTTAAAAAGAATAACAATCCGATAGATCTTGACAAAGCGGTCAGATACTAAAAACTTATCTTAAGAGAGCAGCTAAATTTAGGCTGCTCTTCTTAATTTATGGTCTTTAATCCATAATTTATATATGGTAAGTTAATCATAATGATAAAGTTATAATCTATAGATATTGCCAACATACTGCCGGATGTGTTTATAATCTGATATTGATAGTTCTATCTTGGGTGACATATGTCACCTTATTTCGTTTATTTAGAATGAATAAAAACAATAATTTTGCAAAAAATTATCAGATGAACAAAGTAGTATCCTTTTCTCTGCTGTTATTAGGTGGGGTTCTTGCAAACGCACAGAAAACAAACGATTCAATTAAGCATAAAAAAATTGAAGAAGTAGAATTATTCGGTGAAAGAAAGAAACAACCGGAAGGCCTTGAAGCAATTACAAGACTACCTTTGAAACCCAGAGATCAGATCCAGAGTATTTCAGTAATTTCTTACAAAGTAATCGAGGATTTGGGTGGATTAACGATCACTGATGTTGCTAAAAATGTTCCCGGAGTTACTCAGTTTGGAAGTTATGGAGGGATCAGAGAAAGTATGTCTATCAGAGGATACAGAGGAGTTCCTGTTTTGAAGAATGGAGTACAGATGGACTCGGATTTCCGTACAGGAGCCATGCTTACTGATATGCAGGGAGTAGAAAGCATTCAGGTAATTAAAGGTTCCGCTGCGGTCACTCAGGGAATTGGAGATGGACTAGGTTCCGCTGGGGGAGTTATTAATGTGGTCACTAAGGTTCCTAAATTTATTGACCAGACGAATGTAGGCTTCAGATATGGGAGTTGGGATTTTTACAGACCAACGGTTGATTTCCAAAGAGTGCTTGATACACAGGGTAAAATTGCTGTTAGATTAAATGCGGCTTATCAAAATAATAATAGTTTCAGAAGATTTGTCAATACAGACCGTATTTATGTAAATCCATCCATCGCAATTCGTCCGGATGATAAAACTGAAATTGTTGTGGAGATGGATTATATGCATAACAATACCACTCCGGATAGAGGAACTGTAAACCTTGCAAAAGGAGATACTGAAGCTATTTATAAAATGCCAGGAAGAAAATTTCTTGGTTTTTCAACAGACAATGCGAAAATTGAAACATTCAACTTCTCAACAACAGTTACAAGAAAACTTACCGAAAAATTAAAGTTAAGAACGGCCTTTATGAGTTCGTCTTACCAATCAGAAATTGTTGGGGCAGCTTTGGCCCCTCTGGATAAAAATAACCCAAATGAATTTCGTAAAAGAACCTTAACCAGATCTGATAGAGAAGATTTAAATAAAGTATTTCAGTTTGACTTAATGGGGGCCGATGTGAAAACCGGTTTTATGAAGCATACATTCCAGGTAGGATTTGACTGGAAGGAATCTGATGTTACCACTACTTCATATGCTGCAAGTAAAGGAAGTGATGTGATCAATGTTCTGAATGAAGTTAGTAATGCTCTTCCTGAAGGAATGAATATTGACTTATCAACAGCCAAATCTGTCAATACCGTTGCCCCTACTATGGGATTAATGGCGCAGGATGTCATCACGTTTAACAAATATATAAAAGCACATTTAGGATTACGTTACAGTAGACTGATTGGGTCAGATAAAGAAAAAGATTTTGCATGGAATCCTTCATTAGGAATTATGATTTCTCCTATCGAAAACATGAATATCTTTGGTTCTTATACCAGTACTACTGCTTTAAGAAGTTCTAATAATCCGTTGTCAGGAGGCGGAACAGTAGGTGCATCTACCACTAAACAATGGGAGGCAGGGATCAAATCTGACTGGCTTAATGAGAGATTGAGATTTAATGTTACTTTCTTTAATATTAATACCGATAATCTGTCCTATGAGGTTATAGGAAATAATGGTCAGGGATTGGGAGTATATGCTTTGGCAGGTGAGCTTAAAAGAAAAGGAATGGAAGTCGAGTTAATTGGTAAAATCCTTCCAAACCTTCAGGTAATGACCGGATGGGCTTATGTAGATGCACAGTATAAAGACAGTCCTTCATTTGTAAGTGGATCAGCACCCATCAATACTCCAAAACATTCTGCAAATGCATGGTTGAATTATAAATTTAATACAGGAGCTTTAACAGGGTTTGATATCGGAGCAGGTATTTATTATGTAGGAAACAGACCAGTTGATGATTACAAGCTTGATGTTATAATTGATAATGGGCACGTAAACGGTACGCAGCCTGGTGAGAAACCTTTCAATATGCCGGATTACACTACTGTGGACGCTCAGGTAGGATATACATTCAAAAATGGAGTGGGATTAAGAGGATTCTTCAATAACATCTTCAATGCTGTTGGGTATAATTCTTACTTCAGAGGAGGTTATATCGATCAGATCCAGCCAAGAAACTTTGCCGTTCAGGTGAATTATAAATTCTAACCAACAAAATTCATTCATTATGAAAAGTATAAAAGGATTATTCTTAGTATTTGCGATAGGAGCCATTTTTGCTTCATGTTCCGGAGACAAAAAGAAAGGAGTAGATTACAGCCAGTTCAAAACAGAGGTACAGCTTACTCCTGATCAGACAAAAAGCTTTGATGAGATTACCAAAAAATACCAGGATCTTCAGGACCAGAACTTCCAGGCAGCAAAAGCGCAGGGTGGTAATATGGACCGTGTGGCACTGGGGATCAAAAATGAAGAACTGAGAGCACAGCAGTCTATCGAAATGGCGAAAGTACTTGATGCACCACAAATGGAACAGTTCAACAAATTTGTTGATGAAAATTCCAGAAAAAGACCGAGATATGACAATGCATTACTGGAGAGAATAAAAGCAGAAGCTCAGCTTTCAGAAGATGAATTCAAAGTAGTAAACGCTGCCAATGACGCTTTTGAAAAAGCATTTAATGATGCTCACGATGTATACCACGGAAATAATGATTTAGCTAAAGAATACTGGGAGAAATTTGATGCCCAGAGAAAAGCAGCTATCCAAAAAGCATTGACTCCAGAGCATTATAAAAAGTTCGAAGAAATCGTGAAAAATGTTCAGTTCAAAGGGCGAAAATAACTTTAAACATTCATATTAATTTTAATTTAAAGAACATTAAGATCGTAAAAAGGTCTTAATGTTTTTGCTATATACCCCACATGAAAAAATTGTTTAAAAGCCTTTACAGAAAAAGAAGAAAAAATGAAACCATCCTGAAATATATGATGTGGATCATTCATCTTTGGCTGGGACTTTTATCAAGTATCGTCGTGTTTGTAATGTGCCTTACCGGATGTCTTTATGCGTTTAAAAATCAAATTACCGATTTTACCAACAGAGACAAGGCGTACATTGCTTCATCATCAGCTAAAGTAAAAAGCCCTGATCTGATTCAGGCTGAATTATTAAAGCAGAACAGAGAGCTTACTTCTTTACTCATCCCTGTAGATAAAGCAAGAAGCTATGTATTGGGCTACCGGGAAAATCAGTTGGATAAAAGTACTTATTATAACCAATACACGGGAGAAATTCTCGGACAGCCTGAGGTTGGATCAGGCAGGTTTTTTGAAGTGGTACTTGATCTTCACAGAAATCTTATGATGGGAAATGCAGGTCGCCAGGTTGTAGGAGCATCCGTACTGATGTTCTGTATGCTGATGGTTTCAGGTTTTATTCTCTGGCTTCCTAAAAAACTGAAGTTTTTGAAACAGGGATTAACCGTAATGTGGAAGGCAAAATTTCAACGGATAAATCATGATCTTCATAATACCCTTGGTTTTTATACCTTTCTGATACTCTTCTTTATTGCTGTTACCGGTTTGTATGTGACCTATCCGTGGGTAAAGAACATTCTTATTGTCAGCTTGGGGGGATCTTCAATAGATCATATTTCAAAAGAAAATGAAATTGGCGATGATGCTTTCGGAGGGTTGATGGAAGATATGCTTCAGAAGCAGGACGAAAAGAAAAATCTTAAGAACTCAGCCTCAGCCTCCATTGATGAGATTTTGCAACTTGCAGATTATCATTTACCGTATTCTGCAGTTACCAGTATTCAATTGCCTAATAAAGACAATCCAAGATACGTTGTTATTAAAACTAACACCCAGAATCTTTTGGGAATGATGATTCCGGATGAAGTTACTTTTGATAAAACCGGAGTTTTTAAAACCAAAGAATTATTTACTGATAAAGCGCTCAATAAACAGTTTTCTGCTTTGGCCAAACCGTTGCACACCGGAGAAATTATGGGGCTTCCAAGTATTATTCTCTACTTTTTTGTATCTCTTATCGGTTGTTCTTTACCGGTTACCGGTTTTTTGATCTGGTGGCACCGGTTCAGAAAAATAAAGTAAGACGAAAGAGACCCTGCTCTAAAGTATTTAGATCGCTCATATTCATATTCTGTTCCCGATTTATGATTTATTTTTATACATTTATTTAAAAATAAAATCTATGGATCATAAGGGTAATACTTTTTTTGAAAAATTTTCAAACTGGGCAGTGAAATTTACCGGGAGTGCATATGCTTTTGTAGGAGCTTTTCTTATCGTTGTGGTATGGGCCGTTTCAGGTCCTTTTTTTGACTATTCTGAAACCTGGCAATTAGTTATCAATACCGGAACGACAATCATTACCTTTTTGATGGTATTCCTTATTCAAAAAGCTCAGAATAAAGATTCAAAAGCGATTCAAATAAAATTGAATGAATTGATTGCAGCCAACGAAAAAGCCAGTAACCGAATTGTAGATATTGAAGATTTGACGGAAAAAGAACTCGATCAACTTCATTGTTATTATGAGAAGCTTTCGGATTTTGCAGAAGAGGATGGAGACATTCATACATCCCACTCAATTGATGCAGCAAAACGAAATCAGGATTATAAGCACGAGTTTTTTAAAAAGAAACATGAGGAGTGGCTTCATAAAAATAATAACCCCTCGCAATAGCGGGGGGGTGTGCTACTACAATATTTTAACTATATAAGATCGTCTTAAATACTGACCTATTGAAAAAGCAAATATTGCAACCAAAAATATCCATTGATTATAATTTATCAGCCAATAAACAAATGGCAAACTAATAAGCAACCACTCAAAAATTAATTTATAATTTGTGTATTGTGACTTTTTGTCAAAACTAAAGAATAGAACATCTAATAAAGCAATTAGCATCGAAAACCCTAACCAAAAGGAAAGGTAGTAAACAATTAAACTTCCAAAAGTATTATAGAGCGCATCCTTTAAAGTTGCATTACCCGGAACTAGCTCAGAAATAAATAGCCATCCAAACATAAAGATATACACAGTTAAGATATTGACCCAGTTTGTGAATACAACTTTTAATACTTTTTTCATAATTATTTTTGTTTTTGAGTTGGTTGAGAGATGAATCGTTTATTCCAATCTTCTATACCATAAGTTGTCTTTTCATTCTCTAACTCCTGTAAAATTACCTTTCTAAAATATATTGCGACTTTCTCGTCGAAAAAAAGGATTTCAAGATATTCTCCATAGAAAATATTGCTTGACAAAGGAAAAAGTCTTCTTGTAATTTTACAAGGTAGTTTTCTCTATCTGTAAGCATAAGTGATAAGTTCGGATAAGTGTAAAAAATTTAAAACTCAGTTCCTGTGAGTTGTTTAATGGCTTTTAAAAAATCATTATTATATTGAATGGAGAAATATTTATCTAAAGACTTTTTATCAGTTACATAGAATTCCTGAAATTCTAAGTTTTGGTGATTATTACTATTCCCATATGTTCCAACAGTACCATCTCTGTATATCCCTATTTCTTTTATGTTTTTATGATTGTCAAAAAGTATATTAATAGGGGTTCTCTTACCTAAAGAATCAACAAAATAATATTCATGTTTTATAAAGCCATATTTAGGTTTAGCTTTTACTAAAAGTATCCCGTTTTCAGGGACTTTATATACTTTTTTATTGCCTTCATAAATAATTTCCTGTCCTTTTAATTGATTAAAAATTATATTAACTTTTCCTCTATAGGCATGAGGTATTAAGTATATTTCAGGTTCAGGTTTTTGCTCTGTACATGAATTTATTATTAACATACATACAATTAATAATAATAGGGATTTTATATTTTTCATAAAAAAATTAAATTGTTATTACCAACGTCTACCTGCTCCTCTTCCGCCAAATGACCCTCCTTTTTCTGATTTATCCTTATCATCAGCATCTAGTGGAGTGCTTTGCATCATTGTATTCCATTCTTGTATACTAAATATAGTTTTACCCATTTTTATACCAGTGAATACTCCATTTTTATCAATATTGACACTAAAATTAGCAGTCATCATAGATCTGTCATTATCTTCTCCGGGTAAACTTGTATAAGGGTTACCATCATATGGACTTACGCCAATAAACAAGGCATTTCCTTTAGTGTCTTGGATAAATGTTTCAGCCGCTGGAAATCGATCTCCGAATTGTTGTGCCATAATATCCAAAGTCCCAGTTTTAGTATTCTCCGTTAATGAAAATTTAGTTTTAACATTTATATTGGGGGAGAGCGGTATCAGTGGATTATGTCCTGCCATTGTTGAAGTCCATGATATTGTGTTACTACCATCTTTATTAACCTTATAGATAAAATCAGAAACGCTTCCTTTATCGTCTGAAGCTGTTTTTGTTCCAAATATAGGATGATGTGATGGATCTGATTTTGTCACTAGATTTGTATATTTATGAGTGGATGGATCCATAATATAACTTTGACTTAATCTAGAAGTAGCGCTTAATGAAGTCGTATATCCTCTGTTTTCTCCATCTCCGTCAAAGCCCATTCCAAAAGTTTTAAATGGAGCAAATGCTCTTATGTAAATAGGATATGGCCAGCTATCATCTGTAATAGCCTGTGAGGTATACCTTCCTGATTTCTGATCGAGATAAGTACGCGTCTGATCAATGTTCAAAGTCATCATAAAACTTTTTTCAATCTCTCTGGTCTCAGGATGATTGATATTGCCGGTTCTTGCCAGGCTTTCCTGAAGTTTTTTATACAAAAGTTCTGTACCTACGTTGGAATGAGGGGCTGTTGGCCGTTGCATTTGCTTGTGGGGGGTATTGCTTTTTTCCACAGGGCTTATTGATTTCATGTTTTATTAGTTTTTCAGGTTCAAAATTCGCCTTTTTTCGTGAGAATTCCTTGTTTTTGAAGGGATGATTCCTGTAGATGCAGCAAAGAGTTTTTCAAAAAGCTACCCACGCTTTAGGACAGCTTTTTATTTTGTTTCTGCAATAAAAAATACGCTCAAATGAACTAAGAGCTTTCGAACTTTTTAGATCAGTCTTTCTTAGTTGAAACCTTTTTATAACAATTCTCTCCAGAATGATAACCAAAGCAAAGGGTAATATTTTTATCTTTTTTCTCAAAAAAAGTAGTATAAGTCATATCGACATCATTAATGTCTTCTGGAAAAGTAACTAAGTCTTTGTCTAAATTTAAATAAAAATCATCAAATTCTATTGTGTTACCTTCTAATTTGTATTTAGAATTGTAATTCAATAATCTCTTCTTGTTTTTATCATAAATCCTTCTATTATAAGTACCGTCTTTATTAATTGTCAGGGTATCAAATGAATTTCTGTACGATATAGGCGAATATTTTCCATATATATCTTCACTACTCATATTTTGGCAAGAAAATAAAAGTAATAGTAAAACTAAAATCAAAGAAGTATTATGTTTGATTTTCCTAAAAAGAGGTTCTATCATTATAGCTGAAGGCCCAAATTAGGAGAATGACAGAAATAATTATAATACCCCATGAAAGGTTCCTTATTTCTTTTTTTTTCTCTCTACAAAAATCCTTAAATGATAATTTCTTATCATTGAAAAAAGCGTAAAGGATAATAGCTGATAGAATATCAACAGTATATCCGGCAAATACATCAAAAAATTCCATTTTTATTTTTTTTCACTAATTGTATAATCTTTGTCCCTAGTAAATATTTCTTTACTTTTCAATAAAGGTAACATCTTTTTATTATATTGTTCAAATAATTCTTCTGTTCTTCTATCAATTTGCCCTTGTAATGTTTTATTTTTATCATTAACTAATATTGGGCTTAGCAGGCCGCCTAATCCTCCAAATCTTCCAAAATTAACGACTTTATTTAAAACTTGTTTTGCTAAAAAACTAGAAATAAGATAACCATTTTTCTTTATTAATTTAGCCGCTTTTTGATCAAGTTCCATTTCTCCTGCCTTAATAAATTTATATGAATAATATTTATTTATTAAATTTTGCTTTGTCAACTCAATGAAATAGGGTGCCAAATCTATGTTTACATTATATTCAACTCCTTTTAGGTTAATAATTAATTCTTCTTGAGTAAATTGGCTATAAACAAAATCAGTTGCATGGCCTTTTAAAAAATAGTTTCTGTCAGATTCAACGGCAATTTTTTGAGAAGTAGTCAAATTAGGTGGAGTAATCATTATATTGCGTCCCAAATTCCTTATTACTGCTTCTTCTCTGGTCAACATTGGGATATTCCAAAATATAAATGCATCACGGGAACTTGCAAACCATCCAACTTCACCAGTTAAAAGATTCAAAAACCATCCTGATGCAGCATTTGGGTAAACATTTTCCTTATTTTTGGAATTATTAAGACCTTCTGAAACACTAGTGCCAGGTTGCATATCGTTATAATGGCGCATCTGATCAATACTTAATGTTCTTATATAGTCTTTTTCAATCTCTATTGTCTCAGGATGATTAATATTGCCGGTTCTTGACAGGCTTTCTTGAAGTTTTTTATATAGTAATTCTGAACCTAAGTTCGAATGATGAGTCGTTGGTCGTTGCACTTGCAGGTGAGGCTTATTGCTTTTTTCTACAGGGTTTAGTGATTTCATGTTAATAGTTTTAAGATTCAAAATTCGCCTTTTTTTTGGTGAATTCCTTGTTTTTGAAGGGGTGTTTCCTGTAATTGCAATAAGAAGTTTTTTCCAAAGTTTAGGACAGTCTTTTACTGTATTTGTAAATGTATTGATATTTTTGAAATATCAGAAACTTCCGAATTGAGTAATTATTTTATCTGTTCAATGGTAGAGACCTTGAACAGCAAAAAGGCGTCGCAAACTTTAGATGAAGATCATTATTCTATTTTTTTGAATATGTAATTATATACGTTAAATTCAATTTCTAAAACATCTTTACTATCTTCAGGTTTTTCCCAATAAGCAGTCGAAGCACCAATGTCAGGTTTTGAGAATACCATATCCGACTCATTGTGATCACTAAACAATAAAAAATTATAACATGTAATGGTTTTCTCGTCTGCTTCAATGGTTCCGTTCGATTCATATAATACCTGTTTTTTATCTTTAGAATAAACTTTATTGTTAAATGTAAAGTCTGAATTAACTTTTAGTAACGAAGCCTCTCCTGAAGGAAATGTATATAAATATGTACCGGGCAAGTATTTTTTTGCATCTTTTTTACTATAATAGTCACAGCTGAATAAACTGATTGAAAAAATTATTATTAATACAAACTTTACAAGCTTATTCTTTATCATATTAAATTATTATGTTTTTAATTGAATAAATTAGACACTTGTCTTGAGATAGCAGCCTTATGTATCTTAGTTGTCAGATTATAATGACTTGTATTGTTCTTTATCTGTTCAGTCGTAGAGACTTTGAACAGCAAAAAGGCGTCGCAAATTTTATATTAAGACCATTATTCTATTTTTTTGAATATGAAATTATATGCGTTATATACAATTTCTAAAACATCTTTATCATTTTTTGGTTTTTCCCAATACCCGTTTGGTGAATCACCCACAAGAGGTTTTGAAAATATCATCTCCGATTCATTGTGATCAGTAAACAACAAAAAATTATTAAATGTAATGTGTCTCCCATCTACTTCAATGGTTCCATTCGTTTCATATAACACCTGTTTTTTATCTTTAGAATAAACTCTATTGTTAAATGTAAAGTCTGAATTAACTTTTAGTATTGAAGCCTCTCCTGATGGAAATGTATATAAGTATTTACCGGGTAAGTATTTTTTTGCGTCTTTTTCACTGTAATAGTTACAGCTGAATAAACCGATAGAAAAGAGTATTATTAATACAAACTTTACAAGTTTATTATTTATCATCTTAAATTATTATGCTTTTAATTGAATAAATTAGACACTTGTCTTGAGATAGCAGCCTTATGTATCCTGGTCGTCAGATGATAAAGGACTTGTATTGTTCTTTATATGTTCAATGGTAGAGACTTTGAACAGCAAAAAGACGTCGTAAACTTTATATTAAGATCATTATTCTATTTTTTTGAATATGTAATTGTATGAGTTAATTTCAATTGTTGAAACATCTTTATCATCTTTGGGTTTTTCCCAATAACTATTCGTTAAAAGACCAACATCAGGTTTTGAGAATACCATTTCTGATTCATTGTGATCAAAAAACAACAAGAAATAATAAAATGTAATGTGTCTGCCCTCTACCTCCATTGTACCATTCGTTTTGTATAGTAGATATTTTTTATCTTTAGAATAAACTTTATTGTTAAATGTAAAGTCTTGATTAACTACGAGTATCGATGTTTCTCCTGATGGAAATTGATATAAATAGGTACCGGGTAAGTATTTTTTTGCATCTTTTTCACTATAAAAGTTACAGCTGAATAAACACAGAGAAAATAGTATTATTAATACAAACTTTACAAACGTATTATTTTTCATATTATTTATTAAGTTATTAGTTGAATAAATTAGACACTTGTCTTGAAATCGTAGCGTTATGTATCCTGGTCGTCAGATTATAAAGGACTTGTATTGTTCTTTATCTGTTCAATGGTAGAGACTTTTAACAGCAAAAAGGCTTCGCAAACTTTATATGAAGATCATTATTTTATTTTTTCAAATATATAATTATATACATTATATTCAATTGTAATAGCATCTTCATTGTCTTTGGGTTTTTCCCAATAACCAGTAGAAACACCCACAACAGGTTTTGAGAATGTCATCTCGGATTCATTGTGATCACTAAACAACAAAAAATTATTACATGTAATGGTTTTGCCGTCTACTTCAATGGTTCCATTTGTCTCATATAACACCTGTTTTTTATCTTTAGAATAAATTTTATTGCTAAATGTAAAGTCTGAATTAACTATAAGTATCGAAGCCTCTCCTGATGGAAATGTATATAAGTATTTACCGGGTAAGTATTTTTTTGCATCTTTTTCACTATAATAGTTACAGCTGAATAAGCAGAGAGAAAAAAGCAGTATTAATACAAACTTTACAAACGTATTATTTTTCATATTATTTATTAAATTAATCATGTTTTTAGTTGAATAAATTAGACACTTGTCTTGAGATAGCAGCCTTATGTATTTTGGTTGTCAGATTATAATTGACCTGTATCGTTCTCATATATCCATTGGGACCGTAATAGTTGTTAGGAATAGTAGATTTACCGGAATATTTACCTTTAACCGGAGGATTTCTGGTGCCAGATGTTGCCCCCATATAATCTGTACATGTTACTTTCACAGTATAAGTATCTACAAGATTCCCATGATCCACTTTTATAATGCTTGCCGTTGCAACAAAACTTCCATGAAATGTACTTGTTGGATTAGTAACAATGGTGCTTAAAGCATCCGCCATATATGTTGCATCATCTAGCCATTGACTCCCTGTATTAAATTTCTTAGGATTATTTCGGTTGACATCCTTGGATTTAGTACCATTTTCTAAATAAAGGTTCACAAGTTTTTCCATCCCATTATATATTTCATCAATTTGCAAGAATTGTTTTCCCATTTTAGAATTTTCATCAAAATTTCTCACGGCTTTTCCTGTTCCAAATACCCATTGATAAAACAACGAATAGGGATCAACCTCCTTATCTGACTTTTCACGGGAAAGTCCTCCTCCGGAAGCTGCATTAACTGTTTCAGCAATCTCCTGATATTTTAACCTATAAGCCTTCTGATCACTAGATTCTTTTCTACCACAGGTACCACATGTTCTTTTTTTAGGTGATCCGTCTGGAAGAAGTGCTTTCAATTTCATGTCATTGTAAAGATACAACTGATCAATACTTAAAGTCATCATATAGCTTTTTTCAATCTTTTTAGTCTCAGGATGATTGATATTGCCGGTTCTGTCTAAGCTTTCTTTGAGTTTTTTATACAGGGCTTCTGCACTGAGATTCGAAGAATGAGCAGTCTGCTTTTGCGCTTGCTGGTGGGGCTTGTTGCCCTTTTCTACAGCACTTGTTGATTTCATGGATTTAGTATTTTAAATTTTAAGGTTCAAAATTCAACCTTTTTTGCAAAAAACTCTTCCTTTTTGAGAAGAGTTTTCCGTAGTTGCGGTAAAAGGCCTGTTAGTGAATTTTATTTCATAAAATAACTAAAATATGAACAGCTTCCCATCAGATCCTTTGTAGTTTCCGTATCTGAATATTGTGCTTTCAGCTGTGTAAAGTAGGTTCTGTATTTTTGGTTCTTCAGATTATCCATCTCTTTCTGGCGGGCATCTTCTTTTTCAGACCATTTTGGATCAGAATAGTCAAAATCTTTAGGAGCTTTTGCTTCATACTGGTAATATTTACCCTGTTCAGCACTTGCCATCTGGAACAGTACTCTTGCTTTTTCTTCCTTATTGTTTAACAGCTTAAGGGCTTTCTGATAATAGCCAATGGCTAAATCAAAATTATCCGGCTCAATATAAGTCTTGTCAAGGAAGTTTTTATAATAATACTTGTAAGGGTTAGCCCTGTCTGTATTCGAGAAGTTATATTTTCCTCCGTTGCTGTTGTCTATATCCATTACGAAAAGCTGTCGGTAATATCCTAAAATAGATGTATTATATAGCAGATTCCCAATGAGCTGGTTGGCCTTTGCAGCCTTTTCATCATTTCCGGTTCCGATTTTCTTAAGCTGGATAAGTACATTCGCCAGTTCAAGTTTGTCCATGCTGTTTTTAATAAAAGGAAAGTCGGAGTAGTTTTCGGCCTTCATACTTTCATTTTCAGGGCTCCCAAAGCTTTCCCAAACATTATGGCCGAAAACAAGATTAGGGATGTTTTTAAAACCATTGTATTCAGCAGATTCATATTGTTTTTCTGTGGTTTTTCGACCTTCCGTCTCTGTCCAGTCATAGTTTACCCTCGGAATTCCCTTGAAGTTCTGGGCCTTTTCGTAGTATGATTTTGCCTTTTCAAAGTCAGCAAGTCTCATTGCCCGGTCTCCATAGATCGTACTGAAAAAAGCATCTATATTTCCTACGCTGTCCATGTTTTTAGCAATGATCTGCTGCTCAAACTTGGTTTTGTTAGGTTTTCTATAGAACTCTTCAACGCTCTTTACCAGGTTGGAGTTCGGGTTGTATTGTAAGTCAGAAAGCTTATTATTCATTAAAAATGACTTTCCGTCTTCTCCCTGAAGGAAGTAGCGGTTGGCAATAACATCTTTAAGGAAATCGGCGGTTGAATGAGTGTCCCCGTAATAATCATCTGTACTTACAGTATCCTTCTTTACTTCTTTCTCTACAAAATATTCCGCATAATCTTTCATTAAATGATCCTCATAGGAAGCATCAATTTTGGGCTGGGAAACAATATCGTTAAGAACTTTCATTCTTTTGATTTCCTCCAGATATTCGGGATTGGTGGTTTTAATGTCGTTCAGGATTTCAGAACTTCCTTTATAGTCTTTCTTTAAAAACTTAAGATAAGCATCAGCAATCTGCCAGTATTCGTCTTTGGATTTTTCTTTTGTTTTCTCTGTGAATTTCTCAAGATCCTCGAGATAATCCTGAGTCTTCTCATCATACCAATAGTTTGTTCTGGAATAAAAAGGAATTCGGTCCGGGTTGCTGAAAAGCTCATCATCACTTAGGTCAGCTTTGCCTTCATTATCGGTTTTATCGGACTTGGAGCCTCCGAAAAGATTTTTAAAGAACCTTACAATTTTCTGCCAGAAAGAAAGCTTTTCTTCTTTTACTTCCGATGTAGGTTTGTCTGCGGAAGTATTTTTCGAAGAACTATTTTCCGTATTATCTTTTTTTGCGGCTGTTTTCTGAGCAGCGTCTTCGGTATAATAATAAGTAGGCAGGTAGTTTCTTTCAAGCTCATTGATACTTCTTACTGCCATTACTTTCAGGATCTCAGAATCAGGATTGATGTCGTACATCTTTTCCATAATAGGAATAGGATTGTTGTAATCCTCATAGCCCAAAAGGAAATAAGCCATGTTTTTTTCTTCATTTGTTCCCGCTCTTTTCATAATATTACTGAAAGAAGCCGTATCGGAAAGTTTCATAGAAACAAAAGCAGACTCCTTACGGTCTTTACTGTTCATAAATACCTGAAAGAAGTTCCAGTTGGCATCACTGTTCATCTCTAAACCTCTTTGTGCGCCTGCAAGCTGATCCAGTGCCATAAAGTAAACAGTACCTTTTAATTTGACAGGCTCTATATAAGTTTTGAATGCCTGTAATGCAGCGTCATAATTTCTTGTATAATGATTCAGACGAACCAGCTGATATCCGTAACGCTGCTTAATTTCAGGATTTCTTGCCGCATTATACAAAGATGCTAAAGCTGCAATTGTTTTATTGTAATCAAGAGCCGTGGCATTCTTCCTATTGGCATCTCTGTCATAATAAAATGAATTTTCACTTTCTACATAATTGATACTCATATAAGGCTCCAGATATTTGGCCTCAATCAGGTAATCAATAGCTTCATGATATTTCTGATAAAAACCGGTTCCCAGTTTCTGTAAAATCGGATTGGCAGGTTTGCCGGCTTTTAGTGCATTCAGATCATTCATGCTCATTTTATAAACCAGATTCTGAGTATCTGCATAAGTGAGCTGATTGTTGAAGAATTTTTTCCACGTTTCAATATTATCATCAGGGATCAGGGATGCATTGTAATCCGTGTAAAATCTCGATGAGTAGTTATGTAGAAAAGGAAGGTAAGACTTATCTTTTATGATGCTTTGTGTAAATAAATTAAAGTATTCATAATCCGGATCTGACCACGCACAGGCGTCAGATTGTGTATAGAAAAGTGATACTACCGCAAGCGAAAGAATATACTTTTTCATAGGGTGTGGTGTTTTTTAGTTTTTTATATAATCGTTATACTATTAAAATATCAGGCGGCTTTTGTCAGAAGAAGAAACTATGATAAAATCTGAAAACTCCGCACAATCTTCACGAGATTTAAAATTTTCGATTTAACACAAATTTACTATCTAATTGATAATAAATAATAGTAAAGTTCGGTATTTTTTTCTCAAGGAAATGAATAACATCCTCCAGTTGGTTCTGGGATATTTCCTCAACCTTTATTCGGAACCCTTTATTCAGATAACTTCCGAAGTAGAATCCGTCTTTCTGAATTTCAGCTTCATATTCTGATATTTTTTTAAAATTCGGGTTTTCAAGATCCTTTTTAGATAATGCATTAATGAGTTTGTGTTTTTCCAAATGGTTGGTAATGATCCCCCAGGAATAAATTGGCAGTGCAACTTCGATGTTCCGGATCGGGTAGTCCTCCAGTTTTGAAAGATAGCTTTTCAGAATATTGACATCAAGGATAGAGTTTTTATCAGATTTTTCCAAAGGTGAAGAAGTGGAGTAGCACATCAGATATACTTTTTCTACCGGAGGAATGCCTGTTTGTTTTTTATTCTTGACCTGATGGAGACGCAATGTACAGGTGATTTCCTTTCCGGAAACTTTTTTTAATTCTTTTAAAAATTTAAAATAATCATCCCTAGTTCCAGATGTCCAGTCACAGTCAATCTGAATCTCATTACCGGTTTTTAGATGATATTCCTCAGCTTTCTTTTGAATTAAATGATCAATGCTTTTCGCCAGAAATTGAATTTCCTCAGCAGAAATATTTAGCATCGCTGGATTGGTGATGAAGACGGTAGGGACAATCTCTTTATCTGTTTGGAAGCTTTTATCTTTTGTGATGACGGCAACCGGCTGAAATTTTCCTCCTACTTTATCAACATCAAAGAATCTTGTGTATAAATATGGGGTAGAAGCTTGCTCCAATACTTTTGTCTCTTCCTTGTCCAATTTCAAATTGGTTTTCCAGTAATAGAATGTATAATTATGGTTTTCCTTCTTGCTGCATGAAGTAATAAAGAAGAGCAGGAATAAGAATTTTATTATTTTCATTGATATGAGATAGTTTTACAACCATACTTATTTCAGCCATCTTAGATTTGGGACTTTTTGATTTTTCCAAGCGGATCTGAAAGGGTAGATTTTTTTGATTGAATTTCATATAAAAGGTTTCCTTGTATTTTTAAAAATGAAATTTCTCCATTTTTTTCTGAATCCTTTTTTATTATTTTCTTTCAAAGTTAAAAATATCTACACAAATTTTAAACCGTAAAACCCAGGTGATTGGCTTTCGGTCGTAATGAAGGATGAAGCTGGGGCTTGCGGTATTTAATTATTCATATAATCCGCTTTCACAAGTACAGGTTTCTTTATCAATGCTTTCACTTGAAGAACAGCAGCCTTCAAGACTTTTAATATTTCCTTTTTCATCAGTAAGATAAATTTTATTCTTATCAAACTTGACTAGTAGAGTTTCATTAAATTTTTTAAAATGTACTTTCATTACTTTGTCAGGAGAATATTTACCGGCATTTATTTCTTCTGTGGTTTCCTTTCCGTTAGCCTGATTTACCTGCACATATCCGAAGTGGACATCACCGCTCTTTTTTACATCCAGATAATAATGAGGAGTTCCGGTACCACTATATCCCTCCAGAATATCAAAACTCCGATGTCCTACAAATGGAACTTTTACCTGTTGTGCTAAAGTAAAAATACTGAAACAGAAGATCATTAAAGCGAAAATTTTTTTCATAATCCTTTTTCTTCAAAATTAAATATATCTGCGAAACCTGTAAACCGTAAAAACCCGGTTATTTTGTGCCGGAGGCTATTCTTTTAGAAAATGTTAAAGATTTCTAAGTTTAGAATTAATATAATTGGTCATAGGTCGGTAGAATTGTTACGGGCTACCGGTAGAATAAAGAAAGCCACTCCCCAAAGAAGTGGCTTAGTATAATTTAGTTAAAGTCATATTAAAAAACGGTAGCTGCTAATTGAATTCTTGCGTACTTGTTAGAAGGATTCCACATCGCCATCATGGAAACGGGAAGACTATAATGCTCGGTGATTTTAACCACTTTTCCTGCTTTTACTCCAACATTCACTATGTCAAAGCTATTTTTACCATTTCCATACAGAAACGTACTGTCATTAAGTGCAAATCCTGCTCCTACAAAAGCATCCAGGTTCACTTTCTGGCCCTTGATGACAGGGTAGCTGGCCTGTATGTAAGTAGAATATTTGTTCTTTTTATAGCTTCCATCTGGTTCCAGAACCACTTCTCCGGCATTAGCTCCTCCGTAAAGCATAATATCAGCTTCAATATTGATGGGGAACGAAGGACCAAACGTATAATTAGTTCTTAGATCGATAATATGAGCAGTTCTTCTTTGGGAATAGCTGAAGATGTCATCTGCCGCTATTGCGGTATTGATGTTCCTTGAATTATAAAGATCCCATAATCCTATATAAAGGCGTCCGTCAGAATACTGAACATAATAATTGATCTCCTTATAATGGGTGTTGTCTTTATCATCTGCTAAGGCAGAAGCGCCCCAGATACCAACCTTCCATTTCTTTTCCGCATCTAAAGCATAGGACAAGTTTCCCATCACAACAGGCTTATCCGTAATGATAAGTCCTCTCCATATATGGTTGTTCTGAATGTTGGCGGTAAAGTCCAGCCTTCCCTCTTTGGCATCAGTGTTTTCCTGTGAAAACAATCTTCCTGTACCCAGAGTGAGAAGGAAGATTCCGTGTAAGATTTTTTTCATCATGGCTTTTACTTTAAAAATCCATATAAAACAGCGGCAATAATAGCTCCCGTAACAGGGCCTACTACGGGAATCCATGCGTATCCCCAATCGCTGCTGCCTTTTACAGGAAGAATAGCATGCATAATTCTTGGGGCTAAATCTCTGGCAGGGTTGATAGCGTATCCTGTAGTTCCCCCTAGAGATAATCCTATTGCCCATACCACAAACGTTACAGGTATGGCTCCTATAGAGCCAAGTCCTACTTTAGCTGTAGGATCTGCCTCTAAAGAAATACTTGGATTGGCAAAATAAAATATACTGAATACAAGTACAAACGTTCCTATGATCTCACTTATAAGATTAGATGATGTTCTCCTGATAGCTGGAGTTGTGCTGAAACAGGCCAGTTTTGCGCCTTCATCTTCCGTGATGGCGAAATGGTCTTTATGAAACAGCCAGACCAGAAAAGCTCCCAGCATTCCTCCAATCATTTGTGCGGCAATATAAGTAGGAACCAGATCCCATGAGAACTTTCCTGCTACAGCGAGGCCTATTGTCACAGCAGGGTTCAGATGTGCTCCACTTATTGGTCCTGCCACGGTGACCCCTACAAATACTGCCAGTGCCCAGGCTGTAGTAATAACAATCCATCCGGAATTATTTCCTTTAGTATCTTTTAAGACAACATTAGCTACAACGCCGTTGCCCAATAATATAAGAAGCATCGTTCCGATTACTTCTGCGATAAATGGAGTCATATATGTATTTTTTAAGGTGAGGGCGATTAATCTTCTATCCAGCTTTGAGCGCTTTTTACAGCTTTCTTCCAGAAGTGGGTCATTTTATCCACTTGCTCTCTTTCCAATTGAGGATGAAAGTCTTTGTCTACAATCCATTGAGCCTGTATTTCATCTATGCTTTTCCAGTATCCTACTGCAAGGCCTGCCAGGTAAGCTGCTCCAAGTGCTGTGGTTTCCAGGGTTTTTGGTCTCGTTATTTTAAAACCAAATAAGTCAGACTGTATCTGCATCAGCAGATCACTTGCCGAAGCACCTCCATCTACTCTCAGTTCAAAGCTTTCTCTTCCTGAATCTGCCTCCATTGCTTTTACAATTTCATAGACCTGGAATGCGATTCCTTCTAATGTTGCTCTTGCGATATGGCCATCTGTTGTACCACGGGTAATTCCTACGATTGTTCCACGGGCATACTGGTCCCAATAAGGGGCACCAAGCCCTGTAAGAGCAGGTACAAAATAAACCCCACCATTATCTTTTACCGTAGAAGCCAGTTTATTTACCTCTTCAGAAGAATGAATAAGTTTAAGCCCGTCCCGCAACCACTGAATGGCTGCTCCGCCTACAAAAACGCTGCCTTCCAGCGCATAGTTGACCTCTCCATTTATTTTCCAGGCAACGGTTGTAAGAAGATTGTTTTTTGAGGAAACAGCTTCTGTTCCTGTATTCATTAATAAGAAACATCCTGTTCCATATGTATTTTTTACCATTCCGGGAGTTGTACACATCTGCCCGAATAAGGCTGCCTGCTGATCTCCTGCAATTCCTGCAATCGGAATTTTTGTGGAAAATAGAGTAGTGGCAGTTTCTCCATATATTTCGCTGCTCTGTTTTACGGCAGGAAGGATAGACCTTGGGATATTAAATAACTCTAGTAAGTCATTGTCCCATTCCAGGGTGTGAATGTTGAGAAGCATAGTTCTGCTCGCATTGGATACATCCGTGATAAACATTTTCCCACGGGTCAGTTTCCAGACCAGCCAGGTATCAACAGTGCCGAAGCATAGTTTTCCTGCTTCTGCTTTCTCTCTGGCTCCCTCTACATTGTCAAGAATCCATTTCAGCTTGGTTGCAGAAAAATAAGCATCCAGTACAAGCCCCGTTTTTTGATGAATGACCTCGGCGTGTCCCTGATCTTTTAGTTCATCGCAGTATTTTGAAGTTCTGCGGTCCTGCCATACAATAGCATTATAAATAGGTTCCCCTGTTTCTTTGTCCCAGACAACAGTAGTCTCCCGTTGATTGGTAATACCGATTGCAGCAACTTCCAGTCCGGAGATGCCTGCTTTGGCTATAATTTCTGCCGCTACGGAGATCTGTGATGACCAGATTTCATTCGGATCATGTTCTACCCAGCCCGGGGTAGGGAATATTTGTCTGAAATCTTTCTGAGATACATATTTTATTTCTCCGCTGTGGTTGAATAAGATCGCTCGTGAGGAAGTCGTTCCTTGGTCTAAAGCGAGAATTAATTGTTCATTCATAAAGCGATTAATTGAGGTTGATTACTTTAGGTGAATAAGGTGTTAATAAATATCCTTTTGCCAATTCTATGAATTCATTTTCCTGCTGCTGTGCCCATTCTTCAGAATATCCTTTTTCTTCAGCAATGATTCTTGCTACATTGTGAGCGCTGTCAATAGCTGCTCTTGCATCTAAAAACAACAGACGTACTCTTCTTGCCAGAATGTCTTCAATGGTTTCTGCCATCTCACTTCTTAAAGCCCATACCACTTCTGCAACTGTGAAATCATGATCAGGGTGAATTTTTTGAGCATATCGCGGATTGCTGTTTTGTAAAGTTTTTATTTCAGGAATGTCAGACCCGTAAACATATAAATGATTGGATCTGTCTACTTGTTCGGGCTTTACATTTCCATGGATAGAAAGGTGTTCTGTTTTGGAAGATGTATTTCCAAGTCTGTGAACTTTCATTGCTTCGTCCACTGTGTCTTCAGCCATTTTACGGTAAGTCGTCCATTTACCGCCAATAATGGAAACTAATCCTGTTTCAGAAGTAATGACTTTGTGGCTTCTGGAAACTTCCTTCGTACTTTTACTTCCGTCTTTTGGAGCAGCAAGCGGGCGAAGTCCTGCAAAAACTGATTTTACATCCTCACGAGTCGGTTTTTTAGATAAATATTGTCTTGCTGTATTTAAAACGAAATTGATCTCTTCTTCTAAAGCGCGCGGTTCGAAACTTTCTTCCTTTAAAAGGGTATCCGTAGTTCCTACTAAAGCTCTGTCATGCCATGGAACAACAAAAAGAACTCTTCCGTCTGACGTTTTTGGAATCATAATGGCGTCGTCACTTTTAAGGAACGATTTATCCAGTACTAAATGGATTCCCTGACTTGGAACAACTAATTTACCATGTTTGGGATTATTCATATTGAGAATATCATTGGTAAATACCCCTGTTGCATTGATGACCACTTTAGCATGAATCTGATATTGTTGTTTCGAAAACTGGTCTTCTGCTACAACGCCAATCACTTTGTCGGAGCTACCTTTTAAAAGGTTGATCACTTTTACATAATTGACTGCACTTCCTCCTTTTTCAATGATCGTCTGGGTTAGATTGATCGCAAGTCTGGCGTCATCAAACTGTCCGTCCTGATAAACAACACCACTCATTAAATGGTTTTGTTCAATAGTAGGAAGTTTTTCAACGGTTTTTGATTTGCTGATGTATCTCGTTTTGCCCAAACTGAGTTTTCCGGCAAGGAAATCATAAACGGACAATCCTATTTTATAATAGATCCCGCCCCACCAGGTATAATTAGGAATAATAAAAGATTGATTTTTTACGATATGCGCTGCATTTTTCGCCAGCAGTCCTCTTTCTTTAAGAGCTTCCTTTACCAATCCTACATCTCCCTGTGCTAAATATCTTACTCCACCATGTACCAATTTGGTACTCCTGCTGGATGTTGCTTTCGCAAAGTCATGAGATTCAAGCAACAAAGTTTTGAATCCTCTGCTTACTGCGTCTAGTGCCGAACCTAAACCACTGGCTCCTCCTCCTATGACAATAAAGTCCCATTCCTTTACATCGGTTAATTTACTGAGTTCTTCGTTTCGTTTCATAAATGTTTCGTTTATGTTTCGTTTTCAAATATATAAATTAAAAATGAAAGCAAAAAGAAAATAAATGAAATTTTAAGATCTAAAAAAAAAGAGGTAATTTTGAGGAAACGAATAAAATGGAAAAGCTAATACCAAGGCATGATGAAATATTGAAAGAGCTTGATGAGAAGGGGCATGTGCTTGTTCAGGATCTGTGCGAAAAACTCAATGTTTCTTCAGTTACGATTCGAAAGGATTTGAACTATCTTGAAAGCTTAGGGCTTCTTTTTAGAAATCATGGCGGAGCAAGTAAGCAAGTACGTTATGCTTATGAAAAAAATGTGGGAGAGAAAGAAAATATAAATGTAGAGGCTAAGCAGGCTATTGCAAAAGCTGCTCTTCCGTTGATTCAGGAAAATGACTGTATTATACTGGCGTCCGGTACTACAATGCATTATCTTGCACGGATGCTGGTGAATTTTGGTCCGCTTACCGTACTGACCTCTTCTCTGAGGGTTGCTATTGAACTTTGTAATAATCCTAACATTAATATTATACAGTTAGGCGGAGAAGTTAGAAAAAGCTCTACTTCGATAGTAGGGTCCATTTCGGAAGGCATTATTAAGCAGTTTTCATGTAATAAACTTTTTCTGGGAGTAGATGGTATTGATCTTGAATTTGGAATCAGTACTTCTAACGCTGCAGAGGCACATCTTAATCAGGTGATGATTGATTGTGCAGATCAGACGGTGATCCTTGCTGATTCTTCCAAGCTTAATAAAAAAGGATTTGGTAAAATAGCAGGTCTTGATCAGATAGACTACCTGATTACAGATAATGGTATTTCTTTTGAGGATCAGGCTAAGCTGGAAGAAATTGGAGTTAATGTAATTGCAAAATAATACCCTCATCTTAATTTCTTTTTTAAAAACAAAATAAATGCTGGAGAAATGTGCTCTGGGTTTTTTCAAAATTATCTAATCAATTAAAAATCAAAATATTTTACTTAAAATATTTGTCAGTTATAAAATTATTCATAAATTTGCACTCTCATTTTAGGAGCGTAGTATGCCTATATCAAAAGTAGAAATTACTTCAGACTTCCGGAAAGTGGGAAAAAATAGAGGATAAATTTTATTATAATATAAACAATGTCAGGTATTATTGGTAAAAAAATCGGTATGACATCTTTGTTTAACGAAGAAGGGAAAAACATTCCTTGTACAGTTATTCAAGCAGGTCCATGCTCGATTTTACAGGTCAGAACCTTAGAAAAAGACGGTTATACAGCTGTTCAATTAGGTTTCGATGACAAGAGTGAGAAGAACGTTGGTAAAGCGTTAGCTGGCCATTTTAAAAAGGCTGGTTCTGCTCCTAAAGCTAAATTAGTAGAATTCCATGATGGATTCTCAGATGCTAAAGTAGGAGAAGAAGTAAAAGTTGATCTATTCATCGAAGGTGAATATGTTGACGTAACAGGAACTTCAAAAGGTAAAGGCTTCCAGGGTGTTGTTAAAAGACACGGATTTGGAGGTGTAATGCAGGCAACTCATGGTCAGCACAACAGACTTAGAGCTCCAGGTTCTATCGGTGCTGGTTCAGACCCTTCAAGAGTATTCAAAGGGATGAGAATGGCTGGAAGAATGGGAGGTGAGCAGGTAACTGTTCAAAACCTTCAAGTGTTAAAAGTTGATCAAGAACAAAATCTTTTAGTAGTAAAAGGTGCTGTTCCGGGAGCTAAAAATTCTTATGTAATTATCAGAAAATGGAACTAGTAGTATTAAATACATCAGGAAAGGAGACCGGAAGAAAAGTAACTCTAGACGAAACAGTATTCGGAATTGAGCCAAATCAGCACGCGGTTTACTTAGAAGTTAAACAGTATCTTGCTGCACAAAGACAGGGTACTCATAAAGCAAAAGAAAGAAGCGAAATTACTGCTTCTACTAAAAAGCTTAAGAAGCAAAAAGGATCAGGATCTGCTAGATATGGTGATATCAAATCTCCAACTTTCAGAGGTGGAGGTAGAGTATTCGGACCAAAACCAAGAGACTACAGATTCAAATTGAACAAAGCTCTTAAGAGATTAGCTAAAAAATCTGTTTTATCTCAGAAAATGAGAGACAACAGCATTAAAGTTTTAGAAGATTTGAGCTTTGGTGCTCCTAAGACTAAAGATTTCATCAATGTATTAAACGCATTGGAACTTAGCGGTAAGAAATCTTTATTCGTTCTTCCTGAAGCTAACAAGAATGTGTATTTATCTTCAAGAAACTTACCTAAAACTAAAGTAATGAACTTCAACGAGATCAGTTCTTACGATTTAGTAAATGCAGGTGAAATTATTTTCTTCGAAGGTGCAGTTGAAAAATTCCAGGAAAATTTAAAGAAATAAGTCATGTCTATTATTATTAAACCAGTTATTTCAGAAAAGGCTAATTACCTTACAGATTTAAGAGGTTCTTATTCTTTCTTAGTTGAACCTAAGGCGAATAAAATCCAGATTAAAAAAGCTGTTGAAGCAGCTTACGGTGTAAAAGTAGCAGACGTTAACACAATGATTTATGCTCCGAAGGTTTCTTCAAAGTACACTAAAAAAGGTCTTCAAGTAGGAAAGACAAACAAATTGAAAAAGGCGGTAATCAAGCTTGTTGAAGGTGAAGTTATCGATATTTTTGCTGTAAATTAATTATTAATTATAAATAATAGTAATGTCTGTTAGAAAATTAAAACCTATCACCCCGGGACAGAGATTCAGAATTGTTAACAATTTTGAAGAAATTACTACCAACAAACCAGAGAAATCTCTAACAGTTGGTATTAGTAAGTCAGGTGGACGTAACCAAACTGGTAAAATGACCATGCGTTACACCGGAGGTGGACACAAAAAGAAATACAGAATTATTGACTTCAAAAGAAACAAAGAAAACGTTGAAGCCACTGTAAAATCTGTAGAATACGATCCAAACAGAACTGCATTTATCGCTTTATTAGAGTATGCTGACGGAGAGAAGAGATATATCATCGCTCCAAACGGTATCAAAGTTGATCAGAAAGTAATTTCTGGAGAAAGCGTAGAACCAAATGTAGGGAACGCAATGAAGTTGAAAAACATTCCATTAGGTACTGTTATTTCTTGTGTTGAAATGAAGCCTGGTCAAGGTGCTATTTTAGCAAGAAGTGCTGGTTCTTCAGCTCAATTGACTTCTAGAGATGGTAAATATGCAATCATCAAATTGCCTTCAGGAGAATCCAGAATGATCCTTACTGAATGTTATGCAATGATTGGATCTGTTTCCAACTCAGATCATCAGTTAACTGTATCAGGTAAGGCTGGTAGAAGCAGATGGTTAGGTAGAAGACCAAGAACTAGAGCGGTTGTAATGAACCCAGTAGATCACCCAATGGGAGGTGGTGAAGGACGTTCTTCAGGAGGTCACCCAAGATCTAGAAACGGTATGCCTGCTAAAGGTTACAAAACCAGAAAGAAAAATAAAGCGTCTAACCGTCATATCATATCTAAACGTAAATAATTATGGCAAGATCACTTAAAAAAGGACCATTCATTCATCATACTTTAGATAAGAAGGTTCAGACAAACATAGAGTCTGGTAAGAAGACAGTTATTAAAACTTGGTCTAGAGCATCTATGATCTCTCCAGACTTCGTAGGACAAACTATTGCTGTACACAACGGGAAATCATTTATCCCTGTATATGTTACAGAAAACATGGTTGGTCACAAGTTAGGCGAATTTTCTCCAACAAGATCTTTCAGAGGTCATGGTGGTAATAAAAACAAAGGAAGTAGATAATCATGGGATCAAGAAAAAGAGAAAGTGCATTAGCACGTAAATTAACAAATCAAGATGTAGTAAAAGCATTACATAACGATTGCCCGTCTTCTCCAAGAAAGATGAGATTAGTAGCTGATATCATCAGAGGGGTAGAAGTAGACAAAGCTTTATACATCCTTAAATATTCTAAAAAAGACGCTTCTAACAAATTAGAGAAAGTCCTACTTTCAGCTATGGCCAACTGGCAAGCTAAAAACGAAGGCGCTGATATTGAAGAAGCTAATCTTATCGTTAAAGAAATTTTTGTAGATAGTGCAAGACAATTGAAGAGACTAAGACCAGCTCCACAAGGTAGAGGGTATAGAATCAGAAAAAGATCAAACCACATTACATTAATCTTAGGTAATAAAGAAAATTAATCAAGGTATGGGACAGAAGACAAATCCAATTGGTAATAGATTAGGTATCATCAGAGGATGGGATTCTAACTGGTTTGGTGGAAACGATTATGGAGACAGAATCGCTGAAGACTACAAAATCAGAAGATACCTTGAGGCTAGATTATCTAAAGGTGGTATTTCAAAAATTTATATTGAAAGAACACTAAAATTAGTAACAGTTACAATTACTACTGCTAGACCGGGACTTATCATCGGTAAAGGAGGTCAGGAAGTTGATAAATTGAAAGAAGAATTGAAGAAACTTACTGGTAAGGATATTCAAATCAACATCTTTGAAATCAAAAGACCTGAATTAGACGCTGTACTAGTTGCTGATAGTATTTCTAAGCAAATTGAAAACAGAATTTCTTACAGAAGAGCTGTTAAAATGGCAATGGCAAGTACTATGAGAATGGGTGCTGAAGGTATTAAAGTTCAGATCTCAGGAAGATTGAACGGTGCTGAAATGGCAAGAAGCGAATCTTTCAAAGACGGAAGAATTCCATTGTCAACTTTCAGAGCTGATATCGATTATCACTGGGCTGAAGCTCACACTACTTATGGTAGACTAGGTGTTAAAGTTTGGATTATGAAAGGTGAAGTTTATGGTAAAAGAGAACTTTCCCCACTAGTAGGACAACAGAAAAAAGGAGGTCAGTCAGGAGATAGAAACAGAGGAGGAGACAGAGACAACAGAAGACCTAGAAAAAATAATAACAATAATAACAATAATAATTAAAAATTTTAGATTAGACATTTTGAATTTTAAATTACCGTTACTTTTTTAAAATAAAAAAAATCTAAAATCTAAAATCTAAAATCTAAAATTTAGAAATTATGTTACAACCAAAAAGAACCAAATTCCGTAGAGTTCATAAGATGAAGATGAAGGGGATTGCTCAAAGAGGTAATCAACTTGCTTACGGAACTTTCGGGATTAAAGCGACGGAAGGCGCTTGGATCACAGCTAGACAAATTGAAGCGGCTCGTATCGCGGCAACAAGATATATGAAGAGAGAAGGTCAGCTATGGATCAAAATATTCCCAGATAAGCCAATTACAAAGAAACCAGCCGAAGTAAGGATGGGTAAAGGTAAGGGTGCTGTTGAATATTGGGTAGCTGTAGTAAAACCAGGTAAAATTATGTTCGAAGTTGGAGGTGTACCTTACGAAATCGCTAAGGAAGCTTTAAGACTTGCAGCACAAAAATTACCAGTAGTTACTAAATTCGTCGTTGCTAACGATTTTGTTAAACCTCTATAATCTTTGAATACAATGAAAAATGCTGATATTAAAAATTTAAGCGCGGGAGATATTCAAGCTCAATTAACTGAAGCAAAAGCTCAATATTCTAAATTGAAATTAGCTCATGCAATCAGCCCAATTGAAAACCCGATTCAAATCAAAGATTTGAGAAGAACAATCGCAAGACTAAACACTGAGTTAACTAACAAACAATAATTTCATTTTACAATGGATAGAAATTTAAGAAAAGAAAGAATCGGAGTGGTTTCCAGCAATAAAATGGAAAAAACTATTGTTGTTAGTGAAACTACAAGAGTAAAGCACCCGATGTACGGTAAATTCGTTTTGAAGACGAAGAAATATACTGCACACGACGAGAACAACGAATGCACAGAAGGTGATACAGTTCTTATCCAAGAAACTAGACCTATGAGCAAGAGCAAGAGATGGAGATTAGTAAGAATCATTGAAAAAGCTAAGTAATAATGTTACAAACAGAATCAAGATTAAAAGTTGCTGATAACACAGGTGCTAAAGAAGTACTAGTTATCAGAGTTCTGGGAGGAACCAGAAGAAGATATGCTTCAGTTGGTGATAAAATCGTTGTTACTATCAAGGATTCTACACCATCAGGAAATGCAAAAAAAGGTCAGGTATCTAAAGCTGTAGTAGTAAGAACTAAAAAAGCAGTAAGAAGAAAAGATGGTTCATACATCAAATTCGACGATAATGCTTGTGTATTACTAAATGCAGCAGGAGAAATGAGAGGAACACGTGTTTTCGGACCGGTTGCTCGTGAGTTGAGAGACAAAGAATATATGAAAATCATTTCATTAGCTCCTGAAGTACTTTAATTTTTAAAATTTTTAAAGAAATGTCAAAGTTAAAAATAAAAAGAGGAGATAACGTAATCATTACTACTGGTAAGAAAGATATCAAAGGTAAAACTGGTGAAGTTATTGAAGTGATCAAGAAAGAAGGAAAAGACCCTAGAGTAATCGTTGCAGGACTTAACATCGTTAAAAAACACGTTAAGCCTTCAGCTGCAAATCCTCAAGGAGGAATTACAGAAAAGGAAGCTTCTATTCATATCTCAAACGTAGCTTTAGTTGGTAAAGACGGAAAAGCTATCAAAATCGGTTACAAAATCGAAGGAGATACGAAAGTAAGAATCAACAAAAAAACGGGTGAAACTTTATAATTTGAATTAACACATGGAATTTATAGCAAGACCCAAAAAAGTATATAAAGAGCAAATTGTTCCTGCAATGATGGAAGAATTTGGGTACAAGTCAGTTATGCAGGTACCTAGATTAGAAAAAATCGTTGTATCACAAGGTTTAGGTGACGCTACTGCTGATAAGAAAATTATCGATTATGCTGTAGAAGAACTTACAAACATCACAGGTCAGAAAGCAGTTGGTACAATCTCTAAGAAAGATGAGGCTGCATTCAAACTTAGAAAAGGAATGCCTGTAGGTGCGAAAGTAACTTTGAGAGCTCACAGAATGTATGAGTTCTTAGACAGACTTACTTCTTCTGCTTTACCACGTATCAGAGATTTCTCTGGTATCAAAGCAGATGGTTTCGATGGTAGAGGTAACTACAACTTAGGTATTACTGAGCAAATTATCTTCCCTGAAATCGTAATCGACAAAGTGAAAAAAATCCAAGGGATGGACATTACTTTTGTTACTACTGCGAAGACAGATAAAGAAGCTAAAGCATTATTAACTCACTTCGGTTTACCATTTAAAAAGAACTAAGAAATGGCTAAAGAATCAATGAAAGCGCGTGAGCGCAAAAGAGAAGCACTAGTTGCTAAATACGCTGACAAAAGAAAAGCTTTAAAAGAAGCTGGTGATTATGAAGGACTTCAGAAATTACCTAAAAATGCTTCTCCTGTAAGATTACACAACAGATGTAAACTGACAGGTAGACCAAGAGGATATATGAGAACGTTCGGACTTTCCAGAGTAACTTTCAGAGAAATGGCAAACAACGGTCTTATCCCAGGTGTAAGAAAAGCTAGTTGGTAATAATTACTAATTAAAATCGAGACAATTAAGTTGTCAAGATACTAAAGAATATAAATATCAGACCGAAGTTTTCTGAAGTCTGATATTTTTCTCTTCAAGTCTTTTCAATACTGATTGTCTTTAACCAATAATTTATAAAAGAAAAATGGTAACAGATCCAATTTCAGATTTCCTAACAAGAGTAAGGAACGCACAAAGCGCAGGCCACAAAGTGGTGGAAATTCCTGCATCGAAAATCAAAAAGGAGATTACTAAGATCTTATTTGATCAAGGGTATATCTTAAACTTTAAGTTTGAAGATAGCGCTGTTCAAGGAGTGATCAAAATCGCTTTAAAGTACGATAAGCAAACTAACAAACCTGCTATCAAGTCTATTCAAAGAGCTTCTAGACCAGGTTTGAGACAGTACAAAGGTTCTACTGAACTTCCAAGAGTACTAAACGGTTTGGGTATTTCTATCATCTCTACTTCTAAAGGAGTAATGACTGACAAGAAAGCTAGAGAAGAGAAAGTAGGCGGTGAAGTAATCTGCTATGTTTATTAATTTTTAATCAGAGGAAAATGTCAAGAATTGGTAAAGCAATTATAACAATTCCAGCTGGAATTACAGTCACTGAAAATAACGGTGTTGTAACAGTAAAAGGAGCTAAAGGAGAACTTTCTCAGGAGCTTACAGCAGGAATTACTTTAGAACAAAAAGATGGCGAGCTTAATGTAAACAGACCATCTGATTCTAAGCAACACAAAGCGCTTCACGGTTTATACAGAGCGTTGATCGCCAACATGATCGTAGGTGTATCAGAAGGTTTCGAAAAGAAACTAGAACTAGTAGGGGTAGGATATAGAGCTTCTCACACAGGTCAAAAACTTGAGTTAGCTTTAGGATTCTCTCACGGTATCGTATTAGAACTTCCAATTGAAGTAAAAATTGATACATTGACTGAAAAAGGTAAAAACCCAATTATTACTTTAGCGTCTCACGACAAGCAACTTCTAGGAATGGTTACTGCAAAGATCCGTTCTTTCAGAAAGCCTGAGCCATACAAAGGAAAAGGTGTAAGATTCGTAGGAGAAATTGTTAGACGTAAAGCTGGTAAATCTGCTTAATAAATTATAAGTATTATGGCATTAAGTAAATTAGAAAAAAGAATAAGAATCAAAAGAAGAGTAAGAGGGAAAATCTCTGGTTCTTCTGAATTGCCAAGATTATCTGTATATAAAAGTAATAAGGAAATTTACGCTCAGTTAATCGATGATAAAAATGGTAAAACTTTAGTAGCAGCTTCTTCTAGAGAGAAAGGTGTAGACGCTAAAGGTACTAAGACTGAAATTTCTGCTGCAGTTGGTAAAGCTATTGCTGCTAAAGCTATCGCTGCAGGAATCGAAAGTATTGTATTTGACAGAAACGGTTTCGTATATCACGGTAGAGTGAAAGCTCTGGCTGATGGTGCGAGAGAAGGTGGACTTAAATTCTAATCATTAAATTTCGGAAAATATGTTAGGACTAGATAATATAGAAAGAGTAAAACCGGGAGGATTAGAATTAAAAGATCGTCTCGTAGCTGTTAACAGAGTAACAAAAGTAACTAAAGGAGGTAGAGCTTTCGGATTTTCTGCTATTGTTGTAGTAGGTAACGAAGAAGGTGTTATCGGTTTTGGTTTAGGAAAATCTAAAGAGGTTGCTTCTGCAATTGCTAAAGCAGTTGAAGACGCTAAGAAAAACCTTGTGAAAGTTCCTGTAATGAACCATACTATTCCTCACCAAACTACTGCTAGATACGGTGGTGCAGATATCTTCTTAAGACCTGCTTCTCACGGTACAGGACTTATCGCAGGTGGTGCGGTAAGAGCGGTATTAGAATCTGCTGGTATTCACGATATCCTTTCAAAATCTAAAGGATCTTCTAACCCTCACAACGTGGTGAAAGCTACTTTCAAAGCGTTATTAGACATCAGAAGACCTGAAGAAATCGCAAGAATGAGAGGAGTTTCTCTAAGTAAAGTGTTTAACGGTTAATATATAAACAATGGCAACAATTAAAGTAAAGCAAGTAAGAAGCGCTATTGGTAGAACAAAAACCCAAAAGAGAACGCTTGAAGCATTAGGATTAAAAAAACTTCACCAAGTTGTAGAACATGAAGCGACTCCTTCTATCTTAGGAATGATCGCTGCAGTAGGTCACTTACTTGAAGTTCAAAAATAATTTTATAAAAGAGAATTTAAAATGAATTTAAACAATATACAACCAGCTGCAGGTTCTACATTCAATTCAAAAAGAATTGGTAGAGGACAAGGTACTGGAAAAGGAGGTACTTCAACAAAAGGACACAAAGGTCAGAAAGCTAGAGCTGGTTATTCTCAGAAAATCGGTTTCGAAGGTGGACAGATGCCTTTACAAAGAAGATTACCTAAATTCGGATTCAAAAACGTAAACAGAAAAGAGTTTAGAGGAGTTAACCTTGATACTATCCAAACTTTAATCGAGAACAAATCCATCACTGGAGAAATCACGAAAGAAGTATTAGTAGCAAACGGAGTAGTTTCTAAAAACGAATTAGTGAAAATTATGGGTAGAGGAGAATTGAAATCTGCGATTTCAATCTCTGCTGACAAGTTCACTAAGTCTGCTGAAGAGCTTATTGCTAAGGCAGGTGGAAAAGCAATTACCTTATAATACTTACTAATGAAAGAATTTATACAAACACTTAAAAATATATGGAGCCTAAAGGAGTTGAGAGATAAAATTCTCTTTACGTTAGGTATTATCCTTGTGTATAGATTCGCATCTTATATCTCACTTCCCGCAATTAACCTTGCAGAAGTGGGAGATCTCTTAGAGCATTATAAAAATCAAGGCGGTAACAAGCAAGGAGCAGGTCTCCTTGGCTTGCTTTCGTCGTTTACGGGGGGGGCTTTCAGCCACGCTTCCGTAATGGCGTTGGGTATCATGCCTTATATTTCTGCTTCTATTATTGTTCAGTTGATGGGAATGGCTATTCCTTATCTTCAGAAGCTTCAGAAAGATGGAGAGTCAGGTAGAAATACATTGAACCAAATTACAAGATGGTTAACAATCGGAGTTTGTCTGGTACAGGCACCTTCTTATTTAACTTCTATTACTCAATTATTCTTACCGTATGCTCAATTCCAATCTGCATATTTTGTAGAGCCAAATTCTATTATGTTCTGGCTGCCAAGTATTGTTATCTTGGTGGGTGGATCAGTATTCGCAATGTGGTTAGGTGAAAAGATTACCGACAAGGGAATCGGAAATGGTATTTCCATTCTTATTATGGTAGGTATTCTTTCAAGATTGCCTGAAGCATTCGTACAGGAGATGGCCGTGCAGAACGGAAAAGGAGGAATGGGATCTATTATGATCCTTATTGAAGTATTATTCTGGATGGTGGTAGTTCTTTTAGCAGTGATTCTATCAGTTGCTGTTAGAAAAATACCAATCCAGTATGTAAGCAGAGCTCAAGCAAGAGGAGGTGTAAACAGAAATCTTATGCAGGGAGCGAGACAATGGATTCCATTGAAAGTAAATGCTGCTGGTGTAATGCCGATTATCTTTGCGCAGGCATTGATGTTCGTACCAGGACTATTAACAAAATTCGATGAGTCTAACACTTTTCTTGCAGGTTTCAAGAATGTTTTTAGCTGGCAGTACAATGTATTGTTTGCGCTATTAATTATTATCTTCTCATTTTTCTATACTGCGATTACAATTCCGGTTAACCAGATGGCTGATGATTTAAAGAGGAATGGTGGGTTAGTACCAAAAGTAAGACCCGGAAAAGAGACCGCTGATTATTTAGATGATATTTTATCAAAAATTACCTTGCCAGGTGCAATTTTTTTATCTATCTTTGCAGTCCTTCCAGCAATTGTGCATGGAAGCTTTGTTCAGACAGATGCGTTTGCCCTATTTTTCGGGGGAACGTCACTATTAATTATGGTGGGTGTAATTTTAGATACAGTTCAACAGATTAATACATATCTGCTGAACCATCATTATGATGGCTTAATGCAGTCTAAATTATCAAGAACGACTGGATATTAATTTATGGCAAAACAAAAACATATTGAACAAGATGGCGTGATCGTGGAAGCACTTTCAAACGCCATGTTCCGTGTAGAGCTGGAAAATGGGCATATACTTATTGCTCATATCTCAGGCAAAATGAGAATGCATTATATTAAACTTTTACCTGGTGATAAGGTAAAACTAGAAATGTCTCCCTATGATTTAACGAAAGGGAGGATCACATTTAGATATTAAAACAATTAGCCAAATGGAATATGTATTCCATTTGGCATTTGTAAAAAATAAATACTATCAAAATGAAAGTAAGAGCATCAATTAAAAAAAGAAGCGCTGATTGCAAAATCGTACGCAGAAAAGGTGTACTATTCGTAATCAACAAGAAGAACCCAAAATTTAAACAAAGACAAGGCTAACATTAAATTATGGCGAGAATTGCAGGTATTGATTTACCAAAAAACAAAAGAGGTGTTATCGGTTTAACTTACATCTATGGAGTAGGAAGAAGTACTTCTTCTGAAATCCTTAAAGCTGCCGGTATCAGCGAAGACAAGAAAGTCAACGAATGGAATGACGATGAATTGGCTGCAATCAGAACATATATCTCTGAAAACGTAAAAGTAGAAGGAGAATTGAGATCTGAAGTGCAATTGAACATCAAGAGATTGATGGACATAGGATGCCAACGAGGAATACGTCACAGACTAGGATTACCTTTAAGAGGCCAGAGAACGAAAAACAACTCTAGAACCCGAAAAGGAAAGAGAAAAACTGTTGCTAACAAGAAAAAGGCAAGTAAATAATCGTTAGGAATTATGGCAAAACAAAGTAAAGTAGTTAAAAAAAGAAAAGTAAAAGTTGAGGCTATTGGTGAAGCACATATTCAAGCTTCTTTCAATAACATCATCATTTCTTTAACAAATAAAAGCGGAGAAGTTATCTCTTGGGCATCTGCCGGTAAAATGGGTTTCAGAGGTTCTAAAAAGAATACTCCATTTGCTGCTCAAATGGCAGCTGAAAATTGCTCTAATGTTGCTCATGAAGCTGGATTAAGAAGAGTAAAGGTGTACGTGAAAGGTCCTGGTGCTGGTAGAGAATCTGCAATCAGAACAATTCACAATTCAGGTATTGAAGTTAGCGAAATCATTGACGTGACTCCTATGCCACACAATGGATGTAGACCACCAAAAAGAAGAAGAGTTTAATTTTTAGAATTTACCCATTATGGCAAGATATATTGGACCTAAAACTAAGATTGCTAGAAAGTTTGGTGCTGCAATCTACGGAGATGATAAGAACTTCGAAAAGAGAAAAAACCAACCGCCAGGACAACATGGTCCTAACAAAAGAAGAGGTGCTAAAAAATCAGAATATGCAGTTCAGTTAGCAGAAAAACAAAAAGCTAAATATACTTACGGTATTTTAGAAAGACAGTTCGCTAACTTATTTGAAAAAGCACACAGAAGTAAAGGTGTAACAGGGGAAGTTCTATTACAACTTTGTGAATCAAGATTGGATAACGTAGTATACAGATTAGGTTTTGCTAAAACTAGATCTGGTGCTAGACAATTAGTTTCTCACAGACACATCACTGTGAACGGAGAGATTCTTAATATCCCTTCTTACTTGGTAAAAGCTGGTGATGTGATCACTGTAAGAGAAAAGTCTAAGTCTCTTGAGGTTGTTACCGATGCATTGGCTTCTAAGTCAAACTATGAGTGGTTACAATTCAACGATGAGAAGAAAGAAGGTACTTTCATTTCTGCTCCTGAGAGAATCCAAATTCCGGAGGACATCAAGGAGAACCTTATCGTCGAACTTTACTCTAAATAATTTTTTAATCAAATTTTTGCTCAACCCAATAATATGGCAATTTTACAATTCATAAAACCCGATAAAGTAATTTTACTTAACTCTGATGAATTTAAAGGTCAATTCGAATTCAGACCTTTAGAACCAGGTTTCGGGCTTACAATCGGTAATGCTTTGAGAAGAGTGTTGCTTTCTTCTCTGGAAGGATACGCTATTTCATCTATCAAAATAGAAGGTGTAGAGCACGAATTTTCAACTATTCCAGGAGTAATCGAAGACGTTACCGAAATTATTCTTAACCTTAAGCAGGTTAGAGTAAAAGCTTCAGCAGAAGGCCAGGCTAATGAGCAGGTTGTTGCTAAAGTTTCAGGTCAAACGATTATTACTGCTGGTGATTTAGGAAAATCGATCAACGGATTCGAGGTCTTAAACCCGGATTTAGTGATTTGTAACCTAAATAGTGATGTAACTTTCGAAATTACTTTCAATATTGAAAAAGGTAGAGGGTATGTTCCTTCTGAACAAAATAAGTCAAACAATGCTCCTGTAGGGACTATTGCTATCGACTCTATTTTTACGCCGATTAAGAAAGTACAATACAGCATTGAAAATTATCGTGTAGAGCAAAAAACAGACTACGAAAAACTTGTATTAGATATAGAAACTGATGGTTCCATCAGTCCTCAAAATGCTTTGACAGAAGCTTCTAAGATATTAATTTATCACTTCATGTTGTTCTCTGATGAGAGAATAACTCTTGAAACGGAAGCTGTAAAAGCATCTATCCAATATGATGAAGAAACTCTTCATACAAGACAACTACTTAAGTCTAAATTAGCAGATATGGATCTTTCTGTAAGAGCCCTTAACTGTCTTAAAGCTGCTGAAGTAGAAACTCTTGGAGAATTAGTTTCTTACAGTAAGTCTGATTTGATGAAATTCAGAAATTTTGGTAAAAAATCTTTGACAGAACTAGAAGAATTAGTGCATTCAAAAGGTCTTAACTTCGGTTTCGACGTTGCAAAATATAAGTTAGACGCTGATAAATAATTAATAATGAGACACGGTAAAAAATTCAATCACTTAGGAAGAACAGCTTCTCACAGAAGTGCTTTACTTTCTAATATGGCTTGTTCTCTAATTGAGCATAAAAGAATCAACACTACTGTAGCTAAAGCTAAAGCTTTAAGAGTATATGTTGAGCCTCTATTAACAAAAGCAAAAGAAGATACTACACATAACAGAAGAGTAGTATTCTCTTACCTTCAAAATAAATTTGCGGTTGCTGAATTATTCAGAACTGTAGCTCCTAAAATCGCTGAAAGAAACGGTGGTTATACAAGAATCATTAAGACAGGTTTCAGACCAGGTGATGCTGCTGATATGGCTCTTATCGAATTGGTAGATTTCAACGAGCTTTACAACCCTAATGCTGAAGAGAAGAAGACTACAAGAAGAAGTAGAAGATCTACAACTGCTAAAAAAGCTGAAGCTGTAGTAGCTGACGCTCCTGTAGTAGAAGAGAAAGTAGAAGAAGCTAAAGCTGATACTACTGAAGAAAAAACTGAAGAATAATATTCATTCAGATATCAATAGAAAACCATCCGGACTCCGGATGGTTTTTTTGTTTTGTATTTAATTTAAAACCGGTACGTATATAGGATCACTTTTCAATTCCTCATTATGGTTGTTGCTGTAATTGTATTTTTTGGAGGGATTATAATGTAAGTTTAGCACTTTTATGTTAGTCTTTAAATTTTATTGATTAATATATTTCTATTTATTACGATATGTTATTGATATATTAAATTCATTTTAATTAAAACGTTGTTTAAAGTATTGATTACGTAATTTTTCCAAATTTAATTTGGAAATAATAAGTTTTTATTTTAGTTTTAATAAACACTTTTCAGCAAGAAAAGCAAAAACAAATTAAATTTGTTATTTATGAAAAATCTAAAAAAACTTTCGAGAAACGAGTTGAAAACTTTAAATGGATTTGGATCAATCAATCCTTTTTTTTCTGAAGATCCAGGTGAAGCCGAGGGATGTAAGCAATGCGTATCGTGTTCTAATAGACAAGGAAGTCAGTCTTGTTATACAGATCCAAAAGGAGATTGTGGAAAAGCATTGAGTATGGCGCAATCATTATGTTAGTATCTGTTTATGCATAAATATTTCATTTTTTTCATTTTTTTTATTCAATATTCTTATTCTCAAAACTATAGAGTGATTTATGATTTTACTTATAAACCAGACTCATTGAAAAAAGATAGTGATAATCTTGAAATGGTACTTGATGTACAGAAAGATTACACTAAGTTTTATTATAAAAAATTAATTAAATTAGATTCCTTGGTAAGAAGTGGAAGTATTATTTCTTATACTTTTCCTATACAGCAGATAATAAAAAGAAAAACAAGCTCTTTTAAGAATGAAAATTTTGTGAATGTAGCAGGTATATATTATAATTATCCTTCTATAGATGATATTAAATGGAAAATACTACCTCAGACAAAGCTTTCAGACAATTATAAATTACAAAAAGCCGAGGCTATTTGGGGTGGACGAAAATGGATTGCATGGTTTTCTCTTGAAATGCCCGTTTCAGAAGGGCCGTATAAATTTAAAGGATTGCCGGGATTAATATTTGAAGTAAAAGACTCCAATGATAATTTTAATTATAAATTAGTTTCTATTAATAAAATTTTATCAGACTATGATACTTATAATATTGTTGAGTCCAATCTTGGAGTGAAACCTGTATCGATTACATTAAAACAATATCAGAAATTATTAATTGATAACTATAATAATCCATTCGGTGAATATTATACGATGAAAGAAGGAACTTGGGGATTAAATATATTTGATAAACATATTAATAGTTTAGAAGGGTTAAAAAGTATTAAAAAAGATTACCAGCTTCAGATTATAAATAATTATAATCCCATAGAATTGGATAAGGCTGTTAAGTATCAATAAGAATTAGATTTCAAAATTATTTCTTAACTCTATATTGGTTTGTCAATATAATTTTAACTTCTGCCCCAAAATGGTGAATTTTAAAAATGTTTGACTTATTTGGAGTATACTATAAAGGCGGATTTTTAATATTAGTAAAATTCTTTTTTTTAACTGAAGAATAATATTCTATTCATTCAGATATATAATGAAAACCATCCGGATTCCGGGTGGTTTTTTTTTATTCCCTTAATATGTAATTAATAAATTTAGAATACATTTGATCTTTGAAAAATCTTGATCATGATCATTTTAAAAGATAAGTTAGGAAAAACAATTTCCGGAGAGAGTATTAACTTTGTTGATACTCCTAATAAAGACGGAATGATGATTCCGGAATATATAATTATCCATTTTACAGCAGGAAGAGGGGCTGAAAGTTCTATAAATTGGTTTCAGGATCCTACAGCAAAAGCTTCTGCTCATATTATTATAGATAGAGACGGTAGAATCACCCAAATGGTAGAGTTTAATAAAAAAGCATGGCATGCGGGGAGAAGCAGATGGGCAGACCGATCAGGATTTAATAACTTTTCTATTGGTATTGAATTGGAAAATCCCGGAAAGTTGAATAAAGTAAATGACAGATTCTATGCATGGTTTGAAAAAGAATATTCAAAAGATGTCGTTGTTGAAGCTAAACACAAACATGATAATGAGGTTTCGTACTGGCATAATTTTACTGAAAAACAAATAGATTGCTGCTTTCGTGTGTGTAAACTTTTAATGGAAACTTACCAGATTAAAGATATTCTCGGACACGATGATATAGCACCATTCAGGAAAAATGACCCAGGGCCCGCATTTCCTATTGAAAATTTCAGAGCAAAGCTCGTAGGACGCGAAGATGATACTGCGGATATTTATAAAGTAAACGCAAACTATGTGAATGTAAGAAAAGGACCTTCCACTGAATTCGATTCGATTATACAGCTTAAAAAAGATACTGAAGTTGAATTTATAAAAAGTAAACTTGGCTGGTTCTATGTGTATGTCTTGTTAAAACCAGGAAAAGATGAAGAACCTCTTTATGGTTGGATCAATAGTGATATGCTGAAAAAAAATTAAACCACTATAAAAATTAAATGTCCCTCTATACGGAGGGACATTTGTATTTTAGATCTTAGTTCTTTTCAGTTCAATGATATTATTACCCTGTTCAAGGTGAAGGCTGTCTCCTTTTACTCTTGCGGTCATATCGTCTTTTTTATAGATGGTTTCATCTCCCTTTGTTTCAGTCTTGGGAAGTGTAAAGGTTTTCTTGTTGCTGGTGATAGCAACTGTACTTTCTTTTGGGTCATTTTTGAAGATTACTTTTACCAATGTTCCGTCCGTAGCTTTATAAACAAAATCTGTTTTTTCAGTCTTCTGGCCATTGACCTCTACTGTTGAAGAACTCTGAGTTACAGAATCTATCTTACCATTGTTATCGGTAACGGAGGTTTCTGTACTGTCCATTTTAATAACAGTCTTGTTTCCGCTTTCATTTTTTTTACAGCTGACTGCTGCTAATGTAAGTACTGCACCAAGTACTAAAAGAGTTTTTTTCATGATTATATTATTTTATCTATTTTTTACTTTTTACAAAAATCATGCCTTATAACATGGGGGCATTCTGCCAATATTAATGTGGTTATTCAGACTTTTTTTCTCCATTTATTTTTGCTTTCTCACAAGGGATATTCTCGGATCCTGGACTTGCTTGTAAAGCAGTTTATGATTTATTGAAGTGAAAATAATTTTGGAATGAATAATTGATTAAATTTAATAAAATAAAAACTAACCATAATTACCAATTTCTATTATAAGATTACACAAAGGTGTAATTGTCTCTTATCTGTTTTCTGCTGAAATTTGCTTCAAACAAAAAAGAACATGAGTATTTCCGTCGCCATAGTAGAAGATGAAAAAAACTACAACAATGCGTTGAAGAAGGTCATCAATTATCAAAGCGATATGAAGGTAGTTGCTCAGTTTTTTGACGGAAATAATGCCCTGAAAAACCTCCCTGATATTTCTCCGGATGTGGTGATGATGGATATTCAGCTTCAGGATATGCCTGGAATAGAGATTGTTGAGAAGCTGCGGACACAACTGCCGGACACCCATTTTATCATGTGTACGAGCTTTGAAGAGGATGAAAAGATCTTTAATTCGTTGAAAGCAGGTGCCATGGGATATCTCGTTAAAGGAGAAAGCATGGATAAAATTCTTTCTTCAATCCGTGATGTATATAACGGAGGAGCCCCAATGAGTTTTTCAATTGCCCGGAGAGTCCTGCAGCACTTTGAAAAAAAACTTCCGGAAATAAAAGGCTTCGATGAACTTACAGAACGTGAAAAGGAAATCCTGGAACTTCTTTCGCAAGGACTTTTATATAAAGAAATTGCCGATCAAAAATGCATTAGCATTGATACTGTCAAAAAACACGTTGGAAATATCTACAGAAAACTTCACGTAAACAATAAAGTGGAGGCTATCAACAAATTTAATCAAACTAAAAACTAAGAAACTATGAAGCAAAAATTTGAGGAGTTATCATGTAAAGAGCTTAAAGAAGAGTTGATAACTATAATAACAAACATGGATTGTGATGATCAACAATTGCTTGAAATCAGATATCTCATGGCGAATTATATCACTGATCCTATACCAGATGAAGAGTATATAAGGGGAAAAGAGCTATTTAATACTAATTACTCTAATAAGTTCAGAGATGAATTTATTATTACTAAAAAAGAAATTAATAAAATTATAGGAGAAAACTGGGATAAAAAATACTTACATATATTCTTTATTGATGATAATGGTGACTTGGGAATTTTATTCAGATTTTCAGATATTGAAACATTTAGCCCTACCAACTTTGAAATAGATTTAAACAATGAAACAGCCTATATATTAAGAGGGCAGATGGCAGAAAGTTTTAATAGAAGTTCTCCGTCTTTCTATAATATTAAACAAAATTATAAAAATGGAGTAGGAACCAAGATAATAGCTGGCATCGATTCAAATCCGGTTCTTACAGAGTACGTTACTTATCAAATGAGGAAAATATTTTTATTTAATGGTTTTGAACAGGATTTGAAATTTGAAGTAATATGTGTAACAGTAGAAAATAAATTAAGATTAACACTTACTGTAAAGGTAAAGGACTCTGATCGGGTTCATCATTTTGCTATGGCAACAAGAGCTTTATTTTATGAAGGTTATTATGACTTAGGAGATCTAAAGCCTTAAAAATGGGAATTATTTATAAAATAATACTATTATTTGTAACAATAAAAGCTATAGTTTTGGGCAGAAAGTATTCTCTTTCTGCTCAAGGCTATTTAATGATCTATTTATTAATTACATTCTTGAACGAAACCATATCATGGCTTCGAGATCTTATTGATGAAAATTCAAAGAATGGCCTTCAGTATAATATTTACATTATATTCTCAATTATATTTTTTTATTTTTTTTTCAAAAAAATATTTAAATCCTGGCTTAAGCATGTTTTTACTGTCTTTTTTTTATGCAGTATCATTTATATTTTAATATTTACGAACTTTTATAGTACTGATTTTGATAGCAGGCTGGGAATATGTTTGGTTACTTATTATATTATTGTTTCTCTTTTTTGGTATTACCAGAAATTAAATACTAAAGTGATATCAAAAATCACTGTTGATCCTAATTTTTGGGTTTCTACCGCTCTTTTATTATGGAGTAGTTTTTCGCTTTTTAGAATTATTCCGATGTACTTCCTTGAAATTGAAGATAAAGTATTTTTAGGACAGCTTAAATTTGTTTTGAATCTCATAAATGGTATTACTTATTTTTTATTTTATGTGGCACTTATTAAATATGAAAAACAATTAGATGCATGACACAAATTCAAGATGATATGAAGCTTGCCTATATTGTTGCAATTGCAATAATGATGCTCTTTGTGCTATTCATCATCTTTGTTGTTATAACATACAACCGAAAACAACTCCTTTACTTAAAAGAGCAGCAACTTAAAGAAGCCGAACACCAAAACCAGCTCCTTCAGAAAGAACTTGAAAAACAAAAATCAATAGAGCAGGAACGTGAGCGCATTTCCCATGATATGCATGACGATCTCGGCGCGGGTATTTCTGCATTGAAACTTCAGGCAGAATTTCTAAAACAGAGAGCAGAGGATATCGATTTGCAGAATGATATTGACGAGTTGTTGAAAACCTCAGAAGAAATGAATATTTCTATGCGCGAAATGCTTTGGAGCCTCAATTCCGGAAATGATACCTTGGGAAGCTTTACAGAGTATGCTATTCAATATGCAGATAATTTTCTCAAAAAAACAAAAATAAAATTATCGTGCGAAAGTGTTGATATCATTTCAGAGACTTCTGTTTCAACAGAACAGAGAAGAAACCTGTTTCTCTGTTTAAAAGAAGCCCTTAATAACGCTTATAAACACAGTGAGGCAGATTACCTAAAACTTTCATTTATCCAAAATGTAAATGTTTTTACGATAGAAATATCAGATAATGGCAAGGGAATCCCGAAAGAATATCAGGAAGGAAACGGCCTTAGGAATATGAAACGGAGAATGCATAAACTGAATGGGAATTGTGACATCTTATCTGAAAATACAGGAACCCGTTTATTATTCAAAATGACATTATAAAATAACAACTCATTAAGTAAAAACAACATCATTTGTAAGGGTGTTGTTTGAGGACATAGATCATTTTGAATCCTGATAGAAAATAAATTATGAATGCATAAAACCCGATAAAATATCACCTAATTTTTTAATGACTGAAATGCTCTCTTATTTTATAAAACTTGAAGTGTTTTTTATTTTTATACTTTAATTTATTAATAGGATTTAACGAATACAATTATAAAGGTTATCATAATATAAATTAACTAAAATTTAACTTGCATTTATTTCAAAAAAATCCCTCGAAATGGCCCTGAAAGTTTAATTTTGATTAAATTTGTATAAACTAAAAATAATAAAAAATGAGTGCAATTTCTTACATAGAAGCAAGACAGATTTTAGATTCCAGAGGTAATCCCACCATTGAAGTAGATGTATTTACAGAAAGTGGAGCAATGGGACGTGCTGCTGTACCTTCAGGAGCATCTACAGGAGAACATGAAGCAGTAGAATTACGTGACGGAGGTTCAGACTACCAGGGAAAAGGAGTACTGAAAGCTGTTGAAAATGTAAAAGAAATAATTGCAGAGAATTTAGTTGGACAGCCAATTTTCGAACAAAACTATATCGATCAGATTATGATTGATCTTGACGGAACGGCTAACAAAGGAAATCTTGGTGCGAACGCTATTTTGGGAGTTTCTTTAGCAGTAGCAAAAGCTGCCGCTGCAGAATTGGGGATGCCTCTATACAAATATGTAGGTGGTGTAAACGCTAATACACTTCCAGTTCCAATGATGAACGTTATCAATGGTGGATCTCACTCTGATGCACCTATTGCATTCCAGGAATTTATGATCATGCCGGTAAAAGCAGATTCTTTCTCTCATGCATTGAGAAAAGGAACTGAGATTTTCCATAACCTTAAATCTATTCTTAAAGGAAGAGGTCTTTCTACAGCAGTAGGAGACGAGGGAGGTTTTGCTCCTACTTTCAACGGAACTGAAGATGCTTTGGATACTTTACTTCAGGCCATCGAAAAAGCTGGATATAAGCCAGGTGATGATATCATGTTGGCATTAGACTGTGCAGCTTCAGAATTCTACAAAGACGGAACGTACGACTACAGAAAATTCGAAGGAGATAAAGGAGCTCACAGATCAAGAGAAGAGCAGGTTTCTTATCTTGCAGAATTGGCTAATAAATATCCAATCATCTCTATCGAAGACGGTATGCAGGAAGATGACTGGGAAGGATGGAAAATGTTAACAGATAAAATCGGAGACAGAGTACAATTGGTAGGTGATGATTTATTTGTAACCAACGTAGACAGATTATCAAGAGGAGTAAAAGAAGGTATTGCCAACTCAATCCTTGTAAAAGTAAACCAGATCGGTTCTCTTTCTGAAACAATGGCTGCAGTGCAGATGGCTCAGAACAACAAGTTCACTTCAGTAATGTCTCACAGATCAGGAGAAACTGAAGATGCTACAATTGCTGATTTAGCAGTAGCAATGAACTGCGGACAGATCAAAACAGGTTCTGCTTCAAGATCAGACAGAATGGCAAAATACAACCAGTTGTTGAGAATTGAAGAAGCCCTTGGCGAAACAGCAATTTTCCCAGGTTTAGAAGCATTTAAAATTAAAAGATAATTGAATTTATAAATAACGGCAAGCGATATTTTTTGTTTGCCGTATTTTATGGAAAGTAGTATATTTAAAAAAAAATAAATAATGTCAGACAACAAAGTAATATTGAATTACGACGGTAATTCATATGAATATCCAATCGTGGATAGTACTATCGGAGACAGAGGGATTGATATTTCAAAATTAAGAGACCAGACAGGTTTGATCACTCTGGATTTAGGTTACAAAAATACTGGAGCTACCATTAGCGACATCACTTACTTAGACGGAGATAAAGGAGAGTTATTCTACAGAGGTTATCCAATCGAGCAGATTGCTGAGAAATCTAACTTTACAGAAGTAATGTATCTTTTATTACATGGAGAATTGCCTACTCAGGATCAGTTTGCTTCATTCGACAATAATATTAAAAAATATAACTTCATCGCAGATGAGATGAAAAAGATCATTGATGTTTTTCCTCGTTCAGCTCACCCTATGGGAGTTTTATCTTCTATGACTTCCGCATTGACAGCTTTCAACCCAAAAGCAGTTAACGTAAACTCTAAAGAAGAAATGGATCATGCTGCTGAGCTAATGATCGCTAAGTTCTCTCACCTTTGTGCTTGGACATACAGAAAAACTCAAGGTTTACCATTAAACCACGGAGATAACAACCTAAGCTATGTAGAGAACTTCTACAAAATGGCATTCAGATTACCAAACGCTGATTTCGAAATCGATCCGGTAGTTGTAGGTGCTTTAGATAAATTGCTAATTCTTCACGCTGACCACGAACAAAACTGTTCTACTTCTACAGTAAGAATGGTAGGTTCTGCACACACTGGTCTTTTTGCTTCAATCTCTGCTGGAGTATCTGCTCTTTGGGGACCACTTCACGGTGGGGCTAACCAGGCCGTAATTGAAATGCTTGAATTGATCGAGAAAGATGGTGGTGACGTATCTAAATATGTTGCTAAAGCTAAAGATAAGAATGACAGCTTCCGTTTAATGGGCTTTGGTCACAGAGTGTACAAAAACTTCGATCCAAGAGCAAAAATTATCAAGAAAGCTGCTGACGATATCCTTACAGCATTAGGAATCCAGGATAAAGCGCTTGATATTGCAATGCAGTTAGAAAGAGTTGCTCTTGAAGATGAATATTTCATCGAAAGAAAACTATATCCAAACGTAGACTTCTATTCAGGGATCATCTACAGAGCATTAGGAATCCCTACAGAAATGTTTACAGTAATGTTTGCATTAGGCAGACTTCCGGGATGGATTTCTCAGTGGAAAGAGATGAGATTAAAAGGAGACCCAATCGGAAGACCTAGACAGGTTTACCAAGGTGCTCAGGAAAGAAATTACATCGATATTTCAAACAGATAATATTTTTTTTTATCATATAATAATCCCAAAGCTTGCTTTGGGATTATTTATTTTCCAGATCAGCAATTGGATTTCAGAGCATTCATTTAAAAAGCATAGTTCAAACGTGTAATTAGAATAGATCTTTTGTAGAATATGTATATCTTATTGAAATTGAATCTAATTAATGATTAAATTTACTTTTACAAAATATAGGTTTCGGATAAAGCCGGATGAATGATATGTATTGATTAAACGGGCTAAATTCCGTTTCTATTGGACAGGGATTAATGTAATTTCTTCAGCCTGTATTTAAAATAAAACTATTTGATCATGACTTTCGGAGAACAAATGTTATTTTTCTTTAGCGCAGTAGGAGCATTCAATGGACTTCTGCTAGGGATTTATTTGCTATCCTTTAAAAAACTGAAATATCTGCCGGATTTTTTCCTGGGACTGTTGCTGTTGATGCTTAGTTTAAGAGTAGGCATTTCCGTATGTATATACTTCTATCCGGATTGGCCGAGAATAATTCCTCATTTAGGACTATCCGCGTTATTTTTCACAGGCCCCGCTTTGTACTATTATGTGAAATCTTCCTTTCAGCAACAACAATTTGATTTGAAAAGCTGTAGAAAGTGGTTTGGAATATTCACATCTATTTTGGGAGCAGTAGGATTACTGTATGTGGTTTTTCCCGTTACCTGGGAGCATTATTTTGGAACCTTTATTTATACCGTGTGGGCTGGCTTTGTGTTTTATACCCTCTATCAATACTATATTTTTTCAAAACAGAATAATAAAAACCCGAACAAGTTTGTTTTCCCGGTTCTCCTCAGTAATGTGATCATCTTTTTGACCTATCAGTTGATTTCTACTGGCTGGATACAGATCTACTGTGCAGGAGGAAGCCTGGTATTTTCATTTGTACTGTATGCCAATTTTTTGATTTTATTCAGTAAAAAAGAAGAACAGCTTCCGGTAAAGGAAACTGAAAGATATTCTAACAAAAAAATATCAGAAGAACAGGCAGAGAATATTGTGTCAAGATTAGAAAGACTAATGGACGCCGAAGAACTTTATAAAAACCCAAACCTTAAGTTGAATGATCTGGCTTCCAGAATGAATATGTCAACCCATCAGCTTTCCCAGTTATTAAATGATAATCTGGAAAAAAGCTTCTCTCTCTACATTAATGAATACAGGATCAATGAAGCCTGTGAAAAAATAGAAAGTGGCTCCTATTTAAAGATTGAAGAAATCGGATATGAAGTAGGATTTAATTCCAAATCGACTTTTTTCTCTACCTTCAAGAAGATTAAAAATACAACCCCTCTTTTATATAAACATTCGCAAACCTTTATTGATACGGGATTGCAGAGTTCAAATTTATAATTTCGTACTGCGGAATTTTAATTTCAAAACCTCATTTCTACAACAAGCCAATACTTTTGACTTCATAAAATTTACGATTTATGATGATCAAATTATGGTTTTTACTCTTACTGTTGCTTGTCTCAATTTCTGGAAGAGCACAGGACACTGTAAAAGGAAAAGTTTCAGATTCTCTGGCTGGCTCCGCATCTAATACCACCAATATTTCAGAAGTCATTATTCAGTCAGCTCCACGAAGTATAAAAATGAATGATGGGAATCTGGTAATGACTGTTGCTGGAAATAAAGACTTTAAAACATCCACCCATCTTCTTGATGTTTTGAGAAAAACGCCTGGTGTTACAGTAGATCAGGAAAGTGGAATTTTTATCGGGGGAAGAATCACTCCCGCTATCTTTATTGATGGGAAGCCTGTTGTGATGGGTAACCAGGAGTTACAGGCATACTTACGGTCTTTATCACCCGAGATGATAGAATCTGTAGAAGTGAATGCCAACCCTTCGTCAAAATATGATGCAGAATTTAAAGGAATTATTGATATTAAACTAAAAAAAAATGCCAACCTCGGCTGGAAGGGAAATTATAATGGTAATGTATATATCAATAAGTACAATTACAGGGAAAATACGGTTAATATTTCTTACAATACAGGAAATACAACTTATAATCTGCAGACAGGATATAACGAGGGAGTTTCAAGCTATCGATATAACGCACTGCAGCGGCTGGCAAATACCAATATTATGCGTACCAATACCAATCAAAAAGATTATAGTAAAACCTACAGTATTCAGGCCGGTGCAGATTTCAGATTAAATGAAAAAAATAGAATAGGCTTAAATCTGAGATCCAATTTCCGGGAAAGCGAGCGTACCCGTGCAGGATCACTTTATACAACTGATAAAAATGAGGATCAGTTGATCTTTAATACCACCAGTGAAAATCCTATAGCTTATTCACAGGATAATTATGGGATCACAGCTGATTATTCATTGCAAAATAAAGGATTTAAACTCAGTTTTCTAGGGAATTATCTTTCCGTTGTCAATAAGCAGAAAGATGATTTTATCAATAGAGATCAACCTGCCAATGATCTCTTATCCTATTGGAAGTCTGATCTCTTTAATAAAATTAATATTTATAGTACACAGATCGATGTTTCCCAGAAAATTGGAAATGCAGACATAGAAGCAGGAATTAAATACAGCGATTCAGATACAAACAATAATATCAGATATGATACATTATCCGTAGGAGATCAATTTGCTTTTGACCGTACAAGAAGCAATGTATTTTCATATCAAGAAAAAATAACGGCAGGTTATCTTGCTTACAGGCAAAAATTTGGAAAAATTCAGATCAATGCAGGATTGAGATTCGAAAATACAAACAGTATTTCCAATGCTGTTACTATTGATTCTATTGTTTCAGTAAACTACCTGAAATGGCTGCCCTCTTTAAGCCTGAACTATACTTTTAATAAATCCAGTGAACTTTCCCTTTCCTATAGCAGACGAATTACAAGACCAGGATTTTCACAGCTTAACCCATTCCGGGTTTATTATAGCCCTTTAAATTACTGGATAGGCAATCCTTATTTGCTGCCTTCTTTTACAACTCAGATCAAAGCAACTTATCGCTATAAAAACTGGATCACAAATTTTACAGTTGGAAAAGAAAAGGACGTAATGACGCGATATCCTATGTACAATCCGGAAACAAATGTATTGGAATATTTGGGAACTAATCTTCCTTATAGAAATTTTGCGGCCCTTGAAACCAGCTTTCCGGTTAGAATTATGAAATGGTGGAATTTGACCAGCCAGATTACAGGATATTACAATTATGAATTCAGACCTTATTTGAATGAGGTTTTTGCACTGAATATTTACAATTATGAAGTGAGAATAAACCAGGTATTTTCTCTTCCAAAAGGATACACAGTTAACCTGTTTGCCAATTATGAATCCAAAACGGGAAACAGCCTTTACATCATCAAGCCAAGATACAGCATAGATCTGTCAATTCAGAAATCATGGTTTGACAATCAGTTAAACACAAAAATCGGGTATAATAATCTCCTTGATTCTTATGACCAGAAATTGGAATTCCGGCATAAAAAGATTATGGATAATCGCCTTACACACTGGTGGGATAGCAGCCGGTTGGTCATTTCGGTTGGTTATAACTTTGGAAGCGCAAAATATCAGGTAAAAGAAACGCAGAAAACGGAAGAAGAAAACAGAGCCAGATAAAAGTAAACCTGCTTGAAAAAGCAGGTTCTTGATTTTATTATGGGCAGTAACATTTGTCACAAGTCCAGATAAAGCACTTGCCATTATCATCCCATTCGCAGCATCTTCTGCCGGCTATAGCTCCTCCCATTACAGTTTTCTGTTGTTCTCTTCCTAGTTTTTGTGCATTTTTCAGCACAGAATTGTTCTTGTTCATGATTTTGTTGTTTGATGTTAATAGTAAAGTTTTATGATGTATAATTTCGCGAAAATTATATCACTAATGTATGAAAATATTTTAATAAACAGGATGTGATTTATGATTATATGTAGATGGAACATAGTAGTTTATAGACTTTTTTCAGAGAAAATAGAATTGAAATAGAGAAAAACAAATAAAAATCATAAAAGTATTCTCCCGTTATAGTCAAATTTGAAGGAGAAAATAGAACAAAAGTTTTCCAGATAGAGACCTTTACTTATATTTGTAGTATTGCATAAATCTTTATGAGACTAAACATTAAAAACGAAACGGGCAGGCTGAAGTCAGTAGTGCTAGGTCAGCCTAATTCATTGGGGGCGGTCCCCACATTAGAGGAAAGTTATGACGCAAAATCATATTACTCAATCGAACACAATATGTATCCCAAAGAAGAGGATATTATCAATGAAATGAATGCTTTTGAAGCAGTTTTGAAAAAGTATGACGTTGAAGTGCTGCGCCCAAGCATTATCAAAGATTATAATCAGGTTTTTTCACGAGATGTAGCCTTTGTGATTGACGATAAAATGATTATCTCCAACGTGATTGCAGACAGAGCAGACGAACAGGAAGCATATAAAAGCGTTTTTGAAAAGGTAGCATGGAGAAAAATCATCAATCTTCCGGAAACAGCCCATATTGAAGGTGGAGACGTCATCGTATGGAATGATTTTATTTTCATAGGAACTTGCTTCAGCGAAGATTACAGAAACTATAAGACGGCAAGAACCAATGAGTATGCCATTGAAATCTTAAAAGAATACTTTCCAAAGAAAAGAATCATTGATCTTGAACTGAAAAAAAATGATAAAGTACCTTTCGAGGGTATTCTGCATCTTGACTGCACTTTTAATCCGGTAGGAGAAGATAAATGTATTATTTATAAAAACGGATTCGTGGATGAAAGTGACTATCGATTAATCATTGATATTTTCGGAGAAGAAAACTGCTTCCATATCAATGATGAAGAAATGTTTGAAATGTTCCCGAATATATTCTCTATAGCTCCGGACATTGTAGTGTCCGATAAGACCTTCACAAGAATGAATAACCATTTGAGAAACGAATGGGGAATGACTGTAGAAGAAATTCCTTACAGAGAAATTTCTAAAATGGGCGGTCTGTTGAGATGCTCTACCATGCCGTTGGTAAGAGAATAATAAAAGTTTCAGAGTAAAAGAGTTTTTATAGGTGATATTGGAGATGATTTTTGATCTTAAAGAATAAACAAGTTCAAAGGTCAGATTTGATCAGCATTTAAAAGTATTTTAAAAAAAATATTCCCCCCAATAAGAACCAGATTACTTAAAAGACCGAAAGATTATAAAGGTTATAAGAAGTATACTCTCAAACCTTCATATATTAACACCCTCAAACTTAAAAACAATGCAAACAACAGATACAGTATTAATGATAGAGCCGATTGCATTCGGTTACAACGCAGAGACAGCGAAAAATAATTACTTTCAGGTAGAACAGGCCGGTTCAGATATTCAGTCAAAAGCTTTGGCAGAGTTCAATACTTTTGTCGGGAACCTGAGAGGCAGAGGAATTAATGTAATCACTATAAAAGATACCCTGGACCCTCATACACCTGATTCCATTTTCCCAAATAACTGGGTAAGCTTCCATAAAGACGGAAAAGTGGTTTTGTACCCTATGTTTGCGTCAAACAGAAGAGTGGAAAGACGAGATGATATCATTGAAAGTATCAAAGATCAGGGATTTGAAGTTACTGAAATTGATGACTGGTCTTTTTCTGAAACGCAGGGACATTTTCTGGAAGGAACAGGAAGCATGATTTTTGACCACGATCAGAAAATTGCTTATGGTTCAGTTTCTTTAAGGCTGGATGAAAATCTGTTCAGAGAATTCTGTGAAAAATATGGTTTTACGCCAGTTGTTTTCCATTCTTATCAGACTGTGGGAACAGAAAGACTTCCTATTTACCATACCAATGTAATGATGTGTGTGGCAGATAAGTTTGTTGTCATCTGTCTTGATTGTATTGATGATGAATTGGAAAGAGAAAAGATAATCGAAACGATCAAGAGTTCAGGAAAGGAAATTATCGAAATTTCTGAAGAGCAGATGCAGCAGTTTGCTGGAAATATGCTTCAGGTTCAAAATAAAGACGGTGAAAAATTTCTGGTAATGAGCCAGACTGCTTATAAGTCTTTGACATCTGGGCAGGTAGCTGCGATTGAAAAATATTGCGAAATTATTTATTCTGACCTGAATACTATTGAAGTAAACGGAGGAGGAAGTGCAAGATGCATGCTTGCTGAGGTTTTTCTTCCGAAAAAATAATCATTCTCAATTAAAAATTTAAACTTCTGACTTTATTTATAAATTCAGAAGTTTTTTTATAGGATCTCCTGAAATTTTTACAGTATCCCCACTGATAGAGTATGGATTTAGAAAACCAAAAAAAGTTAGCTAACTTTGTCTTAATTTTTAAAATCTGAAAATGAGACAATACTTTTTATCATTAGCAATTTTTTTTGGAATGATTGTAGGAGCACAGCAGAAAACCTTCTGTAATCCAATCAACATCGATTATGGATATACACCTTTTGAAGTTTTTTCCACACAGGGAAAACATCGTGCTACAGCAGATCCGGTGATTGTCAATTTTAAAAATAAACTTTTCCTTTTCTCAACCAATCAAGAAGGATATTGGTACAGTGATGATATGCTGGACTGGAAGTTTGTAAAAAGAAAATTCCTCAGAGACAAAAAATATATCCATGACCTTAATGCTCCGGCAGTGTGGGCAATGAAAGATACATTATACGTTTACGGTTCTACCTGGGAGCAGGATTTTCCGATCTGGAAAAGTACTAACCCTACTAAGGATGACTGGAAAATAGCTGTAGATACTTTGAAAGTAGGAGCATGGGACCCGGCATTTCATTACGATGAAGATAAAGATAAACTTTACCTGTATTGGGGCTCAAGTAATGAGTGGCCGTTGCTGGGAACTGAAGTGAAAACCAAAACATTGCAGTCTGAAGGCTTCGTAAAGCCAATTCTTAGGTTAAAACCAGAAGATCATGGCTGGGAGAGATTCGGGGAATATAATGACAACGTTTTTCTGCAGCCCTTTGTAGAAGGAGCATGGGTGACCAAGCACAACAATAAATATTATATGCAGTACGGAGCACCGGCTACTGAGTTTAGTGGCTATTCTGATGGGGTATATGTGAGTAAAAGCCCTTTAGAAGGATTTGAATATCAGCAGCACAATCCGTTTTCTTATAAACCGGGAGGTTTTGCAAGAGGAGCCGGGCATGGGGCCACTTTTGAAGATAATTACAAAAACTGGTGGCATGTTTCAACCATTTTTATTTCTACTAAAAATAATTTCGAAAGACGACTGGGAATCTGGCCGGCAGGGTTTGATAAAGATGATGTAATGTACTGTAATACAGCGTATGGAGACTATCCTACTTACCTTCCGCAGTATGCACAGGGAAAAGACTTTGCCAAAGGACTTTTTGCAGGATGGATGCTGCTGAATTATAACAAACCCGTTCAGGTTTCTTCTACTTTGGGAGGATATCAGCCAAACTATGCGGTGGATGAAGATATCAAAACGTACTGGAGTGCAAAAACAGGAAATTCAGGAGAATGGTTTCAGACAGATCTTGGTGAGGCGTCCACTATCAATGCTATCCAGATAAACTATGCAGATCAGGACGCTGAATTCATGGGGAAAACATTAGGGAAAATGCATCAGTATAAAATTTATGGTTCAAATGATGGGAAGAAATGGAATGTAATTGTTGATAAAAGCAAAAATACAAAAGATGTTCCCCATGATTATGTTGAACTTGAAAAGCCTGCCACTGCAAGGTTCCTTAAAATGGAAAATCTGAAAATGCCTACAGGAAAATTTGCTTTGAGCGGTTTCAGAGTCTTCGGAAAAGGAGGAGGTGAGAAACCTAAAAAAGTGGAAGGATTTGTACCTTTAAGAGCTGATCCTAAGAAGTACGGTGAAAGAAGGAGTATATGGATGAAATGGCAGCAGAATCCCGAAGCAGACGGATATGTGATCTATTGGGGAAAATCTCCGGATAAATTATATGGAAGTATTATGGTATATGGTAAAAACGAATATTTCTTTACAGGGGCAGACAGAACAGATGCTTATTATTTCCAGATTGAGGCTTTCAATGCCAGCGGAATGTCTGAAAAGACTGAAATTGCAAAATCTGAATAGATAAGTTATAGATACAAAAGGTAGCACGCTTTAACGAATTAAGGCGTGTTATTTTTTATCAATACGTTGGATGAATTTTTCAATTTGGTCTATCAGAAATTTTCTATTTGGAATTTTGTCCCAATCCAGATGACCTCCGTTAAACTCATATGATTCATGCATCACATTATTATTAACTAACGCTGAATCTAATATTTTTTCCTGTGTAAGAGGGATAACGCGGTCCGTTTTTCCATAATAAGAGAGAGTAGGGGGTGAGGTTTTGGTTATCCAGTGTACCGGACTTCCAAAATCAATAGCTGAGGTCTCTGAAGGAAGTATATTAGGATCAATCAGATGCTTTTCCACAAAAGGATAATCTTCATATGTTGCAAAGCCGGGATCTGAAAGATCAGAAGGGCCTACAATATTGATCACTGCTTTTACCTTTTTATCTGCATCAAAATGATAAGCATACATCATAGAAAGATGTCCGCCCGCACTATTTCCCAGAAGAATCAACCGGGGGTTGTAATTCAGCTTCCTTTCGATAAAAGCTATGGCACTTTGGATATCAATCATCTGATTTGGAATGGCGTATTGAGTAGTGGAAGCCAGTCTGTAATTCATATTGACAAAAATATCATCAGGAAACCTCTGCATCATACTAAGCGTGAATAAGGTGAGTTGAGATTTGTTTCCGCCACGCCAGCCGCCGCCATGAATAATGATAAATACATTTCTGTTATTATCAGATTTTTGATGAGGTATATAAAGGTCCATACTCTGCTCAGGAGCATTGCCATAACGGATGTTCTCTTCCTTATCAAAGCTGATAGTATTGCCAAGGCTTACCTTTTTCTCTTTACAGGCTGTGGATAGAAAAAAGAGGCTCGCAAACACAAAAGTGAGAAATATTTTTTTTTTCATAGATATTAAAGATAAAAAACCCGCTGAACAATCAACGGGTTTGTAATAAAAATAATTAAATATGAAGAATGATAACTTTTATCTTGTTCTGTTTTTGATGGAGTCAGATGCTCCTTCAATATCTCTCACTTTTTTTACCTTTTGGTTTCCGAAGTTGTAGGTCATGCTTATCATTACATTTCTGTTGTAACGGTTTTGGTGGATATAATTATAATTTCCGTTATCCTGCTGATCTTCTATTTTGATGATATTGGTATTTAAAATATCATTGGCATTGATCGCAAAAGTCCAGTCGTTCCACATCTTTTTGATGCTGAGGTCTAAGCTCATTAAGCTTTTCAATGTTCCAAGCTCAATCTGCTGTTTGTCTACAAAGAAATAATTGATCCCAAAGAACCAGCTTTTCTTCTTATCAAGACGAATGGTATTATTGGTCTGGATCAAAAGACTGGTAGATTTTGTTTTATTGGTATAAACAATATCTTCCCCCTTCTCATTTCTGAACTTATCGCCTGTAGTAGGATCCGTGTCAAGGCTTCCATTATTGATATTGTGCTGGACTCCGATATTGAAATTGGTCGTCCAGTATTGTTTGAAAAATGATTTCTGAAGACCTACCATTGCAGACATTTCCTGCTTATTACCAAAATTGGTTCTGATATATCTTAATACCGGATTTTCTCCTACTTTACCATCAGGCGATACCGGATATCCCTGTAACGGAACCTGTGTGATAGCATCCTGAATATAAGAATGATTTAAAATCAGGAAGTATGAATTTTTGTACATATAAGTAAGCTCCTGATTATAAGTTGAAGAAGCCTTTACGAAAGGGTTGTTTTGTGTATAATTGGCTTCAGTCAGAATATTTCTTACCGGATTCAGCTCCCAGAAGCTTGGCCTTCTCATTCTGCTTGAAAAGGAATAAGAGATATTGTTCTTATCATTGACAGCATAATTAAAACTTAGATAGGGCAGTAGATTATTATAATTTCTTTCAATCTTTTTAAGTGCCTCCGTAGGTGCATTATCAGAAGTTCCAAGACTATTGGTGATCTCATATCGGGCCCCAACTTTTCCTGAAATTTTATCAGATAATTTCTTTTCTATGGTTACATAAGCACCGTAGATATTTTCATCATAGATAAAATGATTGGGCCTTGGATCAGGAGCCAACAGAGGATCATAAGAATAAGTAATATTTTTCGAATCGTTATCTGTTTTCGTTTTATTATAATTTCCACCTACTGAAACTGTCAGATCATTTTTGAACTTTTGAATATAATCCACCATACCGGAGAAATTATTAATGATCTGGGGGAGACTTTGTAAAACCTGCATAGTCCCTTTTTTTACGTCCATGTTTACATCTGAAAGAAAAGTCTGATTGTCAATATTCTGGAACCTTCTGTAGTTAAGATAGGCTGCGTTCAGATTCAGTTTGCTGCCTAAAGAGTCTGTTTTTAATTCATAATTTAAATTCAGGGAATTATTGTATGATCGTGTATTCTCTCTATTTTTGGACCAGGTATATTTTGTTTCCTTTTCAGTCCTGATCGTATTAAACAAATCTACGGTTGAGTTATCGCTTTTATTGGTCCATGTATTATAGGACAATGCAAGATTGCTTTTATCATTTATCTGATAATCGATATTCAGATAACCGCCAATATTTTTATTCGGATCATCAACGTTACCTTTAGATTCATTAGAGGTAGTTGCAGTACCGTTTCTTAAAATATAAGTTTGTGGCTCAATATTTTCCCCGCCGCTTACATTCGCGCTTATTCCCAGTTTATCCTTTCTGTAGTTAGCAGAGAAGCTGGCCTGGCTTGCATTGTATTTATTCTGAGTATTAGACATTCTCATATTTCCGTTAAGGCCATCACTCATCTTTTTCTTTAAAATGATATTGATGATCCCATCCGAAGATTCTACCTGAAACTCGCTTCCGGGAACCGTAATAACTTCAATTTTCTGAATATTTTCTGCCGGAGTATTTTTAAGAAACTGAACCAGAGAATCAGCATCCATATTCGTTTTTCTTCCGTTGATATAGATAATTGCATTATTTTTTCCTGCAATTTTTAATGTTTTATCGTCTGTTGATGATAATAATGGAGTCTGCTTTAGAAGATCAAAAGTAGTATTACCTTTAGCTACAGGAGACGCTGCTACATCATATACAAAACGGTCGCTTTGCTTTTTGAAAACCTGCTTCGTAAGCGTAATGCCTTCTATGCTTTTGGTTTTTACAGTGTCAGATTTCTTTTCCTGAGCTGCTGCGCAGGTTCCGAATATGATTACAATGGACAAAAGTATACGTTTCATGTTTGTTTTTTTAAGAGTGGTGAAGTGATATGAGGCTTTAAAAATTAGGTTCTTGATTTTACAGCGTCATTAGCTGATTTCATTTCCCTTGCTTTTTTCAGTTTCTGATTTCCGAAATTATAGGTAACTCCGATATTTAGTAATCTTGGATAGTTGAAGTTGGTTATATTATTAAATTTTCCGTTAGGCTGTACTCCTTTAACACTGTAAAAGCTTTGATTAAACAAGTCGTAAACTTCTGCTACAACCGTCCAGTCGCCTATAATTTTTTTGAGAGTGATGTCAAAACTCTGTCTGGCTCCTATCATACCACCTTCCATGGCTGTCTGGCTTGCAAAAAAGTAATTAACACCTAAGAACCAGTCCTTTTTAGAGGAAAGCCTGATTGTGTTATTAAATGTAGCAGACATATTATAGTTTTTAATGTCAATGATATAAGGATCTACTACTTCCGTTTCATCCGGTCCAGGTCTGGAAGTAGGATCTTCCAACACTGCCCCTTTGAAGGTTACATACCCCAGGTTCACAGAATAGTTCGTTGTCCAGATGTCTTTGAACCAGGATTTGTTCATTCCCAGAGTTAAGCTAAGTTCTCTGTTACTTCCATAATTGGTTCTTATATATCTCAGGAATCTTGTTGTTTGCATGATTTTATTCCCTTCTGGATCATATATATAATTTCCTTTATCATCTTTTACAGGAGCAGTTACAGTTCCCTGTAAAGGAAGCATATCAGAAGCGGCGGCATCTTCTACCATATTAAAACTCAGATTGGCATAGAATGCATTTTTATACATATAGTTCAGTTCCTGATTATAAAATTTGGATGCCAGTATAAAAGGATTGTTCTGTGTATAATTGGTTGGCGTGAAGTATGTTCTGGAAGGGTTCAGTTCCCAAAATCTTGGTCTTCGGATTCTGCTGGAGAAAGTATAGCTAAGGTTATGGTCTGAGCTGATTGCATAATTTAAATTAAGATATGGCAGCAGGTTATTATAATTTCTTTCAAAACCGGTTTTGTCTACGATATCTCCCGTGCTTCTGGTCATTTCATAACGGGCTCCGATTTTTCCGAATAACTTTTCTGTCAGCTTTCTTTCGTAGTTTAGGTAGATTCCCAGAATATTTTCTTTATAAATGAAATGGTTCGTCTGAGCAGTATCTATTACAAAATTTTTATCCTCAAATTTATCCTGTTTCGTATCATTATCAGTGTTGGTTCGGTTGTAGCTAATCCCCATCAGCCATGTTTCACCTTTGGAAGTCTTTTTCAGATAATCTATATTAGCCGCATAGTTGTTGATAATCTGGGGTACAGACTGATGCAGGGCAGAATAATCATTACCTTTTACATTGTTTAAAGGAAAAGTTTCGTTGAAACTTACTTTATCCCTGTTGAACCATAAGTAGGAAACATTAGAAGTAAGCTTACTGCCCAGTGAATCTGTCTTTATTTCATAATTTAAATTGAAAGAATGATTTCTGGTCTGTGCATCTTCATTATTTACAGTTCTGTTTGTTAAAATCCCATTTTGGAAGTTGGTAATATCCAGAATAGAATTGAAACTTTTGTTGTATCTCATATTATAAGAAAATCCGATACTTTGTCTCTTACTGATTTCATAATCAAGATTGAAACCTCCTCCTACTGTTTTGTTGGGGTCATCATTAGATCCATAAGACTCATTTTTGAAAGTTGAATCACCATTAGACAATGTATATCTTTGTCTTTCAGTCCAGCTTCCCGTTCTGAAATTAGAATTTCCCGACCACTTTCCCTGTCTGAAGTTGAAAGACGCTCCAGCAGAAGGATTGTTATAATGAGCCTGTTCATTCTGCATTTTCAGAGTACCATTATAGCCGTTATTTTTGCTTTTTTTCATAACAATATTAATAACGCCTTCCTTAGATTCTACCTGAAATTCACTTCCCGGAACGGTAATGACCTCAATTTTCTGAATATCTTCTGATGGAGTGGACTTTAGCATTTCAATCAATGCCTCAGCATCCATATTTGTTTTCTTATTGTTGATGTAGATGACAGCATCAGATTTTCCCAGAATCTTCAATGTTTTTCCATCCACACTGGATATCATTGGAGTTTGCTTCAAAAGGTTGAATGTATTGGTTCCCTTGGCAATAGGTGAGGATGCTACATCATAAATCAGGCGGTCACCTTGTTTTTTGAAAACCTGTTTCTTGATATTGACTGCCTCAATAGTATTTACTTTCAAGCTGTCTTTTTTCTGCTGGGCTGTGATCAGTCCGCTGAAAAGTAGGGCTGCAATGAGAATTTGAGTTTTCATGATTATTATTTTTAGTTTAATAGCTTGTATCGTTTGTTATTTTACATTGCAAAGATATATAATAAATTTAGTATCATGCAATACAAAGTACTTGAAAATATTTTTAAATGAATTTAAAACGTTGATTTCCAGTAGTTAAAATTTATTCAAAAAAAATGATTGCTTTACCTTTCTGTATAATAAGACAACTGTAACAATAATTTTGTTACAGTAAAAAATGAAATTTTATGAAAAAAAATGTTATTCTCTATCGAATCGGGCTAGTTTTTTATCTACCCAAATAGTTGCAAAAGGGAAAAAAGCGGCTAATAATGCGAACACAAAGTCTTCATCATCCCACTTAAATATTTTTCTTACAGGCAGACAAAATAAGAGATAAAGACTAAAAAATAATCCGTGGATATTTCCCACAATAATAATGAAAATAGTAGGAAGAAGACCTTCATCGTCATATCTTTTCCAGATCATCGCAACCCCGTACAAAAGAAAACAGGTAATTGCTTCTGCTACGCAGATCTGTTTAAACCACTTAATGATTTTTTCCTGAGAATATTTTGAGAAAAATTTTTCGATGAAGTTCATAATTAACGTTATGTTATGGCTACGGATATCTTGCTTTAGACTGGATAGCCTTTAGAGGTCATACGTGTCCATGGATGTGATAAAATAATTTTTATAATTCTTTTCAAACAGTACTTTGTATTTTCATTGGTTATAGCATGTGAGCCTGTCCTGTGTTTCTATGAGTTACTTTCCTTGTTCATAGCTTTAGGAAATGTAAAGGTATGACATTGTACAAGTACCAGAAAAAATAAACGGATAACATTTCTCATGCCTCTTAGTGATAGAAATTGCTTCCGTCCAGATATTCAAAAACTTCAGGGGGAAGCATCGGTCTCACATTCTTTCCTTCTTTAATCATAGTACGGATCTCTGTCGCAGACAATTCTATGACAGGAGCTTTTATCAGAGAAATATTTTCATGCTGTAAATATTCAGAATGTTTTTTCTCATCTTCGAACACTCTTGGATAAACAATAATGTGATGATTTTTGATAAGCATATCAGAATTCTTCCATTTGTGAAGACTTTCCAGATTATCTTCACCCATAATAAGACTGAAAGAATAATCCGGGTGCCTTTCATGAAGATAGGTGAGGGTGTCAATAGTATAGCTTGGCTTGGGTAGAGAAAATTCTACGTTGGAAGCCCTCATATTCGGGTAATTCTTTACCGCAAGCTGTACCATGTCCAGTCTGTTGTGGTCTTTCAGTAAAGATTTTTTGTCTTTGAAAGGGTTTTGTGGACTGACTATAAACCAAAGCTCATCCATATCAGAATTTTCCAGAATATAATTAGCCAAAATAAGATGTCCAATATGGATTGGATTAAAAGATCCGAAAAATAAACCGACTTTTTTCATTTGTTTAGCAAGCAGATGATGATAACAGGGGGCACTAGTTAATCCCTGAATTTCACATCCTTAATATTGAGATAATGAGTGACATTGCCTTTCCAATGGTTTTCTTCCAACGTAAATGCAAGGTCGAAATTTTTATTTTTAAAATCTTCAACAAATTGTCCAAGTTTGAAGCCTACACATTCAATATTGCGTCCTGTAGATTCCTGTTTGATGTAGAACTTCAGGTGATTGTTATCTTTACCCATTGTTTTTACATATCCGGAAAGTTTCTGATTGGTCAATGTGAAAATAGGTTTCATATTGTGGGGCCCAAAAGGGGCCAGTTTTCTGTGGAAATTGATAAACTCCCTGTTGATTTCGTCAACTGTGATTTCAGTATCAATAGATATAGAAGGTTCTTTCTGATGTTCCCTAATTTTTTCAGAAACAATCTGCTCAAACTTTACCTTAAATGCATCAAATTTGCTTTTCTCCATTGAAAGTCCGGCAGCAGCATGATGTCCTCCGAATTTCAAAAAGTATTCCGAGCACAGGTCAAGGGCTTCATGGACATCAAAGTCAGAAACAGATCTTGCAGAAGCCACCATTTCACCATTATTTCCATCCGTAAAGACCAGCGTAGGTTTATAATACGTTTCAATAAGTCTGGATGCAACAATACCGATTACTCCCTTATTCCATTCAGGATGGTAGACAATTGTAGTATGTTTTGTTTCCTGCTGGGATTCTATAATCTGATTCAGGGCAGAAAGCGTAGAATTCATGTCCAGCTCACGTCTTTCATCGTTGAGACCCATGATATCATTAACAATCTGATTCGCGTGTTTCAGGTTGTCGGAAACCATAAGTTCAACTGCTGCTTTACCATGTGAAATCCGTCCTGCAGCATTGATTTTTGGGGCTATTTCAAATACGATATTTGAAATTTCAAAATGAGAAAGCTTATCTTCAGGAATCAGTAATCTTAATCCAAGATTTCTTGTCTTTCTGAGAACCTTTAATCCCATTTTTGCCAAAACCCTGTTTTCTCCTGTCATAGAAACAATATCTGCGGCAATAGAAATCGCAAGAAGATCTGTAAGCTCAAATAATTCAGCTTCAGGAAGCTTGTATATCGTGTTTAATCCCTGGCAAAGTTTAAAGCCCACACCACATCCTGAAAGTTCTTTAAAAGGATATCTGCAGTCACTTCTTTTAGGATCAAGTACTGCAATAGCATTTGGAATTTCTTCGCCTGGAAGATGATGGTCGCAAATAATAAAATCTATATCCAGACTACTGGCATAGCTGATCATATCAAGTGCCTTGATTCCGCAGTCCAGAGCAATAATGAGTGAATAACCATTCTCTTTGGCAAAATCAATACCTTCAGTAGAAATTCCATATCCTTCGGAGTTTCTGTCCGGAATATAATAGTCTAAATATTTTTTCTCAACAATTTTGCTGAGATAAAGATACATCAGAGCAACGGCCGTGGTTCCGTCCACATCATAGTCACCGTAAACCAGTATTTTTTCACCATTTTCAATTGCAGTAGCAATACGCTCTACAGCTTTTTGCATATCTGCCATTAAAAATGGGCTGTGTATATCGGTAAGATTCGGCTTGAAGAATTCTCTGGCCTTTTGATAATTGTCAATTCCTCTTAGAACGAGAAGTTTAGATTCAAAAGTACCAAAACCAAGTGACGAACTTAGTCTGTCTACAACTTCCTCATCGGGTTCGGGCTTGTAAATCCATTTTTGACTCATTTCACAAAAATAGGGAAAAAAAATAGCATTCTGAAAAGAACAGAAGCTAAGTTTTGACTTAATAATTGTTAAAAAAGGGCTATCTTCGTGCTCCAAATTAAAAAATGATTATGAAAAAAATTATAGTTTGCCTGATATTCTTAGGGGCAATGAATTCAATTAATGCACAAAAAATCAATCTTGGTAAAGCTGCAGGAATTGTTTCTAATGGTGCAAAAGCTTTAACCTTTACCAATGAAGATGCTATCAAATTATCCAAAGAATCAGTAGATTGGATGGATAAAAATAATACTGTAGCAGGCCCAAAAGACCCTTATACCGTAAGACTGAACAAATTGTTTGGACAGCATAAATCTCAGGACGGGCTGAATCTGAATTATAAAGTATATAAGGTTAAGGATATCAATGCTTTTGCCTGTGCAGACGGAAGTGTACGGGTATTTTCTTCCCTGATGGATGTGATGACGGATAATGAATTACTGGCTGTAATAGGTCATGAAATAGGACACGTTAAAAATCAGGACACCAAAGATGCGATGAAATCTGCTTATTTGAAGGCAGCTGCTTTAGACGCTGCTTCATCAGCTTCATCAGCTATAGCTACTCTTAATGACAGTCAGATCGGAAAAATGGCTAATGCATTTGTAGATGCTTCTCACAGTAAAAAACAAGAATCAGAAGCTGATACCTATTCATATGATTTCATGAAAGCGAATAAATATGATGTAGTGGGAGCTTATACTGCCTTTAAAAAATTGGCTTTACTTTCAGAAGGAAGTACACAGTCCAGTTTTGAAAAGATGTTTAACTCCCATCCGGATAGTGAAAAAAGAGCTCAGGCGATCAAGAAAAGAGCTGAAAAAGACGGATTATGGAAAGATCCGGGAACTGTTAGCCTTCCCACTTCAAAGCTTACAAGATAATTATTTTATTTATTGTTTATAACGAAAACACCTCAAAGCATTGCCTTGAGGTGTTTTTATTGATATACTTTGGTAGAGTATCAGATTAAGAATACATTTTCTCTCTTAATTCTTTTACTTTTTTGTCAGCAAGATATTCATCATAAGTCATCTCTCTGTCGATAATTCCAGACGGAGTCAATTCAATGATTCTGTTACAGACTGTTGAAAGCATTTCGTGGTCATGAGATGCCAATAAAAGATTTCCTTTGAAGTTTGATAATGAGTTGTTCAAAGTAGTAATACTTTCAAGATCCAGGTGGTTGGTAGGTTCATCCAATAGAAGAACGTTTGCTTTCTGAAGCATCATTCTACTGAACATACATCTCATTTTTTCTCCTCCGGAAAGTACCTTACAAGATTTTAAAGCTTCATCACCTGAGAAAAGCATTCTTCCTAAAAATCCTCTTACGAATTCTTCGTGACGCTCTTCATCATTCTTTGTGAATTGTCTTAACCAATCTACTAAGCTTTGATCTTCCTGGAAGAATTTTGTATTGTCTAAAGGCATGTGAGACTGGTTTGTGGTAACGCCCCATGCAACTGTTCCTTTGTCAGCTTCCACATTTCCTGCTAATATTTCGAAGAACTCTGTAATAGCTAAAGAGTTTTTGGAAAGAACAGCTACTTTATCACCTTTCTTAAGATTTAAATCAATGTTGGAGAATAAGAGTTCACCATCCTTTGTTTTCTCAAGATCTTTTACGTCAAGAATCTGATCTCCGGCTTCTCTTTCCATTTCAAAAATGATAGCTGGGTACCTTCTTGAAGATGGCTTGATGTCGTCAATATTTAATTTGTCGATCATCTTCTTTCTTGCAGTAGCCTGTTTTGCCTTAGCTACGTTAGAACTGAATCGGGCAATGAAATCCTGAAGTTCTTTTTTCTTTTCTTCAGCTTTCTTATTGGCCTGAGCTCTTTGTCTTGTTGCCAGCTGAGATGCCTGGTACCAGAACGAGTAGTTACCGGTATAAAGGTTAAGTTTAGCATAATCTAAATCTCCGATATGCGTACAAACCGTATCAAGGAAGTGACGGTCGTGAGAAACCACGATTACCGTGTTTTCATAGTCTGCAAGGAAATCTTCCAACCAAGAGATCGTGTCAATGTCAAGGTCATTCGTAGGTTCATCCAGAATCAATACATCAGGATTTCCAAAAAGTGCCTGAGCTAAAAGAACCTTTACTTTGTCCTTGTTCTCAAGTTCACTCATCATCTGCCAGTGCATATCATCTTTTACACCTACGTTAGAAAGCATAGTCTGTGCATCAGATTCTGCAGTCCAGCCTCCCATTTCATCATAGATTACACCTAGTTCACCAGCCTTAATTCCGTCTTCATCAGAGAAATCTTCTTTTGCGTATAACGCATCCATTTCCTCTTTTATCTCGTATAATTTTTTATTACCTCTCAAAACAGCTTCAAGAACAGTAAACTGATCATAAGCAAAGTGATCCTGCTCCAAAACTGACATTCTTTTCCCTGGCTCCAGAGATACGTTTCCTGTTGTCGGATCCTGCTTTCCTGTTAATATTTTAAGGAATGTAGACTTTCCTGCACCGTTTGCTCCGATGATTCCGTAGCAGTTTCCTTTGGTAAACATAATATTTACCTCGTCAAAAAGAACTCTTTTCCCGAATTGTAAAGATAAGTTAGATACTGTTAACATATAGTTTTGTAAATTTGGCGCAAAAATACGAAAAGAATTTGGGTAATTTGTAATAATATAATAGTCAAGTTTTTAAACGTATGGTATTTTTTATATATTTCATTAACGAAATTTTAAAATGATGAAGATTGAAAAAACAGTTAGTATATTAAATAAAAGAGCCCGCTTTGAATATGAAATTCTTGAAGAATTTGAAGCCGGCATGGTTTTGACGGGTACAGAGATAAAATCTTTACGTTCATCTAAAGCATCCATCACAGAATCGTTCTGTCAGTTTATTGATGGGGAATTATACATTATTAATATGATGATTGATGAGTATAAATTGGGGACTTTTTATAATCACAAGACAAAAAGGGAACGGAAATTGCTCTTGCACAAAAAAGAATTGCAAAAACTTGAAAAAAAGTTAAAGGATGCAGGTAACACAATTATTCCTTTAAAATTATATATCACTGATCGAGGGAAAGCAAAGGTGCTGATAGCGCTTGGTAGAGGGAAAAAACTTTTCGATAAAAGGGAGACGATAAAAGATAGAGAAAATAAACGTAACCTGGACAGAATATTAAAGAAAAGTTAAAAATCATTTGAAAAACTTTGTATATAAAGAAAAATTATATTTATTTTGCATTATCAATTATTTAATCATTTAATTCTATGAAAAATCTAAAATTAGGAATTTCAGCATTGGCGCTTACTGTTGCCTCTACTGTTTTCGCGCAGACTACCAACAATCCGTGGTTGATCGGGGTTGGTGCTCACGCTGAAAACCATATAGCAGCAAGAGGTACTTTTAGTAATACGTTCTCTGCTAACAATTTGACAAAGAGTATGTTCAATGTGAACAACTTCTCTATTACACCTCCATTGTCTAAGTTAACAGTTGCTAGAAACATTGGTAAAGGTTTAGTTATTGACTGGCAAACTTCTGTTGGAAATGTTGAAAACAAAAAATTCAACATGGGGAAAGAATTTTTCCTAATGACAGGTCTTGGTTTCCAGGCTCACGCTGCAGGTCTTTTATGGAACGAAGAATCTTGGTTTGATCCATATTTAAGAGTTGGTGCTAACTATTTAAGACATGACTATTCTGCACTTACTTTCCCAAGAAACGCTGTAGATGCTAACGGTAACTATATCGAAACTGTTAGTAACGGTAAGGATGGTAACGAAAATGGTAAAGCTAACCACTTTACTGTAGCTACAGGTGCTGGTGCTAACTTCTGGGTAACTAAGAACTTCGGTCTTGGTATCCAAGGTGACTATGTATCAACTCCAGGTGATCACTCTACAGTTGCTAACTTCTGGCAAGCTTCTGCATCTATCTTATTTAGATTCGGAAACAGAGACAGAGATAAAGATGGTATCCTAGATAAAGATGACCTTTGTCCAGATACTCCAGGTTTACCAGAATTCCAGGGATGTCCTGATACAGACGGAGATGGTGTTCCAGATAAAGACGATCAATGTCCAGATGTTGCTGGTCCAGTTGAAAACAACGGTTGTCCTTGGCCAGATACTGACGGTGACGGTGTAATCGATAAAGATGACGCTTGTCCTACAGTAGCAGGTCCTGCTGAAAACAACGGATGTCCTTGGCCAGATACTGACGGTGATGGTATCTTAGATAAAGATGATGCATGTCCTACAGTACCAGGTCTTCCTGAATACAACGGATGTCCAGCTCCTAAGAAGCCAACAGCTGTAGTAGTAACTGAACAATTAAAAGATATCTTATTTGATTTCAACAAAGCTACGATCAGACCTCAGTCTAACGAAAAATTAGACAGTGCTGCTAAGATCATCAAAGAAGCTGACGCTGAAAACTTCGTAGTAGTAGGTATGACAGATGCTAAAGGTGCTGCTGCTTACAACTTGAAACTTTCTAAAGAAAGAGCTGCTTCTGTAGTAGGTGCTTTAGAAGCTAGAGGTGTAAACCCTGCAACATTGAAATCTATTGGTATCGGTTCTCAGGAAGCTACTGTTCCTGCAACTGCATCTGATGCTGAAAGACAAAAAGACAGAAAAGTTATCGTAAGAGCGATCTCAGGTGCTGAGTGGGATACTTACAAGAAAAATGACTTAACTGTAGCTAAACCAGCTAAAAAAGCGGTTAAGAAAGGTGCTAAAAAAGCTCCGGCTAAAAAAGCTCCAGCTAAAAAGAAAAAATAATTAATTTTTCTAAATAATGAATACCTCCAATTCTTTGGAGGTATTTTTTTTTTGTTGACTTTTGAGTAATTTTGTTGAAAATTAAAAATTAAAATGGGAAGAGCATTTGAATATAGAAAAGCTTCTAAAATGGCCAGATGGGACAAGATGGCCAAAACATTCTCTAAAATAGGAAAAGATATTGCATTGGCAGTAAAAGCGGGTGGAACAGATCCTGAAGCCAATCCTGCGCTGAGAAGATGTATCCAGAATGCAAAAGGGGCTAATATGCCTAAGGATAACGTAGAAAGAGCAATCAAGAAAGCAAGTGGTGCTGATGCTGAAAACTACGAAGAGATCACTTATGAAGGATACGGGCAAGGTGGTGTTGCTTTTTTTGTAGAATGTACTACGAACAATACGACAAGAACCGTAGCCAATGTGAGAGCTATTTTCAACAAATTTGATGGTAACCTTGGAAAAAATGGGGAGCTGGCATTTATCTTTGATAGAAAAGGTATTTTCACGATTGATTTAGCTCAAATCAAAATGGATTGGGACGATTTTGAAATGGAAATGATTGATGGAGGTGCTGAAGATGTAGAAAAAGATGAAGATGAGGTAATGATTACAACGGCTTTTGAAGATTTCGGTTCTTTATCTCACAAATTAGATGAGCTTGGCATTGAAGCGAAGAGCGCAGAACTTCAAAGAATTCCAAATAATACAAAAGAGGTGAATGCAGAACAGTTCAAAGCTAATATGAAGATGCTTGAGCGTTTCGAAGATGATGATGACGTACAAAACGTTTACCACAATATGGAAATCACAGAAGAGCTGATGAACTCTTTATAAAAAATAATATAGCATTCATATACAGTTAACTTTCAATTAGTTTCTTTGTATAAAACTATGAAAAGAAACATTGAACTAGTTGTTATATCGGATGTTCATTTGGGAACTTATGGATGTAAGGCTAAAGAATTGCTGAGATACCTCAATTCTATCCATCCTAAAACCTTAGTTTTGAATGGGGATATTATTGATATCTGGCAGTTCAAAAAGTCTTACTTCCCTAAACCTCATTTGAAAGTGATCAAAAAGATCCTTTCGTTTGCTACCAAAAACACAGATGTCTACTATATTACAGGCAATCACGATGAAATGTTTCGTAAATTCACAGATTTCGAACTCGGAAAACTTAAAGTCTGTAATAAAATCTGCCTGAATATCGACCAGAAAAAAACATGGATATTTCATGGCGATGTTTTCGATGCCTCAGTCCAACATTCTAAATGGATCGCTAAACTCGGAGGAAAGGGATATGATCTCCTTATTGCTATCAATAATGTTGTCAATTGGTTCTTGGAAAAAATGGGTAGAGAAAAATATTCATTTTCAAAGAAAATCAAAAACAATGTAAAAAAAGCGGTAAAATATATCGGGGACTTTGAGCTTACGGCTTCTGAACTGGCCATTGACAATCAATATGATTATGTAGTGTGTGGACATATCCATCAGCCACAAATCCGAGAGGTTGTCAATAAAAAAGGATCATGTACCTATCTTAATTCCGGTGATTGGATTGAAAACCTGTCAGCTCTTGAATATAATGATAAAGAATGGTCGATCTTCTATTATGATGATCATAAGCATTTGCTGAAAGACGATGAAATGGAAGAAATTCAGGACATGGATCCTTCCGCTCTTTTAAAAATAGTAACCAATTTTTCTTAAATGAAGGTTTTGTATGCATTTCAGGGAACTGGAAACGGGCATGTGGCAAGAGCACAGGAAATTATTCCAATCCTAAAAAAATACGCTTCAGTTGATACATTGATTAGCGGACATCAGTCGCAATTAAAGGCTGATTTTGATCTTGATTTTCAACATAAAGGCATTTCGCTGCTTTATAATAAAACAGGGGGATTATCCTATCGGAAAACTTTTACAGAGAATAAATTTATTCAAGCTATAAAAACGATAAAAGAACTTGAGCTTTCACAGTATGATTTGATCATCAATGATTATGAACCTCTGACAGGTTGGGCCTCTAAACTGAAGAAACTGCCAATGATAGAACTCAGCCATCAGGCATCCATGAGTTTTGCTGAAACACCCAAACCCTTGAAGAAAGATTTTCTGGGAGAGATGATTTTAAAATACTACGTTCCCAGTGAGCGAAAGATCGGTTTTCATTTTGAAAATTATCATCCTCAGATAAAAAAACCTGTTATCAGAGGAAAGATAAGAAAACTTAATCCTTATAAACAGGGCTATTACGTTGTATATCTTCCTAGTTTTGCAGACGAAAATATCATTAAAGTTTTAAGAAAAATTCCTGTGGAATGGAAAGTCTTTTCCAAATACAGTAAAGTACAGGTAAGGATTAAAAATGTTGAAGTCTTTCCAATTGACGAAAGTCAGTATCTGAAGTATTTTGAAGGTTGCGAGGGGATTCTGTGTAATGCGGGTTTTGAAACTCCTGCCGAAGCACTTTTTATGGATAAAAAGTTATTTGTAATCCCTATTCACAATCAGTATGAGCAGGAATGTAATGCCTGTGCTTTAGACAAAATGGGCATACCGAATTCTAAAGTTTTAAATCTTCAGGAAATTATGGAGTGGGTAGCTTCCGATCATCATCTGAAAGTAGACTACCCGAATGATATTGAAGAAATTCTGGTGAAGGAAGTTTTAACTCTTTAAAAAAATATCCTCCACATCATTCATTCTTGTCATGACAGCCCTAGCATAAGAACAGTGAGGGTATACCTTCCAGTTATTTTCTCTGGCAAACTTCAGGGCCTCTTCTACCAAAAATTTTCCCATTCCTCTGCCTTCAAATTCAGGGTGAACCAATACAAAAGAAATGATTAGTTTATGGTCTTCAGGGAAAATAGTATACGTAAGCCTTCCAACCTCTTTTGTTTCATTGTTTAGAGTAAGAACTCCGCCGTTTCCGGATTTATTGTTTTCAAATTTCATGATTCAGCACTTTAATGTTAATAAAGATACAAAAACTTGGCCATCCTTATGAGCTGTTGATTTGTTGTTAATTATCTTTCCCGGTATAGTAATTATAATCTTTAATAATAACGTTAATAAACTGTCTTTCTGTCATTTTAGTAGGATCTATTTCCAGCTTCAGAATGCTTTTGATCTTATTTGAAAGTTTATTGATAATTTGGCGGTCATCTACTTTTAGCGCTTTCGTATAATTATCCTTGATGATCCTCATGTCATTATCGCTCAGAGCAATAACCTGTGGGAAAGTAGGAATATAATTTTCCTGAATATTTTCCAAAATGGTATGAGAGATATTAATATTGTTTTTTAAAGAAATAACAGCAGTACCTGAGGCTATATCCCCTAAACGCTGGTTGTTTTTCGAAACAATCATTGAAATTAATCCGATCACTCCTGCGAAAGAAACATCAACAATCCTGAATACCCATCGAATAAGGTAATCACCAAAACCAGCCTGATATCCATCAATTTTCACAACTCTTATTTTCATGACCTTTTTGCCTGGAGTCTGGCCTTCCATAAGGCTTTCCAATACAAGAGGGTAGATATAAATAGGGAATGTAAGAATAATATAAACTGCCCGGATAGACCATTCATCAAGTCCGTTTAATAGATACCCTAAATCAAAAATATTGAAGAACAGATAGAGTACAATAACCACATATGCTACCCTTATCAGAAGATCAATAATGAATGCCAGCATTCTTTCTCCTATACTGGCCATATTAAAGCTAATATTTACATTTTGTGAGGTATTTATCGCAATTTGAGACATATTTTTTATTATTTTAGCCTTACAATTATGAGAGAAGTTTATTTCATTAAACAAAATAAAGAAAAATGGTTGGGAATAGAACAGGTTATTGATGGGAAAATTAAAAAAAATCCTGATGACCTGTCTTCGTTATATATTAACCTGATCAATGATCTTTCTTTTGCCCAGACTTATTACCCTAAAAGTAATACGACGGTTTACCTGAATCATTTGTCTTCTCAGATTTTTCAGAAGATCTATAAAACAAAAAGGGTAGAGCAAAACAGGCTGATTTATTTTTTCAGGACTGAAGTTCCCTTATTGGTGTACCAGTACCGGAGATACCTTGCCTATGCTTTTCTTTTTTTTATTCTCTTTACTTCAATAGGGGTGCTTTCTGCGATCTATGACAAAGGTTTCTTAGCAGTTGCCATACCAAATGGAGAATCTTACGTGAATGAGACCATAGAAAATATTAAGAAAGGAAATGCCGTTGCAATATATGAAAGCGGTTCTACCTGGGGAAGCACTATCGGTATTATTTTCAATAATATTCAGGTAGGTGCCAAACTCTATATTTATGGTATTGCGGGAGGAGTAGGGACTTTATATGCGCTGCTTTCCAATAGTGTAATGCTGGGAGCCTTTCAATATTTTTTCTATGATTACGGAGCCCTGAAAGATAGTGCAAGAGGAATTTGGCTTCATGGAGTATTTGAAATCTTTGCAATGGTAATAGAGGCTATGTGTGGATTGATTTTAGGCGCTTCTATTCTGTTTCCGAGGACTTTTTCCAGATTTAATTCTTTTAAAAAAGGGTTTAAAGATTCATTCAAAATATTTCTGAGCACCATTCCCTTTACAATTTGTGCAGGAATTATTGAAGGTTATGTAACAAGACACGCACTGAAGATGCCTTTGGTTTTAAATCTGGTGATTATCTTCAGTTCACTTGCGATTGTAATATTTTACTATCTTTTGTACCCTTCTATTGTCAATAAAAAAACAAATAAACACATCAATGATGCAATTTTATAAAAAGAGAGAATTTGGAAGCTTTATCAGTGACAGCTTTAATTTCTTTAAATTATATGGGAAAAATTATTTAAAAAGCTATCTGTTGATCAATGGATTGGTGTTGATCTTAATGGTGGCTGTGGCTATCTTTGGATATAAAGAGATTTTTGCTCAGATCTTTGCCTCCAATTTAGGCGGTGAGTCCTATTATTTCGAACAGTATTTCTCTGATAACGCCGGAATGTTGATAGGGATTGGATTACTGACTTTTCTGTTGCTGATGATTTTGATGATAATAAGTTATCTCTATCCTGTTTTTTACCTGAAAAGAATTGCCCAGGGAGCTGAAAAGGTAAAAACGGATGAGATTTTAAGTGATTTTAAAAAAAATGCCGGAAAAATAGCCAAACTATGTATAGGACTGACTTTTATTGTTGCACCGCTGGCTTTTTTCGTGATTGGCTTTTCCTATATCCTGATATTTCTAATCATAGGAATTTTCCTGATATTTTTAATCTATCCTACGATATTTAACGCTGTTACATTTTTGATGTATGATTATTTTAATTCAGACAGAAAGTTTTTTGAAAGTCTGAGCTATTCTATAAGATCACAGTTTTCTTACCCGAACGGAAGGGAAAAATCCCCTTACTGGAAATATTGGGGGGGATCTATTGTTATGATTACTATTATATCAATCATTTCTTCCATTTTTACCTATATTCCGTTGATCTTTTTTTACGGATCAGTTCTTACCTCTACACCAGATGGTAAATTCGAGGAAAATCCTTTTACTGGAGCTTTGGGTCTTATATTTTTTGTATTCTATGGAATTTCTATGCTGCTTTCATTCATTCTTTCGAATCTGATGTATGTGAATGCAGGATTAATGTATTATGACAGCAGAACAGACCTTCATCAGAAAGTAGAACTTGCAGAAATAGACACTATTGGTATCAATGAATAAGATTCTTTTTTTCATATTGTTTTCTCTCTCTTTTGGGCTTGTCAAAGCGCAGGATGATGGGCCTGCAGGTGATTATCTGGATGATTCTCTCTATATAAGCGGGCATTATCATAATATGCTTCGTGCAGATTCGGTATTGATGAAAAATCCGGCTTCAGAAAATGTGGTCTATCCAAAGCAGTTTAAAGAAAACATTCCGTCAAGGTATAAAGGAAACGAATTTGACTATTCTGCATCAAAGCCAAGAGAATCTTTCTCGCAAAAGCTGATGAGAAAAATAAACCAGTTTTTACAAAGTATATTCGGGGAAACAGCTTTTACAAAATCTGCAGAATTTACGACAGTTCTTATTCGTCTGTTTGCCATTATTCTTGTAGGTTTTTTGCTTTATTTTATTATAAAATATATTCTTGGGAAAGAGGGAAATTTCATGTTTGGAAAAAAGAACAGGAAATTGGATCTTAACGTACAGGAGCTGAATGAAAATATTCATGAAATTAATTTTCCTGAAAGTATCGCAAAGTTTGAAAATGAAAAAGACTATCGTTCTGCAGTTCGTTACCAGTTTTTGTTTATTCTTAAAAGATTAAGTGATAAAAAACTGATCAATTGGAATCCTGAAAAAACCAATAAAGATTATGCCGGAGAATTAAAAGCTCCGAATCTTCAAAAAGACTTTTCCGATTTATCCTATATTTTCGATTATGTCTGGTATGGGGAATTCAATATTGAAGAACAAAGTTATCAGAAATTTAAAAATCAATATCAGGCATTTAAACCATAATAAAACAAACCATGAATAAAACTTTCAAAATATATGCTGTAATTTTCATCATTGTGATGATTATTTTGGCGTTGCTTGAAGTTAATAAAAAAGAGACCGTAAACTGGCAAAAGAATTTTGATATTCATGAAAAATCTCCTTTTGGTCTTTTTGTTTTCAGTAATGAAGCAAAAAATCTTTTTAAAAATAATCTGAAGACTATTGAGCAGTCTCCTTACGAGTACTATAGCAAGCAACCAAAAGAAACCCATAATATTTTGGTTATAGAAAATGATATTGATGAGGGATCCTGGAAAAAAATTCTGGATCAGGTAGCAAAGGGTTCAGATGCAATGTTAATGGTAAGCCGTATGCCGAAAGCTGTTTCAGATACGATTGGATATTACGACTCTGAGATCTCTTTTGAAGAAGAAAATGTACTGAAGTTTACTGAGAAAAAATACCAGAACGATTTTGTTATATTAGATAAATTTCCATCAGGAAGAGGATTTTCATTTATTAAACCCGGAGTTGAAGTATTAGGGAAAACGGTGGAGAAGAAGAACACGGATCAGGCAAACTTTATTAAAGTGAAATTTGGAAAAGGGAATATTTACGCCCATACAGAGCCTCTTTTTCTTACCAACTATTATCTTCTCAAATCTGGAAATACAAAATATGCGCAGGATGTATTCTCCTATCTTCAGGATAGAGAAACAGTTTGGTTTGTGAAAAGCAATACCAAAGAGTCACGCTTCTTTATGAAATTTGTACTTTCAAACCCTGCCTTAAAATATGCATGGTGGGTTTTGTTGGGAGGGCTTGTGCTGTTTATTTTCTTTAATGCAAAAAGAAAGCAGAGAATAATACCTGTGCTAGAACCATTGAGAAATACCTCTCTGGATTTTGTTAAAAGTATTGGAAATCTTTATCTACAGGAAGGAGATTTTCATGACATGATGGCAAAAAAAGCACAATATTTTCTAAATAAAGTAAGGTTGGATCTGCTGATCGATACCCAGAATTTAGATGAAGAATTTGCTAAAAAGCTGCAGCTAAAAACAGGGAAAACTATGGAAATGATCAATGAAGCAATCGTGCTGATCAAAAAAGCTCAGGATCCTTATGCCAGCGTAATGAAGGAAGACCTTGCGAGAATCAACAGACTGCTAGACGAAATATTAAAATAAAGAAACAGAAACATCCCAACAGATGATTTAATAAAAGGTAGAATAAAATCCTATCAAAAAACCAAAGAAAAGAATTATGGAAAACCTGGAAAACTCAAATATAGAAAACCAAAGCGCTATTAATCTTAATAAAAGCGAAGAACAGTTTCAGTCAAGAATAGATATGATTGAACTTCGTACAAGCCTTGATAAAGTAAAAACTGAAATCGGTAAAGTAATTGTAGGGCAGGAAAATATGATAGAACACCTTTTGGCAGCTTTGCTTTCAAATGGACACGTTCTGATTGAGGGAGTTCCTGGAGTGGCCAAGACGATTACAGCAAAGCTATTGGCGAAAACAATAGACGTAGGTTTCAGCAGAATTCAGTTTACACCGGATCTTATGCCTTCAGACATCTTAGGGACATCTGTTTTCAGTGTGAAGAACTCTGAATTTGAATTTAAAAAGGGTCCTATTTTCTCCAATTTTATATTAATTGATGAGATCAACAGATCACCGGCAAAAACGCAGGCTGCTTTGTTTGAAGTAATGGAAGAAAGGCAGATTACCATGGATGGAACCCGTTATATTATGGATGAACCGTTTCTGGTAGTGGCTACCCAAAACCCGATTGAGCATGAAGGGACTTATAGACTTCCTGAGGCGCAGCTGGACCGGTTTTTATTCAAGATCAATGTAGGATATCCTAACCTTGAGCAGGAAATTACGATCATTAAAAATCAGCATGAAAGCAAAAAAGAAGATAAGACAGAAGGCGTACAGAAAGTGATTACAGCTGAACAGCTGAAGAGTTATCAGCATTTGGTAAAAGAAATCATTGTGGAAGGTCAGCTGATGGAATATATTGCTAAAATTATCATCAACACACGGGAAAATCAGTTCTTATATTTAGGAGCTTCCCCAAGAGCATCGCTGGCATTACTTACTGCTTCAAAGGCATTTGCCGCACTAAGAGGAAGAGATTTTGTGACTCCTGAAGATATCAAAGAAGCAAGTTATGCTGTCCTGAGACACAGGGTAATCGTTTCTCCGGAAAGAGAAATGGAAGGTCTTACGGCAGATGAGATCATCCGTCAGATTTTAGAAGGAATAGAGATTCCTAGATAGGTAGCAGATAATAGGTGGCGGGTAGCAGGTGATAGAGAGTGAATGCTTAAATTATTACATATGGCAAATTTTAAAGAGCTTTTAGTTTGGCAGAAATCTATTGATTTTGTTACTGACATTTATAGAGCAACAGAGCTTTTTCCTAAGAGTGAAATTTATGGATTGATTTCGCAAATAAGAAGAGCTGCTGTTTCCATACCATCTAATATTGCTGAAGGAAATTCAAGAAGAAGTAAACCTGACTATCTGCAATTTTTGAAAATAGCAAGAGGGAGTTGTGCTGAAATTGAAACACAGCTGACCATTTGCAAAAATCTTAATTTATTAAATGAAGAAAGTTATTTAAAATTAAATCAGGGAATTATTGAAATTACTAAAATGTTGAATGGTTTAATTAACTCCTTACAATAATAATGAAAGAGATAAAGTTAATAAGCGGCCACCTAAAACCTATAACCTGCTACCCACCACCTAAACAATGAAAAACTTATACATCAATACACGCTTTTTCCTCACACTCATCGGAGTGGGGGCGCTGTATGTCTTAGCATTTTTCTTTCCGGCATTCATGTGGGGAGCTCATATTGTCTTGTTAATATGCTTTCTTGCCCTGATGGTGGATTATCTTTTGCTTTTTAATCAAAAAAATGCCCTGCAGGCTCAGAGAATTTTACCGGAAAAACTTTCCAACGGTGATGAAAATTTTGTAAAGATTGATATTAAAAATAATTACAGTTTTAAAATCGATGCTAAAGTCATTGATGAAATCCCTTTCCAGTTTCAAAAAAGAGATTTTTTAATAAAGAAGCATATAGATTCCGGGGCCAATACTTTTTTTCAATATACATTAGAACCTAAAGAGAGGGGAGAATACCATTTTGGAGGATTGCATATCTATGCCTCGTCACCCTTAGGATTTGTTTCAAAGAGATATACTTTTCAGAAAGATGCTGCACTGGCTTCCTATCCATCTTTCATTCACCTCAGAAAATATGAGCTGATGGCGCTGCAAAGCGAATTTTTGATGGGTGGAATCAAAAGAATCCGAAAATTGGGTCATACCATGGAGTTTGAGCAGATCAAAGACTATGTTCCCGGAGATGATATCCGTACAATCAACTGGAAAGCAACTTCTAAAGCGAACAGATTAATGGTCAACCAATTCCAGGATGAGAGATCACAACGTATTTTTATCCTGATTGATAAAGGGCGAACCATGAAAATGCCTTTCAATGGATTAAGCCTTCTGGATTACTCCATCAATGCTGCTATGGCATTATCACATATTATCCTTCGCAAAGGAGACCGTGCAGGCATGATGACATTTTCAAAAAAAGCAGAAAATAAAATTGCAGCTGATAACAAATCCGGGCAGCTGAAAAAAATATCAGAAGCCCTGTATAATATTAAGACCGATTTTTTTGAAAGTGATTTTAACCGTTTGTATCAGGATGTAAAATATTCTATCAATCAGAGAAGCTTAATTCTTCTTTTTACAAATTTCGAAACACTGGACGGGCTGAACCGACAGCTTAAATACCTTCGTGGGATTGCTAAAAACCATTTGCTGGTAGTGGTATTTTTCAAAAATTCTGAATTGCAGACCCTGACCAGTAATAATCCTGAAAATATGCAGGAAATATATGACGAGATTGTGGCTGAAAAATTCGAATTTGAAAAGAAACTGATCATTCAGGAACTTCGTAAATATGGAATTTACACTGTATATACACTTCCTGAAAACTTGAATATTGACGTTATCAATAAATATTTGGAGATAAAAGCGAGAGGAATTTTATAACTTTGCGAAGTAAATAATCAATTTATATTTTGACACTACTTGGTGTCTTAATGTTTTTAATCTATTGAATAATGAAAATAACACTTAACAGAATAAACGACGACTTTTTATTTGAATGTACCAATGCTCAGGGAAACTCTATCCTTCTGGATAACACTTCTCAACCGGGAGCAAAAGGAGTTTCTCCAATGGAAAGTGTTTTGATGGCAGTAGCAGGATGCAGCGGGATTGACGTAGTCTCTATTTTAAAGAAACAGCGCCAGGACATTAAAGGCTTTCAGGCAGAAGTAGAAGGAGAGAGAATTCAGGTAGATGATGCAAAACCTTTTAAATCCATTAAAGTTAAATTTCTTTTAGAAGGGGAAGTAGATCCTAAAAAAGCGTTGAAGGCTGCCGAACTGTCTTTTGAAAAATATTGTTCCGTATCAAAAACCTTAGAACCGAATGTTGAAATCGGGTATGAAGTATATGTGAATGGAGAAAAAATTTAATCTCTTATTTTAAAAAATAGAAAAACCGGATATTTTATCCGGTTTTTTATTATCACCACTCATCTTAAAAATTGAGTTTTGGTTTTATCAGTTTTGCTACAGTAGCAGTCCATCCCGTTTGGTGGGAAGCTCCTACACCCCGTCCGTTATCTCCATGGAAATATTCAAAGAAAGTAATATAATCTCTGAAATGCTCATCGTAATTAAACTTTGGATTTCCACCATTAAAAGCCCGTTGCCCATGTTCATCTTTTAAAAATATAGAGCAAAGCCTTTTACTTATGTTTTGAGCAACCTCATCCAGGTTTCTCTTATCGCCGCTTCCGGTTGGAAGTTCTACCTTTAAGCTGTTTCCATAATAATAATGGAAGCGCTGCAAACTTTCTACAATCAGGAAATTGATAGGAAACCAGATCGGGCCACGCCAGTTACTGTTTCCTCCAAACATCCTGCTGTCACTCTCTGCAGGAGTATAGTACACTACATTTTCAGCCCCATGAACAGAGAATATGAAGGGATTTTCTTCATATACTTTAGACATAGCCCGGATTCCATAAGTACTTAAAAACTCTTTTTCATCAAGCATTCTGGTGAGAACCTTAGTCAGTCTGTTTTTTCGAAGGATACTCATCAGATGCTTTCTGCCTTGCCCCTCCTCATCCCAATGAGAAACAAGCTTGGTAAGCTCCGGTTTATTTTTTAAGATCCATTCCATTCGGGTTTTGAAATTAGGCATCTTTTCCAGTAATCTGTGATCTACAATCTCTACTGCGAATAAGGGAATTAAACCGACAATACTTCGTAATTTCAAAGAAACACTGTCGCCATTTCCAAGCTGCAGAACATCATAAAAGAATCCGTCCTCCTCGTTCCATAAACCTTTTGTTCCTTCTCCCAGATTTTCCATCGCTTCAGCGATATAAAGATAATGTTCAAAAAATTTGATCGCCATATCTTCGTATACCTGGTAATATTGAGCCAGTTCCATCGCAATTCGCATCATATTTAATGCATACATTGCCATCCAGCTTGTTCCGTCAGCCTGTTCAAGATGCTGTCCGTCTTTTAACTCCATGTTCCGGTCAAAAGCACCGATGTTATCAAGCCCGAGGAAACCGCCTCCGAAAATATTTTTACCGTTCTTATCCTTACGATTCACCCACCAGGTAAAATTAAGAAGAAGCTTCTGGAAAACTTTCTCTAAGAATAATAAATCAGGTTTACCATTGTTTTTTTCATCAATTTTAAAAACACGGAAGCAGGACCATGCATGTACCGGAGGATTCACATCACTCATATTCCATTCATACGCCGGCAGCTGTCCGTTAGGATGCATATACCATTCTTTAGTCAGTAATAAAAGCTGCCCTTTGGCAAACTCTGCATCAATGATAGAAAAAGGAACACAGTGAAATGCCAGGTCCCACGTAGCATACCAGGGATATTCCCATTTGTCAGGCATGGAAATAATATCCTTATTGTGAAGATGATTCCATTCCGTATTTCTTACATAGTCATTAAAATTCCTTGGAGCCTCAAAATTTGGATCCCCTTTCAGCCACTTTCCGACATTATAGTGATAGAATTGTTTATTCCAAAGAAGTCCGGCAAAAGCCTGTCTTTGTACATTCTTCTCATCTTCGTTTACAGTATCATACTGAACCTCGGTGTAAAAATCTTCAGCTTCCGTTTTTCTGATCTCGAAGATTTCATCAAACCCAGCAAAAGGTTCATTTGTTTCGACTGGACATAATCTGAATTCAAAAACTTTAGACTGGCCTGCCTCAATCATTTCATCAATCAGAAAAGAAGCTTTACTTCCTCTTTTTTCCGGATTTACCGTATTGGTCTGATGAATAAGAAAATTATTGATTCCATCTTTGAAATAACTATTTTCAGCCAAAGGAGCTCCATAAAGCTTTGAAGTATTGGTCTCATTCTCACAAAATACACTTTGTGCATTTCCATTTTTCGAGTATATTTTTTTGATTGAAATACTGTCATGCCCAATATTAATGCTTCCGTCATGAGAATCCGCATTCAGTGCTCCCTTATAAGTATTGTAGCCCCATTTCCAGTTATTTCTGAACCAGGCGGTCGGTATTACGACAATGGGTGCATCATGCTGGCTTCTGTTGCAGATAGTAACTCTGGCCAGAATATCGTTGTGATCTGCTTTACAGTATTCAATAAAAATATCAAAATACTCATCATTATCAAAAATTCCTGTGTCAAAAATCTCATACTCCGGGTCTTTCTTGCCACGCCTTCCATTTTCTGTAACAAGATCATCATAAGGAAACTCTCCGATAGGGTACTTGTACACCATTTTCATATAGCTATGAGTGGGAGTGTTATCCAGATAATAAAAAATCTCCTTAATATCTTCACCATGATTCCCCTGTGGATTGCTCAATCCAAAGAAGCGTTCTTTTACAATTTTGTCCCTCTTATTCCAGAATGAAAAAGCAAAGCAGAAAAGCTGTTTAACATCAGAAATTCCTGCAATACCTTCCTCGCCCCATCGGTAAGCGTAGCTCTCCGCATTATTGTGATTGGTATGGTTCCATGCATTTCCGTTGGTACTGTAGTCTTCACGTACATTGCCCCATTGCCGGTTGCTTACATAAGGTCCCCAGTTTTTCCATTTGGTATCTTGTAATCTTTCCTTTTCGGCAGTCATATATCATCATTTTTCCATACGAAGTTAGTTTTTTTGAAAAATAATTCCAATTCCTTTTATCTGAATAATTATTAATATTGCTTTGAAACACTTGTGTTTAAAGGCTTTTAAAAATATTAAATTATTTTTTTTTTGAAATTAAAAGAAAATAGCTACCTTTGCACCATTCGTTCATTCAAATATTGAAAATGTTATCAAGAAAGGTTGAGGGATTAGACCCTATGAAACCTTAGCAACCCTTTGTGCAAGCAAAGAAGGTGCTACGTTCTACCAAATAATTTTGGACAGATAACTTACTGAAGTTCTTTTCAGCCATTTCCTGTGGCATTTTCAATTGTATTAAAATAATAGAATTGAAAACAGAACTAAACTACATTAATCTTTCGTATCAAACGAATTCCAAAAAGGAATATCATATCTCGTTAAGCTATCAGCTTTTCGGGAAAGACCCGTTTACAGCTCCCATCATCCTGATCAATCATGCCCTTACCGGAAACTCTGCAGTTTCAGGTGAAAAAGGCTGGTGGCAGCAGTTGGTAGGCGAAAACCAGATCGTTGATACCAATAAATACACAGTTCTTTGTTTTAATATACCCGGAAACGGTTACGATAACTTTTTAATTGAAGATTATGAAGATTTCACCCCTTCAGATATAGCCGGTCTATTTCTGAAAGGTCTTGAAGCTTTACAGATCAAAAACTTATATGCCATTATTGGAGGCTCTCTGGGAGGAGGTATTGCATGGGAAATGCTTGCAAAACAACCTGCACTTGCAGAGATTTTTATCCCTATAGCTTGTGATTACAGAACTCACGACTGGCTTCATGCCCAATGTATGGTTCAGAAATTTTTATTGAATGATAAAGATGAACCTTTACAAAAGGCAAGAATCCATGCCATGTTATGCTACAGAACTCCACAATCGCTCAATGATAGATTTCAAAATAAATACAATCAGGAGAAACAGCGCTTAGAATCCGAAGACTGGCTGGTTTATCACGGTAATGCGCTAAACGAAAGATTTAGTTTAAAAGCATACTGGCTGATGAATCATCTTTTGATGAATATTAACGCAAATGAAGCCGCTCTGGAGAAGATAGAAGCACGAATGCACATGATCTCCGTAGATACAGACTTATTCTTTCCAGCCTCTGAAATCCGAATGTGCTTTGAAAAGCTGAAAGAGAAAAATAAGAATGTCTCTTATCATGAGATCCAATCAATACACGGGCACGATGCCTTCCTAATGGAATATCAACAATTAAATAATATCATAAAAAACATTTTATACAGTAATGAAAAAGGTTAACGAAATAAAGTTTTTAAAGAACAGATCAATCATCAAATTTGAAGGAGAAGATTTCTTAGGTGAAATCGGAATTGACGGGCGTATTTTTAAAGCGCTTACTTTAGCGCGTATCAGTGTAGGAGTAATTTCCCAGCAAGCGATAGAAAACGGAATCTCAATATTGGTTCAGGAAGTGGATGCGGAAAAAGCAGTAGCTTGTCTTATTGACGAATTCGAATCAGAAAGAAAATCAGGAAAAGTATCACAGATTTATAGCATCAACAATGTTTCTGTAATAGGTTTCGTCGCAGAAGATTTTAATAAAGTTCTTGCAGAATTGGCCAGAAATAATGTCTTTCCGTTGCTGTTAAACCAGATAGCAGGGGAAAACAGAGTCAATATAGTTGTTACCTCTTCACAAGATGAAAAAACTAAAAATATTATAGAATCTGAAATTTTCAAAAAGCCTAAAACCGTTCATTTGGCTATTATTGGCCATGGAAATGTAGGGAAAACTTTGATCAATCAGGTATTAGAATCTTCTGATGAGATCAAAAGACGTAAAAATATAGACCTTAAGGTAGTGGCTGTAGCTAACTCCAGAAAAATAGCATTCAACAAAAAAGGATTTGAATCTAACTGGAGTGATGAGGTGCTTACAGCAGAACATCCGTCAAAAGTTGAAGAGCTGATTAATTTCTCCAACGAAAATCAACTGGAAAACCTGATCGTTGTTGACAATACAGCAAGTAAAGATTTTGTCAAAAACTACCATACGCTGGCAGAAAACGGCTTTGACCTTGTTTCTTCCAATAAAATTTTCAATACACTGCCTATCGAAGAATACCGCAAGTTGAGATATACTTTGAATAAAAAGAACAGACGTTACCTCTATGAAACCAATGTAGGAGCAGGTCTTCCATTAATTGATACAATCAAATTATTACACCTTTCAGGAGAAAATATTACAAGAATTAAAGGAGTTTTCTCCGGAACATTGAGCTATGTTTTCAATAATTTTTCTTTGAGAAACGATAAATTTTCAACCATTATCAATGAAGCGTTAGAAAAAGGCTATACCGAACCGGATCCAAGAGAAGATTTATCAGGAAATGATGTGGCAAGAAAATTATTGATCCTGGCAAGAGAATTAGACTTAATCAATGAATTCTCAGATATTAATATCCAGAACCTTGTTCCTGAAAGCTTACTTGAAGTTTCAAAATCAGAGTTCCTTACAAGGCTGGAAGAATTAGACGAAGAATATCAAAAAATCAAAGAAAATCAGGAGCCGGGTCATGTATTGAGATATGTAGGTGATTTGCATGGTGATCTTCAGAAAGAGAAAGGAGAATTGGATGTAAAATTGATTTCTGTTCCTGCAACTTCAGCATTAGGACAATTGAAAGGTTCAGATTCCATCTTTGAAATTTATACAGAAAGCTACGGTGAAAACCCAATCGTTATCATGGGAGCCGGAGCTGGAGCACTGGTAACAGCAAGAGGTGTTTTTGGAGATATTTTAAGACTAAGTGAAACGAAATAATATTAAGGCAACAGTATAATAATGTAGCAGTTTACCAATGATGATCATTCTAAGCAAAAGCGAAGAATCTCATGGTTAGACTGCTGCATTGGTCAATTAATTAAAACTATATGGAAAATTTTGAAACATCAGCAATAAGAACGCAGACAGAAAGAACTCAGTTTGATGAGCACTCCACACCATTATATCTTACATCCAGCTTTATCTTTCAGGATGCAGAAGATATGAGAGCCAGCTTTGCCGAAGAAAAATCTAAAAACCTGTACAGCCGGTTTTCCAATCCTAATGTAACAGAGTTTACAGAGAAAATTGCAAAAATGGAAGGTGCAGAGGCTGGTTATGCATTTGCAACCGGAATGGCAGCAATTTATTCTACATTTGCTGCATTATTAAATGCCGGAGATCATATTGTAAGCTGCCAGTCGGTTTTCGGGTCTACTCATACTTTATTCACAAAGTATTTCCCGAAATGGAATATTGAAACCACTTATTTCAAAGCAGAAGATGCACAGAATGTAGAACAGTATATTAAACCGAATACAAAAATTTTATACCTTGAAACTCCTACCAATCCCGCTATTGAAATTCTGGATCTTGAGTTTTTCGGACAGATTGCGAAAAAACATAATCTTATTTTTATTGTAGATAACTGTTTTGCAACACCTTATCTTCAACAGCCAATCAAATATGGTGCAGATGTTGTGGTACATTCTGCAACGAAGCTGATTGACGGGCAAGGAAGAGTTCTGGGAGGAATAGCAGTAGGAAAAGAAGACCTGATCAGGGAAATTTATCTATTTGCAAGAAATACAGGACCTGCATTATCTCCTTTTAATGCCTGGGTATTATCAAAAAGTTTGGAAACGTTGGCAATCCGTGTAGAAAAGCATTGTGAAAATGCGTTGAAGGTAGCTGAGTTTTTAGAGAGCCATCCGAATGTAGAACTTGTAAAATATCCATTCCTGAAATCTCATCCAAGTTATGAAGTAGCCAAAAAGCAGATGAAGCTTGGAGGAAATATTGTTGCCTTTGAAATCAAAGGTGGAATAGAAGGTGGTAGAAACTTTCTGGATAAGATACAAATGTGTTCACTTTCTGCCAATTTAGGTGATACAAGAACGATCGTTACGCACCCGGCGTCCACTACCCATTCCAAACTTTCAGATGAAGAAAGAAATGAAGTAGGGATTACAGCAGGACTTGTACGTTGTTCAGTAGGATTGGAAAATGTGGATGATATCATTGCAGACCTTAAACAGGCTTTAGATTAATTCAGGAGAAACGGGCTTTGTCCCGTTTTGATGATCAAAATATCCAACGGCTTTAGCCAAAATAGATAAAAAATGAAAAATTCAGAACCATTATATAAAGCTTTAACGGAAAGAATTTTAATCCTCGACGGTGCAATGGGGACAATGCTTCAGCGTTATAAATTTGAAGAAGAAGACTACCGAGGAGAACGTTTCAAAGACTGGGAACATCCTGTAAAAGGAAACAATGACCTGCTTTCTCTGACACAGCCTTACGCAATAGAAGAAGTTCACAAAAAATATCTGGAAGCAGGAGCTGATATCATTGAGACCAATACGTTTTCAGGAACAACAATTGCCATGGCAGACTATCATATGGAGGATCTCGTGTATGAACTGAACTATGAGTCCGCAAAAATTGCCAGAAAAGCTTGTGATGAATACACTGCAAAAAATCCGGATAAACCGAGATTTGTTGCCGGATCTATCGGTCCAACCAACAGAACGGCAAGCTTAAGCCCTGATGTGAATGATCCGGGCTATAGAGCCATCACTTTTGAAGAATTGCGGGTAGCTTATAGACAACAATGTGAAGCTTTGCTGGATGGAGGATCAGATATTCTTTTGGTAGAGACCATTTTTGACACACTGAATGCTAAGGCAGCTTTGTTTGCCATTGACGAATTGCAGGAAGAAAGAGGTATTGAAATTCCCATTATGGTGTCCGGAACGATTACCGATGCATCAGGAAGAACCTTGAGCGGTCAGACTGCTGAGGCATTTTTGATCTCTGTATCCCACCTGAATTTGCTAAGTGTAGGATTCAACTGTGCATTAGGAGCAGATCAGCTTACTCCTTATCTCGAAACATTGGCTCATAACTCAGAATTCTATATTTCAGCTTATCCTAATGCAGGTCTGCCAAATGCTTTTGGAAAGTATGATGAAACACCGGAAGATATGGCAAGACAGATTAAAGAATATACAGAAAAAGGATTGATTAATATTATCGGAGGATGTTGTGGTACTACACCAGAACATATAAAAGCGATTGCTGATTTGGTAGAAAATTATCCACCAAGAAAATTGAAGGAATTTTAGTTATTTGATAGATTTTTTTAATTAAAATCAATAATGTCCGCTGAATTATAAATATTAACTTTAAATAAATCATAAAATCTATTCAGATGGAAAAGCCGATTTATTTAAAAGATTCAGATGATGCCCGATTGTTTAATGAACTCAGAAAGAAAGTGAACCAAAGGGTACAAGCAATTCCTGAGAACAGGGATATCTACATTCAGATCAAAGCTATTATACTGCCGCTGATCTATGTGAGTTTATACTTCGTTGCTGTTCTTAATGCTGAAAAGCATTGGATTTATATTCTTAGTTTTATTGCAATGGGAATTTTTTTGGTTTTGATTTATTTAAACCTGATTCATGAAGCCGCCCATCATAATATATACAAAAGTAGAAGGTTGAATGAGATGGTATTGCACATTTTTGATTTTGTGGGAGCCAATTCCTATATCTGGAAAAAAAGACATATAGCAAGCCATCATGCTTATCCGAATGTAGATGGATGGGATACAGATATTGAACAGAGCGGGCTGCTTTTAATAGTTCCATGGATAAAAGCTAAAGGGATTCAGAAATATCAGGATAAGTTCTTCTTTTTAGTATATCCGTTGTATTTATTCAACTGGATGTTTATAAGAGACTTTAGAGATTTTTTTGATAAGGAAAGAGTGATTTTGAAAACCCAGGGAAGAATACCTGTTAGAGAAAAAGTAAAAATGATCAGTTATAAGTTATTCTACTTTTTTTATCAGATTTTGATTCCTGTCGTGTTCTTTAAAGTATCCGTTGGTCTGGCACTGGGAGCATGGTTTTTACAGGTAATCTCAGCAAGTATTTTTGCTTTGTTTGTTTTATTACCCTTGCATCCGCTTCCTGATAATGCTTTTCCAAGACTGGATCAGAAAAACGGACTTCCGTTTAGTTGGCTTCGCCATCAGCTGGAAGTGACTAATGATTTAAAAGAAAATAACTGGCTGGTAAGAAACGTATTGGGGAATTTTAATTTTCATGTTGCCCATCATCTGTTTCCGAACTACAGCTATATGTATTACAATGAGATCACAGAAGAGATTGAAGGCTTTGCCAGAGAACATGGTTTAGCTTATAAAAGATTTCCACTGTTTGCCGCTTTAGGTAAGCATAGAGATTTATTAAGGCAGAATGCAAATAATGCCTACTATATTTTAGAAGAATAAAATCGATGAAGTATTTAAGATTATCAGGCCTTGAGCCTCTTATCATAACCCCGGAAAGTAATTTCATCAATGTTGGTGAAAGAACCAATGTTGCCGGGTCCAAAAAATTTTTAAGACTTATAAAAGAGGAGAAATTCTCTGAAGCATTAGATATTGCCCGCCATCAGGTAGAAGGAGGAGCCCAGATTCTGGACGTTAACTTTGATGATGGACTGATTGACGGAAAAGCGTCAATGATTAAATTTCTGAACTTAATCGCTTCAGAACCGGATATCTCCAGAATCCCGATCATGGTAGACTCCTCCAAATGGGAAATCTTAGAGGCAGGTCTGCAGGTTGCCCAGGGAAAATGTGTGGTAAACTCAATCAGTCTGAAAGAAGGGGAAGAAGAATTTATCAAACATGCCAAAGCCATTAAGAGATATGGTGCCGCTGTAATTGTAATGGCATTTGATGAGGTTGGACAGGCAGATAATCTTGAAAGGAGAAAAGAAATCTCACAACGGTCATATGATATTTTGGTCAATCAGATTGGTTTCCCTGCAGAAGATATCATTTTCGATTTAAATATTTTTCCCGTTGCAACAGGAATGGATGAACACCGGAGAAACGCCATCGATTTTATCGAAGCAACGCGATGGGTAAGGCAAAATCTTCCTTACGCCTCTGTAAGTGGGGGAGTGAGTAACGTTTCATTTTCATTCCGTGGAAATGATACCGTAAGAGAAGCAATGCACTCCGTATTCCTTTATCATGCGATCCAGGCCGGGATGAATATCGGTATTGTAAACCCAGCGATGCTGGAAGTTTATGATGAGATCAATAAAGAACTTCTTGAGCTTGTAGAAGATGTAATTCTTGATAAAAGAGAAGATGCTACAGAAAGACTTCTCGACTATTCTGAAAAACACAAATCAGTAAAAAAAGAGAAAACCGAAGACCTGGAATGGAGAAATAAACCGTTACAGGAAAGGATTACCCATGCTTTGGTAAAAGGAATTGACCGTTTTATTGAAGAAGATGTAGAAGAAGCCAGACAATTAGCGGCAAAACCCCTTCATGTGATAGAAATTAACCTAATGACTGGAATGGGAGTTGTAGGAGACTTATTTGGAAGCGGGAAAATGTTTTTACCACAAGTTGTAAAATCAGCAAGAGTAATGAAAAAGGCAGTTGCTTATTTGCAGCCTTACATTGAAGCTGAAAAAGACGGCTCAAGACCTGCCAACGGAAAAATCCTGATGGCTACAGTAAAAGGAGATGTACATGATATCGGAAAGAACATTGTAAGTGTAGTTTTAGGATGTAACAACTATGAAATCGTAGATCTTGGTGTTATGGTTCCTGCCGAAAAAATTATCCAGACAGCTATTGATCAGAAAGTAGATGTCATTGGATTAAGCGGCTTGATCACTCCAAGCTTAGATGAAATGGTGTATATAGCCTCAGAACTGGAAAGACAGAATCTGAATTTCCCTTTACTGATTGGTGGTGCTACAACTTCAAAAGCTCATACCGCTGTGAAAATAGATTTAAAATATAAAAATGCTGTTGTTCATGTTAATGATGCTTCACGGGCAGTAAATGTAGTAAGTTCATTATTGGGTGACCGGAATAAAGAATATGTTTCAGATCTGAAGAGTGATTATTCAGACTTCAGAGAAAAATTTCTGAACAGACAGGTAGACAAAGACTATGTTTCTATTGAAGAAGCAAGAGATAATCGTTTCAAAATAGATTGGAAAAATGAAGATATTTTCATCCCAAATAATCTAGGTATAAAAGTAGTTGAAAATCAGGACCTGAGAGAATTATTACCTTTCATCGACTGGTCGCCATTCTTCAGAAGCTGGGATTTACATGGGAAGTACCCGAATATCTTAGAAGATGAGGTCGTAGGTGCTCAGGCTAGAGAATTATTCAAAGATGCCCAGGTTATTTTAAAGAGAATCTTAGACGAAAAGCTTTTAACAGCAAAAGCAATCTTTGGAATTTTTAAAGCTAATTCAAATGAATCCGATGATATTTTAATTTTTGATCAAAATAATAAAGAGCAGGCTAGATTTTTAACACTAAGACAGCAGGCTCAAAGATCAAAAGGAAAAGATTACCTGGCGTTAAGTGATTTTATTGCCCCTCAGAGCTCTGGTAAAACCGATTACATGGGAGCTTTTTGTGTAAGTACAGGCTTTGGGACAGATGAACTGTCCACAGAATATGAAAAAGCCCATGACGATTATAATTCGATTATGGTAAAAGCCCTTGCTGACCGTTTCGCAGAAGCTTATGCCGAGTTTTTACATAAAAAAGTCAGAACAGAATATTGGGGGTATGCAGTCCAGGAACAGTTGAGCAACGAAGATTTGATTGCTGAAAAATACAAAGGAATCCGTCCTGCACCAGGTTATCCGGCTTGTCCTGATCATTTGGAAAAGAAAACCATCTGGGATCTTTTAAAAGTAGAAGAAAATACCGGTGTGTTTCTTACAGAAAGCTTAGCCATGTTTCCTACAGCGTCAGTTTCCGGATACTATTTCGGAAGCCCGCACGCAAAATATTTTGGCTTAGGAAAAATTACAGAAGACCAGCTTAAGGATTATGCTGCAAGAAGAGGTTGTAGCATGCAGGAAGCAAGAAAATGGTTGTCACCCAATTTAGCAGATTAAAATTGACATGAAGATAACAGAACACATTAAAAACGCAAATGGAAAAACTTTATTCTCCTTAGAAGTCGTTCCACCACAAAAGGGGATTGGTATTGAAGACCTCTATACGAATATAGATCCGTTGATGGAATTCAAACCTCCTTTCATTGATGTTACTACTTCAAGAGAAGAATATATCTATCTTGATAAAGGGAATGGATTGATGGAACGCCGTATTACCAGAATGCGCCCCGGAACCTTAGGGATTTGTGCCGCGATCCAACATAAATATAACGTAGATACTGTTCCGCATCTTCTTTGTGGTGGCTTCACCAAAGAGGAAACAGAATACCTTCTGGTAGATTGTATGTACCTTGGAATAGAAAATATAATGGCCTTGAGAGGTGATGCAATGAAAGGACATCAATATTTTGAGCCTACACAGGGAGGACATGCCAGTGCAATGGATTTGGTCAATCAGATTAATGATCTGGGAAGAGGGAAATACCTGCATAATGAAGAACAGGTTTGTGACGAGCTTAATAAATTCTGTGTTGGAGTAGCCGGATATCCGGAAAAACATATGGAAGCTCCCTCCATGAATTATGACCTGAAGTGGCTGAAACAAAAAGTAGACGCCGGAGCAGATTATATCGTCACCCAAATGTTCTTTGACAATAAAAAGTATATTGAATTCGTTCAGAAAGCAAGAGAAATGGGAATCACAGTTCCGATTATTCCCGGAATTAAGCCCATAGCGACAAAGAAACACTTGAAAATCCTACCTCAGGTATTCAAAATAGACCTTCCTGAAGAGCTGATCAATGAAGTCGAAAATGCAAAGAATAATGAAGCGGTAAAGCAAATCGGAATAGAATGGGCAATTGCCCAATGCAGAGAACTTTTAGACTTTGGAGTTCCGGTTTTACATTTCTACTCAATGGGTAAAAGTGATAATATTAAAAAAGTAGCCGGTGAGCTATTCTAATAAAAGTACCATAAATGAAAGAAACCCTGTGAATATTCACAGGGTTTAATTTTATGCATTTAAAAAAGCAACTACTTTTATTAGATCTTCTTCTTTATTCAATTTAATGTTATTGGACTTAATGAATGTTTCTACAGTTTCTTTTTTACCAGGAAAGACCTCCAGAATATCTTTTATTTTTTTAGGTTTTTTTATAAAACCCTGCTCTGTACGGATATAATAAACCGGATCTAAAGCTTTGAAGAAAGCTGCTTTATCGGATGCGTAAGAATTGGCAGCCGGAACAGCATCATTAAACTTAGTCTTTACCTTTTTGTATAGTTTATTTTTACCGTTTACAATCTCAAAAAAATAACCGCTTAGTTCATCGTTTGTCTGTAGAAATACTAAAGTATTCTTAGGCGAAGCTATTTCAATTCTGGCATACTGATCTTCTTTGGGAAGAACTAATGGTTTTCCTTCTTTTTGGAATTCTATTTCATCCGTATAGCTGTTGTATCTTACAGGTACCTTATCAAAGTTTTCTGCTACTTTAGCCATGAAGAATTCAGTATTATAATAAGGTGAACCAATAATTTCATCATATTTTAATGCTCTTCCTGAATTTTCTGATTTTACTCCGAATACAGCATGGTCACCACCAAGGCTATTTACAGAAAGAGTACTTGAATAGTTAGGCTGGTAAGAGCCAGGTGTTAAATTTTGGGCATTAATGATACCAAATGCAGCGGATAAAGCGCATATAATTACTTTTCTCATTTTGAGTTTGTTTTATTTAAGTTTGTTCAATGGTTAGGTTCAAAAATACTATTTTTTTATTATTTAAAAAATGATGCAATAAAAAAATTACGGATTATAAGGTCGAATGCCTCTCAAACGCTCTGTTTCTGTCAAATAAATATCGGAAAGTAGCCAGTTTTCTGGTGACTGTGGTATCAAGAGTTTCTGCAATCTTAACCATTTTAGGATTGAAATCACCAATCCACTGAAGCTCCGTAGTTGTGAAACCCGTATGCTTTCTTAAATGTTGGGTGCCTTCCCAGATCATATACCCATCAATCCCTTTCTTTTGCCATTCCGGTACCACACCGAAGACAAGACCAACCATTTTTTCATTCTTTTTAAACCGCTTTAACAACAAAAATTTAAGCTTTTCAAAAATTCCGAATTTTCCATTTAGATATTTAAACCATTGGTTGAGGTCAGGAATATTGATCCACATTGCGATGGGGGTTTCATTCTCATACACAAACCAGGAGATGTGCTCATTGATAATAGGTTTCATGGTATTAAACATTTTCAGTACTTTAGCTGCTTCCAGCTGCTTCCCTTCACCATGAGAGGCCCATGCTTTATTATAAACTTCAGTAAAATCTTTAGCAAACTTAGACAGATTATTCTTCTTCATCGGCCTTGCGGAGATGGCAGGATTTCTTCTGTTTTTTTCATGCGCAATGGTAAAAACCCGCGAAACTTCTGCAAAAATAGGCCTTGTAAAGCAGAGCTGCTCAAAATAAATTTGAAAACCATAATTTTCAAAAAGTTCCCTGTAATAAGGAAAGTTATAGTTCATTCCAAACAAAGGTTCAATAAATCCTTCTATCAAAAGCCCCCAGAATTTATCACGTTCACCAAAATTAATAGGTCCATCCATTGCTTCAATTCCTCTGTCCTGAAGCCAATTTTTACAGTGGTCAAATATAAAATTAGCAGCTTCCTGATCATTAATACAGTCAAAGAAACCTATTCCTCCCGTTGGCTGCTTCTGCTCATAGCAGGAATTGATAAAAACGGCAACTTTGCCAATCGTTTTACTATTTCTTTTAAACAAAAACCTTTTACATTCTCCATTTTTGAAGAACTTATTCTTTTCAGGATCAAAGACTTCTTCAATATGCTTATCTAAAGGACGGATATAATTTTTGTCGTGTTGATAAAGTTGTGCAGGGAATTCAAGAAATTCCCTCTTATGGTTCTTGTTTTGTACTTCTTCGACAATAATCATATACTTTTTAATCAGAGTAGGTTATAAAAGATAATGTTTTTCATCCCAATTGAAACCTTCATGATTCAAATTATAGAAATCATAGAGGTTCCTGACGATCCAAAAAATTAATAAAAAACTTTCGGAAAAAATAGAGGAATGGATATTATCCGTATTTTTGCTGCAAATTAAATAAAAATGGTTGATTTTACTGATAACGACGATGATATTTTCACTGGAAAAGAACATACGCCTATAAGGGAAGATGCTTTTGATAAATCGCCACAGGAAAAAATAGAAAAAATTACTGCGCTTTTTGGAGAAATTATGGAGACCCTGGGATTAGATATGACTGATGATTCCTTAAAAGATTCCCCAAAGCGTGTTGCCAAGATGTATGTGAATGAAATTTTTGGAGGACTTCTCCCTGAAAATAAGCCGGGTATATCTACTTTTTCCAATAAATATAAATACCGTCAGATGTTGGTAGAAAAAGATATCACGGTATATTCATTCTGTGAACATCACTTTTTACCTATTATAGGAAGAGCACACGTTGCTTATATCTCCAACGGAGAAGTAATTGGTCTTTCAAAAATTAACAGAATTGTGGACTACTACGCCAAAAGACCACAGGTTCAGGAAAGATTGACCATGCAGATCGTAAATGCTTTAAAAGAAGCATTGGGAACGAAAAATGTAGCTTGTATCATCGATGCAAAACACCTTTGTGTAAACTGCAGAGGAATAAAAGATACAGCAAGCTCCACTATTACAGCAGAACTCAGTGGGATCTTCAGAACAAATCCTATTACAAGACAGGAATTCTTACATTACGTAGGGAGCCATGCAAAACTGGATTAACACGAAATGAAATATCAGATCCTTAGAGATATCACGGATAATGAGCTTCAGAGATTTCAAAATATCACTGAAGTAGAGTGGTCAGAGAAGATCTCACCTGATAAATGGTCTAAAAAAGAAATTATTGGGCATCTTTGTGACAGCGCTTTTACGAATATCCGTAGATTTGTAGTCACGCAGTATAAGGAGAACGAGAATATTGTATACGATCAGAACGCCTGGGTGAAAGCTCAGGACTATCAGAACGTTCCGACATTAGATTTGATTCACCTGTGGAAGGCTTTAAATGATCAGATTGCTCATATCGTTGAAAATATTCCTGATACAGCACTGCAGAGAACTTGTGATACCACAAAAGCAGAACCTCGGGTTTTGACATTGGAATTTATGATCAATGATTACCTGAATCATCTGCAGCACCATTTAAAAGCGATTTAATTATGATAAAATTTAAAAAAATTTCAGATAAAATTTTCATCACAACGATTATTTGTTGTGACAGAATTATTTTTTAACTAATTTTTGAATCTTGAATCATTAAATCTTTTAACTTAAAATAAATGCAATTAAAAATATATAACTCTCTTACAGCAGAAAAAGAAATATTCAAACCTATTTTAGAAGGAAACGTAGGAATGTACGTCTGCGGACCTACGGTGTACAGCAATGTACATTTGGGAAATGTAAGAACCTTCCTTTCTTTTGATTTTATTTACCGTACCCTAATGCATTTAGGGTATAAAGTAAGATACGTTAGAAATATTACAGATGCAGGACATCTTACCGATGACGGAAATGTAGATAATGACAGATTCGTAAAGCAGACCAGACTAGAAAAACTGGAACCAATGGAAATCGTACAGAAATATACAGTGGATTTCCATAAAGTTTTGGATATGTTCAATCTGCTTCCTCCAAATATTGAACCTACAGCTACAGGACATATTGTAGAACAGATTGAGCTGACTCAAAAGCTGATTGATAGAGGATTTGCCTATGAAAGCAATGGCTCAGTATACTTTGACGTACTGGAATACAATAGAAGAGGTCTGAACTACGGTGAACTTTCAAAACGTAACATAGAAGAACTTTTTGCTAATACCCGAGACCTGGACGGTCAGGGTGAGAAGAAGAATCCTCAGGATTTTGCCCTTTGGAAGAAAGCATCCCCAGCTCATATTATGAGATGGAACTCCCCGTGGGGAGAAGGATTCCCGGGATGGCATCTTGAATGTACAGCAATGAGTACAAAATATCTAGGAGAAACCTTCGATATCCATGGTGGAGGAATGGATTTAAAATTCCCACATCATGAATGTGAAATTGCACAAGGGAAAGCTTGTAATGATACTGCTCCCGTTAATTACTGGATGCATGCCAATATGCTGACGATGAATTCCCAGCGTATGAGTAAATCTACAGGAAACTATATTCTTCCGACGCAGTTGGTAACCGGAGATAATGACTTCTTTGAGAAACCTTTTCATCCGTCAATTGTACGTTTTTGCTTTCTGCAGGCACATTACAGAAGCGTTCTGGATATTTCCAATGATGCCATGATGGCCAGCGAAAAAGGATTTATCAGATTGATGGAAGCCGTAAAAGTATTAAACTCAGTTACTCCTGACGATACAAAACAGTCAGGCTTCAGTCTTAAAGAATGGAAGAACAAATGTTATGACGCATTAACAGATGATTTCAATTCACCAATCCTGATTGCCCACTTGTTCGAAGCAGTAAAATATATCTTCGCTCTAAAAGATGATAAAGAGACAATATCTACAGAAGATCTTGAAGATTTAAAATCTACATTGAATGCCTTTATCTTTGATGTTCTGGGATTACAGTCTGTAGAAGAAAATAATAATGAAAAGCTTGATCAGACCTTGAAAGTATTGATCGAACTTAGAAATCAGGCAAGAAAATCTAAAAACTTTGACCTTTCAGATCAGATTAGAGACAAATTGCTTGCTGAAGGAATTGAATTAAAAGATGGAAGAGACGGAACATCATATGTTCTGAATTAAGAATTTCATCCATATCTTATATTCACATTCCGTAGGATTCCCTGACACTCAGGATTCTTACGGAATGTTTTTTTTTGCTCGTGGAAATAGAATTATAGGCAAATGTATACCTTGTTTTACTATTTTTATAAGGAGCTTTATCCTGCTATTCATTTATACTCCTCACTCCCAAACCTCCCTTCGCTCAAACCCGACAGCATTCCCTTTCCTGTTGCGGGGTAACCATTCCTATCAGGGCTATGGTTTTTTATCATTCTTATAAATGATCTCCGGAAAATAATTAATGATACTGTCCATTATAGTTGAAAAGTTGAATCAAAGGAATAAATAGATACAATATAAATAGGAGAGAAGTGATAATAGGCGTTTCCCTCTACGCTATATAATATAGATGTCTATTTATATATATAGGTAAATCATATCATTTTCCCCTCAA